>NZ_DS996807.1:440518-460518 GCF_000156235.1 Pseudovibrio sp. JE062
TGCCAGTATACGGCATCTCTTTTGATCACTACCCATTGTCCAACCAGCTCCGGATAATGCTGTGGTGGTTTTCCATCAACTGCAAAGGCAACAAACGTGGCACATCCCATCATCAGTGCCGCGATTGCAGCCTGAACAGGAAGTTTCCATTGCCCCATTTAGGCCTCCCCAACCAGACGGTGACCACTAACGCAGCACATCTCGAGGCTTTCCAAAATCCCTAAGAAAGGGCGTGGTAGTTCAGATCAAAGGAATTTACGTAAAGGGATGAGGGAGCATCGGTTTAGCTATCCTGAGAAGAAAAGGGTAGTCAGGAAAAGATTTGGAACATATAGTGAACATAATGATTGAAATTAAGACGATCCATTGGATGGATTACACATAAGGCTATTGGAAATGACGAAGATTGCAGTGATCCTCACACAGGGCTTTGCGGATTGGGAGTACGCGCTGATTGCAGGAACGGGCAGTCCTTATTTCGGTATGCAGGTTGAGTTCTTTTCGCCGCAGGCTGGGACTGTAAGGTCCATGGGCGGCCTCTCTGCCGTTGTTTCACGCAAGCTGGACGAGATCAGAGCGTTTGAACCAACCGTCATCGTTGTTGTTGGCGGCACCAATTGGGAAGCCGATCAGGCGCCGGATGTTGCCGATCTGCTGCGAGCCAATCATCAGCGCGGTGTTGTAGTTGCGGGCATCTGCGGTGGCACACTGGCACTTGCCAGAGCGGGCCTGCTTAATGAAGTAGCACACACATCAAATAATGCCGAGTTTCTGCAGCAAAATGTGAAGAGCTACACTGGTGCAGAGCACTTTCATCAAACATCAGCTGCAGTCGCAGATCAAAACATCATCACCGCTCCGGGCACGGCACCTGTATCCTTCACCGCAGCTGTATTCCAGGCCGCTGGGCTGAATGAGGAAGCCATTGCACAGTTCAACGGCATGCTGTCGGCGGAGCATAAAGAGCCCGCTATCGCTTAACAGCTGAGTCAGTGCCCTGGGTTGGAGGGGCACTGACCAGATCTGGCTGTTTACACGAAAGCAAAGTCACTTTCGCTCAGCAGCGCAGCATCCACGTTCACCAGAGAAATGGAGTTGGTTCCAAAGGTGATCACCGTATCCCCGCCATCATCAAAGATGGTCAGGTTCGCAAACTCTGCCATGCGGCTCTTGATGGAGATAAGGTCACTACCAAGTTCAAAGTCGTTGATGGTGTCATCGCCACCCACGTTGAAGAAGCAGAAGTTATCAGAGCCAGAACCGCCGGTGAGGGTATCGTCACCAGCTCCGGCGATCAGCTTATCCGCCCCGGAACCGCCATCCAGCGTATCGTCTCCAGCACCACCTTTCAGCACGTCGCTGCCAGAACCACCGCGCAGGGTGTCATGGCCATTTCCGCCAATCAGCTTGTCTTTGCCGCCATTGCCGATCAGTGTGTCATTGCCAGCTTTACCCGTCAGCGTGTTGCCAGCCGCGTTGCCGATGATGGTGTCATTTCCGCCGCTGCCAATGGCATTCTCGATCACGGCATTATAAGCGATCGCCAGATTGCTCAAGCCGCCGCCCACGTTGGAAAATGAACCGTCGATCAGGCTGATCATCTGGTTCACCTTGCCAGCGCCAGACATATCGATGGTGTCATTCCCGCCAGCATCCCAGATGGTCAGAGCACTCGGCATACCCTCGGAGAAGTCATAGACGCCACCGGCGTTGGAGTTGTAGCCATACACCGTGTCATCCGCACGGGTGGTGGTGTTCACGCCGTAAAGCTGCTGCAGAGCCAGAATATCCAGTGGCATCAGAGTGTCCGGGAAACCGCCGTAACCAAGATTGGAGTCCGCATTGCTCTCATCAAAGTAGCTCATCACGGAATACTGCTGCGTATCCTGTCTGAACTGAGCATGATCATCATAGGTGATGCGAACACCCGGTCCGGCGTTGTAATCCCCCGGATGCGCCAGCCCAACCGCATGGCCAACCTCATGCATCACTGCAAAGTGGCTGTAAGATCCAGTCGGCAGCTCGTCGGTGGAGACACTGTTTGTGTTCAGCCACACATCTCCTTCATATGCATCAGCCTCTGCCGAACCCGGGTAATAGGCATAAGCACCAGCCCCATCCGTGGTGGAGTGGTAGTTGGAAAACAGAATGGTCGCATCATCAGTGAAACCCTCCGGGTTCACCCGCGCAAATGAGATGTTTGCTACCTCAGAGTAGGAAGCCAACACACCCTCAATGGCGGCAATCTGCGCATCCGTTACGTGGGCAAACGTGTCCTCAACTCCGTTGTTGTTCTCGCGGAACCCATAGGTTACGGTCGCAGGCGTGCCCGGCCCACTCCACGAAAGCCCCGGACGAAGTAAGGCACCGGCACCCATGTTGCCATCATAATAAGCCTTGTCGCCCTCCACGACAGAAAGGCCATACTGCCCGGTTCCCTGTTCCCCATAGCTCGCCACATCAAGGTAGTAGGTGCCGCTGGTGGTTGCGGTAAAGGTGATGTTGGAATGGGCTCCCGGCCCGCCATCATCGTCTTCCACCAACAGGTTGCCCTCTGCATCGCGCAGGCGCAGATAAGGGTCTACCAATCGGCTCTCGCCATCAAAAGTTCCAATGGCCGCAAAGGTGTAGGTCTGCCCGGCGACCAGCTCAACCTTGTACCAGTCGTGGTCGCCATCGTTGGAAATAGTGCCTTGAACCGTCTCAAAGATATTGTCTTGAGTGCCCTGCGCATCCTGCCCCGTGTCCCTCAAACGGTAGGATGTTGACGCGTCGTCTGCGGCATCTCTGGTCTCGTAGAGATTTGTCATTCTGTTCTCCAGCTTAAAAATGGACATTCAGATGAATGAGTTCATTTCCGCTGGGGCTTCGGTGGTTTGTCCGTCCGCCCAGCATCTTCCAGGCACGCACGCTCCACTTGCTCGGTGGCATATTGAACAGTCCGCTGCTGCTCTTTGCGACTTTGCAAAGGGCTGCCAGCCACAGCCTCCTTCAACCGTTCAATGGCATAGGAACAGGTGGTTTCTGAGTAGGGTCGGTCAGGATTGACCGGCATGGAGGCTTTCGCACCAAAAACGGAAAACCAGAAAACAACAACCGCAAAAAACAATCTGGTGGTCTTCATGTGTCACAGCATCCAGGTCAAAAGCTCACAGATCGTCAGAGAAGAACAAAACACTGGTCAGGCAACAAGCAACAATGATCCATGACCGGCAGAAATGGCTCCTACCGATGATCTCCCACAATTTATGTAATGATCATGCGTACGCAGTTTTTCTATCAACTGACGCTGCGTCAGAAAAACGAATTATCTTTAAGGGAATAAATGCAAAAAGCATTATTCATCAGTCTTCTGACGCGATCGATAGATTAGGCAGATTTATCGTGCATTATTTTATAATAAAACATGTGTCGTGCAGATAATATTGTTTCGCGGAAAGTATGCTGGCTTAGTTTTCTTCATTAGAAAAAGCTGGAAAGCGGGTGACTGGGCAAGCGTATCACCTCGCCCAGCAGCGCATTCAGAATATTAGGAACCGTCATCCTTCAAGCCAAACTTTTCGCTGAAGACATCAATCACTTGCTTACATTCAGCTCCAACTTTGTCTTGCTTTTCATTCAGGCACGTCAGAATGCGGCCTCCGCCGACTTCGGTCTCTGAGCATTGTGCCTCAATGTCGGGCGCGCAGATTGCAAGAGCCTCATTGGCATTGGCAAACAGGAAGTCCATTGCATCAGCAAGATCATCAATAGCATGAGAGCATCTGGCGCTCAGCTTGTCTTCATAGGCGTACATGCAGGCGAAGATGCGTCCTTCACCGGGTGTCACCTCGCTGCAATGAGCTTTGATCTCCGGCTCACAGGCCTGAAACACACCTCTGGCCGCATCCTGCGCGGATGCATGGAAGCTGGTGGCCCCAAGCATCAGGCCAACGCCGAGCAAAGCAGTGCTAACTGATTTCATCATATCAGATCTCCAAAACAGCAAAATCAGGGATTAACAACCACATAGACAGTCACACCGTCTTGCACGACAGGCCGGTAATAAACGCCGCCGCAATTGTAATAGGAGTTGTAAGGCGTGCAGCCAGAGATGGACTGGCGGTAATTGGTGCGTCTGGAGGTTCTGCGTGACGTCCGGCGAGCGACGCGTCGGGACTGATTGATTTGCGGGTTCTGTGCGTTGGCTTTGCCAATGCCAAAGAAGAGAGAGACGCCCGTTGGAACCTCTGCAAAGTCGAGTTGACTGGTATAGCCGAGTGAACCGGCAATAACTGCTGCTGCGAGTAACTTCAGTCGCATGTTTGTTTCCCTTTATTGATGCGGTCATCGGCACCAGACCAGGCACATCAACAGCTGCACTGGTGTTGTCGCCAATCGCGTCAGCCATCGGCTTTCGCGCCTGCGCAGATGCTTGGGCACAAATCTTAGGGTTCTCTTGCAGCGTGCAATCGCGTTTTAGCCATCTGGGGTCTGAAGATGGCAGGGCAGGCCTCGCTTCAAGTCAGCCTCAAGGCTTCATGGGGCAAACACTTCAAGTTTGCTCAAAGCTTGAGGCATCTCCTTCAAACCGTTTTCACTCAAACAAGGGAATCTGAACTCAAATCGCTCGAAGCAAAGCATAATGCCGCAAAATTTTTGAGCAGTAACCGCCTTTGACCTGGAGTTGCTATATGTCTGACGTAGACGAACAAACAATCTCTCCAGAGGTTGATGTATGGGTTGAAGAAGTCCTAAGCGCTTGTAATCTCAAATGGGATGGACCCAAAACAAACTTCGACCGCCCCAAGAAAGAAAACCTGCGCATTGATGGCAAAACGCCAGTTGCAGAGCATGTTGATTATCTCCGAAAAACACTGAATGCCACCTACGCCAGACGATCAGAGATCGAGGGCAAGGCCAAGCTCGACCGCGATCTGGCACAACAGCTGCGATATTTTGATCAGGCCTACGTCGCCGTAGACAGCAACATCGATAAGGCCCAGGCCGGTGCGGGCAGGGGCGGTGCAAGTGATGCACTCAAAGATGCGGTGGACCAGCTGGAGTTCATGAGGGACGCCCTGGAGGCGGCTTATTACTCCTCAGCAAAAGATCCGGAAGAAGCATTTGCTGAGCTGCGCGCCAAGATTGATGAAGCAAAAGCTGAGCTGGAAGAGCTGGGCAAGGAAAAAGATAAGATCCAGGACGACAACGCACGCGAAGAGTTTCAGGATATCTTTGAGGAAGCCAAGGCAGGCCTTGATCAGACTCTGAAGACATTGGAGGCGGACAAGTTCCTAGAAGCAGAAGAGGAACTGGAAGAAGCCAAAACAGTGATGCTGGATCTGCAACCTGGCAACAGCGAGGAAATTGCGAAGCGCAAGAAGCAGTATCAGGCCGCAGTTGAAGATGCGCGCAAAGAAATCAAGAAGCTTTCTGGAAAACTTGCGACACTGGCCGATCCGCAGAAAAAGCTGGATTTTGACAAGCACAAAGCAGCTGCAAACAAAATTATGACCAAAGTCGACGCAGCCCTCAAGAACGGCAAGGTTAAATCTGTTCGTTCTGACATTCCAAAGCTGAAGGCTGAAGTTGAAAAGATGAAAGCCTGCTTCAAAGAAGAGCCAAAGCCCAAAGCTCCGCCAAAAGGCAAAGCTGGCAAAAAGTAGTTTGCAACAGTTCAGTTACGCGTTTTGGAGAGCCGGGCTTGGCTCTCCATCACGAATGACTTCAAAATCAAAGAATGAGTACCCTATGAAACTCACCAGCAAAGCGCTTGGCCTTTGTGCCGCACTCCTGTTCAGCGGTTCTGCACTGGCGGCAGGTTCAGATCAGAAAACCATCATCAATCCAGACACCCTGTCAGATTCAAGCAGCTCTGGTTACTCGCAGATCGTTGTCGTCGCGCCCGACACCCGCATGGTCTATGTAGCCGGGCAGGTTGGTATTGATAAAGATGGGTCCAACACTTTTGAAGATCAGGTCGATCGCACTTTTGAGAACGTCATCAAAGCGCTGGAAGCCGCTGGCAGCAGTGTTGAAGATACTGTGAAAATTACGGTGCTGGTCAAAGGCATCAATCAAGACAGACTGGATTACGTGAACAAGAAACGCCGTGAAATCTTCGGTGCAAGCCCACCAGCCAGCACATTAATTCCAGTCCCGGCACTGGCGACTGAAATCATCGAGTTTGAAATCGACGCAGTTGCTGTCGTGCCGGATAAGTCCTCCGGCGACTAATAAGCCTCTCTGCGAAATTTCTGCCGGTACTGTGCCGGGGATACGCCCACCTGTGAGAGGAAGGACCGACGAAACGCATTCTCGTCGGAATACCCCAGCACCTCTGCGATTTTCGCGATGGCAGTGTTCGTATACTCCAGCTGAGACTTGGCCCGTTCACAGCGAATGTTCAGGATGAACTGTTGTGGCGACAATGAAAGCTTGCGCTGGAAGTGGCGCAACAGGCTGCGGGTGCTCATGCCGAGAAAAGCCGCCATGTCCTGCACTTTGATGGGGTGGGAAGACAGGTTGTTTTGCACCCACTGATCCGCCCGCTCAATCGTCTCATCCCGCGTCTTCTGATGCCACGGGATCATGAAGGGCTGCTGAGAGCCGCGGTTCTCCTCCAGTACCATAAACCGTGCGCACAGCCGGGAAAGGGCAGGGCCTTTCAGCCGCTTAATCAGGTAGAGTGCAAGGTCCAGTGCAGATGTTCCCGCTGCGCTGGTAATCACATTGCCCGCATCGATCAGGATCTCATCGCCATCCAGCTCAACATCGTCATAGGCTGATGAAAACTCCTTCTGCTTCCACCAGGTCGTGGTTGCCTTCTTACCATCCAACAATCCGGCCTCCGCCAGCAAAAACGTGCCTGTGCAACTCGCCGCAACAATTGCACCGCCCTGAGACAGGCGCTGAAGTGTCTCTGCAACACCCTGAAACCAGCTGGTGTTGAGCGTGCATTGCGGAGCTGTTGCGGTGCCGATGCCCGGCAGAAAAACAACATCCGGAGCGGTGATGTCTTTAAGTGAACCGTCTGGTGTCACCAGAATGCCGTTGGAGGATCGCACTGGCTGACCATCCAGCGAGTAAGTCTTCACCGCAAACGGCGCCCCTTCGTCACCGCGCACCCTGGCGATCTCGTTGGCGGTCTCATACATGTCCGCCGACCCAAAGGCCGCGAGCCCCAGAAAGTTCTCCAGCAGCAAAATGGCTATAGTGGAAGGCATGCTCAGGTCTCACTTGGCGGATTATGTATGATTTATGTCTAGTCAGACTATATCAGCTTTCACGTCAAAAACTAGGATCAGGAGATACCGACGAGTTTTAAGAGCGGCAGGTCAGGATGGAACTTCACTTTCTTCGCAACGCAACCCTCATCATCCAGCATGAACAGCACAAGATTCTGGTGGACCCCATGCTGGGCAAAGTAGGCTCGCTCCCCAGCTACAGCTTCATCCGTCACAAGAGCCGCCGGAACCCTATGGTCCCGCTGCCTGATGTCGTGCAAGACCATTTGCAAGGCATCACCGCCGCCTTGGTCACCCACTGCCAGCTGGGCCATTCCGATCATCTGGACGGCGCCGCCAAGAAGTTCCTGCTGTCTCAGAAAATCCCAGTCTTCTGCCGTCTGGATGATGAAACATTCATCGGTAAGCGAGGCATTCCCACAGTTCCCCTCAAAGACGAGCAGCGCCAGCCGTTCTTCGATGGCTTCATCACGCCAATCCCGACGATCCATGGCTACGGTTGGATTGCAAGGTTCATGGGGCCGGGTGTCGGCTACTTTCTGGAACTCCCGGGCGCCCCCACCCTCTACATCTCCGGTGACACCATCCTCTCCAAAGACGTCCGCCACTGCCTCAAAACGCTGAAACCGGATATCGCCGTCGTCGCAGCAGGCAACGCCAGTCTGGACATCGGCAAGGACATCCTCATGTCGCTGGATGAGATCATGGAGTTCATCAGAATTGCCCCCGGAAAGGTGATCGCCAACCACCTGGAAGCCATCAACCACTGCCCGGTCACCCGCCCCCAACTGCGAGAGCTAGCCCAAAAAGCAGGCCTGAGCGAGAAACTCCTGATCCCCGCCGACGGCGAAACCCTCAGCTTCAGCGCCGAACCCGCCTTTGCTCAAGCCATATAAACCGTCAGCACCAAACAAAAACGCAGGGCCCAAACCCTGCGTTTTTTCAACTCGCCTTACTCCGGCAAAATCTTCAGCGTCACGTTCCGCTCTGGCACGAGGAAATCTGTGGCAGCCACCACCAGATCCTCCGGTGTAATCTGCTTCAGGATCTTCGTGTAATCCTGATAGCGCTGGATCGCTTCCGGGTAACTGACAGCCTGACTGGCCAGCTCAAACCACAACCCGTTGCTGTGCTCGGCGTTGTTCATCGCTTCTAGGATCGGCTGGCGCGCGCGCAGCAGCTCATCCTCGGTGATGTTGTCCGCCACCTGTAGTCCTTTGACGATATCCTGATACACCGTCTCCGCCAGCTCAACATCGTCTACCTTGAGTGAGCTGGACAGGCCAATGTAGCCGAAGTCTTTGATTGTGTTGGAGTTCAGGTTGAAAGCATACGGGCTGTAAGAGGCCCCCATCGCCTCACGCAGCTTATCGCGCAAGCGCAGCTCCATCACACCTTGCAGCAACTGCAGGGTATAGCTCTGCGCCGCGTCTGCATCGTCACTGGTTTTCCAGTAATACTGCAACAGCGCCGCGTCCTTGTCGCCCTCATGGGTCAGCGATACCGCCTGCGCATCAGGAAACGCAATGCCAGCCGCATAGCTGTGTGCTGGAACCTCATAGGTATGCTGCAAAGCGCCAAAGGTTTCGGCAACCGCATCAAGCGCCACCTGAACCTCCAGATCACCCACAATGCCAATTTCCACCGGCCCGTTTTGCGCAATACGGCTGATGATCGGCTTCAGCTCCTCATAATTCCGCTGCAACAGCTCCTCTTCGGTGCCAGTGCCCCAACGCTTGTCGCCGCCATGGAGAATGCGTGAGAACTCACGGCCCAGAACAGCTTCCGGTGAAATGCGGGAGTGCTTGTAGGCTTCTTTCAGGCTCTTCTTGTAAAACGCCGCGCCCTCAGGACGATAAGCCGGATCAGTCAGATACGCCGCAATCACCTGCAGCTGCAGCTTCAGATCGTCCGGCGTCGTGCTGTACTGGCCAGAAATACCATCCTCACCAAAGGAAAGACCAACACCAACCTGCGTTCCGGAAAGAACCTTGTCCAGATCCGCAACCGAGTACTTGCCAAGCCCGCCAACAATGAACGCGCTCTGGAAGAACCCTGCCAAACCATCTTTGTCAGCAGGCAGATCCTCAATACCGTGGCCGGTATGCAGCGAAACAAACACCTTGCCCTTGTCAAAATCCGTCTGCTTGAAGTTCAGCACCACACCGTTTTCAAAGGTGTAGGAACGGATCTGACCAAAACTGCTGATGGTCTGCTGAGCCACTTTGCCTGTCTCACCAAAGCTCTCATAATCAAAGCTGCTCAGAGCCTTGGCTTCAAAAGCAGCAACCGGCTGTTTCTGGCTTTCTGCAAACACAGAAAGAAGCGTCTCCTCCGCATTTGGAATGGCCTCAGCGGTGGTCATGAAAAGGTTCGGCTTTGCGTTGTCCCAAAGCTCCAGCAGAGCCTTAGAAACCCGCGCCGCTTTCAAGTCAGAAAAGTGCTCTTTAAAGAACGCCAGATTATCAGCGGATGAGGTGGTAACCCGCTCATTGAGCACATCACGCACCAGAATATTGGCAATGGTCCGGTTTGGAAGCGTCTCTTCTGCTTTCAGGGCAACTTCCAAAGAATTGAGCCGGTCCACCAATTGGCGATCAACTTCTTCCTGTGTCACGCCATAAGCCAGGGTTTGGCGCAGCTTCTGCTCCAGCAGCGCAAAGCCTTCCTGCCATTTGTCCGTGGCAAGCGTCGCGCTGGCAACAATCGTGTCCGCAAAATCTTCGTGATAGTAGCTTGTTCCGGCACTCACCATGGTGTCGTGAGATGCAAGCGCTGCATCACGCAGGCGCTCCTGCAAAATGCTGATCCCGATACCGCGCACAGCGTTATCAATGCGGGTCTGCAGGTTGTCGACACGCTCCTGAGATGGCTTGACCAGATAGAGGCTCACCACGGTTGGCAAAGAAGGCTCAACGAAGATTGCTGCACGTGGTTCTTGCGCCACCTGCAGTGTGCCGAAATCAGGCTCTTTGCTGTCCAGCTCCTGGGCATTGGCAGGGCGCTTCCAATCCGCAAAGTGTTTTTGAATAGCAGCGTCAGTTGCCTGCACATCAATGTCACCGGTGACCACCAGAGTGGTTCTGCCCGGTGTGTAGTAATTCTGGTAGAAATCGTGCAGCGTGGCCTGATCCATGGCATCAATGCCTTCCATGGTGCCCACTGGCAGCAGGGTGCGTGATTTGACGCCCGGATAAAGGAAGGCAAAACGGGAAACCATCGCGTCATAACCCGGCCCGTAATTGCCGCGAATTTCAGAGGCAACAACGCCGCGCTCACGATCAATCGCACTGTCAGAAAGCGTCAGCTCACTGGCTGTCTCACGCATGATGAACAGGGCCGTATCCAACAGCTCAGCATCGGCGGAGGGCAGGGACAGGCGATAGGTCGTGGTGTTCAGCGTGGTTGTTGCATTGGTTCCGGCACCAAAAGCCAGTCCCTCACGCTCCAGCAAGGCGACCATTTCACCTTCTGGCACATTGGTGGAACCATTAAACGCCATATGCTCAAGGTAGTGTGCCGTGCCCGGTTCCGGTGCTTTTTCAAGAGAAGAGCCAGCATCAACCGCCATGCGAACTTCAATCTGGTTCTTCGGTGATTGGCTCTGCACCATCAGATAGCGCATGCCATTGGGCAGTTGGCGGGAGATAACGCGCGGATGCAGCTTCAGATCTGTTTCAGGAAACCATTGCGATTGCTGGGCAGCAGCAGTCGGCTTGGGCTGAGGCGGCGTGGCAGAATCCTGCGCGAAAACAGGAACAGAAAAGGCTAGTCCGGTACTCAGCAGTGCTGGCACCATAAGGTGTCGGATTACATGCATATTTTCTTCCCTGCGTGCCGCCAGAATCGCTTGTTTGCTTTTGTAATGGCGCCCCACGTGTGCTGCTGTTCAACACAGCACAACCCCATGCTTTGCACGCAGTGGATCTGCAAGAAATCCAGTTGTTTTAGTGCGAGCTGAACCCGAGTGTCCCGTAAGAGCTTGGCTTGGCAAAAGCTACATCAGCGTAATTATCATAAACTTCGCTGTTTTTCATATGCTTTTGCTTCATGTTGCTTTTGTGGCAAAGCAGCGCAGGCGGGAAAATCTGAAGCTCTTGCAGTGGATTGCAAAACTTGCAATGTCTCCATAAGGCAATCTCGAGTTAAGCCACTGACCTCTATTTTCTGAGATGAGCCAGCATCTACTTTTTTAATTTTACATGGAATGCTGAAATGAGCGCGCAAATCATATTTCTGCACGGCCCTTCTAGCAGCGGAAAGTCTACCACCGCACGATCACTGCAAAACGCAATTGAACTGCCATTCTGGCACATTTCGATTGATCATCTGCGCGATGGGGGCGTGCTGCCGACCAAACGCATCAAGAATAAAGATTTCATTTGGTCGGACATGAGGACATCGTTTTTTGACGGCTTCCATGCTTCGCTAGCGGCATACGCTCATGCAGGGAACAATCTGATCGTAGAGCATATTCTCGACAACCCTGATTGGGTGCCGGAGTTAAGAGAGCTGCTCCAGCCTTTTGACGTTTACTTTGTGGGGCTTCACTGTGATTTGGAAACGCTGAAGAAGCGCGAACTGGCCAGAGCGGACAGGCCTATTGGAAGTGCTGAGCAAGACTTCCATTCGGTGCATACTGATCGTGTATATGATCTCGAGATCTCAAATGCCGCATCAACGGAACACAACGTTTTGGCCATTCTTGAAGGCTGGAGATCTGGCATACGAAAATCAGAGTTTGCCAGGCAATGATGATCTGAAGCTAAGGTCTCTCTTCTAGCGCTGGGTTGGTGATGGAAACAAAAAAACGCAGAGCCGAAGCCCTGCGTTTCACTAGTATGTTGGCCAGTTGAAGCGTTGCTTAGAGCGGAAGCTCGCTGACGCCGCCGTTGGCTGCGGACCATTCCAGTGGGTTATTGAGGAACTTCTCAACTTCATTCAGCTTCTCAGGAGAGAAGTAGTCATTGGAGCGGCAAACGCGCAGGATGTCGTGCCAGGTGGCAAGGTAGTGCAGGTTCACACCATGCTCTGCCAGCTTGCCTTTCGTCTCCGGGAAGATGTCGTAGTAGAACACCACAAGCGTGTCGGTCACTTCAGCACCAGCTGTGCGCAGTGCTTCACAGAACTTGATTTTGGAACCGCCATCGGTGGTCAGGTCTTCCACCAGCAGCACGTTCTGCCCTTCGTGGATGTCACCCTCGATCTGCGCATCACGGCCATAACCCTTTGGCTTCTTGCGAACATATTGCATCGGCAGGGCCATCTTGTCTGCAATCCATGCAGCAAACGGAATGCCAGCAGTCTCGCCACCTGCAATCGCATCAAACTTCTCAAAGCCCGCATCACGCAGCAGGGTTGCTACAGCAAACTCCATCAGGGTGCCACGAATGCGCGGGTAGGAGATCAGCTTGCGGCAGTCGATATAAACCGGGCTCGCAAGGCCGGAAGCCAGAATGTACGGCTCTTCTGGACGGAAGTTCACCGCCTTGATTTCCATGAGCATTTTTGCGGTCAGTTCCGCCATCACTTCGCGGTCAGGAAAAGAATTGGAAAACATCGCTGTCCCTCAAGTCACAGTAGGTGGTTTAGAGCGTGCTCCCGAAAAGCTGTTTCGGCTCTCAGGAATACGCGCACAAACAAAGATCTGAAACACGAGCGGGGATCTGGTGCAGATGCCGCCCTCGTTCACATCAAAAAAAAGCAGTTTGCCCCGGCCATATTAGGTGCAAACTGCTTTGAAACTTATTTCTCGTTCTCAACCTTCCAGAATATATCAAATCCCGGATTGAAGAGGGTCACCGGCCCTTCCGGCGTCGGAATGTTCGGCGGGTAAACAACCTTCTCATCGGTCTTCACCAGATCAACGGTGGTTGTGTTGGGCGCCATGCCATAAAACGCCGGGCCGTTGAGCGAGGCGAATGCCTCAAGCTTGTCGAGCGCACCTTCCTCTTCAAACACATGCGCCAGACAGCTCATGGTGTTGAGCGCAGAGAAGATGCCCGCACAACCACACTCGCACAGCTTGTTCTGGTCAAGGTGCGGAGCACTGTCTGTGCCAAGGAAGAACCGTGCATCACCGGAGGTCGCCGCGGCCCGCAGTGCAAGACGGTGCTTTTCACGCTTCGCCACTGGCAGGCAGTAGAAGTGAGGCTTGATGCCACCGACGAGAAGGTCATTGCGGTTGATGATCAGGTGGTGCGTGGTGATCGTCGCGCCCAGATTGTCACCGCCAGACTTGGCATAGTTGACGCCTTCTTCTGTCGTGATGTGTTCCATCACCACTTTTAGCTTAGGAAACTTGCGGCGGATCGGGTCCAGCACAGTTTCAATGAACACCGCCTCACGGTCAAAGATGTCTACGTCCGGTGTGGTCACTTCGCCATGCACCAGAAGCGGCAGACCTATCTCTGCCATCCGCTCCAGAACGCCAGCCACCTTGTCAAAGTCGCGTACACCACTCTGCGAGTTGGTTGTCGCGCCAGCAGGATAAAGCTTCACGGCTGTCACCAGACCAGACTTGGCGGCCTGCTCCAGATCATCTGCATCCGTGGTCTCGGTGAGATAAAGCGTCATGAGCGGGGTAAAGTCGTGGCCTTCTGGCATCGCTGCCAGAATGCGATCCCGGTAACCAGCAGCATCCTGACTGGTGACTACAGGCGGTACCAGATTGGGCATGATAATCGCGCGTCCGAAGTTTGCCGAGGTTGATGGCAAAACGGACTTCAACATGTCGCCATCACGTAAGTGCAGGTGCCAGTCATCAGGCCGTCTAATGGTCAGGCGGGTCTCGGTCATCTTCATGCTCCGTGTGGTCGAAAGGCTGCGCGACATCGGTTTACTGCCCAATGCCACCAAATCTCAAGGAAAATCTGCGGTTCGGGAGCATCTCGCACAAATACGTATGCAAGGGAACTGGACCTTCGGGTGAAATGCGCTGCGTAACCAGTCAAAAATAAGGTGGTCATGCAGTTTCTGCTATCCACATCTTCGTGGGTCTAAAGCACCCCGCACAAACCCTTGGCGAATCTACCTGTCAATTTTCGCGGGTAGCCAAGCCCCAAATTTGCATGGATTGATTTGGGTGGTAGATTATCATAATGTTCCCGTTATGTACTAAATTAATTCACTCTTAGTTCTGGTTTCTGAGGGCGAGTCGTAACGGCAGTCTTCGCAGCTTGATCTCTTTCAAACGAAAATCATGTCCATGTCAGTTTCTGCGACCTCTACCCCATCCGGCACTTTCACTCCCAAGGAGAAGATCCCCTCCTTGCCAACACGTGTCTCCCCTGTTCACCATGGCGCAGGTGAGCAGGGGCGCGTGTATTTTATTGAAGAGGTCATCCGCTCCACCGCCCTCTATGATCTGCTGAAAATCCTGCGTGATGCGGGGCTGCCAGATGCCTGGCTCGCCTCCGGCGCAATTTACCAAAGCGTCTGGAATGCACTGACGGGCAGGGACGCAGGCCACGGCATCAAGGATTACGACCTGATCTATCATGATGACTCCGATACATCCTACGAAGCAGAAGACCGCGTCATCAAGCAGCTCACCAAAGCCTGTGAGCCGCTGGGCCTTCCGGTCGAAATCCGCAATCAGGCCCGCGTGCACCTCTGGTTCCCCAAGCACTTCGGCATGGACTACCCTAAACTCGGCTGCTCGCTGGAATCGCTCCTCTACTACGCCTCCACAACCCACTCCGTCGCCGCCCGCCTGCACGAGGACGACCGCCTGCAAATCGAAGCCCCGTTCGGGTTGGAGCCCATCTTCCAGATGCAGATGCTCCCCAACAAGGTCCTGCCCAACCAGCAAACCTTCACCCAAAAAGCCACCCGCCTCACCAAACACTGGCCCGAACTTACAATCGTCCCATGGTAACCTGAGCATTTTCCCCCCCCCCTAAATCAACGAACTCCGCCATCTGCTACGACGCCCTTACCCCATCAGAAATACCCACATTCCCAACTATCCGTTTAAAACAGCGTACCTCTCTCAGCCCCTACGCAAGCATCTTCCAGCCCCCATGCTGGTGACCTCCGCAAAATTGATCCTCAACATTGTTTACCAACCCCCAACCCACCAATGGATTATCTCATTGGAATCTTTTAGTAGTTAGAAAGAGTAGAGCATGTCCCCGGAAGCCAATCACCGGTTCCTGAAAAAGGACCTGCGCAAATTCAAGGAAGTCGAGCATCACCAGCGCACTTGTTCAGCGCCCGATGTTCAGGAAGTAACCGGTGCAGGCGTTATCAAGGCAATGCCGAAATTAATGCGTCCATCAGCTTTGGCCAATGCCAACCTGGAGTATCTGGACCAGGCAGCCCTCGCGGATCCTCAAGTGACCAGCGAAGACGAACGCACACGCCTCCTTGAACTGATCCTGCGCTCCAACGCCCACTTGATCGCCGCCATGAAAGGCATCCGATCCCTCCGCCTTCCGGACTGGTGCATCTCCGGCCCCTCCATCGCCTGGCCACTCTGGACAGCGCTCAGGGGCAAACCCGCCATGGCAGGCAACCACCAGCTCTACATCACTTATTACGATCCCTCCGATCAGGCGCTGGAAAAAGAAGCCACCTACCTGCGCCATATCCGCCAAGTCCTCAGCGCCGGCCCTTATCAGGTGCATCTGTCCAATCAGGCCGGCCATGTTGTCCATCACGATAAAGACAGCATGAGCAACGGCACGCCCGTCACCTGCACCGCAGAGGCGCTGGTACGTGACCCCGTCCAGACATACGCCCTCGGCGTTCGCCTCGAGGCCAGTGGTACGTTCACCGTACTGGCCCCCTTCGGCCTCTCCGGCGTTTTTGCCATGAAGATGGAGCGCAACACCGGCTACTGCGATGAGGAACACTTCCTCTACAAACTCCGCCGCGTCGAAGCCATGTGGCCCGGGATAGCGTTCAGGTAAGGCAGCTTAAGGCCGCGGTCGAACTGGCAAATACCCTTGCTCAATCAGATGCACCGTCAAACCAATCGGAAACGGCAGGGCAATTGCATTCTCATAGTCGCAGGCAGAACTTGGTGAGCCATCCGGGCACACGAATTTGCGAAAATCATCCTCATCCCCGCGGCTCTTCTCGGTTGCCTCGTCAATCGCCGCCATGCCTTCTCCCAAACGCGCACGAACAGCTGCCCAGGCAGCCAGGAACCCGTTCTCTCCCCACAGCGCCGGATCTGACTGAGCCCGTTCTTCCAAGTAGGCCAACTCCTTGCGGAATGCTGGTTGATAAGCCGGATCCAGATTCGCATCCATAATCTCATCGAAGGAGAGCTTCTCAACAAACAGCGGTGCAAAACTCCCCGCATAGGGCGCAAACAGATAAAGGAAGCTGTTGTCTGAGCGCACCAGCTCAACGCTGCCATCACCGTCCAGATCCTCAAAGCTATAGCCATAAGCCCCGTCCAGCACGGCTCCTTGAACCATGGCCCAACCACCATTTCGGTCCTGCGTGATGATATGTTGCTCCACGCAACAATGAGCGCCTCCCGTAAAGCGCTTAATAACGACCTGCGGCAACTCTGTTTCATTGGCGAGCCGGATCACTTCAACGCTCTGCCCATATTCGGGGTAGTAACTTGGCTCAGTCTCAAACGAAAACACCTTGTCACGTCCAACCCAACCAGCAATACGCACGTGGGAGTTCTTCGAAAACGCATCATTGGGGTCCGTCTGCTCAACAATGAGGTCCGCATTCACCCGCAGTTTTTCCAGCTCCAGCGTAAAATGCGCCTGATTTTCAAACTCATCGAACTGCCGGTCTCTGTCAGGCCATACCGTTTCAACATATCGCCGCCCCCGGGAGAGGTAGGCATCTTCCGGCAGTACGGTGTCGAACTCCGCTCTGGCCAGCCGAATGCTCTTGAAGTGTGCTGGGCCAACCACAACGGCAAACCACCCATTGTCCGATCGCACCACGCGAACTTTGTCTTCATAAGCAGTGCTCTGCAAAGCATCTTTATAACCTTCCGCCAACTGCACCGCCTCAGTGGCATCCTGCCTGCTGGCAAAAACAAGCCACCGCTGACCACCGGAAAGGCTCAGAGCTTCCTGCGAAAAGCCCAAAGTCGGCATAGCAAAAACTGTAAGGAGAAAAATCAAACACACTCTCAAAAATGGCATAGCTCGACTCCAGAGGTGGCAGTCCTGTCGACAACTCAAAATGCAAAACACGGATCAGTCACGAGCACTGACGTTATAAGAGTTCAGCACAACTGACCCTTCAATCAAACCGGCTAATATCAAAGTCCGCTGTTTCCTGCAGAAAACCAATAAATCCATCGACCTGATGTTCCGCGGTCAAGCGCCCTTTTTCTGAGCTCGCGTTAGCCGCATTACCCACCGTGCCGTGCGGGTTCAGATCAGAGGCGATCCACCCGTAAGATGGCAGCCCGGTTGGGCCAAGACGGGCGTTCTCATCCAGATCCTGCGCAGAAGATCGGAAATCTTGCGCTCTTTGCATATCAACAAGATCCGCCCGGAAGTGCAGCATGAGAGAGGTCTCCTCATCTCCACCATGCAAACCAAACTTCAGCTCTTCCTCGCTGAACATGCCCTCCGGAGCGCCAAAACTGGACCAAAGACATTTCCCAACCAGCATCTTGCTACGAATGCGCAGCTCGCGGGCAACAATCCCGATCAGATCCAGATTGCCTCCATGGGAGTTGGCAATTACCATCTTCCGAATGCCACAAGCCGCAACAGAAGTGCCAACATCAATCCAATGCTTGGCGGCGGTATCCGCCCGCAATGATAGTGTACCGGGCGCATGGATGTGCTCGTCAGATTTCCCGATGCATTGCAGCGGCAAAATGCGAAAGTCCAGGGCTTCCGGTGCCCGGGCGCAAAGCGTTTCAAGCATGCCCTGGTTGATATAGGTGTCCACACCAAGGGGCAGGTGAGGGCCATGCTGCTCCACAGAAGCCGTCGGCAAGATCGCTATCGTCCTTTGAGGATCGATACTCTCAAAGTCCGTTGTCTTGAAATCCATCCAATAGCGTCGAGGAAACATGACAAGCACCTCACTATTCGGTTGCCCTCATGTATACCTGATGAATGAGCAGAGATGAGGGCTGTTCTCTAGGCTTTGCAAAGGCCTCGGGTCTTCCGTTCAATCACCTTCAAGTGGCGGCTTCTCGAGGTATCCGTCGAGCTGTCCATATTATAGTGTGCCGCATATCTGGTTTTCACCCAAGGGCTGCAAAGCAAACGTACACCGCGCAAAATGGTCTTTTTGCCGGGAGTACCCATCAGAAAACTAAGCCATCTTGGAGCCCCGCAGGTGGTAAAAACGGCAAGTTTCTTAATGTTCTGCAAATTTGGCTTGATCGCGCCTTCCTCGGTGAGCCGAAAGGCAACTCCCGGCACAAACACCCGATCCAGCCATCCTTTGATCATTGCTGGCAGCCCATACCACCAGGTCGGATAAATGAAGATGAGTGTGTCACACCGTTTCAAAGCGTCAATATGATGCTCAATGCCCTGCTGGTTCTGCGCAGTGTCCAGATAGTTGTCCAGCTCGCTCTTTGTCAAAACAGGTTGAAAATCATCTTCGTAAAGATCAATCACATCAAAGCTGATTTGCTGGTGGTTGAGCGTCGTCACCACCTGTTCAAGAACGGCCTTACTGAAACTCTCAGTGTTGGGGTGGCAATAGACGATCAGAGCATGCATGTTTTTGTCCGGTTCAAATGTAGTGCGGTCCATTCAAGCCATACACTAAGGCAGGAGTGAACCAAATTCCCTGTAGCTTCAATCATCATGATCGCATGAAAACCGTCTAGTTCGTAATCCTCCCTAACTCAGCTGAGATTTTCCATAAGCTAATGAAATTAAAGACCTAACTTTAGTAATCACAGGTATTTGAAGATCTGACTCTAGGGTTGTTTTATGTAATGCCTCAATATTTACACAATTTTATATATTTTTTAGTGCGTACTTTCTGAAAGATAAATCAGAAAACTGGCTGGCAATCACTTGGAGGAGGTGAGCAGCCAAAAAGAAAAAAGCGAAGTCGCCACACAAAGACAGTCGCGCCAATCCTCCCAAAAGAAAAATCTGCGCCCGATGAATGGTGCACTGTGTAACTCATCAAATAAGAAGCAGAACCAATGACGATTCACAGACCTACTCTCCGATCCGTTCAGGCCCCTTCCGCCGTTGTTATGATCCGCCCTTTGTTTTTCAGTACAAGCAAAGATGCAGGGCAGAGCAGTTCTAGAAGTCTTATTGGTGAAGCGCAGGCAGATATTGATTTTGCCGAACAGGCATATATGGAGATCTCAACCGCAGCCGATGAACTGATCCGCCACGGTGTAGATGTTCACCTGTTTGAAGATAAGTCCCGCGAAACCCCGCAGTCAGTGTTTTTGAACAATTGGTTGTCTACGCATGCTGGTGGGTATGTCACCATCTATCCAATGCACGCTGAAAATCGCCGGAAAGAACGCCGCGAAGACGTTATTGATCTCTTGAAAGCGGAATACCGGGTTCAGGATGTCGTTGACTATTCCGAGCTGGAAGAAGAGCAGCAGTTTCTCGAAGGTACCGGCGCGATGGTGTTTGATAATGTCGAGCGCGTTGTTTACGCTGTACCAAGCAATCACGCGGATCGTCAGGCTCTGGAGCAGTTCTGCAACCACTTCAAATATGAGCCTGTTATCTTTGAGGCTCAGGATGCTGAGGGCAATCCTGTTGCCCATACCAACTCTATCCTGTGCATCGGCACCGGTGTAGCGCTGCTCGGCTCAGATATGATTACCGACCC
>NZ_DS996807.1:465518-561250 GCF_000156235.1 Pseudovibrio sp. JE062
GAATACCAGGAAGTACTGCAGGGCAGACACACAGTGGGTGCTAACGTCCATTGTGGAGAGGGAAACAACCCTGACCGCCAGTTAAGGTCCCTAAGTTATGGCTAAGTGGGAAAGGATGTAGAGATCCCAAAACAACCAGGATGTTGGCTTAGAAGCAGCCATCATTTAAAGAAAGCGTAACAGCTCACTGGTCTAAATAAGGGTCTCCGCGCCGAAAATGTACCGGGGCTAAAGCCATACACCGAAACTGCGGGTGCGTCTTATGACGCGCGGTAGCGGAGCGTTCTGTAAGCTGATGAAGGTGGACCCGTGAGGGCTGCTGGAGGTATCAGAAGTGCGAATGCTGACATGAGTAACGATAAAGAGGGTGAGAGACCCTCTCGCCGAAAGTCCAAGGGTTCCTGCGCAACGCTAATCGGCGCAGGGTTAGCCGGCCCCTAAGGCGAGGCCGAAAGGCGTAGTCGATGGGAACGGGGTTAATATTCCCCGGCCAGTGGGTAGTGACGGATGCCGTGTATCGTATCTCCTTATTGGATTGGAGATGCGGTGAAGGTGTTCCTGGAAATAGCTCCCACGCTAAGACCGTACCCGAAACCGACACAGGTGGACAGGTAGAGTATACCAAGGCGCTTGAGAGAACTGTGCTGAAGGAACTCGGCAAATTGCTCCCGTAAGTTCGCGAGAAGGGAGCCCGGTACGAAGGCAACTTTGTATCGGGGGCACAGAATAGGGGGTTGCGACTGTTTATCAAAAACACAGGGCTCTGCGAAGCCGCAAGGCGACGTATAGGGTCTGACGCCTGCCCGGTGCTGGAAGGTTAAGAGGAGGTGTGCAAGCACCGAATTGAAGCCCCAGTAAACGGCGGCCGTAACTATAACGGTCCTAAGGTAGCGAAATTCCTTGTCGGGTAAGTTCCGACCTGCACGAATGGCGTAACGACTTCCCCGCTGTCTCCAGCACAGACTCAGTGAAATTGAATTCCCCGTGAAGATGCGGGGTTCCTGCGGTCAGACGGAAAGACCCCGTGCACCTTTACTACAGCTTCACACTGGTATTCGTGATGACATGTGTAGGATAGGTGGTAGGCGTTGAACCCCGGGCGCCAGCTCGGGTGGAGCCATCCTTGAAATACCACCCTTGTCCTCATGGATATCTAACCGCGGTACTACAATATCCGGGACCGTGTGTGGCGGGTAGTTTGACTGGGGCGGTCGCCTCCCAAATGGTAACGGAGGCGCGCGAAGGTAGGCTCAGAGCGGTCGGAAATCGCTCGTTGAGTGCAATGGCATAAGCCTGCCTGACTGCGAGACTGACAAGTCGAGCAGAGACGAAAGTCGGTCATAGTGATCCGGTGGTCCCTCGTGGAAGGGCCATCGCTCAACGGATAAAAGGTACGCCGGGGATAACAGGCTGATGATGCCCAAGAGTCCATATCGACGGCATTGTTTGGCACCTCGATGTCGGCTCATCGCATCCTGGGGCTGGAGCAGGTCCCAAGGGTTTGGCTGTTCGCCAATTAAAGCGGTACGTGAGCTGGGTTCAGAACGTCGCGAGACAGTTCGGTCCCTATCTGCCGTGGGTGTAGGAAATTTGAGAGGATCTGTCCCTAGTACGAGAGGACCGGGATGGACGTACCTCTGGTGGACCTGTTGTGGCGCCAGCCGCATTGCAGGGTAGCTATGTACGGAATGGATAACCGCTGAAGGCATCTAAGCGGGAAACCAACCTCAAAACAAGATATCCCTTGAGAGCCGTGGAAGACCACCACGTCGATAGGAGGCATGTGGAAGGGTGGTAACATCCGAAGCTGAGCCTTACTAATAGCTCGATCGATCTTGATCACTCCCATTAAGCTATAATCATAAAGCTTAAATCCAAAAACAAAGCTTCAACTAAACAAAACAGACCAGTTCATAATGTGACTTATTCCTGCCCGGTGGCTATGGCGGGGCGCCCCCACCCGATCCCATCCCGAACTCGGAAGTGAAACGCCCCTGCGCCAATGGTACTTCGTCTTAAGACGCGGGAGAGTAGGGCGCCGCCGGGCATGAATAAGACACACAAAAATCTCGACAAAATACACAGAACATACCTTATTACCGCGGGGTGGAGCAGCCCGGTAGCTCGTCAGGCTCATAACCTGAAGGTCGCAGGTTCAAATCCTGCCCCCGCAACCAAAATATCAAACCCGCTATCGCAAAGATGGCGGGTTTTTTGTTGTCCGGATTTTGAAACAGAAACTAGCAACTAACCCGCCTAGGCCGGGAAATTCTGCTCTCCATCAAAGTACTTCCAGATATGTGAGGCCACCGGACCCGAATGGTGGTTGCCGCGCTTGGCAAGGCAGATTGGCAGGCTGATCTCGCCAAGAGTTGGCAGGGTCTTCAGAACGCCCTCAGAAAGCTCCTGAGCGATCATATGATGGGGAAGACGGCCTACCCAATCAACGCCTCACTCTCCCCGTCAAACAGACATACCCGTTCCATATCAACGGAGAACACCATGCTCTCCCCTGGGTTACATGCGAACAAGGGGGATACTCTTGCTTTGGCGGGGTGGCCGGCTAGGCGGAGGAGGCAGAGGGTGTCGGCGCCGGTGGGTTCGAGGAGTTCGACGTCGCACTCGATCTGTGGGGTGCTGGGGGCTGCGAAGGCGTTGTGGGTGATCATTTCGGGGCGCAGGCCGAGGATGACCTTTGTGTTTTCGCGCGGCTCCAGTTGTTTTGAAGCTGGCAGCGGGAGGAAGTAGTCCTTGGGCTCGCCTTTCAGAACAGCTGGAAGGATGACGCCGAGTTGGTCGTCTTGCTTCACCAGATCCACCTTGACGAAGTTCATGGGCGGTGCACCGACGAAGCCGGCGACGTACATGTTGGCGGGTTTGCTGTAGATCTCTTGCGGCGTGCCGATCTGCTGGATAATGCCGTCTTTCATGATGGCGATGCGATCGGCCAGCGTCATGGCCTCGATCTGGTCATGGGTCACATAGACCATGGTGGCCTTAAGAGTCTGATGGAGCTTCTTGATCTCCGTGCGCATTTCGCCGCGCAGTTTGGCGTCCAGATTGGAAAGTGGTTCGTCAAACAGGAAGATCTTGGGGCGGCGCACAAGGGCGCGGCCCATGGCGACGCGTTGACGCTGACCGCCTGAGAGCTGAGCTGGTTTGCGGGCAAGCAGATGCTCGATTTGCAACATGCTGGCCACTTCGTGCACGGCGGCTTTGCGTTCAGCTTTGCTGATCCTGCGCATTTCCAAGCCAAACGCGATGTTGCGCTCCACGGTCATGTTTGGGTAGAGCGCATAGCTTTGGAACACCATGGCGATGTCGCGGTTCTTGGGATGGACGTCGTTGACCACCTCTCCATCCAACCGGATTTCACCGTCCGCGATGGGTTCCAGCCCTGCGATGATGTTGAGCAGTGTGGACTTGCCGCAGCCGGAGGATCCGAGCAGGACGAG
Source organism: Pseudovibrio sp. JE062 (assembly GCF_000156235.1). Taxonomy (NCBI): domain Bacteria; kingdom Pseudomonadati; phylum Pseudomonadota; class Alphaproteobacteria; order Hyphomicrobiales; family Stappiaceae; genus Pseudovibrio; species Pseudovibrio sp. JE062. Next base: position 468,974 of record NZ_DS996807.1, read on the forward strand.
GAACTCGCCGTCTTTCACATCAAGGGAGATGTCTTTCAAAACCTCAGTGGAGCCAAAGGACTTGGACGCATGTTCGATGGATATGGTCGCCATAAATGAGCCTCTAGCCTTTGACTGCGCCAGCGGTGAGCCCGCGCACGAAGAACCTGCCAGCGATGATGTAGACAACAAGGGTCGGCGCTGCGGCGATGAGGGCGGCGGCCATGTCCACGTTGTACTGCTTTACGCTGGTGGTGGAGTTGATGAGATTGTTGAGTGCGACTGTCACCGGCTGCGCTCCCCCGGAGGTGAAGCTGGCGCCGAAGAGGAACTCGTTCCACACCTGCGTGAACTGCCAGATCACCGAGACAACGGTGATGGGCACGGAAAGCGGCAGCATGATGTGCCAGAAGATGCGAAAGAACCCTGCTCCATCCATGGTGGCAGCGCGCACCAGCTCTTGGGGCACAGAGACATAGTAGTTTCGGAAGAACAGCGTGGTGAAGCTGATGCCGTAGATGGTATGCACCACAATCAGGCCGGTGATAGAGTTGGCAATGCCCAGAAAGCCAAGGGTCTGGGCCATGGGCAGAATAACGATCTGGAACGGGATGAAGCAGCCGAACAGCATCAGAGCGAAAATGATGTTGGCACCGCGGAAGCGGAAGAGCGACAGAGCATATCCGCTCAAGGCGCCGATCAGGGTGGAGATCACCACCGATGGCACGGACATGATCACCGAGTTGAGGAAGTACGGGCGCAGACCCTCACAGCGCACGCCGATGCAGGCGCTGGACCAGGCCTCGCGCCAGGCGGTGAAGTTGAGCTCGTGGGGCAAGTCCAGCAGAGCACCTGCCCGGATTTCAGCCAGATCCTTCAGGGAGGTGGAGAGCACCACATAGATTGGGCCCAGATAGAGCACGGCGGCGGCGAGCAGCAGAGTCCAGATGAAGAGACGGCCAAGCAGATAACGTTTGCCACTGGCACCGGGGAGTGTTTTGGGGTCAGCCATGGCGCTTTGCCCTCAACTCGGAATAAAGATAGGGCACGATGATCGCGGCCACAGTGGCCAGCATCATCATGGCAGAGGCTGCGCCGAGGCCAATCTGATTGCGGCGGAAGGCCATCTCATACATGAAGTTGGCGGGAAGCGTGGAAGAATAGCCCGGACCACCATTTGTCAGCGCCACCACGAGATCAAAGCTCTTGATGGACAGGTGCGCAAGGATGACAAAGGCGGAGAGGAACACGGGCCGCAGAGATGGCAGGATGATGCCGAAGTAGATGCGGGTGGTGCTGGCGCCGTCCAGATGAGCAGCGCGGATGATGTCCTCATCCACGGTGCGCAGAGCGGAGAGGAACAGGGCCATCACAAAGCCCGAAGCCTGCCAGACGGCGGCGAGGACCACCACATAGATGGCCATATCGCGGTTGACGATCCAGTCGAACTGAAAGCTCTCCCACCCCAACTGTTGCATGTAGCTTTCGATGCCGAGGGATGGGTTCAGGATCCATTTCCACGCCGTGCCGGTGACGATGAAGCTGATCGCCATGGGGTAGAGATAGATGGTGCGCAGCGCCCCTTCTGCGCGGATGCGCTGGTCCAGCAGCACGGCCAGCACGCAGCCGATGGTGATGGCGAACAGGATGTAAAGACTGCCGAAAATCAACAGGTTATGGAAAGCCACGTTCCAGCGGTCCATAGCCAGCAAGCGCACATATTGCTGGATGCCCTGAAAATCGAAGGTGGGCAGCATGCGGGAGTTGGTGAGCGAGATGAAGCCCGTCCATGCGATGAACCCATACACGAAGAACACGATGAGCAGGAACGGCGGACCAACGACCAGCTGCGGCAAATATCGCTGCAGTCTGTCAAGAACAGACATCTGCTTGCGCTGCTGGGGGTTGGACATGGGGCTCTCTTTGCTCAGTGCTGGTTTGGGTGTCAGTGCCTACGCTTTACTCTGACTGCCCTTGGGAAATCAATCTGCTAGGATTACGGTCTCGGCAAGCTTTTCGACAGCTTCCTGTGAAGACATGTTGGTGTTGAAGTGCTCTGTCACCACATCCAGAAAGGCACCACGCACCGCGCCGGATTGCACCAGCTCGTGGGCGATGGAGCCAACAACGGTGTTGCGGGCTTCATTGAGCACCAGATCCTCACTGGATTTCATGGCGCACTCGTCAAAGCCCTCCAAACTGACGCCCAGTCTGGCGGGGATGGAGCCTTTCAGCAGGTTGAACTCCTTCTGCACGTCTTCATACAGCAACATGGAGGCCATCAACTGCTGGCCTTTCTGTTGTTCTTCGTCAGAGACCTGGAACATGGCGAAGCTGTCGGAGTTGATGATGTAGCCGCCACTGGACGGAGCTGAAACGCAGATGAAGTCCTCACCGTACTTGAGGCCTGCGGTCAGAAACTCCGCCTTGGCCCAGTCGCCCATGATCTGCATAGCCGCTTCACCGCGCATCACCATAGCGGTGGCAAGGTTCCATTCGCGGCCCGGAGCGCCCGGGTCCACATAAGTGCTGAGCTTGCGCATCTGGTCGAACACCTTGATCATGGTGTCAGAGTGCAAGGCCTCCTGATCCAGATCCAGATAGACCTGCTTGTAAAAATCCGCCCCGCCGATACCCAGCAGCACCACCTCAAACAAGGTTACGTCTTGCCAGGGTTGGCCACCATGGGCCAGCGGAATGAAGCCAGCGGCTTTGATCTTTTCAGCGGTCTTGTTGAACTCATCCCATGTTTGCGGAGGTGTGACGCCTACCTTGTCGAGCACCTTGGGATTGGCCCAGATCCAGTCCACGCGGTGAATGTTCAGCGGCACAGCCACATACTCGCCCTGATACTGCACGGTCTCTTTCAGAAGGTCTGGCAGTAGTGCGTCCCAGTTTTGCTCGTCTGCCACTGCGTTGAGGCCTTCCAGCGCGCCAACAGCGGCCCACTCCTTGATGTTCTGGCCTTTGACCTGCGCCACGGAGGGCGGCACACCGGCCAGCACGCGGGCGCGCAGAACGGCGGCCATGGCATCACCACCACCGCCAGCCACGGGCGCATCATCCCATACGCCGCCGCGGGCTTCAAAGGCGTGTTTCAGCGACAACGCGGCGCGCGCCTCCCCGCCAGACGTCCAGAAATGCAGAACTTCAGCTGTCGGTGCGGCCTGCGCGGTTATGCTACTGAGTAAAACAGCAAGTGCGACCAAGCTGAGACGCTGGCTGCCCATTACATTCTCCCGATGGATGGTCAGAGGACGCTTCTAGCAAACTCTTTCTTCAATTTATCTCGTATAAACACACAATCCAATGAACTTGCACGTGCAAGACAACCTGACGCATACACATTCCTCTCGCCGCGGCCAAATGTTTTGTTATACAGCACTGGGCCAGAGTGAGCTGGTTGGGATTGAAATGGGTACACCGAGGTATGATGCTCTCGAACAAAACACTGCTGATTGTTGACGATGATGAGGAAATCGCCAGCCTGACGGCAGACTTCCTGAAAGATCGTGGGTACACCGTGTTCACCGCAAACTCGGCGGAAGAAGCCATGGAGCTTCTGGACACCAACCACATAGATCTGATGGTTCTGGACATCATGCTGCCGGGAGAAAACGGGCTGACCTTGTGCCAGCGCGTGCGCCAGACCTCCAAGATGCCAATCATCATCATCTCCGCCATTACCGGTGATACAGAACGCATTGTCGGGCTGGAACTGGGAGCGGATGATTATCTGGAAAAGCCGTTTAACCCCAGAGAGTTGCAAGCCCGTATCTTTGCCATTTTCCGCCGCACCGAAGACGTTGAAACAGCAGCAGCGCCCAAAGCGCAGCGCTTTGAGTTCAGTGGCTGGAAGCTGGATGAAGCAACCCGCCACTTGACCGCGCCGGACGGTGTGCTGGTGCATCTCAGCTCCTCTGAATTCGATGCCCTGCTGACCTTTGTGAAGTCACCGCAAAAGCCGATTTCCCGCGATACACTAGGCCGCGTGCTGCGCGGTGCCAAGGTGGATTCTCACGATCGCAGCATCGATATTCTGATCAGCCGCCTGCGCAAAAAGCTGGCTCAGACCGATCCAAATACTGACTTCATCACCACAGTGCGCCATCAGGGCTATCTGTTTTCTCAAAGCGTAACGCGAGTGTAATGTGAGAGCACCGGAAAGAGCGTGGCCGTGTCAGGACTGATCCTGAGCATCCTTCCCAGATCACTTGAACGCCGTATGGTTGTGGTTCTCATCACCGCCGTACTGTCGATCTTTGTGGTTCTGGGGCTCACGCTTAATGCCTACAACAACAGAGAGCTGGCGCTCGCCAACTCCTTTGAGGCTGGTGCTGAACTGAGCCAATACATTCGCACGTCTTCGCTAGGAAGCACCGCGCCAGCACCCTTTGCAGGCACCTATCTGCAGGTGGTTGAAGCTGGCAAACCGGCGCTTTCCGGCGACGCCTCTTCTCTTCCATTGACCATTGATGATGATGGCATAGAGCTGACCGCAGAGCTGGTGTTTACAGGCACATTGCCTCGAGCGGACCTGATCACGCGCGACCATCCCAATCCAACTTATCAGCTTGATAATCTGGGCGCTTTTGCGCAAGCCGTCACACGGCAGGACAAGGCTGTTCAGCTCTATCTGACCCTGCCAGAAGGACAAGGCAGTCGCCTGATCACCTTCCCGAAACTGTGGCAGGACCGGATGACAGAGCCGGTGCTCTTCATCCTCGCGGCCCTTTGCATCACGCTGGTGTTTGTGCTGGCCCGCAGTCTCGTGCATTACACAGCTGCGCCTTTCCGATCCCTTGCCAAGTATGAGCGCGCAGAGCTGAAGCCATGGGATACGGAGGAAGCCGTCGCCCTGCAGGACACGCTGGTGCGAGAGCAGGAAGCTCGGGCGCAATTACTGGAAGAGCAAAAGCGCATGCTGGCCTCCATCAGCCATGACCTGCGCACACCAGCTACCCGTTTGCGCCTTCGGCTGGAGCAGATCGAGTCCACGTCCCTACGCAATCGCATGCTGCATGATGTGGAGGAGATGACCCGTCTTATCGCAGCTTCCCTTGATTTTCTGCGGTTCAACGCTCTGCTAGAAGAGCCTCAGCAACTCTCTCTCGCCGCGCTGCTTCAGTCGCTTTGTGATGATTACATGGACACGGGCAACGATGTTGTCTTCGTGCCGCAACGCCACAAAATGACGGACCAGAGCCGCAACATTTTCGGTGGCGGCGGAGAGGTTGAGCTGGAAGTGGAAGGCCGCGCCGTCATGAATGGTCAGCCCACCGCGTTGCGCCGTGCCTTCAGCAATCTCATTGATAATGCACTCAAATATGGCGGTGCGGCCACCGTTGAGATGCAGAACCTTGAGAATGATCAGCTGCTTGTTTCCATCAGCGACCCCGGCCCCGGCATTCCGCCCCATCTGCATGAAAAGGTGTTTGAACCGTTCTTCCGCAATGACAGTGTGGAACGCACCCGTTCCTCCAGCGTGGGCCTTGGCCTGTCCATCGTCAAACAGATCATCAACGCCCATGGCGGCGAGATCAGCCTTGGCGAAACAGCAGAAGGCAAGTTCTGCATCTTCGTAAAACTGCCCCGCGAACTTTAAAGAATCACGGCCTGCGTAGTTTTCCTCATCTCACCCTTCATTTTGGGGAAAGATCTGCAAAAACAACCTGTAATGTAACAAGTTGAAACATCAGGTTTGCCGAGTGACCAGTTTCATGATTTCCCTAGGACATCATTTAGAAATCCGCCTTTAAAAGCGGAGGGTGCTCTCACTGCATTTGGGCAGTGGGGCCGGACTATAATGGAGTACAGGATGAAAGCGCTATTCATTGGCCAGTCCTACATCGACGTAACCTTTTTGTCAGAGACCATGCCGGAAGGTGACGAAAAGGCGATCGCGCAGGATTACGCAGTCAGCTTCGGCGGCAACGCCGTTACCGCAGCTTTTGTTTGCGCAAAGCTGGGCATCGCGCCAGACCTGCTGTGCTCCATGGCAGACGACTGGCTCTCCCGCATGTTCCGCGATATGGCCGCGAAATACTCTATTCCGATCCATAGTTGTAAGGTGAAGGAAAGCTCACTCTCCTTCATCATGCCAAAGGATGGCAAGCGTGCGATCGTTCGTTGTCGTGACAACGACTTCCTGCACCCGTTCCCGGATCTCAACCTTGCTGGCTGTCAGGCTCTACATGTTGACGGCCACATCCCACACGCTGCTCTGCACTACGCCAAACTGTGCCGCAAGCACGGCATTCTGACCTCTCTGGACGGCGGTGCGGTTCGCGAGAACACCGAGGAACTGCTCGATTACATTGATGTGGCGATTGTTTCTGAACTGTTCTGCGAGCAGCTTGGCAAGTCACCTGAAGACACGCTTGAATACCTGCGCGCCAAAGGCGTTAAGGTGGGTGGTGTGACACAGGGCGAGCAAGGTCTGCTGTGGTACGAAGACAAATGCCCGATCAAACGCCAGCCAGCGCTGAAGGTGCCTAAAGACCGCGTCATCGACACCAACGGTGCCGGTGATACCTTCCACGGCGCCTATGTTTACGCGTATCTGGCTGATCCAAAAGGCAGCTGGGAAGATCACTTCAAAACCGCCCGTGCAGCTTCTGCGCACGCCATTCAGTTCCTGGGCAACGAAGCATCTTTGCCAACCGTTCTGGATCTGGACAACGTGCAGAAGAACTTTCCTGCAGGCGATGAGTAATATGAGCGTTGATCAACCTGTAAAAACAGCTCTGGTGGGCTTTGGCGTTTCCGGCCAAAGCTTCCACGCGCCGCTGCTGACCTTTGTTGAGGGCATCGAGCTTGCGGCCGTTGTGTCCAGCAAGCCGGATCTGGTTAAGAGCAAACTGCCGGACTGCACGCCCTACACCTCTTTTGAAGAGGTGCTGGAGCTGCCGGAGATCGAGCTAGTCGTTCTCAGCCTGCCCAACACGCTGCACTACGATCATGCCAAGAAGGCGCTGCTCGCTGGCAAGCATGTGGTGGTTGAAAAGCCATTCACCATCACCAGCGCAGAAGCAAAAGAGCTGATTGACATAGCGGAGCAGAAAGACCTGAAGCTCTCCGTCTATCACAATCGCCGCTTCGACTGTGACTTCCTGTCGGTTCAGGACCTGATGGAAACAGGTCGTCTCGGCAAAGTGCACTCTTACCTGTGCAACTACAATCGCTACCGCCCGGACATCAAGGGCCGCTGGCGCGAGCAAGATATCCCCGGCGCAGGCATTCTGTATGATCTGGGCGCCCATGGCATAGATCAGGCGCTCTGCCTGTTTGGCACACCAAAGTCGGTTCAGGCGAAATTGCGTGTTCAGCGCAAGGATGCAGCAGCCGTGGATCACTTCCACCTTGTGCTCGGCTATGACGACTGTGACGTCATCCTGCACGGCAACTGCCTCAGCACCGAGCAAGGCCCGCGCTTTCAGGTGAGCGGGGATAAAGCCACCTACATCACCTATGGCATGGACCCGCAAGAGGACATGCTGAAGGCCGGTGGCGGACCAGCCCGTTCTGACTGGGGTGTTGAAGCAGAAGGCGATTGGGGCACCCTTTATGACGAGGCAGGTGAAGGTACACCTGTACCAAGCCAGAAAGGTGGCTATGAGCGCTTCTACGCTGGTATGCGGGATGCGATCCGCCGCGGTACCGCTGTACCCGTCTCCACTCACGATGCCATGCAGACCATCCGCATCATTGAGGCCGCTTACCTGAGCGACAAAGAAGTCAGAACAGTCTTGCTCTGAAGACCGAAACTCGGCTTGTGGCAGGCACGCGCTGCCGCCGGTTCCTTCCCTCAGCGTTCAGCACATAAGCGCGCAAAAAACGCGCTTTGAACGCACATTTCACATAGCAACGTACTAAAAAACGGTGACCCAAATCCGGTGCTCTGAAGACGTCTTCAGGTGCGGATGCAGTCGGATTCTGCCTGTTACAATCTGATTTTGGGCAGTTTGCGGGCAAAGTAGCGTGAAAAACTTGCCCTGTAATGTATCAAGCTGTTGTTACAAACCTGTTGCAAATGCGTAAGGGCACCCTCTGCATCGCATGTAATTCCAAGATATATATTAGTATAGAACTCAAACTAATCTTTCTTACAGATCTAATAGATTAGCCCTGAGTTTTATAAGTAAGTCATTCTCTATGTAATGAGAAATATTTCCCTTTGTAACAATTCGTAACACCCCGTAACACTAGTCTTTTTACGTATTGTTGTGCGGCCTTACGCAAATGATCCTCGCGTAAAAATCGCCTCTTGTCCCATCAAGACTTAGTGGAAGCTTAAGAAGGCGCGCATTCACCTAATATAATCGGGAGATAAAACGGTGAAGGATCCAAAAAACAAATTTTCCATCAATTTGCCTTTGAAGGGCATTGTTCAGGCTGTCACCGACCTGCCCGATCCGGTGTTTGCCGAAAAGATGATGGGAGATGGCGTTGCCATCGACCCGATCGACAATGTTCTTTACGCCCCATTTGCTGGTCAGATAACTCAAATTCATAATTCACATCATGCAGTTACGTTGCAGCAAGGCGACGTTGAACTGCTGATGCACATCGGCCTCGACACTGTCGCTCTGAAAGGCCGTGGCTTCGAACTGCACGTCGCTGAGGGAGATCAGGTCGAGCAAGGTCAGCCACTTATCACCTTCGACGCCGACGTCATCGCCCGCGAATGTGTTTCCGTCCAGTCCGCAGTTGTCATCACCAGCGGTCAGGAGATCACCACAGTTACTCCCCTTGGCAACGTCCAGACAGACCTCAATCAGGTCGTCTTCACCGTCCCAAGCAGCAACGACCCTCAAGGCACATCCGCCCCTGTGCAGGAAACTGCTACTGAGCCTACTGGCCCTGCGATCACCGGTTCCATCAAGATCCCAAATGCCACTGGCCTCCATGCCCGTCCAGCCGCCCGTCTGGCTGTTGAAGTGCGCAAAGCCGATGCAAAAGTGACCTTCACCGTCAACGGCAAAACCTGTAGCGGTTCCTCTGTCACCGGCATCATGTCCCTGAAGACAAAACTAGGTGACACGCTGGAGATTGAAGCTGTTGGTCCAGATGCACAGCAGGTGGTGGCTGATGTTATCGCCGCTGTGAAGGCCGGTCTTGGCGAAGAGATCACCAGCTTCTCTGAAGCCCCACAGCAAGAGGTTGAGGAAGAAGCGCCGCTGCTTCAGGTTAAGTCCGGCGAAGAAGGCGTTCTCATTGGCTTCACCGCATCTCCGGGCCGCGCTATCGGCAAATTGGTCAAGCACAACAAAGCCCTACCGGAAGTCACTCGCGAAAGCATCGGCGCAGCTGAAGAGCGTGCAGCCTTCAAAGCTTCCGTCAAATCTTCCATCGCAGACCTGCAAAGCATCATCGATCGCCTGACTAAGAATGGTCAGGAAGAACTGGCAGAAGTTTTCAACGCTCACATCGAGTTACTCTCCGATCCGGAACTCTCCGAAAAGCCACTGGCCGACATCGCCAAGGGTCAAGGCGCAGCGTGGAGCTGGAAGTTGGCGTATGAGGCACAGGCAGAAACCCTTGCCAAGATGGACGACCCTCTGCTGGCAGGCCGCGCTGCAGACGTGCGCGACATTGGTCTGCGCGTTCTGAAGAAGTTGCTCGGTGTTGATGATGGCGGCGAAATCCTCGAAGAAGGCACGATCCTCCTTCAGGAAGACATCACACCATCCGAAATCGTTGCACTGGACCTGACCAAGATCGTAGGCCTGTGCACCACCCACGGCGGTTCTTCCTCTCACGCAGCTATCATCGCGCGCTCCAACGACCTGCCTTATCTTGTCAACGTTGAAGACGCCATGAAGGATCTGGCAGACGGCACCGTCCTGCTTCTGGATGCCAAATACGGCAAGATCAAAGTTGCCCCGACAGACGCAGAGCAAGCGGCCTTCACCAAGAAGATCGAAAATGCTGCGAAACAGGCTGAAGAATACCAACGCGACGCGCAGAAACCAGCCATCACTAAAGACGGTTTTCAGGTCGAGATCGCAGCCAACATCGGCAGCGTAGAAGACGCCGAAAAGGCAGTTGCAGCCGGTGCGGAAGCTGTTGGCCTGCTGCGCTCCGAGTTCCTCTACATGGAGCGTCTCAACGAGCCAACCGAAGAAGAGCAAGCCGAAAAAGTTGGCGCAATTCTTGAGGTTATGGGCAAAGAGCGTCCTGTCATCATCCGCACACTGGATGTGGGCGGCGACAAACCACTGCCATACCTGCCAATGCCGCATGAAGAAAACCCGTTCCTCGGTGTGCGCGGCGTGCGCATCGGCATCGAGCGCCCAAGCATCCTGCGCCGTCAGGTCCGCGCGATCCTCTCTCAGGCACACAAGGGCCACGCTCGCATCATGTACCCAATGATCAGCGCCCTGGACGAGCTGCGTGCCGTCAACGCGCTGGTGCGTGAAGAGCAGAAAAACCTTGGTGTTGAACACGTTGAAGTCGGCATCATGATCGAAGTGCCATCCGCCGCCCTCATGGCAGACAAGCTGGCACAGGAAGTCGACTTCTTCTCCATCGGCACCAACGACCTCACCCAATACGTCATGGCCATCGACCGCGGCCACCCAGGCCTCGCAGCCCGTGCAGATGCCCTGCACCCAGCTGTTCTGCGCATGATCGAGCTCACCGTCAGAGCAGCGGAAGATGCAGGCAAATGGGTCGGCGTATGTGGTGGCCTCGCCAGTCAGATCGAAGCCGTGCCGATCCTCATCGGCCTCGGCGTCAAAGAACTATCCGTCAGCGTACCTGCTCTGCCGGAAGTGAAACACACAGTTCGCACTGTATCCATGGAGGAGTCCCGCAAGCTCGCACAAGCGGCTTTGGACTGCGCGGATACCAGTGATGTGAAAGATCTCCTCAAGTCACACCAGTGATGCAGGAGTAAATGTGGGAGTTGGCGTTCCAGACGGGAATGCCTAACAAAATCAGGGGGCATGGCGTGTTCGCACACCATGCAACTCTGGGGGAAAAACAATGAGTACATTCTCAAACGCATTTGGTGCCTTACAAAAGGTTGGTAAGTCCCTGATGCTGCCAGTGTCGGTTCTTCCAGCTGCTGGTATCCTTCTCGGCGTCGGCGCTGCTGACCTGCCGTTCATTCCGGAATTCATCAACCATCTGATGGCGCAGGCTGGTGGTTCGATCTTCGGCAACCTGCCAATCATCTTTGCGGTTGCTGTTGCACTCGGCTTTGCGAAAAACGATGGTGTAGCCGGCCTTGCTGCTGTGGTTGGCTACGGTGTTCTTCTGGCGACAATGGGCGTTGTTGCAGAAACACTTGCCATCGAAACCAAGCCGATCCTCGGCATCACCTCCATCGACACCGGCGTGTTCGGCGGCATCCTTGTGGGCGCGCTGGCTGCGTTCATGTTCAACAAGTTCTTCCGTATCAAGTTGCCGGATTATCTGGGCTTCTTCGCTGGTAAGCGCTTTGTTCCGATCATCACAGCATTCGCCTGTATTTTCCTCGGCGTTATCCTGTCCTTCGTCTGGCCTCCAATCGGTGGCGCCATCAACGCGTTCTCCCGTTGGGCAGCTGAAGAAAACCCAGAAGTTGCGTTCTTCATCTACGGTGTGATTGAGCGTGCGCTGATCCCATTCGGCCTGCACCACATCTGGAACGTTCCGTTCTTCTTCGAAGCTGGTTCCTACATCGATCCGGCAACCGGTCAGGCTGTCACCGGTGAAATCCAGCGTTACCTTGCTGGTGATCCGACTGCTGGTAATATGGCTGGTGGTTACCTCTTCAAAATGTGGGGTCTGCCTGCTGCTGCACTGGCAATCTGGCACTGCGCGAAGCCTGAAAACCGCACCATGGTTGGCGGTATCATGATCTCCGCAGCGCTGACCTCCTTCCTGACAGGTATCACTGAGCCAATCGAATTCGCATTCCTGTTCGTTGCGCCAGTTCTTTACATCGCACACGCAATTCTGGCAGGTGTTGGCTACTCCCTGATGATCATGCTCGGCATCAAGCACGGCATGACCTTCTCACATGGCTTCATTGATTACGTCCTGCTTTACCCACTCTCCTCCAACGGCTGGATGCTGGTCGTGTTTGGTCTGGGGTATGCGGCTCTGTACTACGCTGTGTTCCGTGTTCTCATTGTGGCTCTGAACCTGAAAACACCTGGCCGCGAAGCTGCAACTGAAGCATCTGCTGCTGTTGCCTCCGGTGATGAAGACGCAATGTCCGCAGCGCTTGTGAAAGCCTTCGGTGGTGCAGATAACATCACCAATTTGGACGCTTGCATCACCCGCCTGCGCGTCAGCACAGCTGATGTTTCCAAGGTTGACGATGCGGCTCTGAAAGCCCTCGGCGCCCGCGGTGTGATCCGCGTTGGCAACGGTGCACAGGCGATCTTCGGCACAGCTTCAGAGAACCTGAAGACCGACATGGAGATCTACCTGCAAGGCGGCGGTGCTTCCGCAAAACCAGCAGCGGAACAAGCTCTCGATGCAGCCGCGATCTTTAGTCAGCTTGGCGGCAAGGATAACGTGGTAGCTGTTGAAGCTATTGCAAATACCCGTGTGCGCGTTGAACTGCGCGACATCGCTGGTGTGTCCATGCCAGAGCTGTCACAGGCAGGCATTCAGGTCATGAAAGCCGGAGACAAAGCGCTCCATCTCATCGTTGGCGACAAGTACACCACCCTCGCCAAGGATCTCTCTGCTCAGATTTAACTGACAGAGACATAAGGTGCCTTTGGAGGTTTACCCTCCTCCCGAACCTTCAGAGGCACCGCCACCAAAAGCAGCACTCCCCGCCCGGCGAGTGCTGCATTTTATTTGGTTCGAAGGAAAACCAATAAAGGGCAGGGGGCTTATTTAAAGCCTATGATTTCCTCACCGCTTTCTTACCAACAACGGCCCGAACGTCACTAGGTACACCACAAACGCCAGTATCCATGCCAGGGCCGAAACATCGTAGAGTCTTGCAGATATCTCTGGCATCTGTCCTGCGGTGAAGCGGAGGAGGATGGAGAGGGTCATGGCGCAGTAGAGGAAGGTGGTGCCTTTGCTCGCTTTGAGGTCCTGCCCGGTGTGCCCGAGGGTGGCACGGGTCATGACCGCAAGGGTCATCATACCCATGACACCAGCCATGAGCAGGTGTTGGGAGCCGGTGACATCAAACAGGTCTGGGAGGAGGATTGCAAAGCCCAGAAGCAGCAGCCCGGTAGGCACGAACAGATACGCCACATGGAGCACCAGAACGAGAGGCTCTTTGAAGGTGTATTGCCCTTTCCAGCGAGCCAGACGCGCAAAGTGCAGACCGCCTGCAATCACAAGCGCCACACCTGCCAGCCAATGATCTTCCAGTGCGGTCCAGATCAACAGCCCTGCCAAGAGGAACAGTAGGGAGAGCTTGTCGAACTTCTGCATAGGGCCAACTGGGAGATCTTTGCTACCTTGCTTCACAAGCCAGTTGCGGGTGAAGGACGGGATGATACGTCCGCCGATCAGACCAACCATCAGCACCATGGTGGAAATGCCAAGGCGCATACCATAGCCGTTTGCAGCGTACCCACCGCTCCAGGCTTCCCAGTGGAACAGTAGGTTTGCGATGATGAGCAGGGCCATCAAAGCAAGCACGATCAGATTGCGCCAGTTCTTACCTGCCATAATCTCGCGCAAACAAGCCGCTGCGAGCATCAAGGGCATGGAGATATCCAGCACGACGATCAGGCCAGCTGGCAGATAGGCCCCAAACAAGATCGCCACACGACCAATCACCCATAAGCTAAAGAGCAAAATCAACGGCTTGCCGACAATTGGCATCCGCCCGGTCCAGTTGGGAATTGCGGTTAGCAAGAACCCGGCCACCACGGCGTTCAGATAGCCAAACAAGAACTCATGGGCATGCCATGAGACCGGACCAAACGCGACCGGAAGTTCAATATGACCCGATATCAGTGGAATCCAGAGCAGCATAATCACAACTGCCCAGATGGCACTGGCGAGGAAAAATGGTCTGAACCCGTAACTGAAAAGCGCAGGGCCCTGCCAGGATCTGACTTGTTCCATTGTAGTCGACATGAGGCGCTCTTTTGGCTTTTGGTGATGTGCTTTATGCACATTCAGTGATCTACGGTTAGCGTTGCCATCAGCTTCACCAATCCAAACTAGCATGTCCTTGACTATTATTAAGTGCACTCTGCATTTACGGGGGATGAAGGTTTCGTGGCGTCACACGCCCCAGAGCTCTGCGATTTTTACGGCAAGAAACTTAGATGCACCAAAAGCACCACATGGCCTCCCATGCAGTGTTGGAACTTAAATCTCCCAAAGATCGGGAGGAGCAAGGCGGCAGGCAACACCTGCGCTACTTGTTAGATATGAGTCTTCGGCATTGGCTACGCGCCTTGCCCGGGCATTTTGGTATGGCCAACATCGCCTCTTATCCTGAAAGACATGATAGCCGGTTTCCCGGAAAGACAACAGCTTTGCTCAGATAAGTTTCCGTATCCAAACAGGTCCACTGCCTATGATATGGCCAGTCTGGCCGGTCCATATCACTGCGTGATGCCCTTCAGGCTTGGGCCCTTCCTCTCAGACCATGCAGTCACGTCTGAAAATCGGTGCCACCGGACCTTTGCAAGATGCGTTACCCCTCACAAAAGCCCCACCCAGCCCACGACACACCGACGGACGGCCCGCCAGCTGCCCGTCACGTGGGCATGCATTGAGTATGAGCGCACTTCCCAGCAAAGGGGATAAGTTTTTTCCTGCTCTCAGAGAATTGGTCTCGGCGTTTCATCATGCCCTATGAATATTGCTGTCATTAAGAGCGGCTCAAGGCAACTTCGTCTAAATGCACCATTCCCGTTCCAAACGAAGCAACCTATCAACCGTTGTCAGTTTCTGGGAAAAGTCATCTCTCAAAGCAGCCAGTTGATCTGTCGGATAAGGAGCAGGACCAAACAAGGAGAGTACGGAAGACAAATCTTTAGAGAGCCGCTCCAGCTCAGGCTGCAAATGCTCAACTTTTTCCCAGGCCGCTCGAGCATTCGTTGAGTTCACCTGAGCATGCAAATCAGCTTCACGACCCCAGCTGCTTACAACACGTGGATGAGTTGCCTCGAAGGTTTGTAATGCGTCTTCTGCCAAGGACAACCACGAGAGATCCTGTTCACTGTGGCTTTGCTGATAAGCTTCTATTTTCGCTTGCCCTTCTTTGAGTTGAGAAAGGGCGTTCCGCACTTCAATCTGTTTGCCGGTCAGATAATAGAGGTCTGCCAGCACATCATTCGACGGCACCTTAGATTGCTTACCAGCAGGGATAGTTAAGTCCAGCACCGCTGAAAGGCGGGTCTCTAACAGTTCAAGCTCATGAAGATTTTTTAGTTTGGGTTCAGCCATCAACCGAGGGTCAAACTGCTTAAATTCAGCAACTTCATGGGACAGTATCTTCGAAACCTCGTGAGCTTCCAGCTTTCGTGCGCTTGCATTGTGATGAGCA
The DNA here is from genome assembly GCF_000156235.1 of Pseudovibrio sp. JE062. NCBI lineage: Bacteria > Pseudomonadati > Pseudomonadota > Alphaproteobacteria > Hyphomicrobiales > Stappiaceae > Pseudovibrio > Pseudovibrio sp. JE062. Next base: position 484,428 of record NZ_DS996807.1, read on the forward strand.
GATGATCTGGAGAGTGTTTGATAGGTTTTTGAAATAAGTTCACGCAGCCTGCCCAGAGTTGAGCGCTCCGTATTTCCTTGCTTCTCCGCTCTTATGGTTGTTTTGCCATGCTTAGAGAGCTCGATAATTGCAAATGCCGCATCACCGTCGGTCTCATTTTTAGAGCGCTGTACCAGAATGTTGCGAGTCTCGCTAAAGGTGTTGCGAACATCCTTTTCCGTCACTTGCCGCTCTGAGCGCACGCCATGACCGTCATATTTCGGATTAGATACTACATTTTTCAGTACAGAACGCGCTTCGGCCTCTCCGATAAGACTGTCTTGAATGAATGAAAGCGAGCCCGCTTCGGCAGCATCAGGCCGTTGGCTGATGTTCGCCTGAAGCGCACCCATAAAGCGGGAGTAATCAGTTTCCACGGCTGAAAGCCCGGGGATTTTTACTGCGTTCCCTGCATCATCCTTAGTGAATCTGGTTGAATGCCATAGTCCGGAATTTGGCATATGATTTTGATCGCGAAGCCCTTGTTCAACTCCTGAGAGCAGAGTCGCACCAACTGAGAATACATCACTTTTTTCAGAAGTTTGAGGATGCTGCGGATGCACCTCGGGCGCTTTGTATTCTTCAGTGAATCCTTTAGCCATCTCTCCTGCTTTGGAGTGTAAGCCAAGGTCAATAATTACGGGTTCGCCAGTTTCTATGCTGACCACATAGTTATCTGGCTTAATGTCATTATGAACCAGTCCAGCCTTGCTGATGTGAGACGTAACATCCAGAAGTTTCTGGCCGATGTATTGAACGCTGCCCCAATACTGCGCGCTGGAAATGTCTCCCGCTTTCCATGCCTGATCCAGCTTGCGGAGAGCAACACTACCGCGCTCACCAACGACTTCATCCATTACAAGAGCTTCTTTGACCAAACTACCATAGGGCACCTTGGCCATTCCATAGACCTTCCCTAGATTTGGGTGCTCCCCTGCATTTTCATAGATTGTCCGGTAGGCATCCAGTTCAGCAGCCAGATGTCCAGCTGCGACAGTCCTCTCAATTTTGCCGACCAGATTGTGTCCATCTGCCGTTGTGTAAGTGGAGATATGGCTCTCACCCTCAGCAAATTTCTCGGTAATGTTCGGCTTCAATGTCGAAAGATCTGGTGCATCATTTACGACAGGTCTTCCAACCCAATCATATTTCTGAGGGGCCGTTTCTGAGAGAGCTTTTTGCGCAGCGGTACTGGCCAATAAAGGAGACCTTAGCGTTTCCTGAGGCAGTTCTCCACGAAGCTTATCCAGTTGTTGCTCTCTTTTGCCTGTGAAGCTCAGAAACTGCTTTTGTGTCTCTGTGTTTTTTTCAGATCCGTAAAGCTTTACCTGTCCATTCTGTGTGGCCGATTCCGTCTCAACCACGACATGAAAAACAGGAGAAACTGGCTGGTTTATGATGCTGGTACTGGGCAAGGGAATGTCTTTCCAAGGATGAACGTTCCACTTGAATAAAGTATGCGCACAACTTCTGCTGTATCGATTGATACATGCAATCCGCCCACAGTATCCGGCTCAATCCATAATCCTGTTGCCGACGTTGTATTTCCCGCGTGGTTTTTTCATTGGCAGGCGGTCGATTTCTTCCAGTGTCTTGGCGTCATAGATGACAACAGCGCCATCCTCTTCCCAGATGGAAACCAGCGCGTGCTTGCCATCCTGTGTGAACTCAACATGGGCAGCGCGGGCGCCTTTTTGAGGGCGCAGGGTTTTCACAATCTCAAGGGTCTGTTTGTCGATGATCTGAATAGCGTCTTTGTGCGGGCCAAAGAAAACATCCACCCAGAGATAAGGGGAGTTCTCATGTGTGCGGGTAAAGAAGCCTGACCCGAGCATCTCGATTTGCTTGAGGGTCTCCCACGTTTTCATATCAACGATGGAAACGAGAGGCTCTCTCAGGTGAGGCGTCGCCATGACCGTGCGCTCGCCCATCTTCCATGTGGAGCCAGAACCCAGATGCGGCATGCCTGTCAGATCCAGATCTGCAATCTTATGGCCGATCACCAGATCAACCACCTGTCCACCTTTACCGCTTGGGGAAGCCCCCATCACGTACTCATCAGTCGGGTCGAGATAGAAATCTTCAACCAGGCTTTTGACTGTAATGGTGCGGAGAGGAAACGGATCTTTATTGGGGGCAGGCCCTTCCACGCGCCAATCATGAGCAAAACCATAATGCGGCGGGTTGGGGCCGTAAAACACTTCCCAGATGGAGGGCGTGTCTTTCAGGGCCAACACAAAACTCTTGCGCTTGGCGGCGAGGTAAACGGCGGACACGCGGCTCGGTGAGCCATCCTTGCCCTTCACCTGCTCCACCTTTTGTGGGCTCAGGTCATCAGCAGAGAGGATCGCAAATGTGTTGGGCAGGTAGTTGGCTACTGCAATCCACTTGCCGTCATGGCTCAGCATAATGTTCCGGCTGTTCAGGCCAGCACGAACACGGCTGACCTCCTGCAACGCGTAGAGATCAAACTTCTGAATCCAGCCATCACGGGACATGATGTAGACGTACCGCCCATCCGGTGAGAACTTGGGCTGTCCGCGCGTACCAAACGGCGTCTTGAAGCGTGTCAGAACCTCAAAGCTGTCACCATCCAGAACGCTGACAGAGTGGTCTGAAGTCTCAACCACCAGCGTCACATTCAGGGGATCTGCCGACCAGAGCGGCTTTTTGACCGGTTCATAGTCGTCGTTTTTAAGCAGGCTCGCTGATATCTGCTCCATCCCCCAGACAGGTGCCGGGTCCAGTGGAGTTTTCAAATAGGCGCTGAGCTCGTCAATCTGCTGGTCATTCAACACATCGCGGAAAGACGGCATCTCAGTCGCTTCCCGCCCGCTCCTGATCGTATCTTGAAGCGCTGTGCCACGCAGACTGCCCAGAGTTTCGGGAAGCAGAGCCGGACCAATCAGGCCCAAACGGTTCTCACCATGGCATTCAACGCAATGCTTTTGATAAAGAGCAGCCGGGTCCGCAAGGCAAGCAGATGCTGTAAGAACAGCCGACCCAAGTGAAACAAAGAGCCTGATCATTGAATTAACTCAGAAATTTGGAGTGCAGTCTACACTAGGGAGTGACGGTCACCATGCCGATCATCTTCTGTGTTTCCCAGTGAGGGCCACACAGATATTGCTGAGAGCCAGCACTTAGAAACGTGAACTCGAAGTTTTCTTCTGGGAACAGCCGGTCAGACTCTTTCTCGCCCGCCTCGTTCAAATGAACAGTATGGCTGGTGCGCTTGTCCACGTTCACCCAGCGCACGGTCGTTCCAACTGGCACTGTCAGCTTTTCAGGGCAGAAGCGGTACTTGTACATGGTCACGACAGTCACGCCCTCAGCTTCAGCAGATGGATGCCCGAACATATCGACATAGCGCGCTTCTGCTTTCGCGCAGAGCTCAGCAGCCTTGTCGTCCTTGGCCATCGCTGGTGTCATCATCAGCAAACCCAGTGCGACAGCGGAACCTTGAAGAAGTCTTGAGTACATGAGGCGCCCCTCTCAAATGCATATCCAAAATAATCTAGGTATTATCGACAAGGATATACTTGGAAAAACTTAGAGCAAGCTCTGCAGCTTAGCGTATCTCCGAAAGTGGAAGACGGTTTTCGGATAAAGATACGTAAAAACGAAATCCTGACGGAGGCGCGAGCCTCCAAGAAAAAAGGTGACCAATTGCTCGGCCACCCTTTGTGTGTTTTAGCGTCCTACCACATTGATTTGGGCAGTTTCGTCATCCAGCGCCAAACTGGTGTTCAGCGTCACGTGGTGGAAACGTGCGGATGAGAAGTCATCGTGGATCGCGAAGCCAACTGTGTAGGTCTTGCCTGCTTCCAGTGGCACATCGCCAGGCTTGTCGCTTGTCAGCGGACGGGAGAAGACCACGGTCCACATGCCAGCGGAAAGCTTGGCAGACGCTGCGATATCACCGTCGTTCTGAACACGACGCTCAAGCAGGTAACCATTGGTCGCGGAACCATCAGCATAGACGCGCATCAGATCCATGAAGGTACCGTCAGCCAGCAGCTGGTCGATTTCTTCAGCAGACTTCAGCTTGTTCCAACCACCCTGTGCTTTACCGCGGCGACCTTTAACTTCGATCTTGGTGCGGGTTTCACTCAGGTACTTCTGGATGGACTCTTTCGCCTTCAGCAGTTCAGCAACATCACCGGAAGCAGCGATTGCTTCTGGGCCCGGATCAAATGGCATATAGGTGTTGTCTGCGTGGCATGTTGCCCAGCAACCAACCTGTTCACCCATCTTGATGCCAGTACCGGTGATCATCATGGCAACCTTGATCTGGTTATCCGGATCCATCTTGCCGCCATCAACGAATGGTGCAGGTGCGTGAGGTGCATCTGGCCATTGCAGACGGAAGTAGACGTTCTCGCCATCATGAGCAGCCTGCATCGTCGCGTTGATCACACCGCGCTTGCCAGGGATTGGCGTAGGCTCAGTGTTTTCAGTACCTTTGACGATCTTGTTGCCGATGTTTTCCAGCTCTTTCGCGTGACAGGTCGTGCACTGGTCACCACCCTTTGTCAGCGGACGAGCACCACCGTGCTGCTTACCGTTCTGCACGAACTCGAAGGAAGCCTGACCAGGATAGAACAGGGTCATATCCACGCTGTCGACGCCGCTCCAGTCGATGTTTGCACCAACTGTATCGCCAGCATCAGCCGCACTTGCTTCACCGGAAGCTTTTGCGCGTTCTTCAGCAACAGCCGCGTCGACTGCAGCAGCGATCTGCGCCTGCATAGCTTCCTGCTGTGCTTTTTTCGCAGCACTTGCAGCTTCTGCTTCAGCAGCTTCCTTCGCTTCGATACGAGCGAGGCTTTCCATGTATTCTTTAGGAATCTCGCGAACGAAGTTGTGGTTCGGTGCCTCGATCATTTCGAGATATTCGTCAGATGCACGATCACGAACGTTGGAGTGCGCAATACCCTTGTGGCAATCAATACAGGTCTGGCCTGTCTTCATTGCATTCAGGTGCTGCTGACGAGCGCGCGGCTTCTGGAATTCCGGCATCATGGACTCAAAGTCATGACAGTTACGGCATTCACGGGAATCCGTCGCTTTCATCCGCTCCCATTCGTTCTTGGCAAGGTGCAGACGTTTGTTCTCGAACTTCTCACGCGTGTTGATCGTTCCCACGAGCTTGCCCCAAACTTCTTTGGAGGCTTTGATCTTGCGGATGATCTTATGTGTCCAGTCTTTAGGCACGTGACAGTCAGAACAAACTGCACCGACGCCGGACCGGTTTACGTCGTGGATCGTGCCCTGGTATTCCTGATAGACGAAGTCATTCATCTCATGGCATGAGACGCAAAATTCTTTTGTGTTTGTCGCTTCCATGGCGGTGTTGAAACCACCCCAGAAGATAATGCCGACGACAAAGGCCGCCAGAAGGCCACCTACCGGCATTCCCCATAGGAAATACCTGCGCCAGATCGGCTTTTTCTTTTCCGTATCGTTGGACTGGGTCATTTCCAGGCTCCATTTTGGATTTTCTGTCGACCCATCCTTGCCGGGTCGTATGCGGTCGGCTTTCAAGATACGGGGAGCAAATCCGTCATCTCCGGCTGGTGCGCAGCCGTTCAGTCGCGATACCGCTGATAAAAAAGAAGGGCGGGCGTGGCGCCCGCCCCTCCTAAAGATCGTCAGATCACATTAGGTGACGTGGTTCGAACGGATGTAAACGTTGAACTTACCGGTTGGAGCGTAAAGGCCCTTAATCCGGGTTTTTTCTTCGAGTGTTTCAGCATCGAAGACAACGATTTCACCGTTTGGCTCCAGAGAGTCGCCCATGTTCCAGTTGGATACCCAAACTTCAGTACCATCTGCGTTGAACTCGAAGTGAACAGCGGCATTGCCTTCTGTTTCGGTGATGGTGATTGTTTTCACAATCTCACCGGTTTCTTTCGAGATCACCTGAACAGCCTGCTGGATTTCAGGATCTGGATGTTTGGTCTGGTCAGCCCATACGTACTTGGAGTTAGGGTGTGTACGGATGAAGAGGCCTGGGCCATCTGTTTCAACTTCGTAACACTTCTTCCAAGCTTCGTCAGGACGGCCTGCTGGATCGTTACCCCATACAGATACAGTACCTACGCCGAGGTGGGTTGTACCTGCAACAGGACCACACTTAGGATCGTTCCAGTTAGCACCTGGACCTGGGTGTGGAAGAGCAGCAACGTCGATCATAGCTTCAAGCTTGCGATCTTTGGTGTCTACTACAACCATTTTGTTCGATGCGTTTGCAGCGATCTGGAAGTAACGACCTGTTGGATCGAAGAAGCCATCGTGCAGGAACTTAGCGGAGTCGATTTTTTCGATACGAAGGTTATCGATATCGGTGTAATCAACCTGCCACATCTGGCCAAGTTCTTTAACCGCAACCAGCCATGTTGGCTCATTAGGTGTGGTGTAGATAGCAGCAACGCGGCTTTCTTCTACATAGTCACCGTCAGTGTTGTAACCGCGGGTGGAAACCACTTTCAGAGGTTCCATGGTTACAGCGTCAACAATAGCGAAGTGTGGAGGCCAGTAAGCACCACCAATTACGTATTTACCGTCGCCGGAAATCGCAACGTCGCGAGCGTCGTACGCAACAGTAACTTCAGAAACAAGCATCTTGTCTGGGGTCTGCCAGAGGTCGATCTTGGTCATCTTACCGTCACGGCCCATGGTGTACCAGAAGCGACCTGGCTGCTCTGGTTCTTCCAGTTTATGGTGCTCAGATGCTTTGATCACGTGCACCGCATAACCGGTTGGAATGTGGACCAGAACTTCTTTGGTGTCGCCGTCGATGACAGCCACTTTACCAGCGTCACGCTCGATGACGACGAAGAAGTTTTCCCAATTGCGGCCATGCATAGGCTTTGTAGGGTAGTCTTTTTCCTCTACATAAACCTTGCGGGTCTGCTTCATCTGGGTGAGCGACATTTCAGGCGGCTTTGGCGGATCCAACATGATGTAGGTCGCCATGTCCTTGATTTCTTGCTCGGTCAGAATTTCCGAGAAGTTGTTCATGCCCCCTTCGGTGCCCCAGGCAATGATCTTCTCAAGGCGTTCCTGACCCAGCTGAAGGGTACCACCTTCAGTCACGGTGCCGTCTTTGCCCGTTTTCTTCCAATGAGGTTCCAGGTTTTTACCTGTTGCACCCTTACGGAGAACGCCGTGACAACCTGCGCACTGCTCAAAATAGAGCTGCTTAGAGCGCTCAAAAGCTTCTTCGCTCAGTGTCGGACCTTCTGCAAAGGCGGGCGCAGCTGCACTACCGAGCAGCATCGCAAAGCCGGCCGCTAACGCGTAACCTGACCCACGTCTCTTTTTTTGTAACATTCTCAAACTCCAATGCTGGTGAGACAATGTCACAGTGAATTGATCAGCCGTCACGCTCCTTGACTAATGTTAAGCAAGAAAACTTAGAGCCCCTTTCTGAAACATCACACCTCCCAAAACCGCAGAAAACTCCCCATTCCAGCGACATTGCGACAGAACGTCTCAATCTGGAGTTTCATGCACATATTTTGAAAAGCTAAAAGAGACTAGGCGTAGGTAGGCGTGTGAGGGGAGGAGTTGAGATGTTGGGGTAACCTATTGAATATACGCAATATATATAATGCGGTGACCGACTGAACGTGTGGACTCAGCTAGCTGCTAACTGATTCTAAAGCCGAGTGAGGGACTCAGAATTAATCAGCCCTCTATTCCTCCAACCTCTGCAGATCGAACACCAGATAAAGCAGGTTTTTGCACCAGTGCATGACGGTTTGGCGTTCTTTTGGGTCGGTGGTGAGGGCGATGATGTTGAGGCAGGAGACGCTGATGAGGTTTTGCAGGTAGGCGAGGCGCTGCGGGTTTTCTGGCAAAGAGCGACCGAACTTTTCCTGAATGCGGATGAAGCGGGAGAGGATCTGGTTGACGTGGGCTTCTTCCAGCTCTGATAGCTCTTTTGAGGAATTCATGGAGCGGCGTAGTTGCCAGTGACCTGCAGAGTTGGCGTCATAGCTGATCGCCATTTGCTCAAACATGTCATCGATGTAATCACGGATTGGTTCGCTGCCATCATAACGCGCATCCAACTCATCCAATCCGTTCAGAGCATTCTCCAGCCAGCGGCGGAACAGCTCGTAGAAGATCGATTGCTTGTTGGGAAAGAAGTTATAAAGCGAGCCAACACTGATGTCGGCACGACGTGCTATTTCATTGGTGTTGATCTTATCGACCTGACCTTCGCTCAACATGTCCAGAGTGGTTTGCAGGATCAGTTCAATCTTTTCACGAGAGCGCTGTTGCTTGGCCTTCTTTCGCAAAGCGAGGGATTGCTCGTTCAGGGATGGCATGGAAATGGCTGTCCTTTGTAAATCTCGCTTTACCGTGTTCTGCCCAACAAGATTTCCAGTGGCAAGCCCCTTGGAAAAGAATTAGCAGATATACTCACTGAATATCTTGACTTATAAAGTCATATTATCTATTGGAGTAAAAATCGAGTTATTGCTCAACTTTTTGATTTGAAAATCTGAAGTTATTGCAATCGCTGAAAATTTTGAAAAATCAAATGATTAAGCTCCAACCAATTTAAGCGTCAAGCCAGAAGCCAGACACCATTGGGGCGGTTATCAGTGGAATAGGTGTTTGAAACATGGGCATCCACTACAAGTCTGCGCTTCTGTCTGGCTCCTCCATCAGCCTGCTGCTGCTTACCGGAATTGCAGCTGCGCAAGAGGCCAGTTCTTCCAATCAGGATCTTGATGAAGTTGTTGTATACGGCTCGACAGTTGCCGAAGACGCATTAGCGCCAACGCTCGGCTATGTTCCGACAGAAACAGCAAGCGCAGGCCGCATTGGCTTGCCTATTGAAGAAACGCCACGTTCTGTTTCAGTTGTATCCTCCCAGCAGATGGAAGATCAGGGCGCAGAGTCCATTGTGGATGCGATTTCCTATAGTGCGGGTGTTGTTCCAGCGATTTATGGTTTCGACCTGCGCTATGATAACTATGCGATCCGAGGTTTTGAAAGTGCAGTCGGAGGCCTCAACTATCGTGATGGCTTACCTCTTCGGATCTTTGCTTGGGGGGGCTGGAACATTGAGCCATTTGGAGTTGAGCGAGTTGAGGTGTTACGAGGACCATCCTCTGATCTGTTTGGTGCGAACCAGCCAGGTGGACTGGTAAACACAGTTACGAAACGTCCTCAGGAAGAGTTCTCGGCAGTTTTGCAGGCGACTTATGGTAATAACAATCGTAAGCAACTAGCCGCAGATGTCACGGGTTCGCTTTCAGAAGATTCTCCAATTAGTTATCGCATTGTTGGCGTTGGACGTCTGTCTGATACGCAGGTTGACGATGTTCATGATGATCGTCTCTACATCGCCCCATCAGTTACTGCAAAACTTGGCGATAAAACCAAACTTACTCTGTTGGCCCAGTATCAAAAGGACTTCCAAGGCGAGAGCTGGCAAATACTACCTCAGCACGGAACGTTGCTGTCCAACAGCCAGGGAAGTTTTGATTACGATACATTTGCAGGTGATCCAGACCGCAATGGTTTGGAACGTGATCAGCATTATGTTGGCTACGAGCTTGACCACCAGTTCGATAATGGTCTTGAGCTGTATCAACGTGCCCGCATAGCTTACAATAAGATCACTTATGATGGCGCATACAATGGCGGAGCAGTAGACTTTGATACTTTATTAGCCGGGGGCGCACCTCAGGTATCAGGTGTCGATACTGCAATCCTTGTCAAAAACGAAGTTGAAGAAACAGGTTATCAGGGATCCATTGATACGGCCCTCAAATATGACGCAACTTTCGGGAGCGTAGAGACTCAGTTTATTGCTGGTCTGGATTATTACAAAGGGTACTCCGAAGCAGACTTGGGAAGTGGTTACGCCGGAGAAAAGAACCTATTTACTGGCGAAATTACTAATTTGCTTCCCACCCTGCCAGGGGTCAATCCTGCATTGCTGAAGGACTATACTGGTTTCTCAGATCAATCAGTTACACAGACCGGATTGTATGCTGCTGCCAACTCCAAGATCTTTGATAAGTTTAGGTTAGACCTGAATATCCGGCACGATTGGTTGGATCGAGATGTCAAAGGAGAACGACCTGAACCGGGCAGTTCACCTGCAAGAGAGCAAACATTTGATCGGGCACTTACCGGTCGCATTGGGGTTTCTTATGTAAGTGATTACGGTATCACGCCTTTTGCCAGTTTCGGAACCTCTTTTGATGCCCCTCCTGCTGGGATGACAAAAGAAGGGAAGGCCTTCAAGCCAACTCATGCAGAACAGTTTGAAGTTGGAGTAAAGTACGCACCTACAAACTTTGATGGTTTCTTCAGTGTCGCGGGTTTTCAGATCACAAAAGACAATGTCTTAACGAATGACCCAAACAACACGGGGCCTTTGCCAGCGTCGCTTCAAGCTGGTGAAGTTAGAGTGCGTGGTATCGAGTTCGAAGGCGCAATTGAGTTGTATAGCGGCCTTTCTGCTCTCGGCAATTACACATATCTAGATACTGAAGTGACTAAGGATACGACTGCCTCGCTTGTTGGCAATCAACTTGAACGTATCCCTGAGCATGCTGGTTCTCTTTGGCTCAAGTATAACTTTGCAGAAGATACTTGGCTTAAAGGTCTAAGCGTCGCAGCCGGTGCTCGCTATTTGGGTGAAAGATTTGGCGATAATGAAAATGCCATCAAGCTTGACGCGGTAACTCTGTTCGATGCTGCCTTAAGTTATGAGTATCGTAATCTGAAGCTCTCCTTTACAGGGCGTAACCTTGCCGACAAATCCTTCATAAGTCATTGCGGTAAAGCCTCGCTCGCTTCACTTGTACCAGCTGCTTTGAATGTAGATTCACACAACTGCACCTACGGCAAAGGCCGAGAGCTGCGGCTTCAGTTGACGAGTACTTTCTAGACTTTCCTAATCAGAAAATGAGTTGATGCCACGGGCTTTGCGGTCCGTGGCTGGTTTTGTGAGAGAGACATGCATTCCATCCACGCATGCATCAAACAGTTAGAACGGTTTTTGTTAGGCAGCGCACTGTGTCTGGCGATGCTTTTCGTGAGTGCTCAGCAGTCAGAAGCCGCTGACTTTCCCGCGGTGTTCGAGCACCAGTACGGGAAAACGACAGTGACTTCGCGACCCAAGCGGGTCGTATCTGTCAGTTTCATCGGGCATGACTTTTTACTGGCTCTAGGCGTGAAGCCTGTGGCGTTACGGCGTTGGTATGGCAACTATCCCAATGGAGTTTGGCCGTGGGCCCAGCCTGCTTTGGGGGATGCCAAACCAACGGTCATGTGGGGAGAGATCAATGTGGAGCAGATCGCTGCGTTGAAGCCTGATCTGATCCTGGGCCTGTGGTCCGGTATGACGCGCGCTCAATACAAGGTCCTCTCACAGATTGCACCGGTTCTTGTGCCTGAAGAGCGTTATGGTGATTACGGTACACCCTGGCAGCAGATGACGCGTACGATCGCGAAAGCAATTGGGCGCGCTGAAAAAGGGGAGCAAGTGGTGCGGGATCTGGAAGCCCGCTTTGCTGCTATCAAACAGAACCATCCAGACTGGTTGGACAAATCCGCAGTGGTGGTTTGGCCGGGAGATATTGGCGCTTATCCATCGTCAGACCTTCGTGGGCGTTTTTTGAGCGATCTTGGTTTCATCGTATCCGAAAAGGTCGAAGCGCTTGTGCGCAGTGATCTGTTTTATGTGCGTGTTTCGCCGGAAGATCTGGATCCTATCGATACAGATGTTCTGATCTGGCTCGATTTTGGCTCAGGCGCGTCGCAGATCAATACGCTACGTCTTCGCCCGACCATGCGGGCTTATAGAGAAGGGCGTGAGGTTGTTGCGACACCGATGATTGCTGCTGCGCTTTCACATTCCTCTCCGCTCAGCCTGAACTTTGCTCTGGACCAGCTGGAACCGCTGATCGCAGCAGCTATCGATGGAGATCCGGCGACACCAGTGACCACCTCTGTTGAGGCTGGCATCACCCAAGCACAGCAAATGGAGGGGCAGTGATGTTTGTTGATGTTGCTCAGCGCGTGGGTACAGCTGACAATCTCAGTGTATCGGGAAAATCTCGTGGTGGCTGGTCACTCGCGCTTGTGGTCTTTTTGGTCGTTCTCTCCGTTGTTTCGCTCGGTGCTGGTGTGCGGTCCATTCCGCTATCTGCAATCAGCGATGCTTTGTTGGCGACAGACCTAAGCAACCCAGACCACATTGTGATCATGGAAATGCGGGTGCCGCGCTTGATTGGCGCGTTGCTGATTGGGGCGTCATTGGCCATGGCCGGCGCGATCATGCAGATCGTGACACGCAATCCGCTGGCGGATCCGGGATTGTTTGGCGTGAATGCCGGTGCATCCATGGCCGTGGTGCTATCCATTTGGGGTGCAGGCATTTCTGCAGCAGGCCTGTTCATCTGGCCTGCAATGGCCGGTGCTTTCGTGGTGAGCCTTGCTGTATATGCTTTGGCCAATCTGGGGCAAGGCGGTGCCAGTCCTTTGCGGATGGCTTTGGCAGGGGCTGCTGTCAGCTCGTTTCTTCTTGCACTTGTCCGTGGTGTTTTGCTGGTAAGTCAGCAAACATTGGAAACCTACCGCTTCTGGGTGGTTGGCTCGCTGCAAGGCGTAAAGCCCGAAGTGCTGCTGCAGCTCTGGCCGTTCTTTGCTGCTGGCTTTGTGGCTTGCCTCATCCTCGGGCGTTGGCTGAATGCTCTTTCTCTTGGTGAAGATCTGGCGAAGTCACTCGGAACCAAAATGGGTCTTGTCAAAGGCCTCAGCCTGTTTGCTGTGGTCTGCCTGTCAGGTGGTTCTGTTGCTCTGGCTGGGCCCGTCGCATTTGTGGGGCTCGTCGTGCCTCATGTAGCACGCCGGTTCAGTGGGGCAGACAGTGCCTGGCTGCTGCTGTTCTCCGCCTTGCTGGGAGCCTTGTTTGTGCTGGCCGGCGATATTCTTGGCCGCGTTCTCTTGGAAGGTCGCGAGCTGCAAATCGGTGTCACCGTGGCATTGGTGGGTGGTCCGTTCTTTGTCTACCTCCTCAGAAAAACAAGGATGATGTCTCCATGAAGTTGCTTGGCCATCATCTCGTCGTTCCGCTACCGGGCGGAGCGCTTCTTATGCGCAAGCGCAGCGCTGCTGTTGGCTGCGTGTTGTTGGCATCCACATTGATCGCAATGTTCGTGGCCCATTGGCTCGGTGTTCATCCAATCGCTGCGGACCGAATCTTGCCGCTTATGTTCAGTGGTGAGAACAGCGTTGATCAACTCATCCTGCTGGATGTGCGTATGCCGCGTATTCTTGTGGGCGTTTTTGTTGGCGGTCTCATGGGCATGTCCGGCGCGATTTTCCAGGCGTTGATGCGCAATCCGTTGGCCTCACCGGATGTGCTTGGGTTCAACGCTGGCGCCGCCTTTGGTGCGCTTCTGACAATCTTCCTGTTTGGCTCTGCTGCCTATGTGTTCTGGGGAGCCGTTGTCGGAGGTGTGCTGACAGCAGTGCTGGTTGTGGCCTTGTCCTGGCAACGTGGGCTTGATCTCTTCCGCCTGATCATGGTGGGCATTGGTATTGGTTTTACATTGCTGGCTTGTGCAGATTTTCTCATGTCGCAGCTGGATATTCAGCGCGCATCCGATATGGCTAAGTGGCTTGTTGGCAGTCTTGGGCAAATCCAACGGGAGGATATCGCGCCGGTTGCTGTTGCGTTTTTGGTGCTGGGTGCTCTGGGCGTTGTGCTGCAATACTCACTGGACAGGCTCGCTTTTGATGAAGACCTGGCAACTGGCCTCGGTTTGAAGGTGAACAGCCTTCGATTGCTGTTGGTTGCCGTCGCCGTGGTGATGACAGCCACCGCAGTGGCCGTTGCTGGGCCAATCCCATTTGTAGCATTCGTTTCTGGACCAATTGCACGGCAATTGTCCAAAACACCGTCTTCAGCACTTATCCTGGCGGCGGGTATTGGCATTCTGGTCACGCTGCTGTCGGACACAGCCGCCCGAACTCTGGTTGCTTCATTCCAGATGCCAACCGGTGTGTTTACCGCTTTGATTGGTGCTCCTTATCTCATTTGGTTGCTTGCACGGCAGGCGAAACGGAATCTTATCTAATGCTTCAGACTCAAGAAAATGCGCCGCTGGAAGCCAAAGATCTCGGGCTTTCGTTTGGCTCTCACGTTGTCCTGAAGGACTTCAATCTGGCAATTCCAAAGGGAAAGATCTCTGTGGTGATCGGCCCCAATGCCTGCGGAAAGTCCACGTTGCTTCGCTCGCTGGCACGGTTGGAAAAACCAACGGCAGGCACTGTTTTGTTGGATGGAAAATCTATCCATAAACAGCCCACACGCGGTGTTGCCAAGCGCCTTGGTATCCTGCCTCAGATGCCTGTTGCGCCAGAAGGGATCACGGTGGGAGATCTGGTCAGCCGTGGTCGTACGCCTCACCAGTCTGTCTGGCGGCAATGGTCCCGTCAGGATGAAGTGGCAATCCAGAATGCCATGGAGATGACCAAAGTCACAGAGCTGCGCGACAAGCCTTTCAGCTCTCTTTCGGGAGGACAGCGCCAGCGTGTCTGGATTGCAATGGCGTTGGCGCAAGAAACCGATTTGCTGCTGTTGGATGAGCCGACCACCTTTTTAGATCTCGCTCACCAAATCGAGCTGCTGGAGCTTCTCAAGCAATGCAATGAAGAGCAGCAAATGACGATTGTCGCTGTTCTGCACGATATCAACCTTGCCGCACGTTACGCGCACAATCTGGTGGTCATGAAGGACGGTCGGATTGAAGCGCAGGGCAGTGCAAGCAAGACCATCACCAAAGACATCATGAAATCTACCTTCGGACTGGATTGTTATGTGATGCCAGATCCTGTGAAGGGTACGCCGCTGGTTGTTCCAGTTTGATGCTAACAACAATTTCAATAAGTTAGATGAGTAATTTGATGACAACCACTGCAGCAGAACTCCATAAAATTGAAAGCCTCATTCCCGGCATCGAGTTTGATAAAGCCATTGAGCTTTTTAGTGCGGAAGCCAAGCTTCACAATCTGACGCTGGAAGAAATCACCGGCGAGCATTACCGCGTGAACTCTCCACTTGGGAGGGTTGAGTTTGTAAAGGTGGATGCGCAGGCAAAGCTGATGATCTCCGCTCCATCTCAGGATGCGCTGCATCTGGTGAAGGAAAGCATTGAACATCTGATCGGGCACATCGACATCAACATTCCGCCTCAGATGGTTTGGAGTGGTGATTTCACCGCTGGTGTACACCCGCCAAACTTTTTGGAAGTTCGTGTTGGTCGCACAGCTGCGTTCAGCTCCAATTTCATCCGCGTGACTGTCTCAGCAAAGGGTATTGAGCGCTTTTTTGAAGGTGGTTTGCACTTCCGTCTGTTATTTCCCAAGAACCCAAGCTTTGAGGCACGCTGGCCATACTGGGATGACAAAGGCCGCACAGTCTGGCCTGAAGGTGACTATGAGCTGATGCGCCCGGTTTATACGGTGCGCCAGTTCAACAAAGCAGCACAGAGCATCGACTTTGATGTCTTCCTCCATGAAGGTGGCCCAACTGCGGATTGGGCAGCTCGAGTTATTGAGGGAGACACAGTGGGCTTGCTTGGCCCGGGTGGAGGCCGGATTCCGGAAGCAAATTACATGCTGCTGGCAGGGGATGAAACGGCTATCCCGGCGATCTCCCGAATTCTGGAAAGCTCTCCTGAAGGCACAAAAGGAGCTGTAGTGATCAGCGTTTCCAAAAAGGGAATGGAAACATCCATCCCGCTGCCAGACGGCATGAGCCTTGAGTGGGTTTATCGTGATGCTGTTGGGCATGATGGTTTGTTTGAAGCTGCAAAGCAGATCGAAATTCCGAACGTACAAGAGGCGTTCTGCTGGTTTGCAGCTGAAAAGAAAACGGCCAAGAAAGCCCGCAAACACTTCCGCAATGAAGTCGGCTTCAAGGCGGACAACTGTTACATCGCGGGATTCTGGGAAGAGGAGTAACTCCTGCTAAAACCCTAGCAGTTTTGCACCTTGATAGAAGATGAAAGACACCGCCCAGGCATAGGTAAGTGACAGGATCAGGGAAAAGCTTGTGAAGCGCCAGCTTTTCCCTTCTGCATGAACTGTAGCGATGGTTGTCAGGCAAGGCGTGTAAAGCAGGCAGAACAGGCAAAAACTATAGGCTTCCAGCGGTGTAACGCTCATTGTAATCGCTTGAGAAACACCGCTGGTAGAAAGAGCGTAGATGGTGGAAAGTGACCCGATCACGATCTCCTTGGCGATGAATCCGAAGATCAGAGCCAGGGTGAGATAAGGGTTGATGCCAATGGGCTCCATAATCGGCTGAAGCAGAACCCCAAGCTGGCCGCCGTAGGTGTTGAGCCCTTCCGCACCAACAGGAAGGTTTGTCAGCAGCCACACAAGAATGCAGCCGATGATGATGAAGCGCGACGCTCTTCTGATAAACTCGCGCACCTCACCCCAGCCGCGTAAAAGCACCTGCTTCACCGTTGGTACTCGGTAGGGCGGTATCTCCAGCAAAAACGGCTCCTTGCTTTTGAACTGGCGCGAAAAACTGAAGATCGCTGCAGTCGAAAAAGCTGCGAGAAAGCTGATCACATAAAAGGAAAAGAGAACGAGTGCGCCCTTGGAGCTGGGGAAAGTGGCACTGATGATGAAGACGAACACTGCAAGCCGTGCTGAGCACAGCGAAAACGGAATAACGAGCATAGCCAGCAACCGCAGTGAGCGCGTCCGCATCACGCGTGTCCCCATCAACGCGGGAACATTGCATCCGAACCCCATCATCTGCATAACGAACGCCCTGCCATCCAGTCCAACGCGTCGCATCAGAGCATCCATCAAAAAGGCAGCTCGGGCCAGATAACCGCTGTCTTCCACGGCTGCCATGCAAAAGAAGAACAGCACAAGCAAAGGCACAAAAGAGGCGACTGTAGACAGACCAAGCCAAATGCCGTTGATCAGGAAGCTGTTTAGCCAGCCAGGTGCCCATGCCAACCCCGGTTCCAGCAAAGTTGCCTGCACCCAATCAGCGCCGCTGCTCACGAGGTCTTGCGAGGGCAAGCCAATCTCCCAGATAACCGAGAATATGACCAGCATGCTGAGGAAGAACATAGGCAAACCAAGCAGAGGATGCAGGAACAGCTGATCCAGCTTCTCCGTGAGTGTCTTCGGCCATATTTTGGGAAGAGTGACACACCCTTTCAGCGCATCATCAAGCGTTTCCTCGGTCATCAGCGTTTTGAAAAGAGAGTCGTAGTCAGCCAGAACCGGCTTGCTCGCAAACTCAGAGCTGAGGCTTTCTGAAACCTGCTTCATAGCACCTTCAAAGCCGGTGCCATACTTGGCGCTGATAAGGGCCACTGGCATCTTGAGAGAGTCCTGAAGTTTCTCCAGGTCAAACGTGATGCCAAGCTTGTGTGCCTCATCGCACATGTTGAGCATGACAACAGCAGGCAGGCCCAAAGCTTTAACCTGCAACGGCATCAGGATTTGACGCTCGATCTGCGCGGCATTGATAACGATGATCACCAGATCGACGGGAAACTTGGTCAGGAAGCGGTTCACCACCGCTTCGTCCTCAGAGCCACCTTCCAGATTGTAAATCCCTGGCAGATCGACATATTCCACTTTTCGCCCATCCAAAGGAACACGTGCGCGCATTACGTTCACGGTGATGCCCGGCCAATTGCCGACCGATGCCCGTGCGTTGGTGATGCGATTGAACAGCATGGATTTGCCCGTGTTGGGCTGCCCGATAAGAGCAATCCTAGGCGTGCTTTGGGCTCCTGTCTCAGGCCGGGGATTCATCGCCTTTGATCTCCTCCACAACAACGCTCCGCGCTTCAGAACGGCGGATGGCCACCTGTGTTGCCTGATTAACCCGCAGCAACATGGGGCCACCCAACCAGGCCAGTCGAATAACACTCACCTCTTTGCCGATATTGATGCCGAGAGCATTCAGGCGAACCACCAGTGCGCGGCCATCAGCTGTCTCTTCACTCTCGATTGCGCGCACAACAGCTCGTTCACCCTTGAGAAGTTGATCGAGACTGCGTGTTTGGGATGCGTTGCTCATGATCTGCTTGTGAGGTGTTGAAATGAAGTTGAGGTTTAAACTCATGAATACACAAGCCGATCCCAGAAATGTGGTTATGGGTTTCTTGCATGAGCAGGTCCAACTTGAAGCAATGTTCTCACGGACTGCCTAACCTAGGGATATGCCCTAAAGGCAAGCCTGATATCTGTTTAAACCCTAGGATCTACCTGCGATTAAGTTGCATGTGCAGATTGATAATATGAGTGTAATACACTAGTTAAAAATCATTAATTGGTTAGCCAGAGCGACTCGTTCGAGCCAGGCCGTTGAGCGCTAGGTAGAAAATGGCTAACGACAGCAACACCCTTATTGCAGGGCAGGGGCGTACATCTTCCCAATTTGAGCAAGGCGAGCGCACCGCACGTTCAGTTATTGTTGTTCTTGCGGGACTTTATGTAGCGCAGGCCATTCCGGTCTATCTGGTTGCTGCAGCCATGCCTGCCATCTTCAGAGCTAAGGGCATCAGCCTGGTCAGCATTGGTTCCATGGCACTTTTAATGCTGCCATGGGTCATCAAGTTCCTCTGGGCACCGGTGGTTGACAGATACTACATTGCAGCTTTGGGAAAGCGCCGCAGCTGGATTATCCCGATGCAGTTCGTCTCCGTTGGCATCATCACCTATCTCTCCACGCTCAACGTTGCAGAGCATTTACACATCCTGTTCCCGCTGCTGATGGTTCTGGCGCTGTCTTCCTCTACACAGGACATCGCGACAGACGGCTTTGCAGTGGAGCATCTGGCACCAAAGGACCAGCCACTGGGCAATGCGGTTCAAGGTGGTAGTGTCGCCGCTGGCGTCCTGATCGGCGGCTCTCTCTCCCTATTCCTGCATGATCTGTGGGGTTGGAGCGCAGCACTCAAGACAGCCGCCGCTCTCTCCTTCCTGACTTTGCTGCCGCTGCTCTTTTTCAGAGAAAACCCACGCAAAGACAAAACGGCGGAAGGCGAGGGCAAGTCACGGCCATCCATCATCAAGTTCGTAAAACGCCACAGTACCTTGATGTTGCTGTTCTTCGCCTTGCTGTTCCGCCTGCCAGAAGGTCTGGTGAAAGGCGTCGAGCAAGCGTTCCTCGTCGATTTCGGTTTCACACTCTCTCAAATCGGCATGGTCAGCGGTGGAGCTGCAGCTTGTGTCGGCCTGGGTGGTTCAGCCATCGCGGTGGTGTTGATCAAACGTGCAGGACTGATGCAGTTCCTATGGCTCATCGGTGGCCTGCGAACCTTGTGTTTCCTCGGCTACGCAACAGTTGCATTGCTGGATTATCGCGGTGTTGCTGTTCTGGTTGGCCTGTCTGCCGCCAACACCTTCATTCGTTACATGGAAATCGTAGGCCTCTACAGCGCCTTCATGCGGGTCAGCTCACTCAAACAAGCTGGAACGGACTTCACCATCCTCAGCTGCGCAAACCTGCTGGTTTACATGTTGGGCAGTGTTGCCGCGGGCATGATCGCTCAGCATTCCGGCTACGGCATTCTCTTCTCGCTCGCCACCGCCTGCTCCGTCGCAGGCATTCTGGCTAGCATGCACTTCTTCAAAAAAGCATCCATCGGCAAGGGGCAACAAACTGCCGAAGGTGCTGAACTCTCAACCACATCTACTGTAAATACTTAGGGGGCAAAATGAAAAGCGTCGCAATGGGGAACAGAGGTTCCCTCGCGCGGGTGCTGCTATGCACCGTCGCGCCTTTCGCAATGTTTCAAACAGCATCCACCGCAACCGCACAAGATGCCATCGAAAACGACACCGACCTCACCGTCGTTGTAACCGCCAGCCGCACCGAGGAGTCCATTTCTTCTATTCCGGGTACTGTGCAGGTGATCTCCGGTGAGGAGCTACAGCAAATGGTTGCGGCGAATGGTGATATCACCACGGCTTTGGGGCGCTATATTCCAGGCTTGAATGTCAGCAATGATACACTAAGCGGGTTAGGAGAGACCTTCCGAGGGCGATCATTGCAGGTGTTGGTGAATGGCAGTCCGCGCACCTCTTCTCTTCGCAAAGTAAACCGTGTTCTCAGTCTGATTGATGCAGACAGCATTGAGCGTATCGAGATCATTAATGGTGCGAGCGCCGTCTATGGTGATGGGGGGACTGGTGGTGTCATCAATGTGATCACCAAAGATGCAGACAAGGAAGGCTTCAGCGGCTCCTTCTCGACAACGATCTCAGCAAGTGAGCGTGACATCAAAGACAGTGCACATGTGCTTACAAGTGCTGAGGCTGGATATCGGAAAGATGGCAAAAGCATTCAACTGAACGGCCAGTTCAAAAATACGGGCGACCTGTTTGCTGGAAATGGAACGCGTATTCCTGAAGACCCTGCAACAGGGCAGGGCGGTGGCTCTGGGATTGAGCAGTACAACATCTCTGGCCGTGTCGGTTTTGAGGCAGATCGTTTCGATGTTTCCATCTATGCCAACGTGTTGAAGATGGAACAAGACATTGAGTTTTATTCTGACTTCACAACAGATCCTGTGTCTCAAGATACTAGCGCGCCATATAAGGGCCTAAGCCCGATGGAAGATGCAAAGAACATTACAGCGACGGTGAATATCTATGATGTAGGTTTCCTCGGCGATGCAAATGTCGAACTCTTCTATAATGACACAGAACGCCGTTCCGCATTGGTACCCTTGAGTGCTGCTAATCCGTTCACATATAGCCCGGATCCTGATCGTTCACAAAATTCCGTGTTCATGAAGCAGGTCGGAGTTCGCACTACATTTGATCGCGATCTTAGTGACTTCTACGAGGGCTTGGAGTTCAGCTACGGCGGTGACTTTACATATGAAGACGTAACGCAGAAGCTGCCGGACGGTCGGGACATTATGGGCCCGATGGAACAGAACTCATTTGCTGTTTTCGGCCAGTTGAAAGTACCTGTCGGCGAAATGTTTGAGTTACGAGGTGGTCTGCGCTATCAGCGTTATGATCTGAGCGTCGGTGATTATACGCGTCCTTCTGGAACATATTATCATCGGGGTGCTCTGATTAACGTGGCTGAAGCATATGTCAAAGGCGGTGATACCGTTTATGATGCAACAGTGTTTAATCTGGGAGGTGTAATGCATCTCACCGATGATTTCGATCTTTTTGCTGGCTTTTCTCAAGGTTTCTCTGTTCCTGATGTCGGTGGTTTCACCCGTCGTTCTTTTGATGATACAAATCCAGCTCGAACAGAGTTTGATTTTTCTGATCTGAAACCAGAAGCAGCGATTGTGAACAATTATGAAATTGGTGGTCGTTTCAATAACGGTAAAGTGTCTGTTGCAACCTCAGTATTTCTTTCAACAACTGACAAAGGTCTGACCTTCAATCCTGACGCGAGCGCGCTTAGACAGAGAAAAGAACGTATTTGGGGCGCTGAGTTAAACACAACAGCTGAGATTAACAGCTATTGGAGCCTCGGAATGATCCTTTCTTATAAGGAAGGTATCTATGACTATGATGAGGACGGTGATCTTGATGATGCCTTACCAAACAACCGTATTGGCTCTCCCTTCCAGGCAACACTGTACTCCGATTACCGCTTCGATATCGGTTTAAGCCTTCATGGTGAGGCAATCTACGGCTCAGGCCGAGATGTTGATGATGGCAACCCAAATTCGGAAGATTTGAAACTCAAACAAACCTTCACCGTCAACGCTGGCGCAAAGTACGACGCTGACTTTGGAACCATAAAACTTGGAGTAGAAAACGTATTCGATACCAAGCAAAACAACGTCACCGCAAGCTCCGGCCGCAACCGCAATGTCCTAGCAGAAGGCCGCCGCTTCTTCTTGCAGTACTCTAAGACATTTTAAAATTGGAGATTTACGGGCGGAGATGGTCTCTGTCCGTAAAAACACCCATGCGGTGTTGCATCTCTAAGTCTACACTTTCCCCAATTCAAAAATTAAACGTTTATATTTCATCTGACTCTCTGATATATCTCAGGTGTTGAGTGATTCTCGCAGGGGCACTCAGTGATTTCCAGGTGAATGAGTTGGGGCGTGTAGGATGTTGGAGTTGGGGACTTGCTATTATCCGGAGCAATGGCCAGAGGAGCTATGGGCGGATGATGCGCGTAGGATGGTTGAATTGGGGCTCACATGGGTGCGCGTTGCGGAGTTCTCATGGGCTCTTGTCGAGCGGGAAGAGGGCGTGTTTGACTGGGCGTGGTTGGATAAAGCCGTCAACATCCTCGGCGAAGCGGGTTTGCAGGTTGTTATGTGCACACCAACAGCAGCGCCTCCCAGATGGTTGATTGATAAGCATCCTGAAATTCTGCCGGTTGACGAAAACGGAGTGACACGCAAGTTTGGTGCGCGGCGCCACTACTGCTTCTCCAGCCCAATCTATCTTGAGTACGCAGCAAAAATTGCAGAAGCCTTTGCAAAGAGATATGGCAAGAACCAACACGTCAAAGCCTGGCAGATTGATAACGAGTACGGCGACCACGACACGATCTACAGCTACTCACCCGCAGCAAAACAGGCTTTCAGTCACTGGCTCAGACAACAGTATGGCTCGATCGAAGCCCTGAATGAAGCTTGGGGAACGTGCTTCTGGGGTATGCGTTACACCTCATTTGAGCAGGTGGAGTTACCCAATAATCTCGTTGAAGAGCCGAGTCCAACCCATCTGCTGGACTTCTATCGCTTCTCATCTGATCAGGTGGTGAAGTTCAATCGCACTCAGGTGGATGTGCTGCGAAAGCATGTCGGCAATGCGCCTATTACCCATAACTTCATGGGTCATAACACGGACTACGATCACTACGCTGTCGGCAATGACATCGACTTTGCATCCTGGGACAGTTACCCCATGGGTGCGCTGGTCAATGCTCTCAAAGATGACACTGAAAAAGCACGCCTTTTAAGGGTAGGGCTACCAGATCAACCGGCTTTCAATCATGATCTTTATCGCCATGTGGGCAAAGGAAAAGCCTGGGTGATGGAGCAACAGCCAGGGCCGGTGAACTGGGCAAAACACAATCAATCGCCGCAGGATGGTATGATCCGCCTCTGGACTTGGCTGGCTTATGCTCATGGAATTGATGTTGTCTGTTACTTCCGCTGGCGCCAATCCAAATTTGCGCAGGAGCAGTTCCATACAGGCCTGCTGTTGCCCAACAATGAACCCGATCAAGCGTTTTGGGAAGTGGCTCAGGTTGCGAAAGAATGCGCATCACTGCCTGAAACAGGAGCCAGACAAAAGGCACAGGTTGCCCTTGTGCTTGATTATCCGTCTCGTTGGGCTGCTCATACTTTGCCTCAGGGAGGTGATTACTCCAGCGCGAAAGTGGCAATGGACTGGTACGCAACGTTTTCTCAGATCGGCGTTGATGTTGATATCATTGGCCCGCACTCTGGCCTTGCGGGATATAAACTGATCATCCTGCCTGACGTGATCATTGATGATCCCGAGTTTGCGTCACGCCTGAAGGATGCTGAAGCCAGAGTTTATCTGGGGCCAAGAACGGGCAGTAAAGCAAAACATATGCACGTGGCTGAACCACTGCCGCCGGGCAGTTTCAAAGCTCTCATTGATCTGGATGTGGTTCGTGTGGAGTCCCTTCCACCTTACAATCAGGATCAGATCTTCTTTGAGGACTATTTGGGTGAAGTCACCAACTGGCGTGAATGCCTGAAGAGTTCAGAGACTGTTCTGGCTAGCTTCCAGTCTGACTATCGTGACGGCCAACCGGCTTTAGTTGGTAACACGATGTGCATCTACGCCGCCGCGCATTTTGATGGAGCATTTCAGAAAAAGCTCGCTGAGTATCTGGTGAAATGGGCTGCTGTGGAGCCTCACGCCGGGACGCAGGAGGGCTTACGCATCACACAGCGCGGGCATCTTAAGTTCGCGTTCAATTTCACCAGTGAAGTCATAAAGATCGAGCTTGGAAGCTCAGTTAAGACGTTTGTGGGAGGAGAGCAGATCCCGCCGTTTGGCGTGGTGATCTGGTCGGATGAACCAGATGGGTGAGTAAGGCGATTAAAACTTAAGTAGCTTTACATATAAAATTAAACGTTTATATTTTGAGTGGCCTTGCTCAGCTTCGGGGGGAGATCCATGGCAGGGGTGAATATCAAACAGCTTTTTAAGAGCTTCGGCACAACGCAGGTGTTGACCGGGATTGATCTGGACATCCGTGATGGCGAGTTCGTGAGTTTCCTCGGCCCGTCTGGCTGCGGTAAGACCACACTGCTGCGGTCCATCGCAGGTCTGGAGGACGTGTCCGGCGGATCAGTGTGGTTGGGAGAGCGAAACATCACGCAGCTGGCTCCTGCCAAGCGGGATATTGCGATGGTTTTTCAAAACTATGCGCTCTATCCGCATATGAACGTCTACAAAAACCTCTCTTTCGGCCTGTCTTTGAACGGCGTACCCAAAGCGGAGATTGAAGAACGCGTTCAAACTGCTGCTCGCATCCTGCAAATCTCGGACTTACTGAAGCGCCGTCCCAAGCAGCTTTCGGGCGGCCAGCGTCAGCGTGTTGCTATTGGGCGTGCAATCGTACGTGATCCCAAGCTGTTCTTGCTGGATGAACCACTCTCCAATCTCGATGCTGGCCTGCGTGTCAGCATGCGCGTGGAGCTTGCCAACCTGCACCGCCGATTGGGTGCGACAATGATCTATGTCACGCATGACCAAGTCGAGGCGATGACGCTCTCCAGCCGCGTCGTTGTTCTGAGCAAAGGCGTTGTCGCACAGTTTGGCACTCCGCTTGAGCTGTTTTATGCCCCACAAAACCTGTTTGTTGCCGGTTTCATCGGTTCGCCCAAGATGAACATGATGAAAGTAAACGCCAGTGCGATCAATGAGATGAGCATTGCGCTCACCTCTGAAAGCATGTCTGGATCTATTCCGTTTCAGCTAAGTGCTCCCGTGCAACACATTCCCGGCCAGCTCCACACATTCGGCATTCGTCCGGAAAATGTGGAGCTGGTTGAGGAAGCAGAAGCCCATATGAGTGGCAATGTGGAACTGGTTGAACGATTGGGAACAGAAAGCCAGGTTCACGTTCGTTTGGATACGGGGCAGGGGCTTACGGTTGTCACAAGGGGAACGCATCCGGTCAACATGGGCGACAGAGTCCATCTCAAATTTCCAGCAGAGCACTGCCATCTTTTCAATCCTGAGGGGGAGGCCTATCCACGTCAGTTGGATGGGGAAACACGTTCATTGATTGAGCGTCAGCAAACAGCAGCACTTTGCATTGCATAGAAGGAGGAGAGGAATGAAAAAGCATCTGAAACAACTGGCGATGGTGACGACAGTTGCCTCGATGGCTTTGGGAGGAGCCAGTGCTGCATCTGCAGAAGAGGTGCTCCGTTTCGCAACGTGGAACAGCAGCGAGAACCTTGGCATTCTGCAGGAAATTTCTAAGCGGTTTGAGGCAGCGAACCCCGGTGTAAAGGTGCAGGTGGAATCCTATGGTGACGGCTATGACAAAAAGCTGATTGCTGCATTCGGTGCCGGAAACCCGCCCGATGTCATGTACATGTGGAACTACCCCAAATACTACTCGTCCCTGATGCCTCTCGATGAGTTGATGGCGCGCGATGCTGAGGAAATGGACCTTGAAGACATCCCGGCAGGCCTGATCAATATCACCCGTGTGGAAGGCAAGGCCTACGGTATTCCGGCAGGCTTCACCACTCATGTGGTCTACTACAACAAGGATATGTTTGCAGCAGCCGGTGTTGCAGAGCCGGAAGCAGGCTGGACATGGGCGGACCTTCGCGCAAAAGCCGCCAAGTTCCGCGATAAAGCCAGCAAAACCTACGGCTTTGCTGTGGAAGCCAAGCCAGATCCATACGATTACGAGCAGTTCTTTTGGTCCAACGGCACACGGTTCATCGCCGAAGACGGAAGCGCTGTTGATGGATACATGAACAGTCCTGAAGCTGTTGAAGTGCTGACTATGTTTGCGGATATGGCAAAGAACGAGGAAGCCACCGTTCTCGGTATTGGCGATAGCACCTCCGGCTCAGCGCTGTTCAAAGGCAGCAAACTGGCAATGTTCCAGAGTGCAATGTGGTCCAAAGGCGGTATCGATAAAGCAGGCATCAACTATGGCGTGGCAATGCTGCCCGCGTTCGGAGACAAGCCAGTTCATTCGTCCATCGGCGCATCCGCTATGTCGATTGCCAAAGCGACCAAGAACCCGGAACTCGCTTGGAAGTTCGTGAAGTTCTTTGCCTCTCCAGAGGCTGTCAAACTGCGTGAGAACGATCTGCCGATCCGCACGAGTGTTGCTGAAGAGATGGAACTCACATCTGACCCAATTTTCCAGCCATTCTTCGAAATGCTGGCGCTTTCAGATCGCGAGTCCAACGCGTTCCTCAAGCATAAGAACTGGGGCAAGATCCAAACCAATCTCGAGCGCGCGATTGAAGCGACAATGATCGAAAAAGGTAACGCTAAGAAGCATTTGGATAGTGCGGTTGCGCGTTCCAAGCGTCACCTGAAATAAGAATGTTGGGGGAGGGAGAGATGACTACACTGGTCGTGCAGGATGAAGTTGCTGAGGAGCGGCATCGCTTCATCGAAAAGCTAACACCATATCTATTCATCTCTCCCTGGATCTTGGGTTTCCTGTTCTTCACCTTTGGGCCGCTCATCTTTTCATTCATTATGAGCTTTTATGACTGGCCTGTGGTGGGGGAGCGGACGTTCGTTGGGTTGCAAAACTATCAGGTCATGCTGACTGAAGATCCACTGTTCTGGGACAGTCTCTGGATCACGGTGAAGTTTGGCCTGTTCTTTGTGCCATTCAACGTGATCCTCGGCTTGCTCCTTGCCGTTCTGCTTAATCAGAAAGTCATCGGGACAGGCTTTTTCAGAACAATCTTCTATCTGCCTTCAGTGATCTCCGGTGTCGCGCTCGTCACCATCTGGGCGTGGATCTACAGCCACGAGTACGGAATCCTGAATTTCCTGCTCGGCCTTGCGGGCATTGAAGGGCCAAACTGGCTGGGTGACCCAAATTGGTCTTTGCTGGCAATCGTGATTGCTTCCCTCTGGGGGCTTGGCGGAACCATGCTCATCTTGCTGACGGGCCTGCAATCCATCCCGAAAGAGCTGTATGAAGCTGCAAAGATTTCCGGCGTGCCTGCGTGGGCGAGGCTAGTTTACATCACCATCCCCATGCTCTCACCCATGCTGCTCTTTACGGTGATTACATCGATCATCTCAGCCTTCCAACAGCTGACAATCGCGTTGCTGCTGACCGGCGGTGGTCCTTTGGAGAGCACCTACTTCTTCGCCATGTACATTTATGACAACGCATTCAAGTACTTCGAGATGGGATTTGCTGCCGCCAACTCCTGGGTCATGTTCCTGATCATCCTCGCTCTGTCCATGATGGTTCTAAAGTCATCTTCTGCATGGGTCTATTACGAGGGCGAGATGAAAAAGACGGAGGCGAGTGATGACTAGAGCCCTCACATATGGCGCGCTGCTGTTTCTCTCTGCGATGTTCATCATCCCGTTTTATTGGACCTTTATCACCGCCGTAAAAAGCATCGGAGAACTCTACCAGTTCCCGCCTGTCTTCTGGCCAAACGAGGTTATGTGGGAGAACTTTGTCACTGCATGGTTCAAACAACCATTTGATGTTTATCTCAAAAACTCAGTAATCGTGGTGGTTCTCTCCACCATCGGACAGCTGTTTTCCTGCTCACTGGTAGCTTTCGGCTTTGCACGTTTTCAGTTCAAAGGCCGCGATGCCATCTTCGTCCTGTTGCTCTCAACCATGATGATCCCGTGGGATGTGAAAATGATCCCGCTCTACATGGAGTTCAACATGCTTGGCTGGATCAACACGCTCAAACCATTGATCGTGCCAGCTTACTTTGCAGATGCATTCTTCGTGTTCCTGCTGCGCCAATACATCATGACTGTGCCCATCGAGATTGATGAAGCCGCGCGCATGGATGGCGCGAACTCCTGGCAGATCTACTGGCGCATCCACCTGCCATTGATGATGCCAGCGCTCGTGCTTGTTGGTACCTTCCATTTCATGAACGCATGGAACGACTATCTGGGGCCACTGATCTATCTAAACGACCAGTCCAAGTACACGCTGACGCTGGGCCTTTCCATGTTCAAGGGCCTGCATGAAACAGACATCACTTCAATTGCGGCTATTACGGTCGTCCTCTGCATTCCGCCGTTGATCCTGTTCTTCTTTGCACAGCGCTACATCATGGATGGTTCAATTGGCTCCTCGGTGAAAGGGTAATGCATGACGCTATTTGACTTTACCCGAGTACCCTTCTCTCGCCACCAACGCTTCACAACGCTCTCCATGGTGCGTGGGCAGGGTGGTGAACAACAATGCTACCTTCGCTACATGGCAGGCGGAGATGAGCGACCCAGCCTTGGTCGTTTGTGCAAGCTGGAGTTCTTAAGCGAGGATGGTTCAGAACTGGCACCTCGGTTCTCTCTATTTCCACACCGGCTGGATGTTGAACTGTTCGTTGATGAGCAGAAAAGAGGAGACATCAGCTTCTGTATCGGGAATGGAGAAGTGCTCCACTTAAAAGGGCATGGAGCCTCGGTTCGATTTGCTCTTGAAGGCTCCCGGTATGACTATGCTTTCCAACACCCAGGTGGGGAGCAATGCATTGTCGCTGCAGGAGAAAACCTGCGCTTGACTCCCTTCACCTCGAAAGGCAACGCCACAGTTGAAGGCAACTGGCGGCGTGACCATGCAGACAACGTTGCCTTGACCTTTTCAGGAGAACAGTTTGAAGGCGGTATAATCCTTCACCGTCGCCTTTGTCCGGAAGTTACGAAGACCTCTTTTGAGGATGTCCAGGCAGCGTCTCAGCAAGCCTTCGCCGAATGGCATGGAAAGCAACATCAGAGTGAAGCGGAGAAGTTAGCCACGTACCTTCTATGGGCAAACACAGTCCCGGCGGAGGGTA
Source organism: Pseudovibrio sp. JE062 (assembly GCF_000156235.1). Taxonomy (NCBI): domain Bacteria; kingdom Pseudomonadati; phylum Pseudomonadota; class Alphaproteobacteria; order Hyphomicrobiales; family Stappiaceae; genus Pseudovibrio; species Pseudovibrio sp. JE062. Next base: position 513,521 of record NZ_DS996807.1, read on the forward strand.
CCCTGACACATCCGGCCACTTACATGTCTAAGAACCACATGATCAACATCTGGAGCTGGGACAACGCCTTTTCTGCAATTGGCCTTGCTGGTATCGATCCTGAGCTGGCGTTTAGTCAGTTTGCTGCCATTTATGAGTGGCAAGACGAGAGCGGTTTGCTGCCAGACTTTGTGCATGATGCTGGAGCTTCGTTCGCATTCACAAAACCCCCTGTTCATGGCTGGGCTATCTCCCACATACTTGAAACATATCGGGGCAGTTTCACGCCCGATCAACTCGTCTATCTGCGCGAGAAAATGGAGCGTCAACTTAGCTACTGGCTCACGCACACACGCGCAAACCCGCAGGAGCTTCCAAGTTACTTTCACGGCAATGATAGCGGCTGGGACAATGCCAGCTTCTTCGATCATGGTGGACCTGTGATTGGGCCAGACCTGCCCACTTTCCTCTGCCTGACTGCAAAGTGCATTGCTCAGCTCTATCGAAAGGCGGAAGCACCAGAGGTTGCCAGTAAGTTTGATCAGATAAGCACGGACCTCAGGGATCTGATGATCAGGCAGCTCTGGAATGGCAAAACCTTTGAGTTCCGCAAGTCAGCGCAACCAGAGCTGACCCTTCCAGATACCAGCCTTGCCCAGTTTATGCCGCTGTTGCTCGGCAGTGATCTGCCAAGAGAGATTGCCGAGAAACTGCTCGAAAGGTTCAATTCCCTAGGCTTCCTCACTGAATGGGGACCTGCTACAGAACACCCACAGAGCACTTACTATGAAGCAGATGGATATTGGCGTGGCCCCATATGGGCACCAACCACACTGCTGATCTTTGATGGTTTATGTCAGCAAGGTGAGATCCGACTCGCGCATGAACTGGCAAAGCGGTTTATGAGAACTTGCGAGGCTTCAGGAATGGCAGAAAACTTTGATGCCTTGACTGGAGACGGTCTACGCGACAAAGCATTCGCTTGGACATCCGCTGTCTATCTTCGTTTTCAGGATGTGCTGTCAAAGGCACAACCGACCCCAGCTTGAGTATCCAATGGCGCAAAGACCAACGATCAAAACAATTGCGAGAGAAACAGGGCTCTCAACTGCCACCGTTTCTAAAGCGCTCAATGCTTCCCCTCAGGTGCGCCCGCGCACCCGTGACAAGGTTCTGCAGGCTGCAAAAGAGCTGGGCTATGAGCTGAATATAAGCGGTGTTCAACTGCGCACTGGCAAAACCTATCAGATTGCGATGGTGACGGTCATTGCATCACCTGATGATGACGAGTGGGCAGGGGTGGGCTACACGCAATTAATCAGCGGCATCTCCCGAGCAATCGCCCACACGCCCTATCGCGTGGTGCAGTATCAGGTAGCCAGTTTTGATGAGAGCTTCGAAGTCATAAAGCGTATCGTCCAGAATAAGAAGGCCGATGGCATTATCATCTCTGGAACACGAGTAAACGATCCCCGCATCAGCTTCATGCAGGAGCAGGAGTTCCCGTTTGTCACCTATGGTACCAGTGATGCCAGCGCACCCCATGCCTATGTGGACACGGACAACCGCCGCATTGTCACGATCTGTGTAGATCGCCTGCTCTCCAAAGGCCATCGTCGGATCGCAATGATCAACGCCAGAGAAGAGCTGAATTACACGCAAAACCGGGTGGAAGCTTACACGGCATCCTTGTCTCGTGCAGGATTGAGTTTCGATCCATCTCTGATCGCTTATGGACGCCTAACGCCAGCGTTTGGCCGTGAGCAACTCTTTGAGATGTCCATGTTTGAAGAGCCTCCAACCGCCTACATTTGTGCCAATGAGGCGACGGCAATGGGTGTTCTTTCAGGATTCCAGGTGCGGGGTATGGAACATGGCCGCGATGCAGTCGTGATTGCAACGGATGACCTGAACGTATCGCAGTATTTCTCACCGCCAATTACAACTTGTTATCTCCCGATATCGAAGCCAAGCGAAACGCTGGGCCAGTTCATGCTGGACTTAATTGGCGGTGAGGATCCTAAAAATCTCCAGAAGCTGTTTGTGCCTGACTTGATCGAACGTGGTGCTGACACGTGCAATCTCGAGAAGCAGCAGGCACAAAGTTAGCTCCTGCTATCAGCAATCAGAGCGATGTTCTTAAACCCTCGCTCTGAAAGCACTTGAGCCCCTCGCCATGCCCGTAAACCAGTCCGGCAACAAAGCACAATGCGCTGAGTGCCGTCGAAGTCGTAGTTGATGAGCTCTTCTGGAAGAACACGCTGAGCACTCGGACAAACGGGCTCGGGTGCTTCTTTGCTGTCTCTCAGCTCAATCACCAGATCATCAGAGCTTAAGCCTTCTGTTGAGATAAACGGCGCATGCCACTCTGGTTCCTTCGCGTTGAGGAAAGAGAAGCCACCGAACTTAAAGCTCTTAAGATCGATCGTAATGAGGCCGCCCATTGGGTTCTGAGAGAAACCCAACAGTACAGCCAAAACCATCTGTGCCTGCATAGCCCCGATGCTTCCAACAGCTGGACCGAGAACACCTATACTTGAGCAGTTTGCAGCGTTAGTCGGTGGCGTTGGAAAGACCGCCCTTAGCGAAGGCACGCCGCCACAAAATCCGCCAAGGTACCCGGTCGTTCCCAATGCCGACGCCGAGATAAGCGGTTTGCTTTGCTGATAGCATTCGTCAGAGAGCGTGTAAGAGGCTGCGAAAGTGTCAGCCGCATCTACGATGATATCTGCCTGACCAACCAACTCAGAAACATTTGCGGGCTCCAAAGCAATGTTGCGTGCGCGTAACTCTACTTCTGGATTGTAGCCATGCAAACGAGCGGCTGCCGCATACGCTTTGCTCTCTCCGACATTGGCTAGAGAATACAGCGGCTGGCGATGAAGGTTGCTCTCCTCAACCACATCAGGATCAACAATCGTGATGATGCCAACCCCAGCACCAGCAAGATACTGCAGGACTGGACACCCCAACCCTCCGGCTCCAACCACCAGCACATGCGAAGCGCGTAGCCGGTCCTGACCTTCTGTACCGACCTCCGGCAAAATCCTCTGACGATTATAGCGTGTCATAGCCTACAGGCCTCCACCCACTCCTGTGCTCTGGAAACTGGATCTGGTGCTTGCAGGATGTCAGTCACCACGGCAGCACTATCTGCCCCAGCTTCGAACACGCCAGCAAGCCGCTCCGGTGTCAGGCCACCAATGGCCACAAGAGGTGTCCCGCCAACCATCTGCTTCCAACGATGGACGCGATCCAATCCTTGTGGCGCCCATTTCATCTTCTTCAGCTTGGTTGGATAGACAGGCCCCAGTGCCACATACTCAGGTTCATGAGAGAGAGCTCGATCTAGTTCTGCTTCATCATGGGTAGAAAGACCAAAGCGAACGCTTGCCCTTCGAAGAGCGGCAAAGTCTGCGGTATCCATGTCTTCCTGGCCGAGGTGAATGAAGTCACAGCCCAGTTCCAATGCCAGCTCCCAGTAGTCATTAATGATCAACTGGGTGCCGTGAGCCTTACAGAAATCTTGGGCTTTGATGACTTGCCGACGAACCTCAGCTTCGGGCTGATCTTTGATCCTCAGTTGCACAAGCTTCACACCATGAGGCACGAGTTTCTCGATCCAGTCCACATCCCCGGTTATCAGGTAAAACCGTTCCATCAGATCAACTCCGCCATACCAAGAATAGGGGTAGAGGGAACCGCCATATCCCGAGGTTCCATTGGATCGGCGGTGTAACCAAGCCGACCTGCTTCAATCGCTTGCGCCATCGCTTTGGCCATCAATGCTGGATCTCCCGCTTTTGCGACAGCTGTGTTGAGTAAGACAGCATCCATACCCAACTCCATCGCACGAGTTGCATGAGAAGGGCGACCAATCCCGGCGTCGACGATCAACGGAACACCAGGAAAATGCGCCCGCATCGTCCGCAACGCATCTGGGTTCCGCAGTCCCTGACCAGATCCAATCGGTGCGCCCCACGGCATCAGCAGCTCACAACCAGCTTCCAGCAACTTCTCTCCAACCACCAGATCATCCGTGGTGTACGGGAACACTTTGAAACCATCTGCACTCAGGATTTTCGCTGCCTCGACAAGGCCAAACACATCCGGCTGCAAACTATCTGTGTTGCCGATGACTTCCAGCTTGATCCAGTCAGTACCAAACAACTCGCGCGCCATCTGTGCAGTCGTTACAGCCTCTCGCACGCTATGGCATCCGGCGGTGTTCGGCAGTATTTTGCAGTCACAATCCTTCAGCAACTCCCAGAACCCTGCACCAGATCCATCCGCAGTTTCTCGCCGCAAGGAGACCGTAATGATCTCTGCCTGACTGGTCTCAATTGCCTTCTTCAGCACGGTAGGTGAAGGGTATTGTGCTGTGCCAAGAAGCAGGCGGGAGCCGATTTCTGTACCGTAAACCTGCATTTCAACCTCCCTGCATTGGGGCTAGAACTTCCAGCTTGTCGCCTTCTGAAAGTGGCGTTTCTGTATAGTCCTCACGAGGTACGAAGTTGCCGTTCAGGGCTGCTGCGATTGCTGGACTGGTAAATTCCAGCTCGGTAAGAGCATCAGCCAGAGTTTTGCCTGCAACCTCGCGCGGTTCTGCATTAACGATAATCTTCATTTGCATGTCTCCGATAAAAGCTGGTCTGCTGCTTGCTGTGCCATTGCCGGAGCCAGCAAAAAGCCATGGCGATAAAGCCCGTTGAGGTGAAGCACTCCATTGCGTTCAACAAGACGAGGAAGGTTGTCAGGGAAAGCAGGTCGCAAGCCTGCGCCGATTTCCACCACACTTGCCTCTGCAAAGGCCGGGTGAATAGCAAAGGCCGCACTCATCATCTCAGTTAGAGATCTGAGTGTAGGCGGCCGGTCTGAGTTGCTCTCCACCATTGTGCCTCCAATCATGAACAGACCATCGGTACGCGGTACCAGATAAAGCGGCATACGCGGATGTATAAGGCGGATGACACGAGACAGCTCAACCTCCGGGCATTGCAAAACCGCCATCTCACCACGCACAGCCCGCAAGTCAGGCAGACCAGCTGCCATAGCCGTGCAGTTGAGGTCAACCTGCGAGGGTGCGTCAGTGCCATAGCGGATCTCCACGCCAAGCTTCTCGACAGCCTTTGTCAGATCAACAAGCGCCTGCCGTGGATCAAGATGAGCCTCTTCTTTGAAGAAAAGCCCTCGCTCAAACCGGCCTTCTAAAGCCGGTTCAATCTGAGGGATTACCTGCCCATCAACTTCATCGAAATGGGACGTCCGTCGTGCAAACCGTGTCAGTTCTGCCTGATCTCGCGGTGGTGCGACCACAAGTGTTCCATGCCGTGTAACGGGTGTGACCTCAGCCCACCAATCAGCTGCTTTGCATCCGAGCGTGATGACATTCTCTTCCGCACTTTCCCGCTCGCAATAAGGGGCCAGCATACCGCCTGCGAACCGGGCAACGCTGTTTTCTCCGGGCTTTTCTGCCCTCTCGAAGATGGTGACAGATGCACCACGCTTTGCCAGTTCATAGGCGGAAGCCAGCCCTGCAAGGCCAGCTCCTGCAATCGTAATCACTGCTCCGCCTCCGCTAATGGAAGATAAAGCTCACCACCTTCACGGAACTTGGCCGCCATCGCTTCCATGCCTTCTTTCTGAGCATCAGCCCGAATGTCATGAGAAATCCGCATAGAACAGAACTTTGGCCCACACATAGAGCAGAAATGCGCCACTTTGTGCGCATCCTTCGGCAAGGTCTCATCATGGAAGTTGCGGGCTGTTTCTGGGTCGAGGGACAGGTTGAACTGATCCTCCCAACGGAACTCAAAGCGCGCACGGGATAGTGCATCATCTCGTCGCTGAGCACCCGGCAATCCCTTGGCAAGATCAGCAGCATGAGCGGCAATCTTGTAGGTGATCACGCCAGTCTTCACGTCATCTCGGTCGGGCAGCCCCAGATGCTCCTTCGGCGTCACATAACAAAGCATGGCACAGCCAAACCACCCAATCATCGCCGCGCCAATGCCAGAGGTGATGTGATCGTAACCGGGAGCGATATCTGTGGTGAGAGGGCCAAGTGTGTAGAATGGAGCCTCATGGCAGCATTCCAGCTGCTTATCCATGTTCTCCTTGATCTTATGCATGGCTACATGGCCCGGACCTTCGATCATCACCTGACAATCCTTGGCCCAAGCAATCTTGGTCAGCTCACCAAGCGTTTCCAGCTCAGCAAACTGAGCCTCATCATTCGCATCCGCAATGGAACCTGGACGCAAACCATCACCAAGGGAGAAAGCCACATCATACTGGCGACAGATATCGCAGATCTCAGCAAAGTGCTCATAAAGGAAGCTTTCCTTGTGATGATGCAGACACCACTTGGCCATGATGGAGCCGCCACGAGAAACAATGCCTGTCACACGATTAACGGTCATCGGCACCATGTGCAGACGCACGCCAGCGTGGATGGTGAAATAATCAACCCCTTGCTCAGCCTGCTCAATCAGCGTGTCACGGAAGATCTCCCAAGTCAGATCTTCAGCAATGCCATTCACCTTCTCTAGCGCCTGATAAAGCGGAACCGTCCCAATCGGCACCGGACTGTTGCGGATGATCCACTCGCGGGTGTTGTGAATGTTCCGACCTGTTGAGAGGTCCATCACCGTATCCGCGCCCCAACGGATTGCCCAGACCATCTTGTCCACTTCCTCCTCCATGGAAGAGGTGACTGCGGACGTACCCATATTGGCGTTGATCTTCACCAGAAAGTTCCGGCCAATAATCATTGGCTCGCTCTCTGGGTGATTGATGTTGGAGGGGATAATTGCACGACCTGCCGCTACTTCGTCCCGAACAAACTCCGGCGTCACATAATCAGGAATGCTCGCTCCCCAGTCATTGCCGGAACGTTCCTCGGCAACGGCCTCACGCATCTGGTTCTCGCGGATAGCAACGAACTCCATCTCCGGCGTTATGATGCCTGCGCGGGCATAAGCCAACTGCGTCACAGACTTCCCGTCCTTGCCACGCAGCGGCTGCGGCTTCACCGGAAACTCGGCAACCAATCGCTCGCCCTGTGCAAAGCCATTGTCTTCCGGCTTAATCTCCCGGCCTTCATAGGTTTCCACATCTCCGCGAGCCTTGATCCACTTGCGCCGTACTGTTGGCAGACCTTCGGAAATACTGGTTGTAACAGCAGGATCAGTGTAGGGGCCGGAGCTGTCATAGACTGGCAACGGTGGTTCGCCTGCTGTTGGATGGACGCTGATTTCGCGCATTGGGACGCGCACGTCTTCATGCAGATTGCCATTCACGTAGATCTTGCGTGATGCAGGCAAGGAGCCTGTGGTGATGGATGGCTTTGGGCTAGTCATAATGGTGCTCCTCAAGTTCATAACTCGAAAGACACCAGATGAGTTTTGGCTGGGAAACCGCAGGAAGATCTCCTGCTGAGTGGGGCGCGGTGGATACAATACTCCTGATAACAGGACGCGCGACCCGTGCTTCCTACGCCAGTATCAACTGGGTCAGGTTCAAAGGGTCGCGTCGCCGAGCTTGCGCTCTGTCAGCCTCTCAGTCTCCTAGGTGAGACTCCCCTGCATACGTGTTTTTGCTAGACCTATTAGAAGGGCCTGTCAAGGCAGGTTCGGTTCAGGTGAGGTTCAGAAATCTTCTGTAATTTGGCTTGGGTGAGAGGGGGAGTTGTTGGCCCTTATTGGATTTTGAGGTTTGCGCACCTATCTCTCACCTAAGAATTTCACTTCTGGATATCGCAACTAATAATATCAACGAATGCCTGAAACCTCTTCTCTCCCGTCTGTTCTTGCCGGCCCTATTCTGCGGCGATTAGAAACCACCCGTTTAACCTTCTGGCTCGCTGTTCGCGCACCGGCAGATGTAAAGCTGGAGCTACTGCCCCAAGGCGGTGATCCGCAAACCTATGAGCTTTCCAAAAAGCAGGCAGAGGTGAACCTGATTTCAGCAGGCACGCACCTTCATTACCTGTTGATTGACCTTCCGCTTCATCAGCCACTGCCACAGGATGTCTGGGTCAACTATCGCCTATCTTTGCGTATGGCAGATGATGAGGCGGCAGGCTGGCAAGATCACGCGGCTTGGGCACCTGATCTCTGTTATGAAGGTCAATCGCTTCCCGGCTTCCTTCTCAGCTCCAAAGTGTCTTCGCTTCTGCATGGCTCCTGCCGTAAACCTCACCACGAATCAGGTGACGGCTTGGTCGCTGCAGATCAGTTCCTGGCTAAGCATATTGCCACGAATGGTGGGACCAAGGTTGATCAGGAGAAATGGCCTGCTGCACTGGTGATGAGCGGTGACCAGATTTACTCAGATGATGTAGCTGGTCCAATGCTGCGAGCAATCCATTCGCTCATCGAAAAGCTTGGCATTACAGAAGAGCAGTTGAGCGGCTTGGAAAGCAAGATCCCTGATGCTGCGTCAGATCTGTATAGCCATGGTGATACCTACTATCGGCGTGAGAAGTTTCTGCCCAATCTGGAAAAGAACCGGAAGCTCTGGGTTGTCTTGTTTGGCGGCGTCGAAAAGCCGATTTTTACAGCTGACCATGCTCACAACCACCTGATTACACTAGCTGAATTTCTGGCAATGTATTTGCTCGTCTGGTCTCCTGCTGCATGGGATTTGGTTGAGACAGATAAACCTGAGGGTCTAACACCTGAAGAAACAGAGCTTTATGAGACTGAGCAGGAAATCCTGAAGGACTTTGTCTTAGGCCTCAGTCAGGTCCGAAGGCTCTTTGCGCATTTGCCTGTCGCGATGATCTTTGATGATCACGATGTCACGGACGACTGGAACCTCAATCGTGATTGGGAAGAGACCGCCTACGGTCACCCGTTCTCCCGCCGCATCATCGGTAATGCACTGTGCGCCTACATGCTCAATCAGGGCTGGGGCAACAAACCGGAAGCCTTCGCAGGTGGACTGCTGGATGAGATGACTGAGGTCTTCAAGATCCCTGGCACAAGCGCCTACGATGAGTTTCTGGATCATCTCTTTGGCTTTGAGAATTGGGACTACCACTGGGAGCTGGACCCGCCACTGTTGGTTCTGGACACCCGCACACGCAGATGGAGATCAGAACGGGCAGGATATTTGCCTTCAGGCTTGTTGGACTGGGAAGCTGTCACTGACCTTCAGCGATCCCTTCGCGGCAAGGATGCCGTTCTGCTTGTATCTGCTGCACCAATCTTCGGCGTCAAATTGATCGAGACCCTTCAGAAGCTCCTCACCTTCATGGGCAAGCCGCTCATGGTGGATGCTGAATACTGGATGGCGCATCCGGGAACGGCAGATGGCATTTTGAATGTGTTCCGTCACCGCAAAACGCCAGACCGTTTCACGATCCTCTCCGGAGATGTGCATTACTCGTTTGTGTATGACGTAGAACTGCGCGGCCATTCCAGAGGGCCGGACATCTGGCAAATCTGCAGCAGCGGCATCAAGAACGAGTTCCCCGCAAAGCTGCTGGACAAACTCGATCATCTGAACCGCTGGCTCTATGCGCCCCGCTCACCGCTAAACTGGCTCACGAGACGGCGTGGAATGAAAGTGATCCCGCGCAAGCCAGTCGGCACGCAACACGGTCGTCGCCTACTGAATGCAAGTGGCATTGGATTAGTTGAGTTTGACGAACATGGCGGGCCCGATCAAATCAGCCAACTGCTGCCAGATGGTCGTCAGGTTGTGTTCGTACGCCGGGAAGAAGAAGCTCGCTGGGATTAACTCCAAAAAATCTAGAGCCAAAATAATACCTGTGATCTGCAACTGTCTCAGGTAAATGCTGGGAATTTATTAGAATTACCCAAATTAAGGGCTCTCTCTAATATATCATTGCCATATCGCGAGTTGTTGGTATGCTATTGGTATCAGGGAGAGTCTCGTGTCCAGCATGTCCAGAAAAGTCGGGTTTCCAGAACATTCCAATCCACGAGAATGGCGAGAAACCGAGCAAAGATCTTCACGTTACGCAGGCTTGGAAACATGGGGGACCGATGAGGTTCTCAAAGCATTGCTGGGCGGCCAGATGCAGGCCCTCAATGCAGTCTGGGCCGCGCTGGGCGAACTGGAGACTGCTGTAGATGCGGCAGCTCGGCGACTGCAGGCAGGTGAGGGACGACTTGTCTATGTTGGTGCAGGAACCTCAGGTCGCCTTGGCGTTCTGGATGGTATTGAACTCATTCCCACATTCGGCTGGCCAGAAGAGCGTCTGATCTACGGTTTGGCAGGCGGCGAAGCAGGTCTTTTGCGCCCTCAAGAAGGAGCCGAAGACAGCGTAGAAGCAGGCCGAAACTTTATCATAGAACACAAGGTTGGCGTTCAGGATGTTGTATTGGGGCTGGCTGCCAGTGGCACCACGCCATTCACCCGTGCTGCAATCCAGACAGCTCGTGCCTCAGGCGCACTGACCATATCATTAGCCAACAATCTGCAGAGCCCATTGCTGGCAGATGCGGAGCACGAAATTCTTTTAAGAACCGGCGCGGAAGTGCTGGCTGGCTCTACGCGACTATCGGCTGGGACCAGCCAAAAGGCAGCTCTCAACCTGTTTTCGACTGCGTTGATGGTGAGGCTGAACAAGGTATATCGTGGCTACATGGTCGATATGCAGCTGACCAACGATAAGCTGGACCAGCGCGCGAAAGACATGGTGGTCTCACTCACGGGCTGCTCACAGGAAAAAGCAGCAGCATCCCTGCATGAAAGCGGTAATCAGATTAAGCTGGCTGTGTTGTTGGTGCTTGGTGCAACCAAACAACAAGCCACCAATGTACTGGCAGAAACTCAGGGAGATTTGGGAGAATCTCTTCAGGTTCTTGGGTTGCATCAACCCGAATAGCTTTTGCACCAGGTGAGCTATTTCAATCACCTGATGCCTAAAAGAATATTCGCCCGCTGGGGGGCAGGCGAATTGCGATACCGGCAGTTTTTCAAGGCGGTATTCGATCATTTGTTATGGGAGGAATTTATGAAACACTATTTGTCATCGGGCATTGCTGCGTCTTTGCTGCTGAGCTCCGCATCTTTCGCATTTGCGGCTTCAGAACTGACAATTGAAAGCTGGCGCAATGATGATTTGAGCATCTGGCAGGAAACCATTCTGCCTGCCTTTATGAAGGCGCATCCCGATATCAAAATCAAGTTCACACCAACCGCTCCGGTACAGTACAACGCAGCGCTCAACGCAAAGCTGGAAGGTGGCACCGCTGGTGACCTGATCACCTGTCGTCCGTTCGATGGATCGCTGGACCTTTACAGCAAAGGCTACCTGAAGAACCTTCAGGGCATGGCAACCCTCGACAACTTCCCGGATTCAGCCAAAGGTGCCTGGAGTACGGATGATGGCAGCGCGACCTTCTGCGTGCCAATGGCTGCTGTGATCCACGGCTTCATCTACAATAAGGATGCCTTTGCTGAGATTGGTGTCGAGCCACCAAAAACTCAAGCTGAGTTCATGGCGGTGCTCGAGAAGATCAAGGAAGACGGCAACTACATTCCAATGGCCATGGGCACACTGGATCAGTGGGAATCTGCTGCCATGGGCTATCAGAACATCGGTCCAATGTACTGGAAGGGTGAAGAGGGCCGTAAAGCCATCGTCGCCGGTACAGGCAAACTGACAAATGAAGGCTGGGTAAAGCCGTTTGAGGTTCTGGCCAGCTGGGGACCGTACCTTGGTGACGGTTATGAGGCTCAATCCTATCCGGACAGCCAGACACTCTTCACGCTGGGCCGTGCTGCAATCTATCCATCAGGTTCATGGGAAATCGCAGGCTTCAACCGTGATGCAGACTTTAAACTGGGCGCATTCCGTCCACCTCTGCCAGCGGAAGGCGACAGCTGCTACATCTCAGACCACACCGATATCGGCATCGGCCTGAATGCAGCATCTCCAAATGCAGAAGCTGCGATGAAGTTCTTGGAGTGGATGGGTACCAAAGAGTTTGCGGAACTCTATTCCAACGCTGTTCCGGGCTTCTTCTCCTTGTCCAAGCATGAGATCTCCCTGTCTGATCCACTCGCTGATGAGTTCATCTCATGGCGTAAGGACTGCCAGTCCACCAACCGCTCAGCTGCACAGATCGTTTCTCGCGGTACGCCAAACCTCTGGAACGAAATGTGGGTGGTTTCTGCAAACGTTATCAACGGTAAGCAGTCACCGCAAGATGCAGCAAACCAGCTGCAGAAGGGGCTGAGCTCCTGGTATGAGCCTCAGATGGACTAAGGCATCTCTCCTACCTGAACACAAAACAGCAGATGTGCAGCTCGCCTGCGCATCTGCCTCGCAATGAGAGATGATAGAAGTGGAACAAGACCTTATGGTCAGTGAACGGAAAAAGAAGCCGTTTCGCTGGCACGTACTCGTCTTTCTGACACCGGCAGTCATCGTCTATACGATGATCATGATCCTGCCGCTGGCTGAAACCCTGCGCTTTTCGTTCTTCCAAAGAGACACAACCACACAGGTGATCTCATTTGTTGGGCTGGAGAACTACATCAAGTTGTTCTTTGATCCGTACTGGGTCGAACCATTCCTGAACTCGCTTTGGAACAACTGCTATTTCTTCCTGATCCATATGCTGGTGCAGAACCCGATCGGCATTCTGATTGCCGCTTTGCTCTCCATGGTCCACCTGCCGGGCAAAAAACTCTACCGCACCGCCATCTTCATGCCGACGCTGCTGTCCTTTGTGGTGGTCGGTTTTGTCTGGAAGCTGATGTTGTCTCCGCTCTGGGGCGTGTCGAAAGGCCTGATGAAGTCAGTCGGGCTTGGCAGCTGGTATCTGCCGTTTCTCGGTAAGGAAGAAACCGCGCTAACCACACTCTCTCTCATTTCCGTCTGGCAGTTCATCGGCATTCCAATGATGCTGATCTATGCCGCACTGCTTTCTATTCCAGATGAGGTGATTGAAGCTGCCGAATGTGATGGCGTGACCGGCATTTCTCAGTTCTTCAAGATCAAACTGGTCCTCATTCTGCCAACCATCGGCATCATCTCGATCCTCACATTCGTCGGCAACTTCAATGCGTTCGATCTGATCTACACTACGCAAGGTCCACTGGCGGGGCCAAACTTCTCGACCGATCTGCTGGGTACGATTCTTTACCGAACGTTCTACGGGCAACAGCTCCAGCCGGGTGATCCCAACATGGGGGCTGCCATCGCAACGGTGATGTTCTTCATCATCCTGACGGGCGTTGCCATCTATCTCTTCTTCATTCAGCGTAAGCTGACACGCTACGAGATGTGAGGCGCAAATGGCTATTTCTCGTGCAAGACGAAACCGAATGGCAGAACTGGGCGCGCACGTAATCCTGCTTGCATTTGCAGTGATCGCGCTGTTCCCGGTACTCCTCATTCTGATCAACTCGCTCAAAACAAAAAAGGCGATCTTCCGCCAACCGCTGGAGTTCCCAACTTCTGAAACTCTGGATCTGGTCGGTTACTCAACAGTGCTGCAGCAGGGCAATTTCCCGCTGTATTTCTGGAACTCATTGTTCGTGACCGGTGCCAGCCTGTTCTTCATCCTGCTGTTTGGGGCCATGGCTGCTTTTGCGCTCAGTGAGTACAAGTTCCGCGGCAATCGCTTGCTAGGGCTCTATATGGCTCTGGGCATTATGATCCCAATCCGGCTGGGTACAGTCGGTATTCTCCGCCTCATGGTCACGACGGATCTGGTGAACACCCATTGGGCGCTCATTCTGGTCTACTCCGCCCAAGGCCTGCCGCTGGCGATCTTCATCCTCTCAGAGTTCATGTCCACGGTCTCGTCAGATCTCAAATCTGCCGGTCGTATTGATGGTCTTTCGGAATATTCCATCTTCTTCCGACTCGTTTTGCCGCTTGTGAGACCCGCAATGGCGACGGTAGCAGTGTTCTCGATGATCCCGGTCTGGAATGATCTCTGGTTCCCACTCATTCTGGCGCCTGCTGAGCATACCAAAACACTCACACTCGGTGCACAGGTGTTTGTGGGGCAGTTCACCAACAACTGGAATGCAATTCTGGCGGCTATGGCATTGGCGATCATCCCGGTGCTTGTTCTTTACACGATCTTCTCACGCCAGCTCATTCGGGGCCTAACCTCAGGAGCAGTCAAATGAGTGACAAACCTATTCGCGTCCTCGTGGCAGGTCTTGGAAACATGGGCAAATCTCACGCTCTGGCGTATGAAGCCAATCCGGGGTTTGAGATCGTTGGCTTAATAAACCGCTCTCCTATCGAGTTACCAGAAGAGCTGGCTCACTACACAATCCAGCATGACTTCGCACAGGCGCTAGTCGAAGCCAAACCAGACCTCGTCTCCATCTGCACCTACTCTGACAGCCACGCAGAGTTTGCCGTCATGGCAATGGAAGCAGGTGCAGACATCTTTGTCGAAAAGCCATTGGCAACCACGCTAGAAGATGCCCAAAGCGTTGTTGAGACAGCCCGCAAGCTGGGGCGTAAGCTTGTCGTCGGTTACATCCTGCGTCATCACCCATCCTGGACAACACTCATTGAGCAATCGCGGAAGCTGGGCGGACCTTATGTGTTCCGCATGAACCTGAACCAGCAGTCCAGCGGAGCCACCTGGCAAACGCATAAGCAGCTAATGCAAACCACATCACCGATCGTAGACTGCGGCGTTCACTACATCGACGTCATGTGCCAGATCACTGATGCAAAGCCAGTTGAAGTGCGAGGCATGGGTGTGAGGTTAAGTGATGAACTGCCCGACGACATGTACAACTACGGCCACCTGCAGGTGTTGTTTGAGGATGGTTCCGTCGGCTGGTACGAAGCAGGATGGGGCCCAATGATGTCAGAAACGGCCTTCTTTGTGAAAGATGTCGTGTCAAAGAACGGAAGCGTCTCCATCGTCATGGAAGGCGAAGCGCGCTCTGACGATATCGATATGCATACCAAAACCTCCACCATTCGTGTCCATTACGGCGACACAGATGCCAAGGGCGAGTTTACGCGACAGGATGATGTGCTCAGCATGGAAGGCGAACCGGGGCATCAGGCGCTATGCGACCGGGAGCAAGCCTTTGTACTCAAAGCTATCCGCGAAGATCTGGATCTGGAAGACCACATGAATGCAGCAGTGAACTCGCTGGCTGTTGTTCTGGCTGCAGATCAGGCAGTGCGAACTGGTAAAGCGCAGAAACTGGACTTGTAATATGGCTAATCTAAAAATCTCATCTCTCTACAAGTCCTTTGGTGCCGAAAACGTGCTGGATGGAATTGATCTGAACATCAAGTCCGGCGAGTTCCTTGTCTTGCTCGGTCCATCTGGCTGCGGAAAATCTACACTTCTGCGCATCATAGCGGGGTTAGAAGATGAAAGCGCAGGCGACATCGCAATTGACGATAAGTCCATCGCGCACCTGCCACCCTCAAAGCGTGAAATTGCGATGGTCTTCCAAACCTACGCTCTCTACCCGCATCTTAGCGTGCGTGGGAATATGCAGCTGGTGCTCAAACAGGCCGGATATTCGAAGGCAGAAGTCAAAGAACGGGTAGCTGAAAGCGCAAGGGCATTAGAGCTGGATGCATTGATGGACAGAAAGCCATCCCAGTTGTCAGGCGGTCAGCGCCAACGTGTTGCGATCGGTCGTGCAATTGTCCGAGACCCTAAGGTTTTTCTCTTTGATGAGCCTCTTTCCAATCTGGATGCTGCTTTACGCGGTCAGGTTCGTTTGGAAATTGCCCGTCTTCACCAACGCTTATCGGCCACAATGGTCTACGTAACCCACGATCAGGTGGAGGCCATGACATTGGCAGATCGGATTGTGGTGATGAATGATGGTGAAATCCAGCAGGTCGGGACTCCGCGAGATCTGTATGAGCGACCAGCCAATCTGTTCGTCGCCAGCTTTATAGGTTCACCCACCATGAACTTCCTGCAACTGGAGAGGCTGACGGAAAACAGCGCTCAACTGAAGGACGGCACACAGCTTCCTATTTCCAACAAGGCCTCGGTCATTCCATCGAATGTCACGCTCGGCATCCGCCCATCTCACTGCGCTTTGCATGATGAAGTTGGGGAAGGCTATTTGAAAGCTGAAGTCCTGCTTGAGGAGTACTTGGGTGACACCACCTATGTGCATGTTGAGCTGGAAACCGGTGAGCAAATGGTGGTTCGGGAGAACCCGGAAATACAGCGTCAGACAGGTGATGAGGTCTATGTGGAGTTGGGCATATCAGGCGTTCACCTGTTTAACGCAGATACGGGCAAACGAATGGAAGTGAACATCGTTGAGCAGGAAACAGCTTAACTACTGAACTGAGGGGTAGTTTTGATCCCTCAGTTTTCGTCAATCTGCGGTTTGTAGTCGAACTCGATGAACTGCAGAAACTTGCGCAGAATTTCAGTCTCATAGTTCTTTTTATAGATTGCACAAAGGTCTGCAGGAATGTCTTCCTTCAGTCGAATGAAACGGACGTTCTTGGATTTCTGGCTGCGGAAGCAATCACTGACCAACGCAACCGCCTGTCCCGAAGCGACCAGTGCCAATAGCGTGCTTGGCTCCTGAACCTCAAAAGCAGCCTTAGGATAGAACCCTTGATCTTTGCACCGGGCGATCAAAAATGGCGTTGAATTGGACATACTGCGATCTAAGACCGCCATTTCCTCATCTTTTAGCTCTTCCAGTGCGACCACTCTCCGGTCCTTCAATGGGTGGGTGTTGGGAACAGCCAGAATAAGATTTTCTCGCACCAATACTTTGGAGTTCAAAGCCGGTTCATTGAGCGTATCGCCATAGCGACAAATGCCCAGATCGATAGTGCCTCCGTCGAGTGCTTCCTTCTGCTGATTAGGAGCCAGCTCTGTAAAATTTAGAGAACAATCTGGGTGCTTGCCCTTGAAATCTGAAAGTAAGTTCGCAAATCCATCGAGGAAGGCACTGCTCACCATGCCAATGCTCAGGGTCGAGTTTTCGGCACGACCCTGCCGCTGCGTGTTGGTTATGGCGTAATCCAGTGTATTGAAAATCTGTTCACACTCACGCTTCAGCACGCGCCCTGCTGCTGTGAGAGAAACATTTCGGGAGTCTCGATGAAAGAGTGATAGTCCAAGGGCAACTTCCAACTCTTTGATTTGTATGGACATCGGTGACTTAGAAATATGCAGCTCTTCCGCTGCGCGGCCAAAGTGCCCGCTTACTGCAACTTGATGAAAGTAACGCAGCATACGCAAAGTAATGCGCCCGGATGTAATGAGATCGTGCATGAACTTGTTTTGTTGTTTTTATTTTTGTCTAGGTTGTAGCTCTTAAAGTTCTACTATTTTTATTCTATATGTTCTGCAAGAACTATAATCTACGAAATAATCCTTATCTGGCGTGGTTTTCTACGTAATATTTTATAGTTTGTTTCGAAGTTCGAAACGATTGATATATTTAAAAAACTTAATAATTGCCTCTCAGGCAACTAGTTTGCCCTCACCGAAGGGAATTAGTTAAAAGGTGAGGCAAATTATGCAATTGGGTCAGTCCACATTCGCACCTACGCAAGGTGAGTGTGCTGCGCCTGTCGTATGCCTCGCTTCCATGGAGACCGACGGCTCTTACGCACGAACTCCCACCGTACGTACTCTGTCAGCAGCGGTAATTCCCTTTGAGGTATTGGAAGGTTCTACAACCGCAGGCGTTTTACATTGTTTTTCAATAGGAAAGCGTTTGTTGGATGCGGGTGGCCATCTCAACTGTCCACGTGAAGGTGGGTACGGTTAGTCGCCTTTCGGCACCTCAAAATTCTCCCCAACCATAATCAACAACTTACCTCAGAGCCTCTGGGAGGAGCTCATAATGTTCGCAACAGGTTTTCTTGGCATCGCTACACTGATCGTTATTGCTGTATTGGTTTCAACCAATCGCAAGGCGATCAACCTCCGCACCGTAGGTGGTGCGCTGGCTCTCCAGATCGGTATCGGCGCTTTCGTTCTTTACGTTCCAGCTGGCCGTGCCATTCTTCATGCAATGTCAACGGGCATTGCCGGTGTGATCGACAGTGGTCGTTCCGGTGTTAACTTCCTCTTCGGCAACCTCACCAACGGTTCACTTTCCGACACCGTTGGCTTCGTGTTTGCCTTCAACGTGCTTTGCCTCGTTATCTTCTTCTCTGCACTGATTGCTGTTCTGTACCACCTCGGTGTTATGCAGATTGTTATTCGCGTCATCGGTGGTGGCATGGCGAAACTGCTGGGTACATCCCAGGCAGAATCCATGTCTGCAGTTTCCAACGTGTTCGTGGGCCAGACTGAAGCTCCACTCGTTGTGAAGCCTTACATGCCAAAGATGTCCGACAGTGAGTTCTTCGCCATCATGTGTGGTGGTATGGCTTCTGTTGCAGGTACTGTTCTCGGCGGTTATGCGCTGATGGGCGTTAAGATCGAGTTCCTCCTCGCAGCATCCTTCATGGCTGCTCCAGGTGGTCTTCTCTTCGCAAAACTGATCCTGCCAGAAACTGAAGAAACCAACTACACCGTTGAAAAAGACATGAGCTTTGGCGACGAAAAGCCAGAGAACGTGCTTGCAGCTGCTGGTCAGGGTGCAATGAACGGTCTCCAGCTTGCTGGCGCGATCGGTGCAAACCTGGTTGCAATGATCGGTCTGATCACTCTGGTGAACCTGATCCTCGGTGGTGTTGGTGATTTCGCTGGCTTCGCTCTGTCTCTGGAAATGATCCTCGGCTGGATCTTCGCTCCAATCGCTTACCTTCTGGGTGTTCCAATGGCTGACATTGGTGTTGCAGGTTCCCTGATCGGTAAAAAGCTGGTTGTGAACGAGTTCGTCGCTTACCTCGACCTGAAGAACTACCTCGTAGACGCCACCGCAGTGGAAATGGGTCTGCCGGTCATTCAGGAAAAGACCAAAGCAATCGTTTCCTTTGCACTCTGCGGCTTCGCGAACATCTCTTCCATGGGTATTCTCATCGGTGGTCTGGGTGTTCTGGCTCCAAACCGCATGAACTTCATTGCGAAGTATGGTCCTCGCACACTGCTGGCTGCAACCTGCTCAAACCTCATGAGCGCAGCAATCGCGGGTATCTTTATCTCATTGGCAATGTAAGAGAGTTTTCTTCCTTAATCTCTGAATTGCCTGTGACGGGGGGAGCTTTGCTCTCCCCGTTTCTATTTGTATCAGAAAAACAGACTGCGCTACGTTGGGGGTGTACGCGTCTCTGTTTCACAGGAAAGAAGCGTTACTCGTGAACGCCTTCTTCGATAACTTCTCGGGAGCCTTGCGGAGGCATTTCCGGGAAAGCTGGAAGCTTTGGATCAATCTCATCCCAGGATGGTGCTCGACTGGCATACACATTCACCTGAGGCTCAATAACCTCCGGCTGATCAACAGCAGATGCACGCACGAAGATCAGATCTGTCATAGATGAGTTCAGAGAGTACATCGCACTGCCGCAGGTTGGGCAAAAGCCCCGTGTGACCACATTCCCGCTATCGGCAGGTTTGTCGAAAAAGGTGAGCTCTCCAGTCACTTCCACCGCTTCTTTAGGCAGGGCCGCATGGGT
This sequence comes from Pseudovibrio sp. JE062, assembly GCF_000156235.1. NCBI lineage: Bacteria > Pseudomonadati > Pseudomonadota > Alphaproteobacteria > Hyphomicrobiales > Stappiaceae > Pseudovibrio > Pseudovibrio sp. JE062. The sequence goes on from NZ_DS996807.1 coordinate 533,040, forward strand.
GCAATGCCCTGTTCCCGATGACTTACGACAGTCTTCACAGTGGCAATGCGCGGCCATCTGCGGCTTCATTCTTGATTTCAGCTGTACATTCCCGCAAAGGCAAGACCCTGTAAATGCGCTTTCCATGATACTATCCTTAGTCTGAGTTGAGAGATGTTTTAGTGACTTGTAAATTGCAAGTTACTATTCACAATAGGAGAGAATGGCGGTATGTCAACCGAAAACCGTTCCGGCTGCCCCATCGCGAATACGCTAGATATCGTTGGAGACCGCTGGAGCCTTTTGATCCTGCGGGATATGTTCAACGGAAAAAAGATCTTCTCAGAGTTCCTGAGCTCACCGGAAAAGATCACCACAAGCGTTCTGACCGTTCGCCTGAATCAGCTGGAAGCGGCTGGCATGGTCACCAAAGAGCTCTACCAATCGAATCCCAAACGCTATCAATATCTGCTGTCAGATCGCGGCCAGGACATCTTGCCCGTGCTTCAGGAAATGTGTCAGTGGGCCAACAAGCACATGCCTGAAACGTGGATCCCACCAGAAAGCTTCATGCAGAAGCGCGTATAGAAAAAAGGCTGGACGTGACATCCAGCCTTTCTCAAACTCAAGTGGTTTTTCTCGTCAGAACAGAACCGAAGGCAACCAGGTCGCAATCTGAGGGAAGAACCAGACCAGCCCCATCCCGACAATCTGCAGCAGGATATAAGGCAGCACGCCCTTGTAGATCATACCTGTTGTGATCTCAGACGGGGCCGCCCCGCGCAGATAAAACAGCGAGAACCCGAATGGTGGTGTCAGGAAACTGGTCTGCAAGTTGATAGCGATCATCACAGAAAGCCAGATCGGATCAAAACCCATCATCAGCAGGGTAGGGCCGACAATCGGCAACAGGATCACAGAGATCTCCACGAAATCCATGAAGAAGCCCAGTGCAAAGATCAACGCCATCACAAACAGCAGCGCGCCCATCTCGCCGCCCGGCATTGCAGAAATCAGCTCCTCAATGCGAGCATCACCACCAAGACCACGGAAGATCAGAGAGAACACACTCGCCCCAATGATGGTCGCGAAGATCATTGCGGAGATGGACAGCGTGTTGGTCATCACTGGTGCGAGCAGTTGAGACCGCCACATACGCATCACGCTCTGAAGCAAGCCGCTGATACCAATCAGCAGCAGCACAACCGCAACACCAGCAAGGCCATAATCAGCGGCAGTTAACTCGCTGCGTTGCAAGCGAATGGTTGTCATTCCAGCAAGCACAATAACCGCCAACAGGGCCACAACACTCGCTCCAAGCAGTACGTTAGATTTCCCTTCACTCAACCGGAACCCCGCCAACAGCAAAGCCCCCACAGCACCAACAGCCGCTGCTTCTGTTGGTGTCGCAACACCGCCTAAAATGGACCCCAGAACGGCAATAATCAGCGCCACTGGTGGAATGAGCACGGATGCAATCCTGCGCACTGAAGTCTTCCCAAGCACTTGCTGGTCCATAGCTGGTGCACAGCTTGGTTGAAGATAAGCGCGGACAAGCAGGTAAACGATATAAACACCCACCAGCATCAGACCCGGAACCAGCGCCGCAGCAAAGGTTTGCCCCACACTGATCGTCTCAACAGTGAACTTGCCTTCAGCAAACTGAGCCTGCTGATAGGCGTTGGACATCACCTCAGACAAAATAATCAGCAGCGTAGAAGGCGGAATGATCTGTCCCAGCGTGCCAGCGGTACAAACAGTACCCGCTGCCAGTTTTGGGTCATATCCATTGCGCAGCATGGTGGGCAGAGCAATCAGCGCCATTGTGACCACTGTAGCCCCCACAATACCAGTGGAAGCTGCAAGTAACCCGCCAACGAGCACAACAGAGATCCCTAGGCCACCGCGCAGCGAGCCGAACAGCTTGCCCATCTCTTCCAGCAGATCTTCCGCAATGCGGCTGCGTTCAAGGACTAGCCCCATGAACACGAAGAGCGGGATTGCAATCAGCACGTTGTTGGTCATGGTGCCAAAGATGCGCTGCGAAAGAGCACCCAGCAGACCCGTATCAAACGCACCTGTCATCGCCCCGAGAACGGCGAAAAGCACAGCAACACCGGCAATTGTGAAGGCAACCGGATAGCCCAGCAATATTGCAAAGCACAGGCCTGCGAACATGAAGATGTCGAGAAACTCAGTCACAGCTTTGGCTCCTCAACATCAATGCCGCATAAAAACAGCCCATCCCGCAAAATGCTGGAGATGCCCTGAATGATCAGGAGACCACAAAACGCAGGAATAAGGCTCTTAAGCAGAAAGCTTGCGGGAATGCCTCCTACTGAAATCGGCCCCTCAAGGATCTTCCAGCTGTTGTATACAAAGGGCCAGCTGATCCAGAGCAACAGGCCAACAGTGGGCAACAAAAAGAACAGAGCACCGATCAGATTGATGATAGCCTTGGCCTTGGGAGAAGCCTGCCCGTAAAAAATATCGACGCGTACATGCTTGTCAGCCAAAAGCGTATAGCCAGCGCCAAGCATGAAAACGGAAGCATGCATATAAAGCACGCCTTCGCCGAGGAAGATGTAGCTGACGCCAAACAGATAGCGCAGCAAAACGATCCCAAACTGCAACAGCAGCATGAGCAACGCAAACCAGCGGATGGTATGGCCAACCAAACGGTTGATTGCGTCGAGTTTAGAAACAAAAGAGGTCATCGGTAAAATCCGATCAGGCCAGAGTATTTTCTTGGCTTTCCAGAGCGCATCTCAAAGCTATGGGAACCGGTTATCGGCGGATGAGACGTGGCTGAACTGAAGAAAGCAGGAGAACAGCCGGGGCCAGAAGCCCCGACTTTGTGTCGTGCAGAAAATGTCAGCAAACTGGTGTTTGCCGGGTGACAGCTGCTTAACCGTAGTTGATGTCCAGAAGGCGCATATTCATCTGGCCGTTATCTGCCAGAGGTTTGTATTCCTTCATGGAGTCTCGGTAGTTGAGGAAGCTCTCTGTGATGCGCTTCACCAGCTCGTCGTCATTCTCACGCAGTTCGCCGATGACTTCACCAGCCGCGTTGCCCATTGCCATCAGAACGTCTTCTGGCAGGTTCTTCACCATCACACCTTTTTCAGCAACCAGCTTCTTCAAAGCCTTCGCGTGGTTGGTGGTGTATTCTGTCCAAACATCGTTGTAGAGCGAAGAACATGCGAATGCGACAACCTGCTTCAGGTCATCTGGCAGCGCATTGTAAGCCTCGGAGTTGACGGCGCATTCTTCTGCGGAGCTTGGCTCGCCTACGCCCGGGAAGTAGTAGTTCTTGGCAACCTGATAGAAGCCCAGAGCAGAGTCTGTCCAAGGACCGATAAACTCACCTGCATCCAGTGTGCCAGTCTGCAGGGCCTGGAACATGTCACGGCCACCCATAGCCTGAACTGCCATACCCATCTTGGTGCACATCTCAGATGCAAGACCAGTTGTACGGAAACGCAGACCTTTCAGGTCTTCCGCAGAGTTGATCTCTGTGCGGAACCAGCCAGCAGCCTGAGGACCAGAGTTGCCACATAGGAACGGCTTCAGGTTAAAGCGCGCATACATTTCGTCATACAGCGCCTGACCACCACCATGTGCCATCCAGCCGTACTGCTCATCTGCGGTCAAACCGAAAGGTTGAGAGCCAAACAGCAGGAAGCCTTTGGACTTGGAGCCCCAATACGCAGGCACTGAGTGGTAAAGTTCTGCAGTCCCCTCCGATACTGCATCAAACACACCACGGCCCGGAACCAGTTCACCAGCGGCATAGAGCTTCACCTCAATGCGACCACCAGAAAGCATGGTTATACGGTCTGCAAGCATCTGTGCTGCAACGCCAGGACCCGGAAGGTTCTTAGGCCACGAGGTGACCATCTTCCACTTGATCTTGTCGGAAGCTACAGCCGGAGCTGCCAGAGCAGAAGCAGCGGCGACGCCAGTTGCTGCAACACCTGCACCCTTAAGAAAATCACGTCTCTTCATAATTTTTCCCCTCAAAAATTAGAATAACAAGGGGCCGCAGAGCACGGTCCCTCATCGGTTTTTGTGTAAAGTCTGGAATGCCAAAAATACGCGGCTGAACCAGTTTGCCCGGAAACGGAAACTAAAACTTACCTAGGGCGAGTTTGTCTTACTGAATCAGTTACTTACCTAGAGAAGGTAAGTTCAAACCATTCTCCTTGGCGCAATCAATTGCCAATTGGTAGCCTGCGTCCGCATGGCGCATAACACCTGTCGCAGGGTCATTCCAAAGAACGCGGCCAATGCGCTCGTCTGCGCCCGAAGTTCCGTCACAGCAAATCACCATGCCGGAATGTTGGGAAAAGCCCATTCCAACACCGCCGCCATGGTGCAGTGACACCCAGGTTGCGCCGGATGCTGTGTTCAGCAGAGCGTTGAGCAGAGGCCAGTCAGAAACGGCATCAGAGCCATCCATCATAGACTCAGTTTCACGGTTTGGAGAAGCAACGGAGCCAGAATCCAGATGGTCACGACCAATCACGACCGGTGCCTTCAGCTCACCGTTACGAACCATTTCGTTGAATGCAAGGCCGAGACGGTGACGCTGCCCCAGACCAACCCAGCAAATACGTGCAGGCAGGCCTTGGAAGGAAATACGTTCGCGCGCCATATCCAGCCAGTTGTGTAGGTGCGGATCATCTGGGATGAGTTCTTTCACCTTCTGGTCTGTTTTGTAAATGTCCTCAGGATCACCGGAAAGCGCTGCCCAACGGAATGGACCAACACCTTTACAGAACAGCGGACGAATGTAGGCAGGCACGAAACCTGGGAAGTCGAAGGCATTCTCTAGGCCTTCCTCAAACGCCATCTGGCGGATGTTGTTGCCATAATCTACGGTTGGAATACCGCGCTCATGGAAGTCCAGCATTGCTTTAACATGCACCTTCATGGAAGCCCGTGCAGCTTTCTCAACGGCTTTAGGATCGCTCTCGCGCTTTTCCTTCCACTCGGCCATGGTCCAGCCCTGTGGCAGATAGCCATTGATTGGGTCATGAGCGGAGGTTTGATCAGTCACGATATCCGGACGAACACCACGCTCAACAAGCTCAGCGAAGATGTCTGCGGCATTGCCGAGCAGGCCGACAGATTTAGCTTCACCAGCTGCGGTCCAGCGCTCAATCATCTCCAACGCTTCATCAAGCGTCTTGGCTTTTTCATCGACGTATTTGGTGCGCAGGCGGAAGTCGATGCTGTCTTCGTTACACTCAACAGCCAGACAGCAAGCACCAGCCATCACAGCAGCAAGTGGCTGAGCACCACCCATACCGCCAAGACCACCAGTCAGGATCCACTTACCTTTCAGGTCTCCGCCATAGTGTTGGCGACCAGCCTCCACGAAGGTCTCATAAGTACCCTGAACAATGCCTTGCGAACCAATATAGATCCATGAGCCAGCGGTCATCTGGCCGTACATCGCCAGACCTTTTTTATCCAGCTCGTTAAAGTGATCCCAGTTCGCCCAATGTGGGACGAGGTTGGAGTTAGCGATCAGCACACGCGGTGCATTCTCATGCGTACGGAACACACCAACTGGCTTGCCGGATTGAACCAACAGAGTTTCATCGGCTTCCAGTTTTTTCAGCGTGTCGACAATGGTGTCAAAGTCTTTCCATGTCCGTGCAGCGCGGCCAATGCCGCCATAAACCACCAGTTCATGCGGGTTTTCAGCCACATCAGGATGCAGGTTGTTCATGAGCATGCGCATTGGCGCTTCCGTCAGCCAGCTCTTTGCGTTCAGCTCTGGTCCGGTTGGTGGAAAGATATCGCGGGTGTTCTTGCGAGGATCTTGAGTGAGCGTATCGGTCATTGTCGGCTCCGTTAGCGACTTGTACTGGCGCTTGAAAATGCCCCTGCAAGGGCCTGCGCTTCTAGCTGAGAAAGAAGAGATTTGAGAGTGGCACGTGTTTTGTCTGCGCGCTCTGGGGCGTAAGCCCATGGGCTCTGCTCAAACATGTAAGCCCGCTGTGCTGTTTCCATCTGAATTGCATGGATGCCAGTCTCAGGCTTGCCATAGTAGCGAGTGGTCCAGCCACCTTTAAAGCGAGCATTCACCACCGTTTCTACGCTGGCATCTGCACGGCAGGCATCAACAGTGATCTGCTCAATCATCGGAGCGCAGGTCTGCCCAACATTGGTGCCAATGTTGAACACAGGCAACTCACCTTCAAACAGAAACGGGATGTTGGAGCGGATGGAATGGCAGTCATAAAGAACGGCCACACCAAACTTCTGCCGTACACGCTCCAGCTCGTCCGCAATTGCCTCATGATAAGGTGCGTGGAACTTTGCGCGACGCTCTTCAACTTCATCTTCTGATGGTTCTTGTCCATCGCGATAGATCGGACGGCCATCAAAGTCTGTCAGCGGGCAGAGCGTGGTGGTGTTCTGACCCGGATAGAGCGAAACACCCGCAGGATCACGATTGGCATCAATCACATAGCGGTGCACAGGCGTCTGGATCACACTGGCATTCTCAAGCAAGCCATCGTACAGGCGGTTGATGTGCCAATCCGTATCAGCCAGTGCTTGCCCGACAGAATTGAACCTGTCCCAGATCGACAGCGGCACATCAGTACCACCATGCGGCTGAGCCAGCACAATCGGGCTGTCACCTTTTTTGACCAGTGGTGAGAAGGAGTAAGTCAATCAGGCCTCCTCTAACTTAAAGAACTGAGCTTTGCTAGCTGCATCAAAAATCCGGCCAGAAGCAACAAGCTCTGCAGCCTTCTCGAGATCCGGCGCCATGTAGCGATCGTCTTCCAACTCTTCGATCTCTTCGCGAACCGCGGCCACAACATCCTGTAGGATCGGGCTGGTTTTGAGCGGAATACGGAACTCGATGCCCTGTGCAGCCATCAGCAACTCAATGCCGATGATCTTGGAAAGGTTGGAGTTCATGTCGATCAAACGCCGTGCAGCATGGGTTGCCATGGAAACATGGTCTTCCTGATTGGCACTGGTCGGCGTGGAATCAACGGAACATGGCGCAGCCCGCTGCTTATTCTCACTGTAAAGCGCTGCAGACGTCACATCCGCAATCATAAAGCCGGAGTTGAGACCCGGATTTGGCGTCAGGAATGGAGGCAGACCATAGTTCAGTGCAGGATCAACCAGCGTCGCAATCCGGCGCTGTGCAATTGCCCCAATCTCAGCAATAGCAAGCGCGGTCTGGTCTGCCGCAAATGCAACAGGCTCAGCATGGAAATTACCGCCGGAAACGACAGAGCCGTCTTTGAACACCAGTGGGTTATCTGTCACCGCGTTCGCTTCAATCTCCAGCGTATATCCCACTTGAGCAAGCAGCCCTAACACCGCGCCCATCACCTGTGGTTGACAGCGTAGGCAGTATGGATCCTGCACACGCTCATCATCCTCACGATGGCTTTCGCGAATTGCCGAACCAGACATCAGCTCGCGAATGGTAGCTGCAGCAGAAATCTGTCCTTTGTGGCCACGCAACTCATGGATTTCAGGACGGAATGGAGCACCAGAACCCATCAACGCATCAACGGACATCGCACCGGTAATCAACGCAGTCTTTGCGAGACGATGGGCTTGGAATAGACCCGCCAAAGCCAGTGCAGTCGACACCTGCGTCCCATTGATCAGCGCAAGGCCTTCCTTCGCTGCCAGCTGAATTGTTGGAATGCCAGCCAGTTGCATCGCTTCCTTGCCGGAAACGCGCACGCCACCGAAGAATGCTTCGCCTTCGCCCAGCATCACAGCAGCCACGTGAGAGAGAGGCGCCAGATCACCAGAAGCGCCAACACTGCCCTGACCCGGAACCACAGGCACGACGTTATGCTCCAGCATCCGCTCAAGGCACTCAATCAGCTCCCACCGAACACCAGAAGCGCCACGACCCAATGAGGCAAGTTTGAGCACAATCACCAAACGCACGATGTTTTGCGGCAGAACCTCACCAACACCGCAACAGTGCGAAAGAATGAGGTTTCTCTGCAGGGTAGCAGTATCTTCAGCCGGAATTTTTACTGAGGCAAGCTTACCGAAGCCCGTGTTTACCCCATACACCGGCGTATCACCCTGTGCCGCGCTCTGCACAATTGCAGCGGCGCGCTCAACACCGTCTTTGCAGGAGCGGTCCAGCTCGACATTCGTCTCTTCGCGGTAGATCTGGCGAAGCTGAGCGAGGGTAAGTTCTCCCGGCTTTATAACCAGCTTAGGTCTGGAAGAAGTGGAAGGGGAAGTCGTCATGAATGCCTCAGTGCTTAATTTACTTGTGTTTTTGTGATGTCTTCGCCGAGGAAATACAGGCGGTTCAGTGGGTTGAACCCGATGCGATAGGCCAGTTCGGCTGGCTCTTTCACATCCCAGATCGCAATGTTGGCCTGCTTGCCCGCTTCCAGCGTTCCGCAAACCTCAGATTGTCCCAGTGCCTGCGCCGCATTGCGGGTAATCCCGGCCAACGCTTCCTGCGGTGTCATGCGGAACAAGGTGCACGCCATGTTCATGCAAAGCAGAAGTGAGGTGAGGGGAGAAGACCCCGGATTGGCATCCGTTGCCAACGCAATTGAAACGCCCGCATCACGAAGTTCGTGAAGTGGAGGATACTGAGTTTCGCGCAGAAAGTAGAACGCACCCGGCAACAGAACGGCAACAGTGCCTGCTTCCTTCATGGCTTGAATGCCAGCGACGTCCAGATACTCCAGATGGTCTGCAGAAAGTGCTTTGTGACTGGCAGCCATTGCGGTGCCGCCAAGGTTGGAAAGCTGCTCAGAGTGGATCTTGACCGGAAGGCCGAGCTCCTGAGCACGATCAAATACACGGCTCACTTGCTCAGGAGAAAAGGCAATGCCCTCACAAAATGCATCAACCGCATCAGCCAGATTTTCTGCTTTGACAGCCGGAAGTACCTCATCGCAAACAAAGCTGATGTAGTCGTCACTACGTCCTTCATACTCCGGTGGCAATGCATGTGCACCGAGGAAAGTGGTCAGCACCTTAACGGGGCGAAGCTCGCCAATCGTCCGCGCAACCCGCAGCATCTTCAGCTCTGTATCAAGATCCAACCCGTAACCGGACTTGATCTCCAACAGTGTCACGCCTTCTGCCAGCAACGCATCAACGCGTGGCAACGTACCTGCCAGAAGCTCTTCTTCACTGGCGGCACGTGTTGCGGATACGGTAGAACGGATGCCTCCACCTGCACGAGCGATCTCTTCATAGGTCGCACCATTCAACCGCATCTCAAACTCACGAGCGCGGGAACCGCCGTAGACGATATGCGTGTGGCAATCGATGAGAGATGGAGTGGCAAGGCGTCCGTTCAGATCTGTCTGAGGTGCGTCTTTCCATTCCTCTGGCAGCTCTTTTGCAGGGCCAATCCAGCTGATGGAATCTGCCTCAATTGCAATGGCAGCATCGTGGATCAGACCATAGCCATCTGCCTGTGCAGACAGAGTTGCAGCTGTCAGGTTGGTGAGTACGGTTCTCCCGCTTGTCATGGACCCTCCCGAGATTCCACGTGAATTCACTTCAGTAAAAATCTACATGGAAATCGCTTAATGTCTATACATAAAAAATATGCAGTGTGAGTAATTTTCGGGCTAACCCAGCAGTATCAATTAAATAAATAGCTAAATTCAGCCATTTTAACCTTTGCTTGGTGATATCTTAGAAAAAGAGGATGGTTGTGTGAGATGCATTTATGTATATGCTTATTATTGCAAAAATGATCTGAATTGATCGACGTTTCACATCAAACTATTGAGTGAGCAATGAAAACCATCTTCGCAGGGCAGGCTTTACTCCCCACTGGTCTTACCGAGAATGTGCGTTTGCACCTGAACGCTGACGGCACCATAAAAACCGTTGAGATCGGCGTGACGCCTGAAGGTGAAGAGGTTTCTGGCAAAAACAGGGTGATCTGTCCGGCCCCTGCCAATCTGCACTCGCACGCCTTCCAACGGGCAATGGCAGGCATGACCGAAGTTCGCCAGAAGGGGAAGGATAGTTTCTGGACATGGCGCGAGCTGATGTATCGCTTTCTGGGGCAACTGCGGCCTGAGCAAGTCGAGGCAATCGCTGCGCTGGTTTACATGGAGATGTTAGAGGCTGGGTACGCCAGTGTTGGCGAGTTCCACTACCTTCATCACCAGCCAGATGGAACGCCCTACGACAACCTCGCAGAAATGAGCCTCCGCATATTTGCCGCTGCCAATCAAACAGGCATCGGCCTCACTCATTTGCCGGTTCTTTACTCCTACGGTGGTGCTGGCGAGCAGCTCTTAAGCGGCGGGCAACTACGGTTCGGCAATGATCTGGAACGCCACCTGCAACTCATTGAAGAAGCGTCGAAATCCTTGACGACATCTCTGCCGGCCGACTGCCAGATCGGCATCGCACCGCATTCTCTGCGCGCGACCAATCCGGAACAGTTGCGCGAGATTGCATCCGCCTTTGCTGGTAAGCCCGTGCACATCCACATCTCAGAGCAGATGAAGGAAGTCGAAGCTGTTCAGGAATGGCTTGGGGCACGCCCAATCGAATGGCTGCTGAACAACGTTGATGTCCGCAACAACTGGTGTTTCGTACACGCCACCCACATGACCACCGAAGAAACTGTGGCTATGGCAAAAGCTGGTGCCGTAGCGGGCCTGTGCCCAATCACCGAAGCAAACCTTGGCGATGGCATATTCAACGGGCCGACCTTCATCGAAGCAGGTGGTGTCTATGGTGTTGGTTCTGACAGCAACCTGCGCATCTCACTTTCTGAGGAACTGCGCGTGCTGGAATACAGCCAGCGCCTGCGTGATCAGTCCCGGAACGTTATGTTAAACGGCGAAGGATCTGTCGGTATGGCTATGTATCAGGCCGCAGCCAAAGGCGGAGCTCAGGCTCTGGGTCGCAACACTGGGGAGCTCAAAGAAGGCAGCCTTGCAGATGTCGTCGCGATTGATACAGCACGGGTAGAGTTTACAGGCCTGAGGCCTGACCAATATCTGGATTATTGGATTTTTGCAGGTGATGACCGTGTCGTAACTGATGTCTGGTCCGCCGGACGACACATGGTGAAGGATGGGCAGCACATCCACCGCGCAGCTATCACCGCTAAATACAGAGAACAGCTTGCAGTTTTGCTGGAAGCAGCCTAACAACGCCCAAATTCATTTTCTTGAAAACGACAGGAAGAGCGCTTGCGATCCTATAAGGAAATCAGAGGTATCTTGCAGGAGAGGATCACCAGCCAGCAATGGCAGCCGGGTGATCTGCTGCCAAGCGAGCAAGCGCTCTCAGAGGAGTTTGGCTGCACCCGCGCAACCGTCAACCGCGCTATGCGGGAGCTTGCTGATGCAGGGCTGGTTGAACGCCGTCGCAAGGCCGGAACCCGTGTTGTCCAGCCCAAGTCTCACCCTGCAACCATCACCATTCCGGTCATCCGGCAGGAGATCGAGAACAAAGGTCAAGCCTACAAGTATCTGCTTTTGGAGCGTCTGGAAGCTTTGCCACCGGAAGATGCCCGCATCCAGCTTGGACTGAACCAGAATGAAAAGGCTCTCTTCCTGAAAAGCCTGCATTATGGGGATGGCATCCCTCAGCAGTTGGATGTCCGCTGGATCAACCTCTCTGCATTGCCAGAAGCTACTGAGGAAAGCTTTGCAGATATTGGCCCCAACGAGTGGCTACTGCAGCGTGTCCCTCATCCAAGCATTGAACACGTCTTCCGTGCGGACAAAGCCACAGCTGAAGAGCAACGACTGCTCCAGCTGGAAGACTGCGAGCCCGTGTTCACTATCGAGCGCCGTACTTGGATTTCAGGGCAGGGCATCACTTACGTGCGGCTAGTACACCCCGGCAGCCGTTACCACATGGCAACGCGTAGCTCGGATGAGCCGATCTTCAGCTAGTCTTCTGCTTCTCTTTTTGCACCAACTGAGCGAAGTGATCTTCCAGCCGAATTTTGCCATAGCATTTGCCGATCATATCCATCCGCATCGCGCTCAGGAAAAACTGGATTGGGCCGTATGTCTTCGCTGAGGTAAAAGTCTCTAGCAGCCGCTGCAAAGCAACGCTAATCCAGTTGGGCAGATGCGTAATCTTAGCTTTCTTATGCAGACTTTTGAAGGCAATCTCGGCTAGCTCGTTGTGGGTATACTTCACAGGCCCACCCACTTCGGCATAGGCCTGACCGTCCTTGATAATCTCAAAGCAAGCTGCAGCCAGATCAGCGCCATGGATAGGGTTGATCCGATAATCACCCGAGCCAAACATGTAGACCCGTCCGGACTTTGCCATTCCAAAAAACTCCTCCAGATCAGAGAAGTAGCCACTGGGTGAAATCACGGTGCTTTTGATTGGGGCAGCCTGAAGAACCTCCACAAAATGCTGCTTCGCACGCACCAGCTGAACATCCAGCAGTTTGGTTGCGTTCAGAACATGAATGTAAGCAAACTGAGGGACACTGTTCTCAACCGCCAGATCCAACAGGTTCTTATTGGCCTGATAATCAACGTCGTTGTAACTCAAGCCGTCTTTCTGGCGCGTGATGCCGAGCGCTGAAATGACCAGATCAGCATTATCCATCAACCCATGCAGACTGTTGGGTTTAGTCGCTTCTCCCTCAAAAAACTCATTGGCTTCAAGGCCCTTTGCACGAGCAGACTGCTCATTGCGGACAAGCGCACGAACATGCCAGCCCTGTTTTCTGTAGTAGGAAACAAGATAGGAGCCCAGATAACCAGTTGCGCCTGCAATAACGACACTCTTCATGGCAATTCCCTCAAATATTAGGTGCCGCAAAAGGTCGGCAGCCGGGGAAAATGAAAAGGCGCCAATTACCTTTTGGGTGCTTACTCAACCAAGGAGCAGAGGCCGGACGGCATACGCTTGATCGAAGCAAGGTTTGCTTTTTATGCAAGGATGAGATCAGGCAGAAATACACCTCTAATGCCCTCAATCCTACTCTCAAAAAATGGGAGCTTTGGCAGCTAAAATCAACCGGTAATTGTGCATAGACGAAAGTGATTGCACGGGACCCAACGAAAAAAGGGAAGAGCCTTTCAGCTCTCCCCTCTCGTAAATGAGTGGCCCTTTGTTGGCTCTTAGCCTTTGCCTTGCCACGGAATAAGCCAGCGCTCCAGATACCGCATGCCCAGCTCAATCGTATAACCGATAAGGCCGATCACAAAGATGCCGATAACCACCGTATCCGTCTGCAAAAAGTTCTTTGCAATCATGATCATGGAGCCGACACCCTTATCAGCCGCCACCAGTTCCGCCGCCACAACTGTGCCCCAGCAAACGCCCATGGCTGTACGCAGACCAGTGAAGATCTCTGGCAGTGCATTTGGTAGGATTACATGAAACAGGATCTGCGTACGCGAGGCACCAAGTGAGTAAGCTGCGTGCACCTTGGTGATCTTGACGCTGTTCACGCCAGAGCGTGCTGCAATCGTCATGATGAACAGAGAGGCAAGGAACAGCAGGAAGATCTTGGCTGTCTCATCAATGCCAAACCATAGGATAATCAGCGGGATCAAAGCCAGCGGAGGGATCGGGCGCATAAACTCCACGATGGGATCAAACAAACCGCGAGCAACGGAAGAAAGCCCCATGGCCAGGCCGAGAGGGATGCCGACAAGAGCTCCCAGCAGAACGCCTGCAAGAACGCGGAATACTGAAATGCCGATGTGATCCCAGAACGCCACGTTTCTGAAACCAGCGGAAAGCAGCTTGCTCATTCTCGTGATCGTCGCATCCACCGATGGCCAGTAGAAGCTTTCCAGCATGCCCAAGGCGCTTGCGATGCCCCATGCGGCCAGCAGCACAACAACGGTCAGGATGGAGTAGAACCGGCCAGAGTTGACGGCGCTGGCGTCGCCAAAACGAACGGTCTTTTGCTGCGTGAAAACATTGTCTTTAAGCCCAAGCCAAACAGATAGGCCGGAGGGCGGCGTGTGATGCTTGCTCATATTGGCCTCCTATGCTGGTTCCAGCTCTTGGTCATTGCCCATAATCTCTTCTTCCATGCCCCAGATGAGAGACAGGATTTCCTCGCGCGTTTTCACAAACTCCGGTGAAGCCTTGATCTGGCGAGGACTTTCCACCAACCCGAGATCAGCAAACGGAAGCTCGTATTCACGCAGGATTCGGCCAGGACGTGGTGCCATCACAATCAGTCGTTCGCCAAGGAACAGCGCCTCTTCAACGGAGTGCGTGATGAGAATGATGGTTTTGCGTGTCTCTTTCCAAAGCTTCAGCACAAGGCTCTGCATTTTCTCGCGGGTCAGAGCATCCAGTGCGCCAAGTGGCTCATCCATCAGGATCACTTCTGGATCGTTGGCAAGACAGCGGGCCAGAGCCACGCGTTGCTGCATACCGCCGGAAAGCTGATAAACCGGCTTTTTGCCAAAGTCCTGCAGGCCAACAATCTGCAGCAGCTCATCCACCTTGCGCTTGGTTTCAGCTGCGGGACGTCCAGCCATCTTTGGACCAAACGCGATGTTCTTCTCAACGGTCATCCATTCAAACAACGCACCTTGTTGAAACACCATTCCGCGGTCTGGGCCGGGGCCAGTCACATCCACATTCTCGCGGACAATTTTGCCGGAGGTCGGACGAAGAAAGCCTGCAATGATGTTGAGAAGAGTTGTTTTACCGCATCCGGATGGACCAAGAACGGAGATGATCTCACCATCCTTTACATTCAGATTGACGTTGTTGAGAGCATGGACTTGATCACCATTGGGAAGGGTGAAAACCATAGAGATATTGTCGGCAACTATTCCACTCAAAGCGCTTCTCCCGGTTCTTTGGAAAATGCCTGGTTCGCCCGGTCTTGTTCTTGGAAGAATGGCGGGACAAAGCCCGCCATTTTCTGATTATTTTTATTTGAGGTAGCTTGCGTCGACGAACTGGGAGTAGTCATCCAGTGCTTCATCTAGACCGCCAGCTGAAACCATCACATCCGCCACACCTTTAGCTGCTGCCTGAATGCCACCGCCAAGCCAGTTTTCCTGAAGCTGCTCTTCGCTGGTAGGGAAGCCGAAGTTCGCGATCATCTTCTTGGCAGGTTCAAGATCCATACCCGCAGCAAGAGCGATCTTGTCGTAAACCGCATCCGGATTACTGTTGTAAGTGGTGTTGGCCTGATTGGTGACCTCCATGAACTTCTTCACCAGATCAGGATGCTCAGCTGCAAAGTCGTTGGTTACATTCACCACATCAAACGTGTTGATGCCGACAGCTTCCTGTTCAGCACCAGTCATCAACGGTGTACCAACGGTTTTCATACGGTCCAACGCACCGCCAAAAGCACAGCCCATCACAACATCACCGCGCACAACAGCAACCGCCGCATCAGCAGGGTTCATCTGCACAAGGTTCACTTTGTTGATGTCTACGCCGAGGTGATCCAGCGTACGAATGAGCTTGTAGTGGGTTACGTTGCCGATCGGTGTCGCAACTTTCTTCCCTTCCAGCTCCTTCGCATTTGCTTTGGTAATGCCGGAATCATTGCGCACAATGCAGAGGTCATTTTCAGCGTAAGTGACTGCCACACCTACAAGTTTAATCGGAGCACCAGAGGAAACACCAACAACGAAGGGAACAAAGCCGTTACTGTAAGCAATCTGCACATCGCCGGAAACCATGGCTTGAACCATCTCGTTCCCGTTACCGAAGGCGCGCCATTCAACTTCCAGACCAAGTGCTTCGTCATAGGTCTTGTCGATCTGTGCTGCCTGGTTCGCGGTAGGCCATTCCAGAAAGTAGGCGACGGTGATTTTATCAAGCGCATGAGCTGTGCTCATTCCAAGGCTCGCCACCAGGCCTGCTGCAAGAGCCAGTTTACCCGCAAGCTTCTTCAATGCCATATCAATTCCCCCTCCAGTGCGTTGCTAAGTGCTTATTCCTTCTTTATTTTTTGCTGTTCCTTGTCGCTGGAAACTTGTTAATTTGAATTATGTTCAGGATTCAGGACACTATGAAACCGTATCACTCGGTAGTGCCAGTTTGTGAATCCCGATAGAACCAGAGAGTATTTCCAAAGAGAGATGCAGATATAAATATCCGCTATTGCAATATTAATTCCCAAATCTCTGCGGAAGATGCTCCTGTGTCTCACGTTCTTCTATTTTAGAATTGTATAAATAAACGAAGAGATCAGTGTTCATGCGCTTATGAGGGGGCTCTCTCGTTTATTTGTGCTGCGATGCAGCAATTTATCTGCTGTCTCTGAGAGTATTTCTATTCCCTTCGGTATTTTGTCAGCATGAATTGAAGAAAAGCCGAGGCGGAAATAGTTTTTACCTTGGCTTGGATCCGCAAAGAACACATTGCCCGGTTCAATCAGAACGCCTTTCTTCAACGCCTCCTGCGCAAGCACAGTCGCATCCAGTTCAGGCGGCCCGCTCACCCAGAAAGAGGATCCTCCAAACGCAGAGACCTGTGCCCAACCGGGGAAGTGCGTCTCCATGGCTTCACTCAGCGCATTCCAGCGGTTGGAGTACGCGTGGTGCAGCTTGCTGATCAGTGCATCCTGCGAGCCTTGCGCCAGAAACAGAGCAACGCTGCGCTGGTTGTTGCCGGGTGGGTGGCGCAACATTAGGCGACGCATGGCGCGGATTTCTTTGATCACCGGCTTCGGCGCCACAATAAACCCAATCCGCAACCCCGGCATGATCGACTTGGAAAGACTGCCCACGTAAAGCACGCGTCCTGATGCATCTACAGACCGAAGCGCGGCAGTCGGCTGCCCACGATAGTTGGTCTCATACTCATAATCATCTTCAATGATCAGCGCATCAGATTGCGCCGCCCATTCCAGTACTTCGCGCCGGCGCTTCATGGTCATCGTGGTGTTGGTGGGGAACTGGTGGCTGGGCGTCACATAGACCAGCTTTGCATCCCCCAGCATATCCGCGCGAATGCCTTCCTCATCAACGGGAATCGCCCGAATGTCTGAGCTTCGCAGCTGCATGATGTTGCGCACATCAGGATAACCCGGGTCTTCCAACGCAACAGGCGTATCCGGCCTTACAAACAGATGTGCGATGAGAAACAGCGCATTCTGAGCCCCCATCGTTACCAGTATCTCGTCAGACTCGGCAATAACTCCACGGCGGATCAGAATACGCCGTTGAATCTGCTCAATCAGCATAGGATCGTCAGCGGTAAAGCGATCATCAGTCCACGCATCCAGCCATTTGATGCTCATGGTCTGACGCACACAATCCCGCCAGGCGCTGATCGGAAACAGTGTCGGATCCACCTGTCCATAGATGAACGGATAAGGGTAGCTGTGCCAGTTTTCAGTCTTCAGAATGTTGAACTGAGTAGAGGGCGTAAGCCGCAATTTTGAGGACCAATCCACCCGATCTCCGGGCACTTGCTCTTTGGGCCTGACCGGATCTGGCAGCTGTCCGAGATTCTCAATAACCTCCGGTGAGACGTAAAAACCTGATCGCTCTCGGGTAATCAGATAGCCATCTGCGGCCAATGCCTGATACGCCAGCATCACAGTGTTGCGAGAAACACTCAGCCGTTTCGCCAATGCGCGCGTTGAAGGAACTGGTGTGTTTTCAGCAAGTTGGCCGGAAAGAATGGCAGAGACGAGCATCTCGCGGATCTGACTTTGCAGTGTTGTGCTGTCATCCCGATCAACGGAAAACAAGCTGTATCTCATGGCTGGCCCCTCCCTCCAAATCACGAGCGAAGTATCAGCATGAGTTCATCTGGCTCTATGGTCAAGAACAACTGGACCTATCTGACCTAATATTTCGACGACAAGATATTTCTCACAGTACCTCTGGGGAACTGTTGGTGAATAACTCAGTGTTCTAGGAGAAAGATCGAGATGAGTGTCCTTGCAGAGCCGATTGAACAAGTCAAAACTAATTCTCTTGAGCAACACTGGATGCCGTTTTCCTCAAACCGGGATTTCAAGAATGCTCCACGCCTGATCACCCGTTCAGAGGGAATGTACCTTTGGAATCAGCAGGGTGATCGTCTGGTTGATGGATCTTCCGGTTTGTTCAACGTTCCGGCAGGCCATGCCCGCAAATCCATTGCGGATGCTGTCCACGCTCAAATGATGCAGAACGGATACACAGCGCCATTCCAGCTGGGTCAGCCAACATCCTTTGAGTTTGCGGCCAAACTTACCCAGATCATGTCAGAGCCATTCAACCATGTGTTCTTCGTGAACTCTGGCTCAGAGGCCATCGATACAGCGCTCAAAATGGTCATGGCCTACCACCGTGCCAATGGTGAAGCACAGCGCACCCGCTTTGTCTCCCGAGAGCGGGCCTACCATGGTGTGAACATGGGCGGTGTCTCATTGTCCGGCATGGTGAAAAACCGCGAAACCTTCCCGGTTGTCATGCCAAACATTGTTATGATGCGTCATACCTGGAACGAGGAAAACGCCTTCACAAAAGGACAGCCGGAAACAGGTGCCGAACTGGCAAA
The DNA here is from genome assembly GCF_000156235.1 of Pseudovibrio sp. JE062. NCBI lineage: Bacteria > Pseudomonadati > Pseudomonadota > Alphaproteobacteria > Hyphomicrobiales > Stappiaceae > Pseudovibrio > Pseudovibrio sp. JE062. The sequence goes on from NZ_DS996807.1 coordinate 551,496, forward strand.
TGACCTGCAGCGTTTCTGTGAAACCTACGGCGGTTCCACAATCGCAGCTGTGTTTATTGAACCTGTCGCGGGTTCTACCGGAACGCTTGTCCCGCCAAAGGGCTATCTGGAGCGCGTCCGGCAAATCTGTGATGAACACGGCATTCTGCTGGTGTTTGATGAAGTGATCACCGGCTTTGGTCGCCTTGGCAAACCATTCGCAGTTGATGCGTTCAACGTGATGCCAGACATTATCACCCTGGCAAAGGCACTCACCAACGGCGCGATTCCAATGGGGGCTGTTGCAGCGTCCGATCAGGTCTATGAGACCATCACCGAAGCTGCTCCGGAAAACGCCATCGAGTTCTTCCACGGCTACACCTATTCAGCCCATCCGGCAGCCTGTGCAGCTGGCCTGGCAACGCTGAAGATCTACGAGGATGAAGGCCTGTTTGAGCGGGCTGCAGAATTGAGCGACTACTTCCTCGATGCGATCTGGTCTCTGCAGGATATTCCGATCGTGAAGGATATCCGAGGGTACGGCCTCATGGGTGGTGTAGAGGTTCACCCACTTCCCGGTAAGCCCGGCATCCGCGGCAACGAGATGCAGAAAAAGCTGTTCTGGAACGGGTGCCACGCCAAGTGGACGGGGGACACAGCCATTCTGGCCCCGGCGTTCATTGCAGAGCGAAGTCATGTTGATGAGATCGTGGATGCAATGAGAAAAACGCTCATGGCCGAATAGATCGAAGAAAGTATTGTTTTGAGAAGAGCACATTTGTGCTCTTCTTTTGTTTTCCTAGTTGGTTGAGGGGAGGCAATCAATGACGAAGCCTATTCCACAAAATGCTCGTGTGGTTATCATCGGTGGCGGTATCGCCGGGTGTTCTGTTGCGTATCATCTGGCCAAATTGGGTTGGAAAGATATCGTGCTGCTGGAGCGCAAACAGCTCACATGCGGCACGACATGGCATGCTGCGGGCTTGATCGCGCAGCTGCGCGCATCCAAAAACATGACGCGCCTGGCGAAATACTCGCAGGAGCTTTACGGCGACCTGGAAGCCGAAACAGAAATCGCAACAGGCTTCCGCCGCAATGGCTCAATCACGGTGGCTCTCACCGAAGAGCGTCGCAGCGAGATCCTGCGCTCCGCCGCCATGGCCCGCGCCTTTGGGGTGGAAGTCGAAGAAATCTCCACATCAGAACTGCTGGACCGCTACCCCTATGTAAATGCTGAGGATGTCACTGCGGCTGTCTATCTGCCAAAGGACGGGCAGGGCGACCCAGGCAATATCGCTCTTGCTCTTGCCAAGGGTGCACGCCAACGGGGAGCCCAAGTCTTTGAAGGTGTCAAAGTCACCAGCATTGAAAAGCGCAATGGCGCTGTCGCTGGTGTCTCATGGCAGCGTGATGGCAGTGATGAGCAAGGCCATATCGCTGCTGACTATGTGGTCAACTGCGCTGGCATGTGGGCGCATGAGTTAGGTCGCATGGCCGGAGTCAACGTGCCGCTCCATGCTTGTGAGCACTTCTACATGGTCACTGATAACATCGCAGGGCTCCCGCAACTCCCGACCCTGCGCGTTCCCGACGAATGCGCCTATTACAAAGAAGATGCTGGAAAAATCCTTCTGGGTGCCTTTGAACCAATCGCCAAGCCTTGGGGTATGCAGGGCATTTCAGAGGACTTCTGCTTCGACCAGTTGCCAGAAGACATCGAGCACTTCGAGCCAATCCTGGCGCAAGCCATCAACCGCTTCCCCGAGCTGGCCGTAACAGGCATCCATACGTTCTTCAATGGCCCGGAAAGCTTCACACCCGATGACGCCTATCATCTGGGAGAAGCACCTGAGCTCAAAAACTTCTTCGTCTGTGCAGGCTTCAACTCCATCGGCATCCAGTCCGCCGGTGGCGCAGGCATGGCACTGGCGCATTGGATGGAGCACGGCTATCCGCCATTTGATCTCTCCGATGTTGATATCCGCCGCATGCAGCCGTTCATGGGCAACAAAACCTTCCTCTATGAGCGCTCCAAAGAAACGCTTGGCCTGCTCTACGCAGATCATTTCCCATTCCGCCAAAAGGCAACCGCCCGTGGTGTGCGCCGATCACCGCTCCATGAGCATCTCAAGCAAGCAGGTGCAGCATTTGGTGAGACGGCTGGGTGGGAACGAGCCAACTGGTTCGCAGACCAGGGACAGGAGTCGACCTACGAATACTCTTGGAAACGCCAGAACTGGTTTGAGAACTCTAAACAAGAACATCTCGCCATCCGCAACAATGTCGGCCTCTATGACATGTCCTCCTTCGGCAAAATCCGTGTTGAAGGTCCGGATGCGGAAAGTCTGCTCAATCATATGTGCGGTGGTGACATGTCGGTACCAGTCGGCAAGATTGTCTACACGCAGTTCCTCAATGAACGTGGAGGCATTGAAGCTGATCTCACCGTTACGCGCCTCTCCGAAACTGCTTATTTGCTCGTAACCCCAGCGGCTACTGTGGTCCGCGAACTCAGCTGGCTCAACAAGCACAAAGCGGGTGCCAATGTGGTGATCACTGACATTACAGCGGGCGAAGCAACGCTGGTGGTGATGGGTCCAAACTCAAGAGAACTACTCTCCAAGGTTTCTAACCACGACTGGTCCAACGAAAACCACCCCTTCGGCACCATGCAGGAGATTGAACTCGGCATGGGCCTCGCGCGTGCGCACCGTGTCTCTTATGTGGGGGAGCTGGGCTGGGAGCTATACGTCTCAACGGACATGGCCGCCCATGCCTATGAAACGCTGATAGAAGCAGGCGCTGACTTAGATCTGAAACTCTGCGGTCTCCATGCAATGGATTCCCTGCGCATCGAAAAAGGCTTCCGTCACTTCGGTCATGACATAACTGAGGAAGATCACGTTCTTGAAGCAGGCCTTGGTTTTGCGGTCAGCACCAAGAAGCCATCCTTCATCGGCAGAGATGCTGTTCTACGCAAGAAGGAAGAGGGCCTCTCATCCCGCATGCTGCAGTTCAAGCTGAAAGACGCAGAACCGCTCCTGCATCACAACGAACCTGTTCTGCGGGATGGAGAAATCGTCGGTTATCTCACCTCCGGAAACTACGGCCACACACTCGGCGGCGCAGTTGGCCTCGGCTACGTGCCGTGTAAGGGTGAAACAATCAAAGACATGCTCGCGTCCACCTACCAAATCGACGTGGAAGGCACTCTTTGCGATGCCGAAGCATCCTTCAAGCCAATGTACGACCCTAAAAGCCTACGCATGCGCGGCCTGAAAGAACTGGAAGACGCATAATCTAAAAGCAACACCTCGTACCATGCGCGAGGTGTTGTCTTAATCTGATGTTCGTGCCGCAAAGTGTTGTTGTTCAACTGATGCGCAAAAAGAAAAGCCCGGGCAGCTTTACACTGCGCGGGCTTTAAGATTGATGCCCTTCTCAGAGGAGGCGAGAAGGGCACTGCTGGGGGACTTACGCGAGTTCTTGCTCGCGCATATCTTCCGCATTGATGCCTGCGACAGCAACAGGTGCTTTCATGGCGTCTCTGCGGAAAGGCTCTCCAAGTTCCTGATTGAGGATCACCTCAATGAATGTGGTCTCATTGCGCTCCATCTGGCCTTCAATGGCATCATCCAGAGTCTTGCTCAGCTCATCCATGCTGAACACCTGAACGCCCTTGAGGCCGCAGGCCTCCGCAATCTTGGCGTACTGCACTTCCAGATTTAGCTCGGTGCCAACGAAGTTATCGTCGTACCATAGCGTGGTGTTGCGCTTCTCCGCACCCCACTGATAGTTGCGGAAGATCACCATGGTAATCGGAGGCCAGTCATCACGGCCACACGCCGTCATCTCGTTCATGGAGATACCAAAGGCACCATCCCCGGCAAAGCCGACCACCGGCGTATCAGGGCACCCAATCTTCGCGCCCAGAATAGCCGGAAGACCATAACCGCATGGGCCGAACAGACCCGGAGCAAGGTACTTACGCCCCTCATCAAAGCTCGGATAAGCGTTACCAATCGCACAGTTGTTGCCGATGTCAGAAGAGATGATCGCTTCCTTCGGCAGTGCGGCCTGAATAGCACGCCATGCCATACGAGGAGACATCTTCTCAGGCTCACGGGTGCGAGCGCGCTCGTTCCAAGTGGTACCCGGATCATCATCCTCGTGATCCATGGAGGACAGCTCCTGCAACCAGGCTGATTTTGCGTGGTGCACGAGAGCCTCACGCTCCTCACGGCCATCATTGCCAGCATGATCAGCCAGCTCTTCCATGATCTGCTCTGCCACCGCGCGGGCATCACCCTGAATGCCGACAGTGACTTTCTTGGTCAGGCCAATCCGGTCAGAGTTGATGTCCACCTGAATGACCTTGGCCTCCTTCGGCCAGTAATCCATGTCATAGCAGGGCAGAGTGGAGAATGGATTGAGGCGTGTGCCAAGGGCCAGCACCACATCCGCCTTGGAAATCATCTCCATCGCCGCTTTCGAGCCATTGTACCCAAGCGGACCAACGGAGAGCGGATGATTGCCGGGGAACGCATCATTATGCTGATAGCCACAGCACACCGGTGCGCTCAACTTCTCCGCCAGAGAGGCAGAGGCCTGAATAGCGCCGCTCAACACCACACCCGCACCGTTCAGGATCACGGGGAACTTGGCATCCGAAAGTAACTCAGCCGCCTTCTTGATGGATTGCACACCACCACGCGGCTTTTCCATACGCACGATCTGCGGCAGCTCGATATCGATCACCTGTGTCCAGAAATCGCGTGGCACGTTGATCTGCGCTGGTGCACATCCGCGCCAAGCCTTCTCGATCACGCGGTTCAGCACTTCCGCAATACGGGAAGGATCACGAACCTCTTCCTGATAGCAAACCATATCCTCGAAGAGAGCCATCTGCTCAATCTCCTGAAAGCCACCTTGTCCGATGGTCTTGTTGGCAGCCTGCGGGGTAACAAGCAGCAAAGGCGTATGGTTCCAGTAAGCTGTTTTGATAGGCGTCACGAAGTTGGTGATGCCCGGGCCGTTCTGAGCAATCGCCATGCTCATCTTGCCAGTGGCGCGGGAGTACCCGTCCGCACTCATGCCCGCGTTACATTCATGGGCACAATCCCAGAACTTGATACCTGCGGCGGGAAAGAGATCCGAAACCGGCATCATGGCTGAACCGATAATGCCAAAGGCGTTATCAATCCCGTGCATTTGCAGCACTTTTACAAAGGCCTCTTCGGTAGTCATCTTCATCGCACGAATCCTCCCCATCACGTCACAGGCTCGGCTGTGATCTGCACATTCTGATATGCAATCAAACCTAGCGTGAGGTGGAGAAGAGCCTTAGGGCCAGATTCTGCTATAGCATTGGCCAGTTGCGTTGAGGAGCTTGAAGATAAAAGGAGAATGCCCGTTGGCAGACATTGGAAAAAGTGACCTAACTTACGTCAGCATCAAGGGAAACAAGGCTGGCCCTCATCAACCCGCGCAGAGAGTTGCCGATGTAAACCGCATCAGCCCCCTGCAGATCTGAAAGTGTCAGATCAGCTTCTTCCGCATACCCATGCTCCAGCAAACCAGCGCGGAACACACCGGGAAGCAAGCCGTGCTTCAGTGCTGGTGTCAGCAACTTGCCGTCCCTGCGAATGAACAGAGTGGTGAAACTGCCTTCCGTCAGATACCCAGCTTCGTTGAGGAAGATGACCTCAGAGCACCCATATTGGGCGGCATAATGGGCCCGTGTCTTATCATAAAACCCACGACGGCTGGTTTTGTGAAACAGGAAGCGGTCCTGCGAATGCACGCGTTCTTCTGCAATGCAAACACGCCAATCATCACCGCTCGCAGCTGGCATCTCCTGCGCGGTCACCGACAGCTCGCCATTTTCCGCCAGATCAAGCCGCACCCGCATGGAGCGCTCAAAACCTGCAGCATGGTCCGCAAGCACGCGCAAAGCTTGCTCTGGATTCCAGTTGAAGCCGAAGTAAGATGCGCTATCCGCCATCCGCTGCATATGCCGTTCCAGCAGTGTATAGCCATCCTCAGACGTCCAGCCCATAGTTTCAAACAGGGTGAACCGTTCGTCAGAGGCCTTCAGGAAGTTCAGCTTCAACAAGCATTCGTCATACTCAGGAGAAGCGCCTGAATCGAACACCACACCGGAGCCCGTTCCCATCTCTGCAGCACCATCCTCATCAATCACAAGGGTGCGGATCGCCACGTTGAAGGTGAAATCACCGTTCGGCTCAATCATGCCGATAGAGCCGGTGTAGATCCCACGTGGGCTCTTCTCCAGATCGTCAATGATCTCCATGGCCCATAGCTTCGGTGCTCCGGTGATAGACCCGCACGGAAACAGCTCCTCGATGATTTCAGGCAGTTCAGCCCCATCCACCAGCTCACCCGTCGTGGTGGAGGTCATCTGGAATAAGCTGCGGTATTGCTCAACCTCGCAGTGCGAGGGAACACAAACACTGCCTGCTTTTGTGATGCGGGACAGATCGTTGCGCATCAGATCGAGGATCATCGTGTTCTCGGCGCGCGATTTCTCATCACTTTGCAGCCATTCCTGAACACGCGCATCTTCATCCGTTGTCCGTCCGCGTTGAGCAGTGCCTTTCATAGGGCGTGTTGTCAGCTGCTTGCCTTTGCGCTCCAGGAACAACTCTGGCGAAATAGAGAGAACTTTCTGATCTCCCAGATGCAGAAGCGCCGCATATCCGACGGGCTGCTGAAACAGCAAATTATCAAAGAGTGCCGCCGCACTTCCAGTCTGTTCAAGCATCGCGCGCATCGTCAGGTTGATTTGGTAGATATCGCCCTGTGCCAGATGCTGTTGCGTATTTGCAAAAGCAGCGTCATAGTCGCTTTTGCTCATGTCAAACTGGTTGATGTGAATGGAGGGGGAGGCCTCGTTGCCCGCCGCTTCCTTCAGCCACTGCGCTTCTTGCGCCCGAGACAAAAGCTCCGGTGCATCATAAACGCCAAACCAGGCAAGTGGCATGTTGCCAGAGCCGGAAAAGCGCTGCTTCAGTTTCTCCTCAAAAGCAAAGCCGAACTCATAGGAGAAGAAGCCTGCCAGATGGTGACCTGCTTTGCGTTCTTGCTCCAGCTGCTGAAGAAACTGAGGGACTTCGGAAAGAGTTTGGCAGGTTAACACGCGCTGAGGGGCTTGGAAGAGACGCGCAGGCTCATGACTTAGCCTGTCGACAAGAAGTACCGTTCCAAACGCAAACTGCGCCATGCCTGTCCATTCTTATTTGGGTTACCCTTATTAAGAATGCTCAATACCAGCCCGCCAGACCAAGGCAATCATAAAATTGTCTCCAAGTCCGTTTGTTGAGTAGTTTTGCGTAAATTGTGATCGATTTTCTCTCAAATTCCGCAAAATGAAGCCGGAAGCGGCAAAAATGATGAAGCAAGATAAGCACCCAAAATGCAAAACGGGCCACCACTGGCGACCCGTCAAACTCAAAAATTGAGGTGCTAATTAAGCAACGTCGTGGAAGAAACGCTCCAGCGTATCGTGAACTTCATTAAGATCACCATCCACCTTGCTTGCTTTCTCTGTCACTTCGAAAACAGAACCGGTTGCCTCATTCATGGCTTCGCTAAGGCTCGCGATGCCTTGGGAAACAGCCATGGTGCCGTCAGAGGCTGCCAGAATATTGGCTGAAATCTCGTTGGTCGCATCACCTTGCTGGGTGATCGCTTCTGCAATCGCACCAGTGTGAGAGTTCACTTCATCCATGGTGTGGGAGATCGAGCCAATCGCTTCCACCGCTTCACGGGTTCTGCCCTGAATAGCGGAAACTGAGAGGCAATCTCTTCCGTCGCTTTGGAGGTCTGGTTCGCCAGCTCCTTAACTTCAGCCGCCACAACCGCAAAGCCTTTACCAGCTTCACCGGCACGTGCCGCTTCAATGGTTGCGTTCAGAGCCAGCAGGTTGGTTTGCTCCGCAATTGCCTGAATGAGTGTCACAACTTCACCAATGCGGCTTGCAGCTTCTGCAAGGCTGCCAATGGTGTCATTGGTTTCCTGCGCACCACGTGTCGCAGCTTCCACCATCTCATTGGCCTGTGCAATCTGGCGCGCGATCTCGGAAATGGAGGAGGACAGCTCTTCAGAAGCAGCTGAAACTGTCTGCACATTGCCGGAAGCCGCATCTGAGGAAGTAACCACCTCAGTTGTATGGCTGGAGCATTTATGCGTTGCGTTCTCCAGGCCTTTGGAAGCGGAAACAATGCTGTGCGTGTTCTGAGAAAGGCTCTTCAGCTGCCCGTCAACTGCATCACGCAGATCGGAAACATGCTTCTCAAAGAAAGCAATACGCTCGGACTGCTCTGCAATCTTCTGCTCATTCTCTGCGATTTCGGCAGCTGGCGTGCTGACGGTCGCAGCAGCTTCACTCGCGCCCATGCTTTCAGCAGGCGCTTCACCCTGCGTGCCAAGAAACGCCATGGTCACGCCAGCAAGCAGAACCAGAATGATCATGTTGCCGGAAAAAGTGCTCTGCTCACTCATCAGAAACTCTGGCATAATGAACAGGCTGCCGAGCAGATAAATCGCGGAAACTGCAAGGAAACCACCAAGGGCTCCACCATTGCGGGAAGAGCCCAGAACGACGAGCGGTGCGAAGAACAGAATGTTGAAGTCCACTTGCCAGCCCTCAGCATATCCGCCAACCGCAGCAGCAGAACTTGCAAGGCCAGCCAGAACAGCAAGGCAAACGCCGGATGCGAGTTCTGAAGTGCCAGAGGACTTATCTTTCAGCCATAGCGCGGTTGGAATAGCCGCAAGCAGGAAAGCAACTCCTGAAAGAATGCTCATGGTGCCGGTGTCACCGGCCCAGCTCATCCCAAAGCTCAGGAGAGCAAGAACCCAGCCCAGAGCAATTGGCCAACTGGTTGAACCCATGTCAGATTGGCCTACCTCTTCTTCAAATCCGACTGCAGCACTCATTTCAGGTCTTCCCTTAATAGTATTGATGCAAAGCGCACCCAAATACATCTACCCAATTACTATCACGCGCTCTGACTTTGTAAGTCTCTGGAATCACAAAGGAACACGCACAACCGCAAGCAGCAGGCCAAGAGTAATCCGCCTGGAAACTGCTTGACTGAATGAAAAGAGAAACACGCAGGAAAGAGCGAAATCGCCCAGTAATCACCTCAAAAACGAAAACGCTCTCCAGAATGAATTGCGTAAATCATTCCATTCAAATCTTAGTTGTAATTTGTATTAGATTTATGCTTAAGAGAAGCTTAATGGCGCGTAGGTGAGGGGGCAAAAAAGCAAACAACACCAAAGCATACGCTTCGGTGTTGCCGCGTTGAAAATAAAATGAAAAATATAAATCGCTAAGTACGTGAAATAGTTGTCTTAGGCTGGTTCGTTCTCTTCAACCTTTTCATCTTCCATCGGGTCATCATAGCAGAAGCGAGTGCAAGCAGAGCTTTCCACGTCGTTTAGGATGAACTTGAGAACGGAAGAGAGGTTGTCCAATTGGCTTTCATCAATGTCACCGAGCAGCGCATGAGCTGCTTTGCGACGGGCTTCAGCCACTTCTACGGCTTTACGTTTACCGCGAACGGTCAGTTCTACCATCACTTCACGACCTCTGCGGCGCAGACGTCGGACCAACCAATCCTTTTCAAGGCGGTCGATCAGGCGAACGGTAGCGGAATGGCTCAAACGAACTTCTTTAGCGACCGTACCGATGGAGATGGCTGGGGAGCGTCTCATAATAAGAAGAGCCGCAACAGCGCTTGTTGAAA
>NZ_DS996806.1:0-121938 GCF_000156235.1 Pseudovibrio sp. JE062
ACATCTCAGCCCCTACAAATTTTGGTCTACGCGTTTACAGTGGTTATGGCACACCCCAGATCAGTCTATTTTTTGCTTCAGACTGTATTATGTGCAATCAAACATGGTAAATAATATATTAATAGCTAATATGTATGTCGAGTAAAAAAGTTTCCACACTGCTTAGGTAAAGTAGTTACCTAGCGGCATTGTGGCTAAAATTTTAGCTTTATTGTTAACCATAAATATTAACTGTTAGATCAGCTGAAGTTATAGATATGATTACTTAAGAGCTGGAGTGAGGGTTACCAATAGGTAATGCGATGTTAAGCTGAAGTTTGTAGTAAACAATTCAGTTGGAAGTAGAATTTACTTAATGAGATGCAAGCATAAATAGTTATGGATTTCCGTAAAATTAAAGCGTTACTTAAATTTAAATATAAAACATAAAATGTGACCTGTTTACACATTGCTCTAGGCTCAGAAAACTTACCTTCTGTTTTAGTTTTGCATGAGGCGTAGAGATCTGTTCTAAACTATGCGTGAGTTTAAACTGGGAAACTGGGTTTGAGTTGATTGGCTAAAGTGGTGAGAGTTTTGCTGTTAGTTTGAAAATATTGTTTTATTACAGTCGTTTAATTGCATTTTATGTGTTTAATGCATGTAATGTCGTGGCTACTCTAATGAATTGCGATTTGTAAGACTAAAACTGTTTCTCTAAGGTTTTTTGCCTAAAAAATCGGCAATTATATCTAGGTGGACTTTTCCCAAGCCCTTCGTTGAAATTGGGGTGTGAAGTGGGGGAAAACTGCTGAAACGCGCTGAGTTTGAGGTGATAACCAGCAAAAATGTATGATGAATCGATTTCGCGCAGGCAAGAAAAAGGCCGCTCTGGGGGTAAGTAGAGCGGCCTTAGATTTTAATTATGCACCTTGAGGAGCGTCAAATGCTGTTACGGTTGGCGCATCTCCTTCCAGCTTAGCAATGTCTACAAGACAGGTGTTTGCGATGGTTGCCTGAGACAGTTTTGAGGCGCCTTTGTCGATGGTCAGAACGTTAGCGTGACCATACTTACAGCGAGAGCCGATCTTGCCTGGCTCTTCAGGATCGTACCAACCACCTTCGCGCAAACGAATGACACCCTTACGCAGATCACCTGTTACGTATGCGCCCGCGAGTGTCTCACCGCGCTCGTTGAAGACACGAACCACATCACCGGTTTTAATGCCGCGTGAAGATGCATCTTCCTCTGAGATCCAAACTGGCTCGCGACCTGCGATGGTGTAGTTATCGCGGGTGGAGATGTTGTTGGTCTGAGAGTGGATGCGCTCCACTGGGTGCGGTGAAAGCATGTGCAATGGATACTGTTTGGCTTTCTCAGAACCAAGCCACTCAGCTGGTTCGATCCAGGTTGCGTGGCCTTTACAGTCGTCATAGCCCATGTCTGCAACAGTCTTGGAATAGATCTCGATGAGGCCAGATGGTGTGCCCAATGGCTCAAGGAGAGGGTCTTCGCGGAACTCGCCGTGGCGGGTGTACTGTATTGCCTCTTCGGTGGTTGGGAACTCGACATAACTTGTCGGGTTGGACCAGAACTCGTCAAAGTCAGGCATTTCAAGGTTCTTGGCTTTGCCCTGTGCAAGTGCCTTGCCATAGAGTTCGCGTAGCCAGTCTTCTTCAGATTTGCCTTCAAGGTACTTGTCGCCAAAGCCAAGTTTGTCTGCAATACCCTGATAGATGTCGAGATCGTTCTTGGATTCAAACTGAGGCTCAACAACCTGATGCATTGGGAAGAGGTACTTGCCGGAAGCACCGCCGCCCATTTCCATGTCGTTGCGTTCAAATGCAGTGGTTGCTGGCAGAACGATATCAGCGAACTTGGCGGATGCAGTCCAGAAGATGTCCTGAACGATGATGGTTTCAGGGCGCTGCCATGCTTTTAGCATGCGGTTGCGGTCTTGCTGGTGGCTGAGCGGGTTGCCGCCGGTCCAGTAGATCAGCTTGAACTCAGGATAGGTGTACTTGCGGCCATTGTGGTCGATGGTCTCGCCCGGGTTGAGGAGGGCATCGGTGATGCGTGCCACTGGCATTGCAGGAGGCATATTTTCAGGTGCTTTGCCACCAGACAGGCCTGGGACGATTGCGTTGTTTGCAGATGGTACGCCCGCACATTCGTAATGCCAGGAGTAACCGAAGCCGCCACCCGGTTTACCGATCTGGCCAAGCATTGCTGCGAGGGTGACCATCATCCAGTGTGGTTGCTCACCGTGATCAGCACGCTGCATGGACCAGCCGCCCATGATCATGGTCGTGCCGTTCGCCATCTGAGCTGCGATATCGCGGATGTCGCTTGCAGGTAGCTCGGACAGTTCAGATGCCCATTCAGGTGTTTTCTCAATGCCGTCTGTTTCGCCGAGCACGTAGGCTTTGAGTTCTTCATAACCAACGGTGAACTCTGAAAGGAAGTCCTCGTCTACTTTCTCTGTCTTGATCAGCTCATGAGCAATTGCCATCATGGTTGCTGTGTCAGAACCCGGACGTGGAGCGTACCACTTAGCATTCAGATGCTTTGCGGATTCAGTCATCAATGGATCGATGGAGATGACGTTCTTGCCAGCATCGCGAAGCTGATCCAGATAAGTGAAGCCTTTGTGGTCTGGAATGACCCAACCCATGTTGAGGGTTTCTTGCGGGTTACAGCCCCAAAGGATGATGTTGTCTGTGTGCTCCAGAACGGTCTCATAGCTGGACATCTGAGCGTACACTTCTGGGTTGCCCATGATGTGGGTCATGATGACCTGCGCTGCACCAGTAGAGTAGTCGCCCACGCCTTTTGTGTAGCCACCGTTCATGTTGAGAAGACGATAGAGGCCTGCGCGGCAGTTATGGAAACGACCAACACTCTTCCAACCAGGAGAGCCGCCGTAAATTGCGGCTGGGCCAAAGGTGTCACGTACACGGTTCAGTTCTTTTGCAACCAGCTCGAAGGCCTGATCCCATGTTACGCGTACGAACTCGCCTTTACCGCGGTCTTCCGTGTTGGTCTGAGGGCCGTTTTCAAGGAACCCACGGCGGACCATTGGGTACTTGATGCGGCTTGGGGAATATACCAGCTCAGGAGTATTGGCGATGTTTGAGGTTGGGCGAATGTCGTGTTCGAAAGGTTTTGCTTCAACAAAGCGACCATCCTTTACAACAGCACGGAACAGCCCCCAGTGCGCGCCGTTGAGAACTTCCTTGGTTCCAGCTGCTGCAGCATGAGCAACCTTCATCAGAAGTGGTGAGCCCATGAATGCAATGGCAGAGGTGCTGAGCAGCGTGGACAGAAAGCGTCTACGTGTCATCCCTCTGGTTGGGCTTGTGTTTTCGGTGATCGTGTTATTTTGAGTGGACATGATGTCCCTCCAATTTCCCAGTTTTATGTGTTTAGTGCAGGGTGCTAAGGTCGCGCTCAATCAGAGCGCGGAGTAAGTTGGCGCAAGCGAGATAGAAGCCATCGTTGTCGTAGGATGAGCAGTCCTCGCTGAAACCTTGCGAGAAAGTTTTCAGGTGCGTTTGCAGGAAGGCTTTCAGTTCAGCCTGCTGTGTTGGTTGCAATGCCAGTTCGGAGCAGAAGCTCAGCATGGCTGCGATATGATCAGCAGGTTCGGAGAAGCTTTGATGGGGAGCCAGCTGGTGCTTGCGATAGGTTGTTTCTATTTCTGCAACACAGGCATGGCTGAGAGAGGTTTTCTCAGTTGCGTAGTAAGAGGCGTATGGCGGGGCGGATTTGCGACCACCAGCACCGAGGAATAGGCTTGAGAAGATGACGCGCAGATCCATGATTGCAGAGGCATCGTGACTGCGTTGATCCAGATTGAACTTCAACAGATCAACGGCGTCCTTCAGATCAGCTTCGCATTGAAGATCATCCAGTAACTGGCGGAGCTCTCCGGAGGTTGCTGACTGCAGGAAGGCGGCATCCACTTCTGTTCCGAAAACACCTGCAAGGAAGCGATAGGTTGCGGCTCTTGAGAGATTTTCTGTGGTGATGTCCGTTAGATCATACATGGCATATTCCTTAGACAGAGACGGGAGTGACAGGGCGGCCTAGTGTTGGCCTTTGCCGCCCGTGTCTTGTGCGTTGAGCTGCAGGTATTTTTGAAGAAGGCGCTGTTCGTCTTTGCTGAGTGCGGTGTAGCGCACCATTGATTTCAGAACGCCAATCCATTGGTTTGCCAGGAAGTGGCTAGGTGATGGTGCGTTGTGACAAACGGAGCAGGAATTCTCGTAAAGCTCACCGGAGTAAGACCAAAGAGCATCTGCGTCTGAGATCATGTCCTTCTTGTCCATGAAGCCGGTGAAGCTAACTTCAGTCCAATCCTGACCTGTGCTTTCGAGAGTGATGGTTTCGCCGCGTTCAACCATTGGCACTGCTGTTTTGCCAAGAGCTGTGTTGAAGATGCGCTGGCCCTTCATTGCATAGATGATTTTCTCTGCACCCTTCTGGCTCCAACCGCTCACTTTCACTTTGACACGCTCACCACTTGCATCGACAGGTTCAACTGTGGTGGCAGGGAGGACGCGACCTGCTGCTTTGCTGTCATCTTCGTTGAGGTAGATGTTTGCTGTTGCCAGAGTGGTGAGATGATCTGCGTTGTAGCTGACAGTTCTGGACTGTTCTTTCAACATCTCGAATGCTTGCTTGGAAGCTGCTGAAAGGTCAGGCAGTTTGTGGGCGATGCCTTTGTGACAATCGATGCATGTGCTGCCTTCCTTGATGGCTTTCGGGTGCATCTTTTGTGCTTTTTCGCGCTGTCCGTCGATCTTCATCGTATCGAAAGCATGGCAGTTGCGGCACTCGCGGGAGTCCGTTTCCTTCATGGCATGCCAAACGTTCTTGGCAAGGCGCAGACGATTGGCTTCAAACTTCTCAGGTGTGTCGATCGAAGGATCGATGAACTTATGATAGAGCTCGTTCGTTGCCTGAATTTTACGAATGACTTTTGGTCCCCATTCGCGGGGAACGTGGCAGTCCGGGCATTCTGCTCTTACACCTGAGCTGTTCTGGTAGTGAACTGAGGTTTTGTATTCCTCATAGACTGGCTGCATCTCGTGGCAGGAGACACAGAACTCCAGATTGTTGGTGACTTCCATTGCTGTGTTGAAGCCGCCCCAGAAGATGATGCCTCCGATACCACCTATGATGATGAGAACCGCGAGAGGAAGTGGACTTGCCGTCCACATGCGTTGCCAGAGCTTTTTAATCATTATTGTTGTTCCTGAGTGCCCTACAGGAAAATGTGATCCTGCTGTCGGATTGGTCGCATTCCCAGCGACTGATTTATCTCTATGGTAGCGGGCGGATATGAACTGGGTTCTGGCTTGCTATGAACAGACCGAAAGAAATTGTAAGAATTTGTAAGATCCTGATGGCGGCTCTTGTTGGGGTTTTTCTAACAGGGTATGCGCATGCAGAAACTTGGTCTGCAGTGACATGGGAGAAGCTGCTGGATTTCACTTCACCGCGGAAAAGCATTTCTTATGAGCCGCTTAAGCAGGCTGAAAAGGCCTGGAGCATCTGTGCGCTCTATCCGCATCTGAAGGATTCATACTGGCTTAGCGTCAATTACGGGATGGTCAAACAAGCCAAGAAACTGAACATCAATCTGCGTGTTTATGAGGCGGGTGGCTATTATCAGCTGGAGCAGCAGCGTAAGCAGTTGCAGGCCTGTGCGGATAGCAAACCGGATGCAATTCTGCTGGGCACGGTTTCCTTTGAAGGACATCATGATCTGTTGGAGGAGATTGTAAAAGATACGCCGGTTATTGCGCTGGTGAACAACATACGCAGTGACTTCATTGCGGCTGCGACTAGTGTTGATTGGGATGAAATGGGGCGCCGAACAGCACAGGTGATTACAAAGAGGCATCCCGCTGGAACGGCTTCGGTAAATGTGAGTTGGTTTCCTGGTGCTGGGAAGCCGGGGATCTCTTCAACCAAGTTGAGCGCATTCAAATCAGAGCTGACAAAGTCCTCCGCCAATCTGCTGAACACACGCTACGGAGATACTGGCAAACTGATCCAACTTTCGCTGATTGAAGAAGAGTTGGAAGGTGGAACTGCTCCGGATTATCTGATTGGAACTGGTGTTTCGGCAGAAGCGGCAATTGGCGCACTTAAAGTTCGTGGGCTTTCGGAGGATATTGAGGTTGTTTCCGGTTATCTGACCCATGGCGTGTTTCGTGGCATCAAGCGTGGCAAAATCATTGCTTCGCCCACTGATCAGCCAGTCATGCAGGGCATGATGGCCATCGATCAGAGCATTCGTCTTTTGGAAGGCAAGCCATATCTCAAGCACTATGCGCCAGAGATTTTGATGGTGACGAAAGACAGCATTGCTGAAATCGATTTGGAATGTGCGTTGTCTCCGGCGTCTTTTAGTCCGACTTACACGGTGGAGGCGCAACGCAATGCAGAAACTAAGAGCAACTAGGTGATCCGTTGAATACTCGCAAAACTCGCATACTCGTTGTTGAAGACGAAGCGATCTCTCGCAAGAAGCTGGTTGCCTATCTGCAAACCGAAGGTTTTGATGTATTGGAGGCTGCTGATGCAGGTCAGATGCATCAAGCGCTTGAAGAGTTTACGATTGATCTGGTGCTGCTGGATATCAACCTGCCGGATGATGATGGGATCAATCTGGCCAGAGCTCTACGCGCGCAATCTGATATCGGGATTATTCTGGTTACTGGCCGGACAGATGAGATTGACCGGATTATCGGGATTGAAGTTGGGGCGGATGATTACATCACAAAGCCCTATAATCCCAGAGAGTTGCTGGCTCGGGTGAAAGCTCTATTACGTCGATCCGGGCAGGTGCAGCCTTCCAAGGATGAAGCCCATGCGCATCGGTTTGGCCGTTGGACGTTGAATCTGATGAAACGGGAGTTGATTGCTGAAGGTGAGGAAGGTGTTGCTCTTACGCGCGGAGAGTTTCAGCTGCTCAACACCTTTACATCCAAGCCGGGTACTGTTTTGAGCAGAGATTACCTGATGGATCATATCAGCCATCGGAGTTGGTCGCCGAATGACCGTTCGATTGATGTATTGGTCGGGCGGCTTCGTAAGATCCTTGAGGAGAACCCGCGCAAGCCCACCATGATCCTGACGTCTCACGGAGAGGGCTATATCTTCGCTGAGAGTGTCGAGGCTTTGTAGTCTGCGAGAGCGTTTATGGCTCTCTCTAGAGCATCGCGCAGTCCCTCAGGAGGTAGCTTTGCTGCTTCAACATTAGCAGATAACTCTCGCAGTTCCTGAAGGCCTAAGCTGGCGGCGGCGCTCTTTAATGCGTGCGCTGCTTTCTTTTGTTGTTCAGGTGTTTGAGCGGAAAGTACGTTGTTCAGTAATTGTTTGGATTCTACCTCGAAGAGCTCAACAAGCTCTGCCAGAGCAGCTTCTCCAAGCATTTCGACATCCTGATCAAGTGTTTCTAGATCAAGCACTTGAGTGTGGTTTGTCGCTGTTTGGGAAGGTTCGCATTGTTGGGCGGTGGCTTTGCAATCTTTCTGTAGGACGGAGCGCAAGATCTGGTGAAGCTCTGCTTGCTCAAATGGCTTGGCGAGGAAACCATCCATGCCTGCTTCTTTGCATTTGTCAGCGTCCACTCCGATGACATGAGCGGTGGTTGCAATAATTGGAGTGCTTGCAAGTGCCGTATCCGCAAGCTTGCGGATTTGTCGTGTCGCTTCAAGGCCATCCATCTCTGGCATGCTGACATCCATCAGCACAAGGTCTGGTCGTTCACGTTGCAACTGGTCGAGAGCTTCCAATCCGTTATGGGCTTCGAACACGGACATACCCAGTTTGATCAGCATGCTGCGAAGAATAAAGCGATTGGTTTCAATGTCTTCGGCAATCAGAATTTTTGCAGCGGGAAGGGCTTCCTGCTCTGAAGCCATTGGTTTTTCTGCTTTGTACTCGCAGGATTCCATAGGGAGTGTGAAAGTGAATGTACTGCCTTTATGAAGTTCACTCTCGACTGAAACTGTTCCTTGCATTCCCTTTATCAGCTTATCGCAAATTGCTAGGCCAAGGCCGGTGCCACCATAGCGGCGGCTGGTTGAATCTTCGGCTTGTGAGAATGCGTCGAACAGAGAGGAAATCTTGTCTTTTGGAATGCCGATGCCACTGTCGATCACTGAGAAGATCAGCTCTGATTGCGTTGAGTTTGCAGTGACTTGCAGTTGGATGCCGCCGACTTCCGTGAACTTGATTGCGTTGCTGAGGAGGTTAGAGAGCACTTGATAGAGACGTGCCGGATCGCCGAGGCTGCCATCAGGCACATTGTCTGCCACATGATAGGTGAGGCTCAGGTCTTTCTCCTGTGCCAGAGGGGTGAACAAGGTGATCAGGCGTTCGATGATAGTGTGCACGGAGAACGGGATTTGCTCGAAGGTGAGCTGGCCTGCTTCAATCTTTGAGTAATCCAGTATGTCATTGAGAATGCAGAGAAGTACGTTGCCTGACTCTGCGATAGTGCTTGTCAGGCGTTGTTGCTCGGTATTGAGCTGAGTGTCTTTCAGGAGTGAGGTGGTGCCCAGAATACCGTTCATAGGTGTTCTGATTTCATGGCTCATCGTCGCCAGGAAGGTGGACTTGGCACGGTTTGCTTCTTCGGCTTGTTTGCGTGCTTTTTCCAGTCGGACAGCTTCTTCTTCGAGCTGCTGGTTGACCTCCAGCAGCTTTTCCGTGCGGTCTTCAACGAGTTGCTCCAACTCATTCTGATAGCGTTGAAGCTCTTGATTTACCTTCACTTGTTGTTCTTCGAGCTGACCTCGCACAACGGCCGTCTGGCGGAACACCTCAAGGGTTTTAGCCATGGTGTGTAGCTCGTCGGAGCCGTAGTCGTTTATGGTAGAGGATAGGTTGCCCGACGCCAGAGTTGCCATGCCTTCGTGGAGGCGGGAGAGGCGTTTGAGAAGATTGCCCTGAACGTAGAAGTAAACAACTGCGAATGTGACAAGCAAAGAGATCGCAGCCAGTGCAACAAGTGTGATCTGGCCCGCTGTGATGGCGAGGCCGGAGCCTTTGATAGCTTGGTTGATCCAGTCCTGAGAGGAAGAGGTAATGCGCTCTACGGCTGATGTCAGCTCAGTACTGTGTTCCGCTGCTTCCTTCGTAAGTGATTCAACTTGCTTATCTAATCGCACCAGTTGCTCGCGAAGTGAAAAGACATCGGCACCAGATGAACCAATGGTTTCGACCTGTAGTTCCTGAAGAAGCTGTGTTGCCTCTGACTGTCTTCCGGGATCGCTTGCAAAACGGAGGCGACGTTCGATGATCCGCCAGGATTGTGCGAAGTCCTGCTTGAGTTGACCGATTTTCGCGATGTCCAACTCACGGGCAACTGTGTTGAGCTTGTGTGTGAGCAGAATGGAGAGCAGGCGGAGCTCTGTCATGCGCTCTAACTGGTCCAAATTGTCTTCCGAAATGCCATCCAATGCGGCCAGAAGTTGTTCTTCTTCCTGCGTTTCTTCCACCAAGTCATAGGTGCGGACGATCGCTGCCATGGAGCGGGTGTAAGCGTTCTCGACCAGCGTTCGGGAGATTTGCGTTAATCTGTCCGAAGTTGTGAGCGCTTTTGTAAAAGATGCGTTGAAATGTGCTGAAACACGCACACGCTCAGCCATCAGCACCTCTTGCTTCATAGTCACATCGAACAGTGCATTGGCCGCGATATTCACCTCATTGAGCTGCGGGCCGAGTATCTCTCGCTGGGTGAGATGGGTGATTTTATTCTGAATGCTGGATTGAGCCTGAGAGAGGCGTCGGCTTTGCTGAGCGAGCTCTTCCAGATTTTGAACGCGGGCGAGAGACGGCAGGGAGGAGACGACGGCTTTGCTGGTTTCGCTGATCTCTTGTGCGAGGAGGAGGTTGGGCAGGGCTTCCTGTGTGATGCGGTCATTGGCATCTTCAACGGCACTGAAGCCGAGCCAACCGGTGCTGGCAGAGAGCAGCATACATAAAACGATGGCGCCAAACGCCAATAAAAGCCGCCCTCTGATGCCCATCGCAATCATCGTGTCATCCACCTGTTCCTCATCATCCCTGACTATCTGCGAGGAGGGGATAAGGGCAACTCTCTACATAGCCGCAAGACAACATGTCTCAGGGGGAGAGCTTGTCCCAATACTCGGGTATGGTCTCCTTATGCCTTGCGCCCTACTTTTTTGGAAATCAATGAGTTCCTTTGAAGGGAGAGCGAGAGATGAGAGTGCGGTTGGTGTTGGGGGATCAGCTGAGTTTGTCGCTTTCCAGTTTGCGGGACGCGGAGCCGGGTGTGGATGTGATTTTGATGGCGGAGGTGCGTGAAGAGGCAACGTATGTCCGTCATCATAAGAAGAAGATTGCGTTTCTGTTTTCGGCCATGCGGCACTTTGCGGAGGAGCTAAAATTACTCGGATATCGCGTTGTTTATAGGAAGTACGACTGCGCTGAGAATACGGGCAGTTTGTTTGGGGAAGTTCTTCGACTGACGAAGGAAGAAGCTGTCGCCGGTGTCATTGTGACAAAGCCGGGAGAATACCGGCTGCTGCACGGCATGGAGAGTTGGCAGGAGCGGCTGGGTGTTCCAGTGGAGCTTCGGGACGATGATCGGTTTCTTTGCAGCTCAGATGAGTTTCAGCGCTGGGCCTCTGGTCGCAAGAGTTTGCGGCTGGAGTACTTTTATCGCGATATGCGCCGGCAGCATGCGGTTTTGATGGATGGTGACAAGCCGCTGGGTGGGCAGTGGAACTTTGATCACGACAACCGCAAGAGTGCTCCGGATGCACTGGAGGTGCCAGAACCCTTTGCTGCTGAACCTGATGAGATCACGAAAGAGGTATTGGCGCTGGTGGATGAGGCGTTTCCGGATCACTTCGGAGACCTGCTGCCCTTCTTCTTTGCCGTTACCCGTCAAGATGCGCTGAAGGTGCTGGATCAGTTTGTTGCTGAGCGACTTGGCAAGTTTGGTGATTATCAGGATGCGATGGTTCAGGGGGAGCCCTGGATGTTTCACAGCCACATCAGCTTCTATCTCAATTGCGGCTTGTTGCTGCCGATGGAGTGTGTGAGGGCAGCGGAGCGTGCTTACTTTGAAGGGCGCGCGCCGTTGAACTCCGTTGAGGGCTTCATTCGCCAGATTGTCGGATGGCGTGAGTTTATCCGGGGGATCTACTGGCTCAATATGCCCGAGTATGCCGAGCTGAACTACTTTGATGCTTCACGAAATCTGCCAGAGTTTTACTGGAGCGGTGAGACGCAGATGAACTGCCTGCGCCAGTGTATTGCGGAGACCAAATCCAATGCCTATGCGCATCATATCCAGCGTTTGATGGTGATTGGGAATTTTTCGCTACTTGCTGGATTAGCACCCAAACAAGTGAGTGAATGGTATCTTGCTGTTTATGCAGATGCTTATGAGTGGGTGGAGTTGCCCAATGTGAGTGGTATGATCCTGTTTGCTGATGGCGGGATTTTCGCTTCAAAACCTTATGCAGCCAGCGGTGCTTATATCAACCGCATGTCCAATTACTGCCAGCATTGCTCTTATTCCGTCTCTGCCAAGACCGGCGAGAAGGCTTGTCCCTTCAACTATCTTTACTGGAACTTTCTGGAGAAGAACCAGGAGAAACTGCGAGGAAATCCGCGGGTTTCGATGATCTATCGCAGCTGGGATAAGATGAGCGACGCGAAGAAGGACCAGATTAAGCAGGATAGCCAACGGTTCTTTGCTGAGCTGGATGCTTAGTAGACGTGATCTGAAAACTGTTGGGTAGCGTAAGAGCAGACAGAGAGGGCGTTATGGCAGAACATCAAAAGCTTGTCTGGATTATTGGAGCGAGTTCCGGCATCGGAGCCAGTCTTGCTCAGCTTTATGCGCAGTTTGGTTGGCGTGTTGCGGTGAGTGCGCGAAATGAGCAGAAGCTTAAAGAGCTTGCTCAGGATACAACTCAGCTCGACGTAGTCCCGCTGGATGTGACTGACAGTGGCCAGATTACTGCTGTGATCCAGCAGTTTCATGATGCAGGGAAGCTGCCGGATCTTACGGTGTACTGTTCTGGCCTCTATTATCCCGGCGGCATTGATGTGCTGACGGAAGAGCATTCTATAGCCTCTATGGATACCAACTATTTCGGCGCTGTTCGTGTGATTGAGAAGCTGTTTCCTTTGCTGAAAGAGCAAGGAAACGGGCACATTGCGATCATCAGCTCCCTGAGTGGGTATTGTGGTCTTCCAGAGGCTGCGTGTTATGGGCCGACGAAAGCAGCGCTGATCAATCTTTGTGAGAGCCTGAAACCTGATTTTGATCGGGTCGGACTTGAGCTTTCATTGGTCAACCCCGGCTTTGTGAAAACGCCAATGACGGACAAGAACACGTTCGATATGCCGTTTCTTCTTACACCTGAGCAAGCGGCTAAGGATATTTATAAGGGGCTTCAGCGGAAGTCGTTTGAAGTCTACTTCCCGTTCCGTCTGGGTGCCACCATGAAGGTGCTGCGGATGCTGCCTTACGCTCTCTACTTTCCCGTCATGAGAAGGATGAGTAAGAGATGACCGAGAGAGCTGAACTGGAGAGTACTGCCCGGCAGTATGCGCTTTTCTTTGAAAACGTAACGCCAGAGCGCATCAAAGAGGTTCATGAGCTCATCAGTAATGATGTGCACTTCATCGATCCGTTTAATGATGTGAAGGGCCGCGAGAACTTTGAGAAGGTCTTTCACAAGATGTACGAGGATGTCCAGGAGCCTCGGTTCAAGATCCTCGATCTGGCGTGGTCCGGTGACCTGTGCTTTATGCGATGGGATTTTACCTGCAAGCAAAAGCATCTGGGGAACTGGAGCGTTCGGGGACTCACTGAGGTGCATTTTGATGCGCAAGGCAAGGTGAGTGCGCACTACGATTATTGGGATGCATCGCGGCATTTCTATCGCAAACTGCCGATTGTTGGGGCGATGATTAAGTGGATCGCGTCCAGAGCTGCTATCTAAGGGATGAGTTGGGCCGGTGTGGCCCAACTTTTTTGGCTATTAAGCTGGCTTCTTAATCTGAAACAGACCTACATTGATGGTGCCTTGGGCAAAGCCTGCTTCGCAATAGGCGAGATAGTAATGCCACATGCGCTTGAAGCGACTGTCATATCCAAGCTTTGAGATTTCTGACCAGTTCTGGAAGAACGCTTTTCTCCATCGCACCAGAGTCTGCTCATAGTCGGCGCCAAAGAACTCGCGGGTGACCAGTTCCAGTTTCTGTTCTTCTATTTTCCGCGCCATTTCGCGAGCAGAAGGAAGCAACCCTCCCGGGAAAATGTAGCGCTGAATGAAGTCAACGTTTTTGCGGTAGGTATGGAATTTGTCATCGGCAATCAGGATTGCCTGAATGACGGCTGTCCCGCCGGGCTTTAGCCGGGACTTCAGCTTTTCGAAGTAGCTGTTCCAGTTTTCCTCTCCGACTGCTTCGATCATCTCAATAGAGACGATGGCGTCGTATTGGCCGTCGGTCTCTCTATAATCTCTCAGCTCAAAAGAAGCGTTGCCGTTTGTTTGTTGGGACTGAAGGCGAGACTGGGCAAACTTCAGTTGCTCCTGTGACAGTGTGATGCCGTGAACGTTTCGTCCGGATTGGCAGGCATGTTCTGCAAACCCGCCCCAGCCACAACCGATTTCGAGGATCTTTTGATCTGGCTTGGTGTTGGTCAGTTGCAGGACACGGTCATATTTTCTGCGCTGGGCCTCATGCAAGGGTTCGTGCTGTTGCAGTTTGTAGGCAGAAGAATAGGTCATGGTTTCGTCCAGCCAGTGGCTGTAGAAATCATTGCCCAGGTCGTAATGGAACGCGATGTTGCGTTTGCTGCCTGCAAGTGTGTTTGCATTTGCCAGATGGCGCAGGCGTGCGAGGGCTCGTGAGAAAACACCACGTTTTGTGATAGATTGCATGATGTGTTGGTTCGCAACCAGCAAATCAAACAGGGAGCGAAGATTACTGCACCGCCAGTCTTCTTCCAAATACCCTTCGGCAAGAGCCAGAGAGTTTCCGGAGAGAAGCCGCCACAACAGGCGGGTGCGTAGGATCTTTACGGTGACGATGGGGCCGTGATTGGCTTGGTTTCCATAGGTCAGTAACTGGCCGTTGGGCAGAACAACACCGAGATGGCCTTCTTTGAGTTTGCTGAGCATAGGATCCAGCAGGGACTTCCAAAGTCTGGAGGTCAGGTTGAGATCCGTCATACTGGCGCCTGCCAATGGACTGAGGGAGGAGTTGTCTCTGAGTGTCATGGGTGTCTCCCTGAGTTTGCTTTGATTTTTTTGAGTGCAGGGCCTTGCTTATGCATGCCTGTTACGATGGAAGCGGGTGGAGTAGGGCGCTTGTAAAACTTGGCGCCTTTGATCCAGAGCTTAAGCGCTTCATAATGGATCAATCCCAATATCTTGGCGGAGTTCTGGAAGTAGCGAAGCCCGATTGCCAAGAGGCGGGCTGTTGTTGCAGGTTGCTCCTTGCCCTGAAAACTTGCCGTTAGTACGGGTGCGCTTTCCTGAGTGAGGCGGATAATGAGTGAAACATCATCTGCTGGTGGGCGCGCTATGAAGTGATAGTGGCCGGTCAGCTCCAGAAACGGAGAGACATGGAAGTTTTTTGGGCATGAGTGCCGGAACACAGGCTGAATGCCTTGAGCTTCAGATGTATCGATCTCGACGGCGTAGTGATGCATATCTCCAAAGGTGTTTCTGACCTGATACAGGATCGCTTGCAGCTTCTCCTTGGAGTAGCAGTAGAACACACTGATCGGATTGAAGGCTCTTCCCAAAAATCTGGGGTAAGCGAGCAGTTGGATCTTGTCCGGGAACGTATCAATCTTTGCCTGTTTCAGGACTGCTTCTACATACCCTCGCAGGTCTGTATGGCCGCTCTCCATGTGATCTGACGGGTGGAAGCTGAAGAGGTTGAAACGGCCAACGGACAAAAGCGAAGACATCTGGTCCATGTCCTGCAATCGGTCGATGTCGATTGAGAAGGACAGAGCCTTGTAACTCAGCTTGTGTTTGATCTTGTCATGACGACAGTGCACTACATCGCCCAGATAAATTTTGAGCGGTGTGTTTTCTGCTTTATGCTGTCGTCTGGTCAGGATCATTCCGCCGCCTCCTGCTGGCCGCCAAACTGCCAATCCTCAGGTAAGCCAATGCGACCGTTCGGATTATCGCAGTCCCAAGGGCGTTTCACATCTCCAAGTGCTTCGGCCACAGCGAGGCCGGACTGAAGTCCATCCTCGTGGAAGCCGTAACCGAGATATGCGCCGCAGAACCAAGTGCGTCGCTCGCCCTGTATCTGCCAGAGTTGCTTTTGAGCTGTGAGCGCTGTCTGATCAAACACAGGGTGCGCGTAGTGGAAGGTGCGCAATATGGACCCGGTTGCTGGCTGATGGTTGGGGTTGAGGGTGACAAACACATCTTCAGTGGTGTTCAGCTGTTGAAGTGCGTTCATCCAATAGGTCACACAAAGGGCGTTGTTGCCCATTTGTGAGCCGATGAAGTTCCATGCTGACCACGTTGCTTTGCGCTTTGGCATGAGCGATTTATCGCGGTGCAAGATGGCGATGTTGCGCTGATAACGAATTGAGCCAAGGATCTTTCGCTCTGCGTTGGATGCATTGCCTTTCGCATTCAGGATTGCCAGCGCCTGATCTGAGTGACAGGCAAAGACCACGTGATCGTAGGTGTCGACCTGACCATTTCTGGAGAAGATGGTCACAGATCCGGGCTTACGCTGCACATCTGAGATATTGGCATTCAGGATGATCTTGCCGGAAATCTCCGCTGCCAGTTTCTCTACGTAGTTGCGAGAACCACCTGTTACCGTGCGCCATTGTGGTCGGTCTTTCAGTTGGAGAAGACCGTGGTTGTTGCAAAAGCCAATGAAGGTCTGGAATGGGAATGCAAGCAGTTGCGCTGGTGGCATGGACCAGATCGCCGCTCCCATTGGAAGGAGATGATCGTTGATGAACGTTTTTGAGTAGTTGTTTTGCGAGAGATAGCTGCCGAGCGTAGTTGTCTCGTACTCTGCTTTGGCTGCATCTTCTGGGGCGTCTTTATAAAACCGCAGAGTTTCAGCGATCATGCGCAGGAAAGACGGCCGTAGAAGATTGGTCTTTTGAGCGAACAGCCCTTTCAGTCCCGAACCAGAGTATTCTTGCAGTCCCTCGTTGAGGGAGACCGCAAACGACATTTCTGTAGAATTGGTGTCGACGTTGATGTGATTGAAGAGAGCAGTGAGGTTTGGGTAGGTGCGTTGGTTGTAGACAATGAAACCAGTGTCTACAGCAACTTCAACATCGTTGATAACTGGATGCTGGGTGTTGGCATGACCACCGAGGCGATCGTCCTTCTCATAGATGTCTACCTGATGCTTTTGGGAAAGAAGCCAGGCGGCTGAGAGGCCGGAAATTCCACTCCCAATCACTGCTATTTTCATTGCTTTCGTCCAATCTAAAGTTTCTCTTTTTAGGAGCGCTGATTGGAAATGGATCACCCTAGGCAGGAAAAAGTGATCCAAATGACAAACTGTTTGGTAAAAAGACGTGTGACACAATTCGGCGGTTTGCAGAGCGATGGTTACGATGCAACTTAAAAGTAATGATGGTGAGAGTGAAAACTGCCTGACCTCTGCGGAGTTAAGCGGGTTGCTTCAGTCGCTGGGCGAGCACCGTTCGCGGGATGTGTTCAGGCAATTGTTCGAGTTCTTTGCACCGCGCCTGAAAACGTACTTTCTTAAAGGTGGAGCAACTGCGGAGCTTTCCGAAGAGCTTATTCAGGAAACCTTTGTCATTGTCTGGCGCAAAGCGGAGATGTTTGACAGCCGGAAGGCCTCCGCGTCGACCTGGATTTACACCATCGCCCGTAATCTGCGGATTGATCGGTTTCGTAAAGAGCGGCGGTATCTTTACAAAGACGATCAGTTTTTTGCCAATGAGTTGGTCGGTGAGGGATCGCAGCTGGATGACCATCACCAATCGCAACTGAGTGAACAAGTAGAGAAAGTGCTTCCTCTCTTGCCAGCAGAGCAATCCAAAATAATCAAACTGGCCTTTTATGAAGATGCCAGCCACTCAAAAATCGCCCAGCATTTGGAACTCCCGCTGGGTACTGTGAAGTCCCGAATGAGACTTGCTTTAGCGCGACTACGGAAA
This sequence comes from Pseudovibrio sp. JE062, assembly GCF_000156235.1. Lineage (NCBI taxonomy): Bacteria > Pseudomonadati > Pseudomonadota > Alphaproteobacteria > Hyphomicrobiales > Stappiaceae > Pseudovibrio > Pseudovibrio sp. JE062. Next base: position 17,187 of record NZ_DS996806.1, read on the forward strand.
CTTTTGGAAGGGGTGGAACTATGATCAACCATCACCTCAGCGATGAAATTCTTTGGGCTTATGCGACCGGATCGCTGCCTGCCGGACATGCCCTGCTGGTTTCCTGTCATCTGGAGCTTTGCGACGGATGTAAAGGTCGCCTTGCCGAAGCTGAAGCGCTCGCAGGGGCTATTTTGCAGACAACGGAGCAGCAAAAGCCGTCCGACGATATGTTTGACCTGCTGATGGCGCGTGTGGAAGATGAGCCTGCTGTTCCAGCTGCTGCCTACACAGTAGAGCCGAGAGCTGAGAAGGGTGTTCCATCAGCTCTTTGGGATGTGCTCGGCCATGGCTTTAATGACATTAAGTGGAAGATGGTTGGTCCGGGTATCCGCCAATTCATTTTACCGATCAAACCAAGTGAAGGTGAAAGCGCTCGTTTGCTGAAGCTGTCTCCCGGCTTTGTCACCCCTGAGCATTCGCACCATGGCTCAGAGATGACGCTCGTCCTGCAAGGCTCCTTCAGCGATGAGACTGGCCGCTACAAGATTGGTGATGTTCAGGAAGCCGACGAACACGTGCATCACCAGCCCGTCGCCGACACAGAAGAAGACTGCATCTGCCTCGCCGTTACTGATGCCCCCCTCGAGTTCAAAGGCTTCCTCCCCAAACTGTTGCAGCCGTTGTTCCGGATTTGATTTTGAGTTGGAGGCGGCTGGTTTGCTCAGTTGCCTTCACTCCCTTTGGCCGGAAGACCTGAGAAATTTTCATAAGAAAGAATAGGCATAGCGCTTTGTTTTAGGTGGGCATATGGTGTGGGGCCTGCTGCATGGAGCGCCGATGTTTTACCTCAGGTTTGTCCTCGCCGTTGTTGCGTTCTCTCCTCTTGTTTTTCTTTTAAGCTGCTCCAGCGATAAGGTGGAAGAGATGCAAGCGCCTTTGAGTGACGTGTCAAAGTGGGGCGTGCAGCTTCAGGATATTGAGATCAAGAAAATCCATCAGTCTGACCTTGATCTGGTGGTGATTGACTACTCTAAAGATGGCACAGCGCTGGGGCGGTTTTCTCGTTATGAAGTGGCGAAAGCCAAGCAGAAGCCTGATGGATCACGTCGGCTTGTGCTTGCTTATCTGAGTATTGGTGAAGCCGAAGATTATCGCGACTACTGGAAGGATAGCTGGCAGGCAAATCCGCCGGACTGGCTTGGTGATGAGAACCCGAACTGGCCCGGAAATTACACCGTCAAGTTCTGGCAACCGGAGTGGCAAGGGCTGATCATGGCCTACCTCAAGCACATCATTTCAGCTGGTTATGACGGCGTGTATCTGGATGGCGTTGATGTGTTCCAGCGCTATAAAAACCGAACGGATGCGCAGGCGAACATGGTTGAGTTTGTTGGGAAAATTTCCCGGTTGGCGAAGGCGCAGGCTCCCGGATTTATTGTTGTTTCCCAGAACGGCGAAGAGCTTCTGAAGTATCCTGAATATCGTGGTGAGATCGATGGCATTAGCAAGGAAGACCTGCTTTATGGCGCTTATGAAGATGGTGCACGAAATGGCTCTCAACTAATCGACTGGAGTTGGGGCTTCCTGAAAGAAGGGCGTGATGATGGTCTTTCGGTGTTTGTTATTGAATACCTTGAGGAGGCCGACAAACGCCAGCGTGCACGTCAGGAGCTGGACGAACTTGGCGTGATTTCTCTCTTTACCCGCAGACCTCTCGATACACTGGTCGCCTTTTAGCGCAGTGCCTCATACCAGCTGTTAGGCCGCAAGGAGAGACGTGCCTGAAAGAAGATGTGCTGGTCTAGCCTGCCAAATGCATTTTGAAGTGTAGCTACTGCGAGGAAACTGGCTGATAGGCAGGCAACGAAATAGCCAAACCCCAAGTACTCAGTTGGCAGGTATAGCGTGGCATAGGTGCAGACTGCGTTGAGCAATAGAAATGCCAGTTGTAGTAGCATGTTCTCCATATTTCGATTGATGAAAATGAGTGTGGTTGATGCCGCGAAAAACACGAATTGAAAGAGAACACTGGCAGCAGCAATGCGAATGAGCGCGGCTTGCCGATACTCGAAGTTCAGATACTCGACGACCAGTGGTGAAAACAAGATCAGCAATGCGCACAAGCCCAGCTGGATTAAGGTGAGGCGGCCAAGGGTGTAGATTGCTTCTGTCTTCAGTTCCTGTGATTTGGCGCGAATGTCAAATAGTGTGCCGTGCCCGGTGATTGTTCGGATGTAAGACCTGAAGTTGCGGAAGAAGTTCGTTTCCGCCTCGATCAGGAAGAGAGCGAGCGGTGGGATGAGGATGAGCTGAGCGATAAAAATGGAACTGTCGTAGGCAGGAGCATGTCGCAAGCCGCTTGGAAGCAACTCCCCTTCATGACTTTGCCAGATGATGATCTTATCCACCCACAAGGCGCTGATGTTGAAAGTCGCAGCCAAAGTTATTGGCCAATAGCGTTTGAGAGCGCCAGTCAGATACTCCCGGGTCTCTTTGAAAATGTAGCTGGAGGCTGGGAATGTGAAGAGGACCTGGATGGACAGCCATATGAAACAAAGCAGGAAGCCGAGACTGAAAGCCAGCAGTAAGTGAAGCTCGCTGGGATGGTGCGCGGTGCTATAGATGACCAAAGATATTGTCAATAGCAGCCCTGTCGCGAAAGAAAGGCTTACACTTTTGTAGCTTTGAAGGCTGGAACTGAAGCCTAGTGCGATCCAAAGAAGGTTGGCGATGATGCAAGAGATGATGATTGCCAGCAGTTCTATGAGCGGAACGTTCAGAAGTGTGAACAGAACTGGTGCAGCTACAATGACAGTCAGAAGGGAGGAGGTGTTGAGAGCGCTCAGATAGAGCTGCGGGATGAGGTGGAACTTTCCGAAGTAGATGGCGTCTGAAGCCATTCTGATTGCGAGGATAAGAACTGGTGCGCTTGTCAGCAACGAGATGCCTAGAATGTAAATCAGCTTGGTTCTGAAACCGGTTAGCATGGGCAGACCGAGTTTCTGCTCTGTCAGGAGTGAGATGAACAGAATGCAGAAAATGAACATGAGCCATGGGCCAGCGATGACCATGCTTGCGTGAAAAATCGCCCGCATATGAGATGTCATATCGCCTTTGTGTGTTAGTCGCTGTAGCTCAAAGCCTATGCCTGCCATCTGAAATCTCCGAGAAAGGTTTGGTGTTGGGTTCTAAGCGAACAGTCGGCTTTCTTGTTCAACTGCCTTGTTAAAGTTGCGGGTGTACAAGTCTCTGTAGGAACTTAGGGCCTGATGCTCGTTGTAATCCCGCTCAATACGCTTGCGCAGTTGTGCGCCGTATTGCTGACGTAATTTGTGATCATTCAGCAGCTTGGTCATAGCCTTTGCGGTGGCCAAAGGGGAGACCAGTTCTGTGATGATGCCGCCGAAACCAAGCGGGGCCGGGTCATCTGAGCGACCTTCGAGAACTTCCCGACATGAGCCGACATCCGTTGCAACACAAGGAATGCCTGCTGCGCCTGCTTCCAGAAGGACAAGTGGTTGAGCTTCGCTGAGGCTGGTTAAGGCGACAAGATCGATGGAGGGCAAATACTCAGCGATGTTGACTGGGCCTGTGAAGGTGATTGTCTCTTCAAGTTGCAGCTGAGAGATGAGCGTTTTGCATTCCTCAAAGTACGCTGTTTCTTCATCGGTTGGGCCAAGAATGAGCGCTTCCACGGTGGGAAGTTCTTCCTGAAGCAAGGCAACTGCGTGGATGAAGCTCTTCACATCTTTGATTGCGACAACCCGCCCGATGAGAGCAACCGTGGGCCTGTGATTGTCCTGCTTTGCGGGTATGGTGCTGAATTTGTTGAGGTCTATCCCGTTTGGGATGACTTGCATCTTGCTCAGGCATGCGCCTTGAGAGAGCTGCATCAGCTGGTTGTCTTTGTAGAGGGTCGTGATGTCTGAACAGCAGTTGTAGCAACACCGAGCGAAGGATTCGAAGGCCGTAATCCATAAATCACGAAGGTCCAGCCTAGGGTCATCCAGCGAGAAGCCTTTGTTGATGCTGTCTTCAATCCAATCGGCGAGCAGGATCTCGATCCGGCGCTCGTTGGTGTAGATGCCATGCTCAGTGATGATGGCCGGAGCGCCAATGCTTACGGCTGCTCTTGCTGCGAACAGGCCAGCATAGCCAGTTGAGATTGTGTGGTAGGCCTTGGCTTTGGGAATGGGAGCTTTGAGTATGGCGAACAGCCCGCCAAACAGCGTGTACCAGGCCCAAAAGAAATGATGGAACGACGTCTCCGGCAAGATCTCCTCGTACATCTGGCAAATGACATTCCAAGTGAGGTCAGAGTTCGTTAGCTGATTTATTGTCCATGGACGAGAGGCTGAGTTCACCAGGCGGTCCAGATCGTAAAGCCTTGCTTTGCTGCCATTCTTCAGGAAGGCCCGGAGTTCACGTGAGATTTCGTTGATGCTGGCTGAGCCATAATCTGGAGCAGGTTGGGGATCGTGAATATCGAAGAGGGCGAGCTCCTGATACTCGATGACGTTGGAGGGGAGTTTGTACTTAGGAGTGCCGTTTTGAGAGCTGGAAAGCACGGCGACCACTGAAAAGGTCAGATCAGGCAGCCCGGAGATAAGCCAATTGATCCAAGAGGATACACCACCAGCCACATAAGGGTAGCAGCCCTCAACGATTATGCAGACATCTGCCGTGGGATTGGAACGCATGTTACTCACCATTTCAGTTGATCAGAGCGTGCTCTCGTGCGGGTAAAACTGCTCTTTTGTTGAGCTTGGCAGAAATCCTCTGATTGAGTGCTGCGGCTTCAGGGTCTTTGATCCGAACCAGTGGCTTGAGGCAGAGCTGGGCTTCTTTCAGTGCACCTTTTTGAATGAGGCGGTCGGCTCGTAAGACGGTTAAAGCTTTTTCTGCTTCTGGGCGGACATCTGTTTTCAGCAGTTTGCGCAAAGTTGCGGTGACTTGATCTCGCTGGGATTTGTCTATGAGCTGTGAAAGGCCTGCTGCCTTCAACTGGGAGATGGCTTCTCGCCGGTGCTCTGTTGTGGCGTCTTCGGGGAAGATGACTGATTTGGAGATGTCATCCTGAAAACGTTGTTTGAGTTTGGTGTAGACAGCCGCTGCCTGCACGCGGATCTCTGGTTTATCATTCTTGAGAGCAGCCTGAAGAAACTCCAGCAGCTCCGGTTTGTATTTGAGTGTGATGATGGAGAGGGCGCGTTTGATTTCCTGCGTATTGTCAGAGGAGAAGATCTTCTGGAAGGGCTTGAGGGAGCCGTTGGTCATATCCAGTGAGCGGTTGCTCATGATTTTACTAAAGATATCTTCCTGCTGAGAGGCGGGCGGTTCATCGAGTGTGAGCGTTTTATGCCAATCAGCTAAGTGAGCGTCTGGTTTGTGCTTTTCAAACTGCATGAGGATAGAGGCGATTACGCCTCCCAATGGCCCGAGTAAGGCAAACAAAAAAATGCAGAAATCCAACAGTGCGAACGCTGGGCTGCGGGCGTTTCTCAGCATCAGTTTGCAAAGCAGTGCGGAGAGGCAATGGAAGCCGATTGCGGGGAGAACTAAGCTTTGCTGCTCTCTGATCTGCCAGATGAACCACATCTCAATGAGTGTTGCAGTTACGATGACTACCGGCAGCAGGAAGATAGAGAGGCTGAAAGGCGCAGCTTTGGCTGCTTTCTCCGTGATGACAGGATCAGACATTTACAGCACCGTGTTATCGAGTCTGTTGCTCTTAGGCGGTGTGTTTATTGAGTAAAGTGAGATGAGATTGTCCGGCGCCTTTTCAGCGTTGTGGCTTGCAAGGCTTTGGGCGAGTGACTTGCCGATTGTTTCCAAGAAGAACGTGGTGTCTTCTTCCAATATGTGCTGTTCAAGCTGGTGGAAGATGATGGCGCCCTGCAAGATCTCGCGATCCGGCTTTGGATTGGTCATATCGGAAGCCTTCAGCAACAGGACCAGACTGCCTTTGGGGGTGCGCGTGATGACCTGCTGGGTGTTCCCGGTGATTTCGGTCATTTCCAGATGATTGATCAACCACGTTTGCTCTTGCTGCGCGCTGGGAGATATAGCTCCTGAGGAGGTTGTGATGTTGGAGTGTACCAGATCCAAGTGATCGCTGGTGTAGCTGAAGAGGCTGAACTTTGTGGCTCCAATCAGATTGCCGAGTGTGATGTCCAGTTGTTTAGGGCTGTTCTTTAGATGCAGCGTGCTCAATCCGTCGATGTTTTTGAAAACGCTCACCGGGCTTGTTGTCTCCATGGAGGCAATGCGGCTTTGCAGGTTTTCTGCTTCCATGGTGAGCGTGGTGCAGTAGTCTGAGATTGTGTCCCGCTGTCCAAGCGCTTGTGTCAGCTGGTTTTGAAGGCGCTGATTTTTGCGCAAGAGGGAGGTTCTGAACTCGCCGAAGATGATCGCGGTGAGGAGCCAAAGGGTTGGTTCCAGACCTGTGGTCGTGAAGTACTCAAAGAAGTTCTGCCCTCCGATGGGTTGCGGAGGCACGTACCAAAGCGTGAGGGCGAGGGCGGTTAATGCAGATAGTATGCCAGAGCGGGTTCCGAAGATGCTGCTTGCGATGATGATTGGGATCCAGAGCGGACTGGGGGAGATGCTCCAGATTAGTAACTCGGGATGCATGGAGGTCAGAACTGGAAATGGTGCGAAGAGCACTGCGATTTCCAGTAGGTGAAAGCGCTTTTCCGGTGCTGACTTTTTCTTCTTTGTTAGTCGCACATCACTTGAAAAATACTGATCCGAATACATCGTGAATAAATATTCCTATTGTAAAAATATGCAGTATAGTCGGAAGTTTAAATCTCTGTTCGTGGCCGGAAATATTTACTTGCTGTTTTATTTATATTCAACTCTATGGAAAGTGAGGGTATTAGGTTCTGGGTTGGATTTGGAATGATTTGTTTGCAATAAGTATTCAGTCTTAACTTACTTATTGGTGTCTTCCGGATGTGTGAAGTGCGTAGCAATTGTTCTTTATATCCCTTCCATATTGAAGGTATCTGGCAATTGTTTTTAGCTAGAATTACTAGGCAGCTTGGCGCCCTTATTTTGTACGGTTTCGGTGTGCTTGGCTTTGTATGTTTCATCAATAATTCGCAGGCCGCGATGGTGAAACGTGAGATCATCGGGATCTACGACAGCCTTCGAGAAGCTGAACCATCTGCAACGGCGATACATAACTTCCTAGAAATGCCTCTGAACCATCTCGGGTATTCGATCCGCTATCTGGATGTGAATGCTGGTTTGCCTGAGGTGGGAGACTTGGAGAATGCAGCGGCGGTGGTCACGTGGTTTCAGGGGGCATTGGCTGATCCTCATCGGTATTTTGTATGGGCAGAGGAACAAGCTCGTGCTGGGCAGCGGTTTCTGGTGTTCGGGGAGACCGGGATAAAGAACCTGCAGGATGATCGCGTTGTTCTGAACTCGTTTCTGGAGCATTTGGGTCTGCGGTTTGAGACTGGGTTTGTTCTGCTGACGAGTGGATCATCAGATCTCCAGCTGCACTCAAAGCTGATGGAGTTCGAACGGCCGTTCTACAAGATTCTGTCAGGGTACTCACTGGTCTCACAGATTTCTGCGCGTGGCCTTTCTGTTGCTTCTGTTCGCCCGCCAGAACGGCTTGGTGCAGAACGAACGCAGCTGGCGTTTATTGGGGCAGGGGGGGCTTATGTTCAATCTGGTTTTGCGGTTGCCAGGGATGATGTGCTGAACCGCCATAAGTGGCTGATTGATCCTATCGGGTTTCTTCAGCGTGCTCTCGGGCCAAGCCTGTTTCCAATCCCGGACACCTCCACGCTGATGGGGCGGCGGATTTACTTTTCTCATATTGATGGTGATGGATGGAATAACGTCTCTTACGCAGCCAAGTATCGGGATCAGCAGGTGCTTTCGGGCGAGGTCATGCTGCGGGAGCTGATCGAACCTTATCCTGATCTTCCGGTGACTTATGGTCTTGTGACTGCTGATGTTGACAAGAGTGAAGGTGGGGATGATCAGGGTGTTGGTCTGGTGAGAGAGTTGTTCGCCCTTCCTCAGGTGGAAGTGGCGAGCCACACGCATTCACATCCGTTTCATTGGGCTTTTTACAGGGACTACGACCGTGAGAAAGAGCTGGCTCTCATACAGGAGAAAAACGTTGCTAAGACTCCGGTGACTGAAGGACCTGTGAGTTGGTTATCCCGTCGGTTCTTTGGTGAAAGTGGCAAATCATCCTTCAAAAAGTATCTGGCCCAGAACGTGGCGATGCCGCGTTATTACATGCGCAAACCGTTTTCGCTGATTGGTGAGATTGGTGGCTCGCTGCAACAGGCAGAGCGTTATGCGCCGGTGGGCAAAGAAGCGAAGCTGTTTTTGTGGTCAGGGGATACGCAGCCCTTTGAAGAGGCGCTTGCTTATACACGTGAGCTTGGTGTCTACAACATGAATGGCGGTGATACACGGTTTGATCGGGATTGGCCGTCTCTCAGTTATGTCGCGCCATTATCGCGGCAAGTGGGGGCTGAGCGGCAGATCTATGCGGTTGCGAGTAACGAGAACACGTATACGAACGACTGGACTGGACCGTTCTATGGGTTTTCTCAGTTACATCAGACCGTTGATAATACTGAGAGCCCAATCCGGTTAAGGCCTTACAATGTCTACTATCACACCTACTCAGCGGAACATGATGCATCGTTGCGGGCTGTGAAGAAGCATCTGGATCGGGCGCGGGACGGGGCTTATCTGCCGATTTTTGCCTCGCACTATGCAGCGATTGCGAACAGCTTCTTTGATGTGAAGCTTTATCAGACAGGCAAGCAGAGCTGGCTGGTTCTGAACCGGGGCAGTTTGCAGACATTCCGATTTGATGATGCGGAGCAATGGCAGGTTGATCTGTCAAAGAGTGTTGGTGTGATTGGTTCGAAGCACTATCAGACGTCTCTGTATGTCTCGCTTGATCCTTCCGCGCGTGTTCCAGAGATTGTGCTCGCGAAGAGAGATACGGCCAATGAGGTAACCGTTGCCAGCATCTCTGAGGCGCGGTGGCAGGTTTATGATTGGCGGACTGCGCCTTGCCACACTAGGTTTCGCAGCTTTGGGTTTGGTGTTGGTGAGTTTCAGTTCCATGGGCTTTCTGCACTCGCCTATCATCTGAAAGTGAAACGTGCAGGGACTGTCCTTCTGAGTGAGGAGGTCCGGGCTTCGCAGGCTGGTGATTTGCATCTTGATCTTCCCGTTTCCGGTATGGCGCCTCTTGAGGTTTCGCTGACTTGCCAGAACTCGTTGTCGACAGCGCACATGATTGAAATGGGGGAGCGGTGATGATCCGGTTCCTCAAATATCTGTCGCTGTATTTGCTGTTTCTAGGTGTAGGGTATGCGCTTGTGCCGGGGCAAACTGAGAAGGTTGCCGTGCAAATTAAAGAGCGGAAGTACTTTGAGGCTCGTGAAGATTTGCTGAGGACTTTTGACCGAACAAACAGTAGCCCTGAGGAACTGCTTCAACTTGCGGAGATTGCCGAGCAACTGGGCTTTGTGGAAGAGATGCATCAGATGCACGAGGCTTATGTCCAGCAATCACCTGATGATCTTTGGGTGCTGAGAAAGATCGAACTCTATCACCGCTTGTCTGGTGATTTCCGAGGCTATGTTGAGAGTTTGAAGGCGATTGCGCGGTTGAGCACAGAACCAGAGGATCGTGACAAGTTGCTCTCAACACTGCGGTTTGAAGGGCTTTATGAGGAAGAACTTGCTGAGCTTTCGCAGTTTGAGGCCAAAGGGCTTTTGAAACCCGAGCAACTTGGACGGCTTGGTATGTTGCACTTTCAGGCGGAGAGGATGGAGGAGGCCGCTCGGGCTCTTGCCCAGCTTCACCAAAGTACTCCTTTAACGCCAAAGTACTGGCCTGCACGTCTGGCTTACTTTCATAGTCTGTTGGAAATCGGTGATTTTCTGCAAGCTGAGAGTGTGGCTGTCAGCTTGCGTGAGACCAACGAGCCATGGGCTGATTATGATTTTCGCAGTGAGTTTCTACGTTATGGGCGTGATGAGTACATGCGGGAAGTGGAGATTCCTGAAGGAGTTGCCAATATTTTGTCTTGTGTCCTCAAGCCCAAGGAGGGCAGTGCAGACTGCCCTTGACCTAATGAGCTAACCTATTCTGGCTGATGCTTTTGTACATGCATCAGCCGGTTTTATTGGTGTTTTGAATGCTCTCAATCAGGCACTGCCGCGGATGACGAGTTGGGGTTCTACGACGACGGACATTTCCTTTTGGGAGGGATCGGCGAGGCGGGCTTCCAGGGTGCTCATGAGGTTCTGGACGATCTCGTCGATAGGATTTGTTGCGGCTGTGAGGTCGAAGCAGGGCCAGGCGGCCATCGGCATATTGTCGGAGCCAACCACCGCCACATCTTCCGGTACACGCAAATTCAAAAGAGATTTAGCTGCGTTCAGAGCTCCAAGTGCAGCCGCGTCTGATACACAATAAAAACCATCTGGCGGGTTATCACTTTGTAGGAGTGTGAGTGCAGATTGCATTCCGCTTTCGAAGTCGAATCTGGTCTGTGAAATGCTGTGTGGTTGCAGTCCTGCAGCTTGTAGAGCCTCAAGGTATCCTTCACGGCGACCAGTGTCTGCAGTGATGCCTTCGATGCCACCGATGTAGGCGATTTTCTTGCATCCACGTTTGATCAAATGTTCCGTTCCGAGCTGGCCACCGCGTTTGTAATTGAGCCAGACGCAGTCTGCCCCTTTCACGGTAGGGCCTAGTCCGGTGTAGATCAGCGGCACGTGCATCTGCTTGCTGTTTTCGATCACCTGAAGATCAACTGTGCCAGCCCGGACGATTGCGGCTGCAACCGGATACATGAGTGCCTTGCCCAGTGTTTCTGCGATGTTTTCTTCTTCTTCCGAGCGGATTTGCAGCGCCCATTTTCCGCGCTTTTGCAGTTCAGTAGAAAGGCGATTGAAGAAGTCTTTGTCGTACATGCCATCGGTATTTCCGAACACGACAGCGACGAGATCTGACTCCTGTTTGATGAGGGAGCGTGCAAGTGCATTTGGTCGATAGCCCATCTCAGCTGCGACCTTGAGGATGTGATCACGAGTCGCTTTGTTGAGGCGATTCTCTGCTGTGAACGCACGGGAAACAGCAGAGGCAGAAACGCCAGCAGCACGTGCAACATCTTTACCTGTCAGTCTTTTCATAGCTTCTTACTATCTAGGATGATTGTCATTTTACCTTCAAAGAAGTCCCTTACAAGACCTCTATTGCAATCGATTGCCAAAACTCATAGCATAACGCTTTGGTTGCTTAAAGGGGGGCAAGTTTCCGGAATGGTTGGCGTAGGAATCGAAATCGAAAAGCTGTGTGTTGGTTACGACAAGAACCGTGTTCTTCATGACATTGATCTTGAAATCAACTCATCCGAGTTTGTTGCGTTGTTGGGTTCATCCGGCTGCGGAAAGACAACTCTTCTGAAAAGTCTCTCCGGTTTCATCAAGCCCATGTCCGGGCAGATCCGCGTCAACGGAAGCGATGTTGCGCAATTGCCGCCAGAGCAGCGAAACATGGCTATGGTGTTCCAAAGTTATGCGCTTTGGCCACACATGACGGTTCGCCAGAATGTGGGGTATGGCCTGAAGCTTCGTGGCATGTCCAAGGAGCAAATCAATCGCAAGGTTGATGAACTTCTTGTTCTGCTTGGCCTTGCTGATTTTGGTGATCGCAAAGTGCCAAACCTGTCTGGTGGTCAGCGTCAGCGTGTAGCGCTTGGGCGTGCGCTTGCTGTCGATTCCCCAATCCTGTTGTTGGATGAGCCGCTCTCCAACCTTGATGCGCGTATTCGTTTGTCGATGCGTCATGAGATCCGCTCTTTGCAACAGCGTATGGGTTTGACCGCCGTGCATGTGACCCATGACCGGGAAGAGGCCATGGTGATGGCAGACCGCATTGTCATTTTGAATGCGGGGCATATTGCGCAAGTGGGAACGCCTCTGGAAGTTTATGAGCAGCCAAAGTCCAATTTTGTGGCGACCTTTATGGGCGCTGAAAACGAAATTGCCCTCAATGTTGAGCGTGCGAATGGAACTTTGAGCATATCAGAGCAGGAGGCCGTCAAGGCTGCCAGCTTAAGCGTTTCAAACGAGATTGGTGATGGAGGTGTGAACTGGCAGGCGACAGCTGCCGGATCTGTTCGGGGGCGTTTCCGCTCCAGTGCAGCGCATCTGCTTGCCGATGGAACCGTACCTGAGGGGCATTTGGCTCTGGCCGGTAGGGTGACACAACTCAGCTATCCGGGGGGGGTATTTCGTTACGAAATAGAAAGCGCCGGGCAGCTCTACATGATCGACGATCCTTGTCGATATGCAGTTGGCGATGCAGTGACGATCTGCGTGCCAGCTGGTGGGCTTCACCTTTATTCCGAGGCGGCCTGACACCTTTAACGTGAACAGAACTTTTTTCTCAACGATCTTAACCCAGGAATTTGAGTGATGACACTTAAGTCAGTTCTAACAGGCGCAATCTCAGGTGCTGTGATTGCTGTATCTTTGCCTGCGTCAGCTGAAACTCAGTTGAACGTGATTACCGGCGGTTCCCAGAATATGGTCGAGTACGTGACCGATTATCTGGGCCCTCTTTTTGAAGAAAAATATCCAGGCGTGAAAGTTCGCGTCACAGGCACCGGCCCGGGAGATGCCGGTTCCCAGAAAATCCTTGAGAAGCTTGAAGCGCAGTCTGCTGCTGGCAAGGAGCAGTGGGACATCGACGTGATTGTTGCGGCCCAGAAGAAGACTGGTGAGATGAAGGAAATGGGCCTGTTGGCTGACTTCCGCGGTAACATCGAAACCGGCAAAATGGTGACTCGTGAGACTGCCGAGAACGCACTTGGCATTTACGTTGGCGGCTACGTGATGCCTATGTTCCATAGCCAAACTGCGATTGCGTACAATCCAGCACTGGTTCCTAACCCACCTGAGTCCTATGACGAGCTGCGTGAGTGGGTGAAGAAGTATCCAAAACAGTTCGGCTACAACGGCATCAAGAACGGTATGTCTGGCGTGGCGTTTGTGACTGGCTGGATGTACACCTATGCAGGCGACACCAAGACCCTGCAGAGCGGTCCGTATGATGCGGCTAAGAAGGAGACATGGGCGCAGGCTTATGCTGATCTGAAAGCCTTCAACGAGAACGTGACGTTCACTCCGGGTAACGCTGGTACGCTGGACATGCTCAACCGTGGCGAGATCGTGATGGGCCCGGTTTGGGTTGACATGTTCTACTCCTGGCAGGGTGATGGCCGTATTCCACCAAACCTGAAACTGAAGCTGATTGCTCCTGGCATGCCAGGTCAGCCTTACTATTACGCAACTCCTGCGAAGGCTGCGAACAAAGAGCTGGCTGAAAAGTTCATCGAACTGGCAACCAGTCCGGCTGTGCAGGCGGAAGGCATTGTGAACCGCTTTAACTGGTACCCAGGTATCGATGCAGACCATGTAAAAGCATCCTTGGATGAGAAGGTCTGGACCAAGCTGTTTACTGATGTGACCCCTCTGGAACTGGCTCAGAAAGGTCAGCCGTTCCCAATCGGTCCTTACTTTGATGACATCAAAGAAGGCTACGAGAAGCAGGTTGCTAACTAAGCACTTTTGAAAGAAACCGGGAGGGGCACTCGTCTCTCCCGGCTTGTTTGGTTTTGGGAAGAGGTGGTGTCCATGAGCGGACAAAGTATGTCAGTTGGACCTGGTCGGATGGGAGCAATCTTGCTGGTTGCGCCCGCATTGTTGATGATCGGCTTTTTGTTTGTTTATCCCTTTGGTTATTCTGTGGTTTCAGCTTTCACAGACAATGGCGAAGGCAGCTGGCATATCGCCAATTTTATCAAGGCCGTTGAGTTCTATTCCAAAGATATCCTGTTTACGATTGTGATCGTCAGTCTGTCGACGGTGATCATCGGCATTCTGGCCGTTGCGATCGCGGGATATCTGACACTGGGTGAAAACAAGACTGCTGTTGCTATCCTGAAATGGCTGTACCGCTGGCCGCTGTTCATTCCGTTTATTGTGAGTGCACAGTTAATGCGTACGTTTTTGGCGAAGAACGGGATGATGAACAACATCTTGACCAGCTCCGGCATCATCGAACCGCTGGCCGCGCAGAGTTATCTGGACTGGCGCGGGATCGTGATCACCTTCGTATGGAAGCAGACACCGTTTGTGGCCCTGCTCGTTGCCGGTGCGATGGCTTCTATCGATCGCACCACCATTGATGCAGGACGGATCTTTGGGGCGTCTCGACTGCGTATTCTGATTGAGCTGGTGGTTCCTCAGATTGCGACCACGCTGATGGTTGGCCTGATCCTGTCCTATGTAGTGATGCTGTCTGTGCTTTCTGTGCCGTTGATGATCAACGCGCAATCGCCAACCATGCTGACCGTTGATATGGCGTGGCGGATCAACTCTTACGGCGATTATGGCGTCGCCAACGCATTGGGCATCATGTCCTATCTGTTTACCGGGGTGGTTGCGTGGTTCTATCTGCGCCAGAGCCTCAAAGATAAAGGGGCATAAGATGGTTCAGGCTACTCTTTCTTCCAACTGGGTGCGGATGACCACACGTGTGCTCACCATGAGCCTGCTGGCATTTGCGATTTTTGGCCCGATCACCAACATGCTGCTATGGGCTGTGGCTGAGGTTTGGTACTTCCCCTACAAACTGCCACTGGAATACGGCTTCTCCTTCTGGGAGCGTGTTTTCCGTCCGGAGGGCAATGCAACGGAAGCCCTGTTTTCCAGCATTTGGATCGCTTTGCTGACCGTGGTTGTCAGTCTGGCGATTGCTATTCCGGCAGGCTATGCGTTGGCACGGGGCAAGATGCCGTTCCGCTATCTCATCATGCTGTTGTTCCTTCTTCCTCAGGCTTTCCCAGCTGTGGCGGTGCACATGAACGTTGCACGAATTTTCTACGGTTTGGATCTGACGGGCACTGTTATGGGCGTTGTGCTGGTTCACGCCAGTCAGGGGCTGGTGTTTGCTGTCTGGATTGCAACGGCGGCTTTTGTTGCGGTTGATGGAGAGCTGGAAGCGGCTGCGCGGAACATGGGGGCAGGGCGCTGGCGGACCTTTATTGACGTGACCTTGCCCCTCGCACTGCCGGGCATTATGGCCAGTGCGATATTCGTGTTTCTGATCTCCATGGATGAGTTTACCGGAACCTATTTTGTTGGTGCTCCGGATGTGGTGACGCTGCCTATGCTTCTGTTCACCTCCAGCATGGAAGGCAACTACCAAATCGCCTCCATCTCCTCTCTCATCCTGCTCGTGCCATCAGTCGGCTTCATGCTGTTTATCGAGCGCTTCCTGAAAGCAGATGTGCTGGCGAAGGTGGGGAGCTGAGTTAGCTTTTTCTGAGACAGGGATAGAGACATGTTTGAGAGCGGCGGCCTTATTGTTAGGTCGCCGTTTTTGCATGTGGTGGTTGCTTTGAATGATATAGTCTATTTAAATCATGTAGTTGCGTGATAACCGGCTTGTTACTGGGGCTATGGAATGTTCGGGGGATGTATCCTTCATAGGTGTATTCGGATGTTTCTGCTTTTCTCGTTGTTCAACCGCCTCTTAAGTTTGATCGGCTACGATCGAAAGCTCTTCCAGGTTTTGTGATGGAATACAGGCAGGGCTGAGTGATGCCGATGGAAATGAATGCGCTGCTTGTTCTTCTCATTGAAGACGACATGGATCTGGCTGCGACGGTTGGTGACTACCTTTCCTTTGAAAATATTGAGTGTGACTATGCCTTCAATGGGCAAGTGGGTCTCGATAGTGCGCTGAAAAATCAATACGATTTGATCTTGCTGGACCTCACCCTTCCTAAAGTGGATGGGCTGACAGTGTGTGAGCAGCTGCGGGCGCAGAATGTGACGTGCCCGATCCTGATGCTGACTGCCCGCGATGCTGTGAGTGATCGAGTGGCTGGGTTTGAAGCTGGTGCAGATGACTATCTGATTAAACCTTTTGCGTTTCCTGAGTTGGCTGTTCGTATCCGGGCGTTGGTGCGCCGGAGCAAAGGGCACTCCACGAGTGTGACCATTGGGGATCTGGAAGTGAACCTGAGTGCGCGGCAAGCGAGCAGGGCAGGGAGGAAGCTGAAGCTTTCACCGACTGGTTGGGTCCTGCTGGAACAGCTGGTGCGCAGCACACCGAATGTGTTGAGCAAGCAGGAGTTGGAGCGGGCTGTGTGGGGAGATCAGGTGCCTGCCAGTGACAGCCTTAAAGTGCACCTTTATAAGCTGCGTCGCCAGTTGCAGCGTCCTTATGAAACACAGTTGCTGCATACTGTTGCCGGGCACGGTTTTGCTCTGCGGACCTGAGGTTGATTGGTGATGTTGTTTTTCTGGCGCAAAAAGAAGAAAGCCAAGACGCTTAAACGAGAGCTGCGATACTGGCTGCTCGCTTTTGTCGGTATGCTCGTGCTGGTTTACAGCGTTGGTCTGTTTTCCTACATGATCGCGGGTCTGGAGCTGTCGAACAAGCTTGAGTTAAAAGGCTTTATACATGCCTATGAACGAGCACTGCAAAATCAGCCAGAGCGTGAGCCTCCAGATGAGAGCAGGATCTTCTCAACTTTCAATTATGATGAGCTGCCTCCAAAGGTAAAAGAGGCTTTTCCGAAAGATAAGATTGTACTTGGAGATCCTGAGGTTGAACCTATTGGAGGTGTTGGGGATCGGCCAGAGGCTGTCGTCTTTTTTCTGGCTGATCGGATCGCTGATGGGAGGACGCTTTACGTTCTCCGTATGTTGAAACTGAATAAAGAGCTGGAAAATCAAGGGCGCATAAACTTCAACCTGCTTGAGCGGACTATGTATGTCGGCGGGGCGATCATCCTGGTACTGGTGTTTTTGCTGTCGCAGTTCATCAATCGGCGGATTAACAGGCGTATCGCGGCTTTGCAGCAATGGGCGGATACCTTGAATGAGACGAGTGCGGTCGAGCAACGTCCTGACTTCCATTATGATGAGCTGAACAAAATTGGTGATCATCTGAGCAATGCTGCGCGGCGGCTTGGCCGGTTTGTTGAGCGGGAACACTCATTTTTGCGGCATGCCAGCCATGAGCTGCGGACGCCAATTACCATCATCTCCGGCAATGCCAGTGTTATGGAGAAGATTGCAACGGATGATAAGCAACGGAAGGTTACCGAACGGATTAAGCGGGCCAGCCATTCCATGCAGACGATTGTTGCAACGCTACTCTGGCTTGGGCGCGAGCAGGAACCTAATCCTGATTTAGAGAAGATTGATTTGGCCGAGCTTCTTGAAGAGGTGATTGAGGATCACAGATATTTGCTCTGCGGTAAGGACGTTGAACTTCACGTTGACCTTCCTGAGACTGTCGTTGATGCTCCACGCGTACCGCTGTGTATTGTTGCAGCGAACATGGTGCGCAATGCGTTTCAGCACACGCAGCAGGGGCCAATTGAGATTTCGATCAGTGCTAGAGATATCCTCATCCGCAATCAATCAGCAGAACTTTCAGAACAGGAAAGTGAGATTGTGTTTGAAGAGAGCTACGGTGTTGGGCTCTCGCTCATCAAACGGATTGCACGTCGGTTGAACTGGGAGTTCCAGATGGAGCAAGTGGGCGAGCGTGTTACGACGCGATTGGTTTTTTAGTTGGCGTCCGTCCGGTAATCGAAATTGTAATTATCTATATATTGTAGCTATTTACATCGTTACCTAGCGATAATCGCTAATGTGTCATTTCTCCCCTAAGAATTTATAGGGGATAGGACATGCGGTCTTTATCGCACAAACTCATTCTTGCTGCATCGGGCGTTTTGCTGGCAAGCTGCACCACCAGTCTCAGTCCTGAACGGACTACATTTACGGAAGAGATGGCAGTTGGTCAGACGCCAACAGAGTGGAGCCAGAAAGGTTCTTCTCACGGGCAGGCTCTTTCGTCTTTGCTTGCTTTGAGTAGTGATAAGAAACTGAACAAGCATGTTGATGCGGTGCTGGCGAACAACATCTCGCTTCGCCAGTCTGTGCTCGATTTGCAGAAAGCTGAGCTGGAGCGCGATAAAGCTTCTGGTACGCTCTGGCCGACACTGACATTCAACAGTCAAGCAGATCGCCAACGTGTGAAATCTACCCAAGGCTCGTCCTATCAGAACTCCGTAGGCGGAGACCTCACAGTCCAGTGGGAGGCGGATCTTTGGGGGAAGCTCTCTGACCGAGCATATGCTTCTGACCGGACCTTGAGGGCCAGTGCTCATGACCTTATGGCTGCGCGAGCTTCTCTGGCTGCACAGGCTATGCGGAACTGGGTTCAGCTCACGGCTCTGGAGAAACTAGCCAATCTGGATCGATCCCGCATTTCCAGCCTGCGCAACACAGAGCAGATCATTTCCGATCAGTTCACGCGCGGTATTGGCGAGCTGAGTGATCTGGAAGCGGCGCGTTCTGCGACGGCCAATGCGCAATCTGATCTGGCTGATCGGACTGTTCAGATCGATCAGTTGAAGCGGCAGATGCAGGTTGCGGCCAGCCAGATGCCAAACACTCATTTTAAGACTGGTAGCTTGCTCCCCAACGTCAAGCTGCCTAAGGGCGCCATGCCTGCCACCACTCTCGGGCGGCGGCCAGATCTTTTAGCTGCTTATGAGCGGGCCGCAGCTGCGGACCTGCAGCATAAAGCCAGCTACAAGGATCTGCTGCCAACCTTTTCAGTCAACTTCACTGCAAGCGATCAATCCGCAAGCCTTGCAGATCTGTTGAACGGTGGACCGGCATGGCGTCTCCTTGGCTCTTTGTCTGCGCCCATTCTGGATGGTGGCAATCGCCGATTGACGGCAAAGCAGGCTGATCTGGACGCGGCCCGTCTCTGGCTATCCTATCGACAGACTTTGCTGACTGCGGTGATGGAAGTTGAGAACGGGCTTCAGAACGAAACCATCTTGCGCAAACGTGAGCAGATCCTGACCCGTGCTCTAAACCACTCCCAAAGCAACTATGAGCAATACGAGCGGCGGTATCGTGATGGCCTGACGGACATCGTGACCTTGCTCTCTGCGGAACGGGATGCGTTTGCTGCCCGTCAGGCGGTGGTGAACATTCGCAGCAGCAGAATGCAGAACCGTGTTGATCTGGCTGTTGCTTTCGGCATCGGGCTTTAAGCAGGCGTCTTCTTTCTCCCTCAATCAAACAAGCAGTTCCCAATATGCGTACCACCCTTCGACCCAAACTGGCTCGTAGAGCAGCCTTTGCGAAAGTTACTCTGGTTGCCAGCCTCTCAGTCTTTGCTGTTCTGGCAGAATTGGCCAACCCTCACACCGTCGCTGCACAGGATGCCAGTGCTCCAACATTGCCGCGACCGCTCGTATCTGTCGTGCAACGAGAGGCGCAGCCTGAAGCTGTTCAGTTTACGGTTTTCGGAGCTGTGAGTGCTCACTACCAGCAGAAGCTGACCAGCGAAGTGACCGGGAGAGTGTTGCGACTTTCAAAGCAGCTTGAGCCGGGCTTGGCGCTCAAGAAGGGGGATGTGCTGGCTGAGATTGAGGACAGTAGTTATCGCGCAGCGCTTGCAACTGCAGAAGAGAGTGTCGCCAGTTCTGAGCTTTCTCTTTTACAGGAGGAACAGCGCGGGAAGCAGGCTGAGCTTGATTGGCAGCGAGCCAATATCAAAGGCCGTGAGGCCTCACCTCTTGTTTTGCGTCAACCATTTTTGAAGCTGGAACAGCTGAAATTGAAGGCCGCTGAAGCCAACTTGGTCGAAGCTCAGCGGAACCTGCAAAACACCCAAATTGTTGCTCCGTTTGATGCTGTTGTTATCTCCCGCAGTGTTGCGCCTTCCAGCTACATCACAGCAGGCACGGAAGTTGCTGAGATCTACTCTACGGATGCGCTTGAGGTTGAGGTGTCTCTGACGCCAGTGCAATGGCAGTTGTTGCTCACCGAAAACGGCAGCTCTTTGGATGTGGGCGATATCTCTGTGCAGGTGCTCAATGGGGCTGGTGTACAGTGGCCTGCCAAAATTACGTCTGTCGGCCCAATAGCTAATGCGCAAACGCGTCAACAGTCTTTGCGGTTGCAGGTGGAGCCACGCAATGACCAAGGCACTGTGATGCGCCCGGGCACTTTTGTTAGCGTTGTACTCACAGGGCGGAAAATTCCGGATGTTGTGATGGTTCCAGCCTCCGCCATCACCTCTCAAGGATATGTCTGGACAGTTTCCCGGGACAGCAAGCTGGAACGCCACGCAGTGTCGCCTTTGTTTACTCGCGGTGATGATGTGGCGCTGGACGTGAATGCTTTCCCTGCTCATGGAGCATGGGAGATCGTGGTGAACCCGATCAGCCGATATCTGCCGCAGCAGATTGTTACCACTCAGCCTGCGGAGTAAGTCATGCAACAGAACACTCATAAAGGCTGGATTGCCTGGTTCGCGCACAATCCGGTGGCTGCAAACCTGCTGATGGTCTGCATCATTGTTGCCGGTGTCTACACAGCAATGAACATTCGAACCGAGGGTTTTCCGGGGTTTGAGGCCAATCAGGTTACGATCTCTGTCGAGTATAAATCAGGTGCTGCGCAGGAAACTGAGCGTGGTGTGACGGAAAAGATCGAGCGTGCTTTGACGGGTACTGAGGGCATCAAGAAAGTCACCAGCACATCTACGGCAAGCAACTCCACGATCATCATTGAAAAGTCCTCGGGAACTGATCTTGATAAGCTGCTTTCTGATGTGAAGACGAAGGTGGATGCTGTATCCCTGCCGTCAGCAGCCGAGAAGCCGGTTGTCGTTCGGGCCGAAGAGATTGAAGATGCCATTCAGGTTGAGATTTTTGGTGATGCTGATCCTGATGTTTTGGATACGGTTGCGCGCCGGATTAAAGACCGGCTGTTGGAAGATCAACTGATCCCGTCTGTCACCATTAGTGGTGAGCGCACTCAGGAAATTTCCATTGAAGTGCAGGAAGATGCGTTGCAGCGCTATCAGCTCAGCTTCTCCGAGCTTGTCCGTCAGGTAGGCAACTTCTCTCTCATCTCGCAGCAGGGCAGCCTGAAGAATGAGAATGGTCGCATTCTGATCAAGGCTGATAAACAGGGCTACTTCCTGCAGGACTTTGAGAGCATTCCCGTGATCACGCTAACGGATGGTACCGTGGTCAGATTGCAGGATGTTGCCAAGATTACAGATGCCTATACAGATGACCGCTCCATCTATCTCTATCAAGGACAGCCTGCCAGAAAGCTGAGTGTTCAGTTGATCGGTAAAGCCAGTCTTATTCCGGCTGCCGTTCGTGCTCGCGAGATCATCAATGAAGTGCAGGCAGAAGGTAGTTTGCCGACCAATATTCAGTTCGATTTCTGGGAGGATGAGAGCGAGAACATCTCTGACCGTCTTTCCCTGATGCTGAAAAATGGCCTCATGGGTATGGGCCTTGTGCTTGTTACCCTTGCGCTTTTCCTCAACCTGCGTACTGCCTTCTGGGTGGCTATGGGTTTGCCGATTGCCTTTGCCGGTGCGCTTGCGCTGATGGGGGATGGTTTCTGGGGCATGACGCTCAATGAGCTGACGACCTTTGGCTTTATCATTGCGCTCGGTATCGTGGTGGATGATGCGATTGTTGTGGCGGAGAGTGCACACAGTGTCACTGAGAAGGAAGGAGATGGCATTGATAATGTCATCAAAGGGGTGAAGCTGGTTGCTACACCTGCGATCTTCGGTGTGCTGACAACAATTGCTGCATTCTATCCCATCACATTGGTGACCGGGCGTTTGGCTGAGATCTTCTCTGTGTTTGCCTGGGTGGTGGTTTTCTGCCTCGTCTTTTCGATCATCGAGTCCAAGTTCATCCTACCTGCGCACTTGGCGCACCTCAAACACAATGCAAAGCCAAACAATCCGCTTTCCCGCGGATGGAAGGTGATCCAGAATGGTGTAAGTGCTGGGTTGGAGCGGTTTAAGCAGAGTGTTTATCGTCCAATGGTCAAGCTCAGCCTGAGAATGCGGTACTTGTCTGCTTTGGGCTTTGTGGTGCTTTTTGTGGCTGTGGTCTACATGGTGCCGTCCGGCATCGTGCGCGTGGTGTTCTTCCCGGAAATCCCTCGTCAGATTGTGACTGCGACCTACAAAGGCGAGCCTGATCTTGGGTATGGCCGCTTGTTTGCTGAGGCAAACCGTATTGAAGCTGCCGCGCATAAGCTGAAGGCGCAGCTTGATGCGGAGAGTGACACCGATATCTCCCCAATCACTGGCATCGAGATGCAAGCCAGTGATGATGGCACTGTGACGGTCCTTGCGATTGCAACGCCGCCGCTGGAGCGCAACATCACTTCCAACGAGATTGCTGAACGTTGGCGTAAGCTTGTTGGGCCGGTTGAGGGAGCTCAAACCATCAAGTTTGCAGCTGATGACTTTGACTTTGCGGACTTTCGCGTTGAACTGCTGCTTGACGATGTAGATCAGCTGATTGCAGCAAGCCAATACGTGGAAGACATGCTGGCGACGCAGGCAGGTGTTTTGTCTGTAACCAATGACTTCCGGGCTGTGCGTGGTCGCCTTAACATTGAGCTGACGGACTATGGCCGTTCTGTTGGTCTTACGACCTCCGCGATTTCCGAGCAGGTGTTTCAGGCTATTGGCGGTGCGGAGATTCAGGAGTTTCAGCGTAATCAGCAAGAAGTGAAGGTGCGGGTGCGTTACCCGGAGGCTCAGCGTAGCTCAGCCGCCGCTCTGCAAACGCTCTATGTTCGCACGCCTGCTGGTGATCCGATCCTCTTGTCTTCTGTTGCCAATCTACATTCTGATCTGACCGTTGATGAGATCTATCGCAGCTCCCGCAAGCGTGTTGCGACGTTGGATGCCCAGATCAACAAAGACGAAATCTCGGCGGATACGCTGGTCACCTACTTCAACGAAGAGCTTTTGCCTCAGCTGCAGGCGAAGTTTCCCGGTGTTGCCGTCGACTTTGGCGGAGAGGTTGAGCAGCAGCGGGAAGCGATTGGTGGTTTGATCACGGCCTTCGGGATCACGATCATCGCGATCTATGTTCTGCTTGCGGTGCCGTTGAAGTCCTACACGCAGCCGATCGTGGTTATGATCGCTATTCCGTTTGGTATTACAGGTGCGATAATGGGGCACTGGATTGTTGGAATTCCGGTCTCAATCCTCAGCATCAACGGCATTCTTGCTCTCAGCGGTATTGTAGTGAATGACAGTCTGCTGCTTGTCTCTGCGTTCAATGATAACCGTGCGAAGGGAATGCCTATCCGCCAGGCTCTGGTGGCAGCAGGAACTCAGCGCATGCGTGCCGTTATCCTGACTTCAACGACAACCTTTGCCGGACTGGCTCCGATGATCTTCGAAACCGCAGAACAGGCCCAGTTCCTCATTCCAGCAGCAGTTTCGCTTGGCTTCGGCATCCTCTTTGCAACCCTGATCACGCTCTTCCTGATCCCAACCTTCATGATGATCCTCGAGGACTTCAGCCGGTTGAAAGCGGTTGTATTGAGGATTGCATCGCCCAAGGCGGTGAAGGCAGATACGCCGGAGATTACTGCAGCGGGGGAGTGAATATAGTAGAAAGCAGCTTTGTTATGTGAGGCTAGAAGCTTTTGAGCTTACTTAATCAAAGAGTTGAGATGTGTGATTGCTGATTAAAACAGAGCATATATGTAATTTGAATTTGCCATCGGGTTGTTTTTTATTAAATTTTCACCCTATGATTGTGAATCGGTTCAGAAAGAACTCAGAGTATAACGTGGTCGGTAATATTATGTTTGACTATAAAAACGCTTCCAAAAAAGAACTAAAAGAAGAGTACAATAGAATTGCTGCTGATATGGGAGATGATCAATTCTTTACAAAAAAAGAGTTGAACTACCTACCAGAAGTTTTAATGGATGGAGAGCAAGTATTAGCATTTACATCAGGATTGATGGATGGAAATACTTGGCTTATCACGCTGACAGATAAGCGTGTAATATTCTTAGATAAGGGTATGCTTTTTGGCTTGAAACAAACAACGGTTGATCTTGATAAAGTGAATGCGATTTCTGGAAAAACCGGATTGATGTTTGGTGAGATTGTAATCACTGACGGTGCAACAGATCGAGAAATCAAGAATGTCTGGAAGAAGACCGTCAAGCCATTTACGAACAAAGTTCAGGCAGCACTCGAAGCCAGAAAACAACCTGTCAGTCAAGGAAGCCAAGAGGTCGATGTATACGATAAGATTGGCAAACTTGCTTCTCTGATGGAAAAAGGACTATTGAGCGAAGAAGAGTTCAACGTTGAGAAGGCAAAGCTCTTGTCCTCATAATGGAACATCTAATTTTTGTTGGTGCTCTAATATTAGCTGTTGTTCTCTACTTTGCATTAGGGTTTTTGATTAAGCTATTGTGGGGCTGGCTTCCTCTCGCTATCGGTCTTTTAATTGGTGCTGTTGTTTCAATTATGGGTGGATTATCAGGCATTGTGATAGCTTTGGTAGTAATTGTCGTATCGGTGATAGTCACTGACAAATGGCATTCAACCGAAGTCTTTCTTAATGTTGAGGAAGCTATTGAGAGAAAGTTTCATATCAAAGACTGATTGTGAGCCATAATACGATTGGATAACTGAGGCCGTCGGGCGCATTCAAAAAACTGCTAGTGATAGTTAGTCACATTATTGGCTCTTTTCCCTCATCCGGCCTTTGGGAGTTTGAAACAAGATATAGGGAATCTTAGAAATGTGTTTTCTTGGATTCCCACCCAATTTGCAATGTCTGCATTCATCCAGAATGTCTAACGTGGTTGTAGACTCTTACATGTTAGAATTTTGATGAATAATTGGCATATTTTGCATATTTAAGTGGGGCTGCTTTTCTCTAGCTAAAACTCGCAAACATAACGATCTACCTGATATAATTTTGGTTTTTCAAAACAAAAAAGACACCTTGCGGTGCCTTGTCGTCTCAATCTTCTTTTAAAGAGAGATGGTAGCGAGGGAGGGACTTGAACCCCCGACACGCGGATTATGATTCCGCTGCTCTAACCAACTGAGCTACCCCGCCATCCGGTGCGCTATGTTGCGGTGGTGACCGCCGCGCTGTGAGGGGGTGTATAAGGCCCCAGACGGGTGTCGTCAAGCGTTCTTAGCTAAGTTTTGTGGAAATATGCCTTCTTGTGAAAAACTCCATGAAAACCTAGGGTTAATGCCAATTTCATTGAGGTTTAACTGCCGGTTGTGACTTGGAGTTGCGAAAATAATCGAAAATCTTTCCAACCCGATATTCCTCAAATGGATTTCTTAGGCTGCGTTTGCTCAGAAGACGGTGACTGAAGGCTGGCTGATGTTGTCGTGGGGGCAATAAAAATGCCCCGCAAGGTGTTTATGCCAAGCGGGGCCACTGTTTCATAATTGGCTTGCAGTTTAGCTTGCTGGGAAACCCGCTGCTTCCCAGCTCTTGCCGAGCAGGGCTTTTAGAGCGGCTTCTGCGCCTTCCTGCTTTTCGGCGCGCTGGATCCAGCCGCCACCAAGGACGCGAGCTTCCTGTCCTTCTTTATCGAAGAAGACACAAGCCTGACCTGGAGCGACGCCCATTTCACCCGCGACGAGCTCTACCTGAATGTTCTCACCATTCTTACGTAGCACTGCTTCGGTTGGTGGGCGAGTGGAGCGCACTTTGGCGTAAACTGTGATGCCTTCTTCTGGCAGGTCGTCCAGAGCTCCCGGGCCAATCCAGTTGACTTCGCGCAGCAACAGATTGTGTGTTGCTAGGGCTTCTTTGGGACCGACAATCACACGGCGGCCATCAGCATCCAGATGGACAACATAGAGCGGGTCGCCTGTTGCAACACCGATGCCGCGGCGTTGACCGATGGTGTAATGAATAATGCCGTTGTGCTTGCCCAGAACACGGCCATCCACGTGCACGATGTCACCTGGTTCTGCTGCATGCGGGCGCAGTTTGGCGATGACATCGGTGTAACGACCTTGCGGTACAAAGCAGATGTCCTGACTGTCATGCTTATCGGCGATTGCCAGATCAAACTCTCGGGCCAGTTCACGTACTTCCGGTTTTGTCATGCCGCCAAGAGGGAAGCGCAGGAAGTCTAGCTGTTCCTGTGTGGTGGCAAACAGGAAGTAGCTCTGGTCACGGTCCAGATCGACAGGGCGGAACATGGCAAGCTGGTTGCCTTCCATACCTGTGCGAACATAGTGGCCAGTGACGAGCACATCCGCACCTAGATCCTTGGCTGTTTCCAGTAGGTCTTTGAACTTGACGGTCTGGTTACAGGTGACACAAGGAATTGGAGTTTCGCCGTTGATGTAACTGTCGGCGAAGCGTTCGATCACTTGCTCTTTAAAGCGGGACTCATAATCCAGAACGTAATGTGGGATGCCAAGCTTTTCTGCAACACGGCGGGCATCGTGGATGTCCTGCCCTGCGCAGCAAGCGCCCTTGCGTTGGATTGCTTCGCCATGATCGTAAAGCTGCAGTGTGACGCCAACGACATCATAGCCTTCGCGCTTCATCAGTCCGGCAACGACTGATGAATCTACGCCGCCTGACATGGCAACAACCACCCGTGTGTCTTCCGGGCGGCCGGGCAGGCCAAGACTGTTTAGCATTCCAAGTACCTCATCCTGTAGGCGCGTTTGAAAAGAGAGCCATATCTATAATGCAACGAGCAGAATTCAAGCTTGGGAGACATTGAAATCCGAAGTGCAGATTAGTTTCTTTTGCTTGCTTAGTGCTTGTTGCGCTTTGGCGATGGCTAAGCGCAAACTCTCATTTTTAAACGCTTCGCATGCGTACGCTTTGAGCGTGTTAGTTGGCGGGAATATACCTAAAACTCGACGGAAGGCCAATCTTTTTGATTGAGGCATTTTGCAGGCTGGGCATTTGTTGCCGGGAGGCGGCAAATAAGTCGGTGCTATTTGGTTGTCTGTGTAAGATTGATTTGGCTTATCTTGTTGTAATTAATGGGTAATTTGGATTTATATAACTGGCCTGCTATTTGCATATCTGCGCGCAAGATATCTTTGTCATCGCTTTTGATGATACGTGCTGCGTAGTTTGAGGAATATATGTCGCAACCTGCCTTGCTGAGTTTGAATAGCCCAGTTCAGCCGCAAACACCTGTTGGACCTGCTTTGGGGCAGGGTGGTAATGCGCTGCTTGGCGAAGGTGTGCTTGGCCAAAATGCGGATCTTTTTTCCAACCTTCTGGCGAAGGCTTCTGAAGGCGATGGAGCTGCTGCAACGACAGTAGATCTGTTTTCAGGTGCCTTGAACGCTGGTGGAGACCTACCTGTTCTCAATCCAGAACTTGTTCAGCAAGAGGCTGGAGAAGATGACGTTGCTGGTTTGGCCGCAGATCTTTCGGTTTCTGCGACTGCACAGGTTTCGGCTGCTTCTGAAAATCTGAGCGTGATTGCTGGTGTTCAGGGGACGGGCGCCGGGCAAACTATAGCCGCTGGTGTTGTAGCGCCAGTCGCTGATGGTACGAAGGCTCCGTTTGTACCACTGCCGCAGAACGTGACTGGAAAATCTTCTGGAAGTGGTGAGCAAGGTAGTGGTGTTAAGGCGGTAGGAAATGCTTCGGCACCAGCTGTTGACGCACAGCAGGTTGCTGAGGTTGTTGCTCCAATCACGAGGGGGGAGCAAATTGCTCCGCTTGCGAATGAGAATATGCAGGATGTTGAGCTGGCAGCTGCAACGCTTAAAGAGCGTGGTGGGCAGATCTTGCCGCTTGGCTCCAACGGGGATGTTGAGGCTGCTCGTTCTATAGCTGTTAAAGCTGAGAATGCTGGAGTTACTGGGCAGCAGGATGCTGCAAGCTCTCGTGGTGCAGCTGCTACTCCTCAAGAGACTGTTGATAGTGACACCGTTAAGCCTGCTGAAGTGCGGGTCGTTCAAGCTGAAACAACCATCAATCCTGTTGTGCTGCCGAAGACAGATGCCGCAGCAAATGTTGACCCTGAGCTTGTTGCACGTGCAGCGGATGCCGTGAATGCTGGTCGTGTTGGCGGTGAGCAAGTGCAAACTACAGTCGCTACCAGTGCATCCTCGCAGTCTTCAGAGGCAGTAGATGGGAAAGTGCAACAGCAGCAGGAACTGGGCCGGGTTGAAGCGCCAAAAGTGCTTGGACCTCATCCTAGTGTAAAGGCTGAAGGTGCAGTAACATCCGAGGAGACTGTTCAACCAGCTGCAAAAGTAGCGGCTGATGCAGCGTCTGAACTGGCAAAAGCTGCGGATGTTAAGAGTATCAAGGTGCAGAATGAGCCTGCGCAAACTCAGCCAGTATTCTCAAAAGACAATTCTCAGTCTGCAGTTACCACTGATGATGCTCTAGTCGAGAGTGATGTGCAGGATCAGAAGCCAGTTCTTGTCCGACGTGCAGATCGGTCTGGACCGGGTTTTGTTGGAAGTCAGCAGCGTGCAGCGCAACCAGTATCTCAGGAGGGGGATGGTCAGATCATCTTCCCTAATGTGACAGCAAAAGCTGAAGCTGCAGTGAAAGACGGTGAGCAGTTGGCTCAGGTGCAGAAAACAGCAGGTGAAACAGTGCAGCAGGGTGCTGAAAGCAACGTCCGCGTTGCTGAACAATCCAGCCGAACGGCCTCTGTTGCCACTGCGGCGGCTCCATTGACTGCTAATAACAAAGTCAATGGCGGCTCTACCCAGAATGTCTTTGTTTCAGAAGGGGCAGCAGAAACTGCAACGGGTTTTGAGGTAGAAGAGCAAGCGAGTGTTCAAGGCAAGGCTGTTGAGCAGACTGCATCTACTAATAAAAAGACTGGAAGCGCGCCGGTTGTTGTTCAGGTGAAGGTGCAACAAGCCCCTGAGCAAGGAACGGCTCCTACAACATTTGGTTGGGGACTTGCAGCAGGACCGTTGGATGGATCTGAGGCTGAGCTGAATTGGGAAAGCTCTGAGGCGATCTCCAGCACAGCGTCCCGTTCTGAAAATGCTTACCGCTCTATGGGCTCGCTGCCAACAGCTACTCTAAGAAATGTGGCTAACTCTGTTTGGCCAGAGATTGCACGTCAGGTGAGTGGTGGTGTGAACCGGTTTGAGATCAGGCTTGATCCGAAAGAGCTGGGTTCTGTCGATGTATCTATTGAGTTTGGCAAGGACGGACGTGTTCGTGCGCACCTGATTGCTGAGCGTCCAGAAACGCTTGAACTTTTGCAGAAAGATCAACGTGGATTGGAGAAAGCGCTTCAGGAAGCTGGCATTGATGCTGATAAGAGTTCGCTCCGCTTTTCTTTAGGACATCGGGACGGCGGTTCTCAGGATGCTCATCAGCAGGATGGTCGTGATCCGCTCGTTGCTCAGCTGGACAGAGCTTCTGATGATGCGGACCTTCTGGATGACACCTATCTCGCTTCTAACAGAGTAAATAATAGTTCCCGCGCTGGTGGCGTGGATATTTCGGTTTGATGCCGTTTTGAGGAAATAGAAAATGACTACTATTAACGCGCTGACACCGAATGCAGGCTCCTCTGGCTCAAGCGCTCAGAACAGCATCAATGCCAACTTTGATCTGTTCATCTCTTTGCTCACCACACAGATCCAAAACCAGGATCCACTGGAGCCGCTCGATTCGTCCGAGTACACGAATCAGCTCGTTCAATACACGATGGTTGAGCAACAAGTTGCAACAACAGAGAAATTGGATGAGCAGCTCACTCAGCTCAAAACGCAAAGTGCGAGTCAGTTTGTAAATTATATCGGTAAGGAAGTGACCGCTCAAAGCTCAACAGCTCAGCTCAAGGATGACAAGGCATCCTGGAATCTGGATGCCGTTTCTGCTGGTAAGGCGACTGTTACTATTAAGAATAGTGAGGGCGCTGAGGTCTATCAGAAAGAGATTGATCTGGTTGAAGGCGACAATACCTTTGAATGGGATGGTGTGGCGACAAACGGCACAAAAGCTGAAGATGGCGCCTATTCCATTGATATCATTACGAAGGATGCCAACGGTGAACCTTTCGCTGTTCAGACTGAAGTGAAGGGCACTGTGGATGCCGTAGACTTCAGTACCGGCGACATTATTTTGCATATGGGCGATCTGAAAATTCCGGTGGGTGAAGTCACTGGAGTCAATGGAATTCTCTAGTAGTTAATATCCACTAAGATTCCCGGTTATGAATCTTACCAAAAGATTGATGGGGGCTTAGCCAAATTTTAAGCGCCTTGTTCTAGTCTCATGCTCAGCTTGGTCATGGTTTGTGTGAGAGTAGAATGACCGAACATATTCGTTCACGAGTAAAATACGTCATCGGTCCCGATGGGAGCCCTTTGACGATAGCGGATCTTCCACCCACTTCTACGAAGCGGTGGGTTATCAGGAGAAAAGCTGAAGTGGTTGCGGCTGTGCGTGGAGGCTTGTTGTCTCTAGATGAAGCCTGTAACCGGTATACTTTGACTGTTGAAGAGTTTCTGTCATGGCAGAACTCGATCGATCGTCATGGATTAGCCGGGTTGCGCGCTACACGCGTTCAGGACTATCGCAGCAACTAGTAAGCTTCAGGCAAATAAAAGGCGTGATGCCCAAACAGGTTTGAGGTTCTGAAAAGGCCGGCTGTTACAGCCGGCCTTTTTGTATGTTGTAGCCACATTTTGTACATTTTTAAGCATTAACCATGATGTCTTAACTGCTTCGGCAAAATCTGCCGAACAGGCCGCCCAAGATTCATTCGAGTCTTCAAAAGGCTAGTCAAAGGCCTTTCCTGCGATATTCCACAATGCTTCTTTGTGGGTAGAGTTCCCGTTTACCGATTATTAGGGCTTTGTTAACCTTTTGTTAACTTTAAGGCGGGCAATTTTTACCTACCAGCAAATCAGGGGCAAATCACACCGTATTCCAAGGTGTTGAGAGTATTGCTGGTGCTTTTTGAATGAGCGATTAAAAAGTACGGGGCGGCAACTGTGAGTGGAATCCTTGACTTCTTGAAAGGACTTGGGCCCGCGCGTTTGGCAGCGATGGGCGCGATGGCTGCTCTGTTGATCGGCCTGTTCAGCTTTATCATTGTCCGCGCGACTGCACCGCAGATGGTGCCGCTCTTTACAGACCTCACTCTTGAAGATGCAGCGGCTATTGTCAGCCAGGTTGAATCTCAGGGTGTGTCCTATGAGCTGGGTGTGAATGGTCGCAGCGTTCTTGTTCCTCAGGAAAATGTACATCGTCTTCGTATGACGCTGGCTGAAGCGGGCCTGCCATCTGGTGGTGGTGTTGGCTACGAGATCTTCGATAAGACCGATACGCTTGGCGCGACGAGTTTTGTGCAGAACCTGAACCGGACACGCGCTCTTGAAGGTGAACTCTCCAGAACAATCAGAAGCATTGGCCGAATTGCATCCGCGCGCGTTCATCTGGTGATCCCTGAAAAACAACTGTTCCAACGAGACCGTGAACCGCCAACAGCTTCTATTGCAATTAAAGTGCAGGGGTCTCTGACTAACGGTCAGATCCGCGCTATTCAGCATCTGGTTGCAACTGCGGTTGAAGGGCTGGAGCCTTCTTATGTTTCTATCGTTGATGAGCGCGGCACACTGCTTGCCAGCGGAACCGGCGATAAAGAAGGTCTTGCTGGCGGTTCTTCTCTGGACGAGCGACGTTTGACTATGGAGTCCCGCCTGCGGCAACAGGTTGAAGAGATCCTAAATAACGTTGTTGGAACAGGTCGCGCGCGGGTGCGGGTTGCTGCGGAAATCAACTATAACCGCAAAACTGAAACGCAAGAGCTGTTTGACCCTGATGGGCAGGTGCTGCGTTCTTCTCAAAGTAAAGAAGAGAATGCGTCCTCCACTAATGGGGAAGACACTGTTTCTGTTGGCAACCAACTGCCAAATGCGGATGCTGCAGGAAGCTCAGCAGGTTCCAAAGACTCCTCCAATGTTTCCGAAGAGATCCTGAACTATGAGATCTCCAAGAGTACTGTGACAGAAATCTATGAGGCCGGCGGTCTGGAGCGTTTGTCTGTAGCTGTTCTGGTTGATGGTACGTACACCACCAGTGAAGATGGCACGCAGACCTATCAGCCGCGCAGCAGAGAAGAGTTGGAACAGATTGCTACTCTCGTGCGTACTGCTGTTGGCTTCAGCAAGCATCGTGGTGACACCGTTGAAGTGGTGAACATGCGCTTTGTGGAAGCGCCGCTGTCGGACTTCGCTGATGGCGAAGGCGGATTGTTTGACTTCACTCGCGCTGACATCATGAAGTTTGCAGAGCTGGGTGTTCTGTTCGTGATTACCGTTCTGCTGCTGATTTTTGCAGTGTCTCCGCTGATGAAGCGTATCCTTGCCAAGGATGACGAGCCTGAAGCAGCCATTGAAGGCGGCGGTGTACAGATGCTGCCGGATGGTACGCTGGTTACCGAAAGCCCTGCGCAGGTTGAAGGCATTGTGGGAGAGATGGAAGCGGTTCCAACTGAAATCCCAACAGCTGAGTGGATCGAAGATGCCAAGATGCAGGCGGCTCTCCACCAGAGCTCTATTAAACAGATAAGTGAAATGATTGAAGATTCTCCAAGCGAAGCGGTCAACATCGTTCGCGGTTGGCTGAACGAGGCCGCATAAGATGAGTGAGGAGATTGGCGCACACGAGATCACAGAAACGGCTTTAGCTGTTACCTCTGAAGTGGCAGAACGAGAGCTTGGTGGAGCAGAACGGGCAGCCGTTCTGCTTTTGGCGCTTGGGCAGGAGTACGGCAAAGCGATCTGGGACGGGCTTGACGAGATTGAAGTCCGTCAGGTTTCCAGCGCTATGGCGAGCCTTGGTCCTGTGACGCCGACCATGCTGGAAGAGCTGTTTGTTGATTTTCTGAAGCGTCTTTCAACCCGTGGTGCGCTGAACGGCAACGTAGACGTGACTGAGCGGTTGCTGAACTCGTTCCTGCCTTCTGATCGCGTTGCGATAATCATGGAAGAGATCCGTGGTCCTGCTGGCCGTAACATGTGGGAGAAGCTCTCCAACGTTCCGGAAAACGTGTTGGCGAACTATCTGAAGAACGAATATCCGCAGACCATTGCGGTGGTTCTTTCCAAAATCCAGAGTGATCATGCTGCCCGCGTTCTGGCGCTGCTCAATGAAGAGCTGGCCTTGGATGTTGTGAATCGCATGCTGCGTATGGAATCTATTCAGAAGGACATTCTGGAGAAGGTTGAACAGACGCTTCGTATTGAGTTCATGTCGAACCTGTCTCAGACCAGCCGTCGTGATAGCCATGAGATGATGGCAGACATCTTCAACAACTTCGACAGACAGACGGAAGGTCGTTTCCTGGCAGCGCTTGAAGAAGATAGCCGCGAGTCTGCCGAGCGTATCCGCAATCTGATGTTCACCTTCGAGGATTTGCTCAAACTGGACTCTGGTGCCTGTCAGACTTTGCTACGCAATGTGGAGAAGGATCAGCTGGCGATGGCGCTGAAAGGGGCTTCTGAGACTGCTGTCGCGTTCTTCACGGCCAACATGTCGGCCCGTGCTGCGAAGATGCTGCAGGAAGACATGGACAATATGGGACCAGTTCGCCTTCGTGAGGTGGATGAAGCGCAGAACGGTCTTGTGTTGAAAGCGAAAGATCTGGCTGCTGCTGGCGAAATCACCATCAATAAAAAGAAAGGGGAGGACGAGCTTGTCTACTAATCTTTCCTTTTCTCTGCTGTTTCAGGAGGCTTGCTGATGGTTACGGTTATGCCTCAGGGCGCAGTTCGTCAGCGTTTTCTGTTTGATACCAAATCCATCGATGAGGTTGAGGCTGCTGCTGTTGTTGAAGATGCGCCTCCACCAGAGCCAACGATTACAATTGCTGAGCACCAACAGATTTTGAAGGCGGCGGAAGAAGCGGCTTTCGCTCGTGGTGAGATGCAGGCGCGGCAGGCGATTGCTGAGCAGCAGAAGCTGAGCGCACAGGAAGAGCTTATTGTTCTGCGAGAGCGGCTGGAAGTGGCGCTTGGTGATCTTGAGAACCAGCTTCGAGCACAAGAGCAGAACCTTGTGAGCATGTGCTTTTTGATTGCGCGCCGCCTTTGCAGTCATCTGATCGCGCGGGAGCCTTTGGCTGAAGTGGTGGCGCTGCTGTCCGAATGCCTGGCACCGCTGCGCAAGATCCCTCAGATCCTCATTGAAGTGCCGACAGAAGATACGCACGCATTGGAAGAGATGGTTGAGGGCCTTGTTCTGAACAGCAGCTTTGAAGGCAAAGTGCATGTTGTGAAGTCTGAGAGCATGTCTCGCGGTGATTGCCGGATTGAATGGCCGGATGGTGGAATTATTCGTGATCGTCGCAAGACGGTTGAGCATATTGAACAAGTCATAAAATCTCACTTTGATGCCCGTGAGCGGGCCAGTTGGGCTGAGTGATTTTAGTTTTTGCCTATGATTGGAACGGTTTAAGGCCGGTGCCGGATCAGAAAGGTTGATTATGAGCAGTGATGAACAGGGCATGGTGCTGGACCAACACCAGAGTACCCAGCGCGCTGGAACGGATGAAGATGGCGGTGGCGGTGTAAAGGCTGCCGAGGATCTGGAAGCAGTTTTTGATGTTCCGGTGCAGCTGGCGGCTGTGCTTGGGCATACAAAGATGAAAGTGTCTGACCTCCTGCATCTAGATACCGGAATTGTTATGGAGCTTGACCGGAAGGTTGGCGAGGCCATAGACGTTTACGTGAATAACAGGCTTATTGCTCGCGGCGAAGTTGTGCTGGTGGAAGATAAGCTTGGTGTCACCATGACCGAAATTATCAAGGCGGATAAGTAAGGGGCATGGGGCGTAGTGGAAAGGAACTGACATGCGGCTCTTGATCGTTGGAACGCTTGGCGGCCAGCTGACGACCGCAACCAAGATCGCTATGGAGCGTGGGGCGTCGGTCACTCATGCGCCAGGCACTCCTGAGGCTATGAAAGTTTTGCGCTCCGGTCAGGGTGCAGATCTTCTCATGGTGGATGTCAACGAAGATATTGGCCAGCTGGTGGAGCTGACAGAGCGCGAACGTATTCATGTGCCACTCGTAGCGTGCGGGTTGGGAACGGATGCGCGCGCCGCGGTATCTGCTATCCGGGCTGGTGCGAAAGAGTACATTCCACTGCCACCGGATCCTGAGCTGATTGCTGCTGTTCTGGCTGCTGTTACCGAAGAGCGCGAAGATCTGATCTATCGCGACGCAGCTATGGCGAGTGTGATCAAGCTGGCTGAACAGGTCGCGCCTTCTGATGCGTCTGTGCTGATCACTGGTGAATCCGGTAGTGGTAAGGAAGTGATTTCCCGCTTCCTGCACAGCAAGTCCAACCGCGCTGATAAGCCGTTCATCTCTATCAACTGTGCTGCCATTCCTGAGCATCTTCTGGAGTCCGAGCTGTTCGGTCATGAGAAGGGGGCGTTTACCGGGGCTGTGGCGCGCCGTGTTGGTAAGTTTGAAGAGGCCAATGGCGGCACGTTGATGCTGGATGAGATTTCTGAAATGGATGTCCGTCTGCAAGCCAAGTTGCTGCGCGCTATTCAGGAGCGGGTGATCGATCGTGTTGGCGGTAGCCGTCCTGTGCCGGTTGATATTCGTATTATCGCAACGTCCAACCGTGATCTGGCTGAGGAAGTGCGTGCTGGCACGTTCCGCGAGGATTTGCTGTATCGCCTGAATGTGGTGAACCTGAAGCTTCCTGCACTGCGGGAGCGACCTGCGGATATTCTGGAGCTGGCGAGCCATTTCGTTGAGATTTATGCGAAAGCCAATGGCACCAAGCCGCTACCAATCTCTCAGGAAGGGCGCCAGTTGCTGCTGGCAAACCAATGGAAAGGCAACGTGCGCGAGCTGGAAAACACCATGCACCGCGCTGTTCTGCTTTCCTCTGGCGCTGAGATTGATGCAGATGCGATCCGTATGCCGGATGGGTCTCCAATTGCCATGGGCGCTGGTCAACAGACGGCAGCACGCGCGGCGCATGCGGCGGAAGCAGCTTCGCGCAACATGGTTGGGCGTACAGTCGCTGATGTGGAGCGTGATCTCATTCTGGATACGCTGGATCACTGTCTGGGGAACCGGACCCATGCGGCAAAGATCCTCGGTATTTCGATCCGCACATTGCGTAACAAGCTGAACCTTTACACCAAAGAGGGTGTTGAAGTTCCAGGCCCGGGCGAAGCGCGCGCCGGCACCGCAGACGCGTAAGAACGGGTAGGGCACGAGAATGTCTGAAGAGACAAACACACAAGCAGCTCAAGGGGGAGGCAACAGCACTCCTGCGGCTGCTGGCGTGCCCGGTCTAGGTGCTGCTGGTAACACCACCTTTTTCCGAGACCTTTGGGTTGCCATAAAACAGGGCGACTTGGGTCTTGCAGCAGGTGTGATGGTTATCCTTGTGATGCTCATCGTTCCGATGCCTGCGATGCTTCTGGACATGTTCCTTGCGATCTCGATCATCTTTTCCGTGATGATCCTTATGGTGGGCTTGTTCATTCAGAAACCCCTTGAATTCTCTGCTTTTCCGACAGTTTTGCTGATTGCGACCATGTTGCGATTGGCGCTGAACATGGCGTCAACGCGTCTGATCCTGTCACATGGTCATGAGGGGGCAGATGCTGCTGGTAACGTGATTGCTGCGTTCGGCAGCTTTGTTATGGGCGGTAATTTTGTCATCGGGATTATCGTCTTTGCGATCCTCGTGATTGTGAACTTCATCGTTATTACAAAGGGTTCCGGACGTATTGCCGAGGTTTCCGCCCGCTTTACGCTGGATGCGATGCCCGGTAAGCAGATGGCGATTGATGCGGATCTGGGTGCAGGTCTGATCGATGAAGAAACAGCACGCACCCGCCGTAAGGAACTGGAAGCGGAATCCACCTTCTTTGGCTCCATGGATGGTGCTTCCAAGTTCGTTCGTGGTGATGCGATTGCCGGTCTGATGATCACGTTTATCAACGTGATTGGCGGCATCGTTATTGGTGTGATGCAGCAGAACCTGACTTTTGCGCAGGCTGCTGAGAACTACACGCTGCTGACAATTGGTGATGGTCTGGTCTCCCAGATCCCGGCGCTTATCGTTTCTACCGCTGCGGGTATTCTGGTTTCCAAAGCAGGTGTTGAAGGCGCAGCGGATAAAGCGCTTGTTACGCAGTTTACGGGCTATCCAAAAGCGCTTGGCATGTCCGCGTTTGTGATGGTGGTTCTGTCGTTCCTGCCAGGGATGCCTATGATCCCGTTTCTGGCTCTTGCTGGTGCTGCTGGTTACATGGCACGGCAGGCGAGTAAGCGGCAGGCGATTGAGAAGGCGGAGGAAGTGGCTGCTCAGGTGGAAGCTGAAGCGCCGGAAGAGCCTCAGGAAGCGCCAATCTCTGATAGCCTGAAGATGGACGTGCTGCGCATTGAGCTGGGCTATGCGCTGCTGCCAATCATCAATGGCCGTAACAAGCAGGAAACGGATCAGGTTACCGAGCAGATTAAGGCTCTTCGCCGCCAGATTGCCTCTGATATGGGCGTGATTATGCCATCCGTGCGTATTCTGGATAACATCCAGCTGGGCGCGAATGACTATATGATCAAGGTGAAGGAAGTGGATGCCGGTGGCGGTTCGCTGTTCCCGAACCAGTTTATGGTTATGGATCCCGCCGGTGGGCAGGTGCGCTTGCCGGGAACGCATACCACTGAGCCGACCTTTGGCCTGCCTGCGACCTGGGTTGAGGCGCAGTATCGTGAGGAAGCGAACCTGCTGGGTTACACGGTGGTTGATCCGGCGACAGTGATCTCCACACACCTGACAGAAACAATCAAGTCACACATTTCCGAGTTGCTCACCTATGCTGATGTTCAGGTTCTGTTGAAGAAGCTGGATGAGGAGCAGTCGAAGCTGGTTGAGGACATCGTTCCAACCCAGATTTCCATCTCCGGTATTCAGCGCGTGCTTCAGGCGCTGCTGGAAGAGCGGATTTCCATTCGTGATCTCGGCACCATTCTTGAAGGTATTGCAGAAGCTATCGGCTCTACACGTAACCCGAATGCGATTGCTGAGCATGTACGCACGCGTCTGGCTCGTCAGATCTGTGCAGCCAATCAGGCACCGGGTGGGTATCTGCCACTGATCAGCCTGAGTCCTCAGTGGGAATCTGCATTCCTTGAGAGCATCATCGGGGATGGCGATGACCGCCAACTGGCGATGGCACCGTCCAAGCTGCAGGAGTTTGTTGGTCTGGTGCGCGATGCTTATGATGCTGCGGCCAATCAGGGTGAAGTGCCCGTTCTCTTGTGTTCTGCGCAATCCCGTCCGTTCGTTCGCTCTATCGTTGAGCGCTTCAGAGCGCATACGTTTGTGATGAGCCAGAACGAGGTTCATCCGCGGGCACGCCTGAAAACAGTGGCAACCATCTAGGATCTCAAGTGTTTCGTGAGATCGGCACACTTGCGGCCTTCATATCTTCCCGTTACCCAAAGAGCGTTGTTTATTCCTAATTTGAGAGAGTGACATGGCGCATATTCAACTGGACCTTGATGGATACACAGACTTGCCGGAAGGCAAAATCGCAACTGTTGTGACGCATCTGGAAATGTTGGAGAAACCTGCGCTCAAACTGATTGATCGCCCTGATCTGTCGCTTCAACAGGCAGATAAGATCGACCCTGAGACGTATCGCAAGCTCTTCAGGCGTGTTGGTGAGCCGTGGCTATGGTTTGCTCGTCTCGTCATGAGTGATGAAGAGCTGGAAGCGACACTCAACAAGCCGACCAATGAGTTCTACTTTGCGATGAAGGATGGTGAACCTGTTGGCATGGTGGAGCTGAACGTTGCCAAGGAAGATGAAGTTACTCTGAGTTACTTCGGCCTTGTGCCGGAGGCTGTTGGCGGTGGTGCCGGGCGTTGGCTGATGAATCATGCCATTACACAAGCTTTCTCCCGTCCAACGGTGAAGCGCTTCTGGCTGCATACTTGCACAGGGGATAGCCCACAGGCGCTGCAGTTTTATATTCGCAGCGGATTTAAGCCGTTCAAACGCGCAATTGAAGTGGCAGATGATCCACGTGTACTCGGTGTTTTGAGCCCGGCTAGTGCTCCTCATGTTCCGTTTTTGTCATAGAACAGAACAGGTTGCTGCATCGCCGTTTTGAAGGTTGTCGATGCACTGGTATCAACTTGTGATGATTTGCTGGCACAACCTGAGTGTTGTGCCGCAGAGCCTGCGCAGGCTTGGTATTGGAAAACTGCCCCAAAACGGGACAGTTAGTGAGGTTTCATTAGAGTTTTATCTAGGATGTGTTAGTTTCCTTTTACCATGTACCTTTGATTAATCGTGGAAGATGTGTGAGGGCTGCACTTTACATGATTGGTTGTACGTAGGTTGGGGTGCGGTTGAAACGGGGTGAGTTCAGCCGGATATTCGGGAGCTGCCATGTCTGAGCTACATGACAACGTTGTGCCTCATGAGAAGGTACGGTCACTGAGAGATAGCATTCGCAAAGTTCGTGTTGCGGAGATGGAACGGACTGACGTTGTTGTGAGCCTGCAAGAGAGTGAGAAGGCCCGCCTTGAACTGCTCAGCGAAGAGCTGATTGATGTGTTCAAGGAAGTTCCTGAAGATGATGATCAGTTTTCCTTCCAGATTGTTCCGGGCACTCAGCCTCGTCTCTGGATCGACATGACCAGCCACGTGCTAATGGGCCGTGACCGCCATTCCTATCGCTTTGTGAAGGAAACCCGTCTGGGCCGGATGGTTCTGCTGGAAACTGCTGATATCGACGATATGGCGGACTGCATTACTGAGTACATTGCAGAGCGGATCATCGAGAAAGAGCGTGCGTTGGAAGCGGATTGGATGCTGAACCGCATTCGCCAGCAGGATGTGCCCAGTGGCAAAAAGCTGGATCAGCTGAAGCAGGATACATCAGGCAAAGCAGTTGCAGCTAAGCCAAATAAGGCGAGGGATATGTTTATCCTGTTCTGCGGATTGCTGATGGGCGCGGTTATTGGTGCTGTTGGCCTTGTCGCGCTGGCTCTTTATGCCAACCCGTTTGCCGGGTAACGCTTTTATGAGAGGCACCTAAATCAGTTTTCGTATCTTTATCCGAAGACCGTTTTCACTGTTCGGAGATACGAGGCAGATGCCTCTCTTTTGCTAATTCTCTGATTGCTTTCAGGCGGCTTGTCTCAGGCCGGGAATAGACAGGTCGTGTTGTGCGATGTGATGCACACCTTCGTTCGCTGTCGTAAAGCCGCGTTCTTCCATAATGCAAGACCAGCCACTGCCATCCTTTTCAATGGTGAAGAGGTTGTAGCGGGCAGGCGGCTTGTGACTGCTGAGGCCATTGGAAGCCGATGGAACACAGATAACTGGCACTGGGCCTTCTGGTCCATTGATCTCCATGCGGGTGGCGCGGTGGGTGTGGCCGTGCAGGATCAGCTCAGCGCCGTGCTCTGCAATGATGTTGCGGAAGCGGCTGGAGCCAACGAGACGCTTGTACCAGGAAGTTGCGTTGCGCACCGGCGGATGGTGCAGCATAACAACGCGGAAATCGCCTCGTTCCTTCGCATGGCGCAGCTGATCGGCTAGCTCACGCAGCTGATTGGCGCTGATGTGGCCGGTTGCCATGAACGGACCAGTCGCCTTGGCCGTTGAGAGGCCGATGATGGTGACGTTGCTGCGTCTGCGCACAAATGGGAAGTGTGGGTCTGTGCCCAGTGGAGGCGTGAGCCCCAGATCCGGATCACTCTGCATGTAAGGACGCCAGGCGCCATACGCTTGCTTGAGTGCGCCTGGAACATAGGCGTCGTGATTGCCGGGTGTCAGGGAGAGATTTTCCGGAGAGCCTACGGTTGCGAGCCAGTCTTTGGCTCCAGCAACCTCTTTAGGCAGTGCGATATTGACCAGATCTCCGCAAAGAGCAATGTGATCTGGCTGCTGAGCATGAATATCGCGTATCAGCGCATCCAAATAGGAGTTGGTCATTGCGTGGGCGCGGTTGCGCCGCCAATTTATATAACCAAGAATGCGCTTTGAGACGAGCTGGACGGGCTGTACGTCCGGCAACGGGCCCAGATGTGGGTCAGATATGTGTACAAGCTTAAACATAGCCTGCGCATCATCGCTGCATTGCGCCTGAGGTCAAGGAATTTTCCTTAATTCGGAGAATTACCCTCAAGCGCCTTTAACAGATCTGCAACACTGAACTCGAATTTGCCTTAAAGGCAAGAAGATGGACGCAGAACAGCATTGTCGTGGGTGTTTGCAGTGTTTACTGCTGGTGCCCAATGGAAGCGTTTTGTACGACGGAAGCGTGCGAGAACTTTAGTAAGCATGACGTATTTCTCCTGCGATTTGGGAAACGCGGATTAGGTGTCTATTATAAGTAGGTGATGGGGCCGCCCTGATTAATTTTTGGGCGTATGCTTATTCTTTGATCTCTTTCTACGCCGATCCTGAGGGTTGTGTAGTGTTAGTTTTGCAAGGGTGGTATGCACTTTTTGCATGAATGATATTTCAGATTTTTATCTTGTGATATCAGACGGTTATAATGAATGTGAGGCTGTGCGTGGCGAGCTTTAAAACGCGAATAATCAACATACTCGTGCAATGTGCTGCACTTTTGAGTCGCGGCATGACGCTAGGAGCGCGCGTTGCGGCATTTGACGATGAAAACCGAGTCCTTCTCGTGCGTCATCAGTACTTGCCGGGCTGGTATTTTCCAGGTGGCGGAGTTGATTCCGGAGAGACCATGGCGGAGGCTGCACGCCGCGAGCTGGCGGAAGAAACCGGTTATGGTTGCGGGCCAGATGTGACGCTTGTTTCCATGCATCTCAACAAGGGTGGAACTGGCCGCGATCATGTGGGGCTCTTCAAAGTGAAGCTCACGGAGCAGGATCCAAACTGGAAAAGACCTTCCATGGAAATCTCTGATCTGCAGCTGTTTGCGCTGGATGCCTTGCCGGATGATGTGAGCCCGGCGACGCAGCGTCGGCTGCAGGAAATGGCGGGTGAGGCTGAGCCTAATCCGTATTGGTAGTTGTTTTTCAAAGACCTAGCTGAAGCTGGTCTACGACTAACGAATACGCATCTGCACTTAGTTTTGTGCTTTACGACAGAAAATTTGCGTGTTACGTAAGCAGGTGAAATTATATTTCGTGTGCTCTCGCATGCGATGAACCGAGAAACTGGGGTACAGACCTTATGGCAATTTGCTGGGAACAGCGACGACGAATGAACGCGCGGGACATGCTCTCGCGTGGTGCTTCGTGCCGTCCTTTCCTCAGTGTGCTCCCAACATCGGTCTAACTGCCCGAGCCACACGGATCGACGGTCTTCCTCCTTCGATTTGTGGTGTGTAAAATGACAGTTTCAAAATGGCTGGTGCGGCAGGAAACCCCAGCAGACTTTCTCGAGATAGAGCAGATGCAAGCCGAGGCCTTTGGCCCTGCGCGGTTTGAGCGGACAGCGTTCAAAATCCGGGATGGGGTGCAGCAGGCTTCACATTTGTGCTTTGTTGGCGAGCAGAACGGTGAGATTGCCGGGTCTGTGAAACTTACCCCGATTATGGTTGGTACTCAGAAGAGTATGTTGCTTGGACCGTTGACCGTGAAGGCTACCTTCAAAGGGCAGGGGCTTGGACGGTTGCTGCTGACGACCGTCGCTGAGGAAGCCAAGGCGCAGGGCGTTCAGTCGATCTTGCTGGTGGGCGACCATCCCTACTACGGGCCGCATGGCTATGAGCAGGTGCCACATGGGCAGATCACTCTGCCGGGGCCTGTTGATCCGGATCGGTTGCTTGTTCTGATGTTGCAGGACGAGGCTATGCCAGTTGGACATGTTTCTGGTGGGCATACGAAGCCAGCGCTGGTGGCAAGCAAGCAGACAGAAGGGCAACTGCTGGATATGATGCAGGGCTCTCTTGCTATGGCGACTTAATCCGCGGCATGGCCATACTCATTTCCCAACACCATTTTCCCAAAACACTTCGTTTTAGCGTCCTTCGCGGTACCAGGTGAAGGACAGCAGCCCCAGTAGCAATGCGAGGCCGAGGAAGCCGATCAGCAGTGGGTAGCGGTCTATGCCGTTCAGGATGCTTGCATCTGTGCGTTTGATACCGATCCAGCCGCTGCCGTGATACTGGGTGGACGCCCGTTGTGCGATGACGTTAGGCAGGGATAGAGATGCTCCATCATCACCGCCAATCCGCAGTGCTGTGCCACCTGTTTGTGTGGTGACGCCGGAGAGCTTGTCAGGTGTGGAAACGACTTCCAGAAACTCTCGTGGGTTCGGTGGGCCAACATTAATGAGTGCGGTGTGTGCGCCATCGGTGGCAGAGTAGAGACCGAGCTCTTCGGCCTTCACGGAGGCTATCCAGTGACCGGAGTTGTCTTTGGTCAGCTCCAGTTGTTCCGTTTTGCCTGAAGGCGTAGTGAGAGTCACCGGATCGACCAGATTGGCAAGGGTCTGGCGTTCTGTGATGAGGGTTGAGCCGCGCAGGGACATGCGCAGGGCTTCTTCTTCCAGATCCGGTTCTTTCATGAGCCAGTGCGCCAGCCTGCGCAGGAGCGGAACATGCGGGCCTCCGCCCTCGTAGCCTCTGGCCCACAGCCAGACGTGATCGGAGAGCAGGGCAGCTACGCGGCCTTTGCCAACGCGGCTGAGGACGAGCAAGGGCTTATCGCCCAGCGCGGTCATGATGGGCTGGCCTTCCTGAACATTTGCCCCAACCAGTCGGAACCATTTGCTCCATTGTGGTGGTGTCTGCCCAGCTCCCGGTAGATCACGGGTGACTGGATGGCGCAGGCCGAGTTCTGATACATTGGCGTGGAACGGCTCTTCGAAGATTTCTCCGGTTGGAGCTGCCGGAAGCACGCGGCCCAGCGGGGTTCGGAAGATGCTGTTGACCTCAGCGTAGTCCGGCCCACCTGCGATGAGCACTGCACCGCCATCATTCACGTATCTTGCGATGTTATCGAAATAGAGCAAGGGCAGCACGCCGCGGCGCTCGTAACGGTCGAAGATGATGAGGTCGAACTCGTCAATCTTGACGGAGAACAGCTCGCGGGTTGGGAAGGCGATCAGGGACAGCTGATTGATCGGCGTGCCGTCCTGCTTTTCCGGCGGGCGCAGGATCGTGAAGTGGACGAGATCAACAGACGCATCTGATTTGAGCAGGTTGCGCCACGTGCGCTCACCTGCGTGGGGAGAGCCGGAGACCAGAAGGACACGCAGATTTTCGCGAACACCATCAATGGTGACGAGGGCGCGGTTGTTGAGTGGAGTGAGCTCCCCTTCAAGGGCTTCCACCTCAAACTCATAGATGTTCTGGCCGCCATGTTCGATTTCAACGGCGATTTCAGCAGGGTAACCGGAGGAGATGAACTGTTTGGAAAGGATATCGCCGTTGCGGCGGACGGTGATCTCTGCGCGATTGCCATAGGGCTGCAAAGAGCCTTCTTCCACTAACTCGAGCTGAACCACCTGTGTTGAGCCAACCAGTCCAAAGCGTGGGGCCTTGGCGACTTTCAGGCGGCGGTCAAACTCGCCTTCACGACCTGTGATGAGGGCGTGGACAGGAGCTGAGAAACCCAGCTTCTCCGCAGTTGCCGGAATATCGTGGATCTGTCCATCAGTGATGACGATAGCTCCGGCGATCCTTTCTGGCGGGACGTCGGCGAGCTCATTGGAGATGGCGGTGAATGCACGGGTGCCATCACCGGTTTCCATGGAGGTGTCGTTGAGCGAAACCTGCCGCAGATCTATTCCATCGAGAGCTTGCAGTTGAGAGACGATTTCTTCTCTTGCTGCTTCTGTCAGCTCGGCTCGATTTTCCAATTGCTGGCTCTGGCTGTTGTCAGAGACCACCACAACGGTGCTTGGCAGATACTCGCGATCTTCGCGCAGGACGGCGGGATTGAGCAGGGCCAGCACAAGCAGGGCGAGGGCAAGGGAACGGATGAGGGCGCCGCGCATGCCCACAAAGAGCAGGTA
The DNA here is from genome assembly GCF_000156235.1 of Pseudovibrio sp. JE062. NCBI lineage: Bacteria > Pseudomonadati > Pseudomonadota > Alphaproteobacteria > Hyphomicrobiales > Stappiaceae > Pseudovibrio > Pseudovibrio sp. JE062. The sequence goes on from NZ_DS996806.1 coordinate 62,099, forward strand.
GGCACAGACCAGAGTTATGATCACTCCAAGCGCGATTATTGCCGGAAGGGGCAAAAGCGGATCGATGGAAAGAGACCATGTCATGTGTGTTGCTGTGCTCCGCGTTGAGTTGCTGCTTGTTATTGACCGATACGTTCCAGCAGGGCAGGGATGTGGACCTGATCTGCCTTGTAGTTGCCTGTCATGGTGTACATGAGGATGTTTATGCCGACGCGTGCTGCCATTTCGCGCTGGTTTCCGTCTGCCGGGATGGTTGGGTACAGATAGTTGCCTTGCGTATCGATGGCCCAGGCGGCGGCGAAGTCATTGCCGCTGATCATGATGGGAGAGACGCCGTCGCCCGCTCGCACCGGACGACTGCCGTCAGATGTGGTGGCGCTGGCCTGCACCCACATGGGGCTTTGATTGTAGCGGCCGGGGAAGTCATCCAGAATGTAGAAAGTCTTTGTCAGCACGTGATCCTGAGGGACTGGTTCCAGACTCGGGATATCCAACCCTCTGAGCAGTTGCTGCAGCTTGAGTTTGTTGGGTGAGTTGGAGCCGGTGCCATAGGCATCGCGGGTATCAAACAGGATGGTGCCGCCGTTGCGCATGTAAGCGCCGATACGGGACATGGCCTCGGGGCTCGGCATCTGCATGGCAGCATCAATGGGCCAGTAGATGATTGGGAAGAAGGCCAGCTCATTTTCTTGTAGGTCCAGCCCTATAGGAGCTTCTGGCTCCAGTGCAGTGCGGTCTGTGAGCAGGCGGGTGAGGCCGAACAGTCCGGCACGGCTAATCTCGTCCACCTCTGGCACGCCCGTCATCACATAGGCAAGGCGGGTGTCTAGGGAGGCATCCAGCGCGAAGAGTTCGCTTGTGTCTTGCGCCTGAACTTTGTCTGCGCCGGTCAGGCTCAGACTGGAGGCGAGGAGCAGGAGGATGGCGGCGTGGGTGAACTGGTTGCGGCGCAGCTTGCCGGACAGCCAGAGCAGGGCGAGGGTATCCAGCAGGGCTAGCAGGATGGCGATGGAGAAGAACCAGCCGCGCAGGTCCAGGGGCTTTTCTGAAGGGTAATCGAGGATCGTGGCCATGGAGAGTGGCTTCAGGTCAAGCGGAACCAGATTGTCTTCGTCTTCCATCAGGTTGAGTGCGCGGGCTGCATCCTCAGTGCCATACAGGCCCGGAGGGGTTGTGCGCCCCGGATGGGTGGTTGCGAAGTCGCGTTCCAGGATGGGTTGGTGATTGGCTGATGGCGGGGTGAGTTTGCCATAGCCATCCAGCATTTTGAGTAGCGGCAGAGCGGCAGCTGATGCTGTGCCATCGGCTTCCTCATCCGGATTATACACTGCGGTTGAGGAGATGCTTGTGATGGCGCGCAGCATGTCTACGAAACCACCAGAAAGAGGCAGATTGGACCACTTGGTGTCCGGGGTAACATGGAACAGCACGATGGTGCCGTTGCCGTGTTTCTTGGCGGTGACAAGCGGTGTGCCATCTTCCAGTGAAGCCCATGTTCTGTCAGGCAGGTCAGCAGTTGGTTCTGCAAGAACTTGGCGATTGACGGTCACGTCCTTTGGTAGTGAAATTGCGCGGAAGGGGCTGTTTTCAGAAAATGACTTGAGCGCCTGAGGTTCTTTCCAGGAGAGAGAGCCGCCCAGCTTGCGGTCACCCAGACGGAGAGCGACCGGGATCAGCGAGTCTTGCTTTTCTGGAAGCTGTGGGCCTGCGAAGCGGATCAAGGTACCACCCTTGGAAACCCAGTTTGCGATGTCTGCTTCCGTGTTCTTGGGCAGGGTGCCAACTTCAGCCAGAACGAGGACGGAGATGCCCTTGTCGAAATAGTCTGAGATGGCTGCCACGATATCCGTGCTTTTTGCGGGCGGCAGGTCTGCAAATGGAGAAAGCGCGCGCTCCAGATAGTAAAGCGGTGACAGCAAAGGTTGGGAGCGGTCTGCGAAGCCGCCTGCGAAGAGGCCGACTTTGCGGCGGCGCCATTTTTCATCCACCAGCACTGTGCTGCCTGCGCTGGATTTGCCGAGAATTGCGAGTTTGGTGATGTCGTTGCGCAGCTCAGAGGGGAGTTCCAGCGCAATTTCGGCGCTGTTCTGGCCTGCCTCCAGTTCAACCGTCTGCACTGCGATGGCGCGCTGTTTGCGGTCATAGGCGCGAACTGTCAGTGTCTCGGTCAAGGGTGCTGGGTGGCGCAGGACCGTGGTGGTCATCGCACCGGCAGTGTTCTGCAGTTGCTTGAGTGCGTAAACCGGCGTTTCTGATCGGTAGATGAGGAAGGAGTTTTCGCTTACATCCGATGCTCTGGCAATGCTGGCTAGTCCTTTGGCAAAGCTGGTGGTGGAGGGCTCTTCCAGTGGAGAGGAAAACCACAGGATTGCACCGGGTGGGTTTTGTTCTGCCTGTTTTTGCAGAGCCGGGATCAACTCAGAACGGGCCGCTTGCCACCCTTGCGGTGTCAGGGCGCGGAGCTGATCTGCCACTTCCTGTGCGCTTGAAAGGCGCATGGGCTGGGCGGGGCCATCTGCGGTAGTGACCAGCATGACGGTTCTGTTGTTTTGAGCAGCGCCATCCACCATCAGCTCGGCCATGCGGATCTGGCGTTCCCAATCTGCAGAAGCATCCCAGCCGTTGTCCACGATGAGCCAGAGCGGGCCTATTTTGGGCTGGGCGATATCCAACGGTTTCCAGACAGGGCCAGCCATAGCGATGATGAGCACTGCGGCCAGCATCAAGCGCAGAAGGATCAGCCACCACGGTGTGTGCTGCGGAGTTTCTTCCTTATTACGAAGGGAAAGCAGCAGCCGCAAAGGGGGGAATTTGACGTGTGCAGGCTGTGGCGGTGTGGTGCGCAGGAGCCACCACAGAACGGGCAGGGCCGCAAGAGCTGCCAGAACCCAGGGAGCGGCAAAGCCGATTGGGAGAAGAGATCCCATGGTTACAGACCTCCTCTCATCTTGTGTTCCGGTGCATCGGCCAAGCGGGAATGCAGTAACATGAGTGGTTCGACCGCTGGGCGGTCTGTGTGGTGCAGCGTGTAACTCCAGCCGAACTTGCGGGAGAGTGCACTGATCTGGTCTTTATGAGCTGCCAGACGGTGCAGGTACTCCTGTTGCCATGTTTGTGCGCGTCCTGCTTTGAGCTGCTCGCCGTTCTCCGGATCTTCAAACTGTGTTGGGCCGGTGAAAGGAAAGGTTTCTTCAATCGGGTCCAGCAGCTGAACAAGATGACCTTTGGCGCCGGTGCTGGCAACGGTTGCCATCCATTCTTCTAGCTTTTCAGGCGGGTCCAGCAGATCAGAGAAGAGCACGACCTCTGAGAAGCGGCGAATGCCATCCGGGTTAGGCAGGGTTGCCTCTGGGTTCTCATGAACCAGTGTTTCTGCAATAGTTTGCATGGCGTTTCGGCTGGCAAGTGGGCGGGTGAGGCCCGCGAGGCCAACGCGTTCGCCTGCTTCATTAAGGGCATAGGTGAGGGCGAGCATTAGCAGCAGGGCCCGGTCTCTTTTAGATGCGGCTGCTTGTTTGCTTTGGAAGCGCATGGAGGCGGAGAGATCTGCCCAGACCCAGATGGTTTGGGCGGCTTCCCATTCGCGCTCGCGTACATAAAGATTGTCGTCACGGGCGGAGCGACGCCAGTCGACCTGTTGGGCGGCTTCGCCGGATAGGAAAGGACGGAATTGCCAGAAGGTTTCGCCGGGGCCTGCGCGGCGGCGGCCATGCCAGCCAGCTGTGACGTTGGCTGCGATGCGTCTGGCCTCCACCAGCAGTTCTGGCAAGGTATCAGCAAGGGATTGCGCTTCGCCTGTTAAGCCGAAGATGTTTTCCTGTCTGTCTTGAGGATCTGTCCTCGAAGATAACATATGCGATCCTGTCGGCTTGTTGTTAGGCTATGCGTTCTTTGATGTTTTTCAGCAGTTGCGGGATGGTTTTGCCATCAGCGCGTGCTGCGAAGGTGAGCGCCATGCGGTGCTGCAAGACAGGCTCGGCCAGCGCCATTACATCATCAATGCTTGGGGACAGACGGCCATCGGCCAGAGCGCGGGCGCGGACTGTCAACATCAGAGCCTGACTGGCGCGGGGGCCGGGGCCCCAGGCGATGTATTGAGCGAGATCTTCAAAGCCGTCAGCTTCGCCGGGACGAGCAGCGCGGACAAGCTTCAGGATGGCGTCCATAACTGTTTCACCAACGGGAATGTGACGCACGAGCTGCTGCATTTCTCTTAGCTCATCCAGCTGCAAGACCTGTTTGGATTTTGCTTCGGAAGCACCTGTGGTTTCCAGCAGGATGCGGCGCTCTGCGTCCATATCCGGATAATGAACATCAATCTGCATGAGGAAGCGGTCGAGCTGGGCTTCTGGTAGCGGGTAGGTGCCTTCCTGTTCAAGCGGGTTCTGAGTGGCCAGTACGTGGAAGGGAGCGGGCAGGTCATGATGATGGCCTGCGATTGTGACGTGGTACTCCTGCATGGACTGCAGAAGGGCGGACTGCGTTCGTGGGCTGGCACGGTTGATCTCATCTGCCATCAACAGCTGGGCGAAGACCGGACCGGGAATGAAGCGGAAAGAGCGTTTGCCGTCCGGGGCTTCCTCCATCACCTCAGAGCCGAGAATATCGGAGGGCATCAGGTCCGGTGTGAACTGGATGCGGCTGGAATCGAGGCCCAGTACTGTGCCGAGTGTTTCCACCAGTTTGGTTTTTGCAAGGCCGGGCACACCCACCAGCAGACCGTGACCGCCAGAAAGGATTGTTACCAGCGTGCGCTCAACAACGCTTTCCTGACCAAATATGGAACGGGCGATTTCCTCTTTTGCCTTTTGGATTTTCTCGCAGGCCGCTTCTGTGCGGGCGACTATATCCTCTGGTTTTGGGGGCATGCCTGTCATATTGGTGTTCATCGCTGCTCTCTTTTCGTCGCGCGTTACAACCCTGCCTAGCTCACCTTTGCATCATACTCGGTTTTAAAAATGGCGATCCCTAGCAAATTTATAGGCCTGTACATTTCATCGGTTCAATGACAGCGCAGGCAGACGTGCTGTGTGCGGCGGGTGGGCCAGTTTCAAAGTTTTCATATGATTGGGGTCAGAGCATCCCTGGGTTTACATTCTTGTTTGAAGCTACCCTAACGGTATTTTTGTGAACAGTTGGTGAGTCTTGAGGCGGAGAATGCGGTTTTCCCTGAGATTTGAGAGTCACGTAAGACTTGAAAGTTCTGGGAGCATTGCGTGCCTGAAATGAGGTGATGGAAGGCATTCAGATTTTGTGAGGAGGAGCTTATCGCAAAGGTATAACTTGGCGTAGGCTTGTGGTGAGGGTAGCGTTAGAGCTTCTGTGACACCATATTACCCCCATAATGGTGCAGATGTACTGGTAGAATGACCGTGGTGACTGAACTTAAAGAAAAGAGCATTCCAGAAATCAAGGAGATGCCGAAAGGTCTTCAGGCTTTGATTTCGCGTGCGGGAAAATCCAAGAGCTTGCCGCCGATCCATTTGTGGAACCCGGATTTCTGCGGAGATCTGGATATGCAGATCAAGCGGGATGGCTCATGGTATTACATGGGCTCGCCTATTCAGCGCGAGGCTCTGGTGCATCTGTTTTCGACTGTGTTGAAGCAAGAGGAAGACGGAAAGTACTATCTGGTCACGCCGGTTGAGAAGATTGGTCTGACTGTCGAAGATGCGCCATTTGTGGCCGTGGAGATGGATATTCACCAGCAGGACGGAAAGCAGGTGATTACCATTCGGACCAACTGTGGTGACGTTGTTGAGGCTGGACCTGAGCATTCGCTGCGCTTTGTGCAGAGGCAGGAAGATGGAGGGCTGAAGCCTTATATTCTTGTTCGTGACCGACTGGAAGCGTTGTTTGCACGCACACTGGTGCATGAACTTGCTCCGCATTTGCAGGAGCGGGAAAGCTCGGAGGGACGGGTTGTTGGCATCGAAAGCCATGGTGAGTTCTTTGTGGTGGACACCGTGCAGAACCTTGGATTTTAGAAAGACACATTAGGACGGCGCATAATCTTGTCTGAGTTTACAGCAGAAAATTTCAGATCCCGGGTTCTGGATCGGCTGGATGGCCAATCTTATGAGCCGGCTGGTGATCACCTTCTCAATCCGGAGATTGAGGATTATGGGGAGGATCTGGACAAGGTGCGCGATGCTGCGGTGCTGATCGGGATTGTTGATCGTGGTGCCGAGGCTTCCATTTTGCTAACACAGCGCACAGCTCATCTGCGCTCTCATGCCGGGCAGATTGCGTTTCCCGGTGGCAAGATAGATGCGGAAGATGATGGCCCTATTGGTGCAGCCTTGCGAGAGGCGCATGAAGAGGTTGGGCTGGATTCTGATCTGGTGGAGATCGTCGGCGATCTTGGGCACTATTACACCGGTTCCGGTTACCGTGTTGTGCCGGTTCTGGCCACTGTCAAACCGCCTTTGATCCTCTCACCCAATCCGGCGGAAGTGGATGAAGTGTTTGAAGTGCCTTTGTCTTTCCTGATGAATCCTGAGAACCATCAGAAAAAAAGCGGAGAATTCAGAGGCAAAACGCGTTACTATTACGCCATGCCATTTGAGCAGCGTTACATATGGGGTGTCACCGCTGGCATCCTGCGCGTGCTTTATAATAGGGTTTATGCCTGATGATACGAATGCTCCTGACACATGGGTTGTTGTTCTTTGTTCCTTTCATTGCCTACGCCGTGTGGGTGATGGTTGTGCGCAAGGCAAAGAGTGACAAGCGGTTTCGCGATGGCCCGATGTTGTGGTTGAGCATCACGGGCATCGCCCTTGTTATCGCCAGTCTGGTGCTGCTTGCTGAAACAGGCCATGCGCCGCTTGGGTCACAATACCGGCCTGGGCAAATCATTGATGGCGAGTTTGTTCCGGGTGGATACGAGACACCTCAGAAATGACCAAATTACAACAAAGAGGCTGGCTGGATAGCTCTGCTGTTCAGCGTGCTTTTGACGTTCTGGAACAGGACGGCGATGTGGCGCGCGCAGTTGGTGGAACCGTGCGCAACTCCCTGCTGGGTGAAGTGGTGGATGACGTTGATATCGCCTGCACTGCCTTGCCGGATGTGGTTCTGGCCAGAGCGGACGCTGCTGGTGTGAAGGCGATCCCGACTGGCGTTGATCATGGCACTGTAACGCTGGTGATTGAGAGTCAGCCGATTGAAGTGACATGCCTGCGTGAAGACGTAGAGACCCATGGCCGCCACGCGACGGTCAAGTTCGGGCGTGATTGGGTGAAGGATGCGCAGCGGCGTGACTTTACCATGAACGCGCTTTACGTGGATCGGTATGGTGAGCTGTTTGATCCGCTGGGCGGGTTAGATGACTGCCTCAACCGTCACCTGCGGTTTATTGGAGATGCGCGGGCGCGTATTCGCGAGGATTATCTGCGTATTTTGCGGTTCTTCCGGTTCTTTGCCACGTATGGGCAGGGAGAGATCAATGCGGATGGCTATGCGGCCTGCGTTGAGCTGAAGGAGGGGCTGTCGCATCTTTCCAAAGAGCGGATTACTAAGGAAGTGCTGAGAACGCTTGGTGCGCCTCGTGTTCTAGATGCTCTGGAGTTGATGGAGCAGGGCGTTATTTTGCAGCTTATTCTGGGTGAGGACGCTGCGAGTGCGCGTCTTGCACGGTTGCTGAAGCTGGATGGATTGCCGGAAGCTGCGAATGAGCCAGTGCTGCGGCTTGGCGGTGTTGCGGGAGCAGCGGTTTCGCAGCATCTGCGGCTTTCCAATGCGCAGAAGAAGCGGATTGAGGTTGCAGCTGAGATTGCAAAGGCTTTGCGTGTTACCGGTCATCAAACGCAAGAGCTGAAGGCACTACTGGTTGCGCATGGAGCTAATGCCGTTGTTGATGGTGTTTTGACGGCGTGGATGAACGGTGACCTGCAGGATGAGGCGGTGCTGAGAGAGCTGCTGGCGTTTGCGCAGAACTGGGAAATCCCAAGCTTTCCGCTGACTGGCAAGATGATGATTGCTGGAGGTATTCCTGCCGGACCGGAGATGGGGGCTGCCATGAAGTTGGCGCAGCAGATCTGGGCTTCTGCTGATTATCAGTGCTCGGCGGAGGAGCTGATGGCGAAGGTGAAAGCGGCTGTTGAAGATAAGGCGGGCTGACCATGAGCGTGAAGCTGCGTGGTCATCATCTGCTCTGTGTGCTCACATTCATCGGGCATGGTTATTCGCCTGCGTTCTCCAAAAACTACAAGGCTGTGGTGAAGCGGCTGAATGCTGGGGAGCCGGTTGAACTGGTGGATGGGCCGGATGAAATCTGCGCGACTTTGATCCGTGAGGAGACTGAGCCGCATTGCTTCAACTGCAGTGTGGTGGAACGGGACAAGGCAGCGGTGAAGCTGGCCTCACAGATCCTGGGATCTGAGCTGCATGTGGGGGATGAACTGGTGTTGAACTCGCGTTTAGTCGGCAAAATGCGGGAGGCATATGCTGAGGGGAACTTCAGAAAAGCCTGCGAAAACTGCGAGTGGGTGCAGTTTTGCGCTGAAATTGCCTCATCTGGCTATGAAAAAGTTCTGCTGCGCAATCCAAAACATCACTGAAGCGGTTTGCTTTTGTTTTGAAGGGCTTAAACGATCTCTGAGTTTCTCAGCAGCGCGTATTGCCCTTTGAAATTTGGATTCTACTTTTCGCGAATACGCTTTGGTCTTCAAATTTTAACAGAATGCCCCCATATGGGGTGCAACATGAGTTTACGGGCAGGTTTAGGGGTTACATGCTTGCATTGAATAAGTTTCCAAGGTTTTTGACCTTGCTGGTGTTTTCGATCGGTCTGATCTTCGTGACTGCGGATTTTGCTGAGGCGAAGCGCGGGTTTAGTTTTGGTAGCCGTGGCTCTCGCAGCTACTCTGCGCCGAAAGCAACCAAGACTGCGCCGAAGACAGCTCCGGTTCAGCGGACCATGACACCAAACAATGGTACCAATACTGGCGCTCAGCAGTCGAATGCTGCTGCGGCTTCCAAGGCAGCTGCAGGCCAGCAGCGTCGTGGCTTCTTCGGTGGTGGTTTCCTCGGCTCCATGCTGGGTGGTCTGGCATTGGGTGGTTTGCTCGGCATGCTGTTCGGCACTGGCTTTGGCGGAATGGCCGGGTTCTTCGGTCTGATCGTTCAGGCGCTTTTGATTGGTGGCGGTATCATGTTGCTGATGCGTTTCCTGCGGAGCCGTCAACAGCCGCAAGCTGCTGGCGCTTATGGGCATCATCAGCAGCAGGCACAGCAGAGCCAGCCGTTCACCTTTAACGATGCAGGTGCGCAGGATGCGCCGCGTCGTTCAGGTTCCTCCGGCATTCCAAACACCGGTTTTGGTGGTGGTCAGGCACCTCAGTTTGAAGAGCAGCCTGTGTTCTCAACTGAAGCTGATGACGAGATCGGCCTGACAGCGGATGACTTTGATGCGTTTGAAGCGTTGCTGACAACCGTGTGGACTGCGTATGGCTCCGAGGACTACGGCAAGATCCGTGAGATCGCGACGCCTGAAATCATGGGCTACTTCGCAGAGGAGCTGGGCAAAGCGGCTTCCAACGGTCTGATCAACGAAGTGCGCGATATCAAGTTGCTGCAGGGTGATCTGACTGAAGCGTGGCGTGAAGGCGACAAGGACTATGCGTCTGTCGCAATGCGTTATGAGTCCATCGATGTGATGCGTGAGCGTGCGACCAATAAGGTTGTTGAAGGCAACGCTGATGTGCCGGAAGAGCGGATCGAGATCTGGACCTTTATTCGCGGTGCTGGCGAAAACTGGCAGCTCTCCGCGATCCAGCAGGCTGGCTAATCACAGCAGACATTATGCAATAGGAAAGGGGCCTCACGGGCCCCTTTCTTTTTAGTGGTTCGATGGGTCTTGTGCTTGTTAGGTTGCGACAGAAAGCTTTACATCGATGTTGTTGCGTGTTGCGTTTGAGTAAGGGCAGACCTCGTGGGCTGCTGCGACCAGTTTTTCCGCTTTGGCTTTGTCCATGCCCGGTACGGTGACTGCCAATGCAATCTCCAGACCGAAGCCGCCTTCAGAGCGTGGGCCAATGCCAACTGTTGATTCAACATTCACGTCTGCTGGCAAAGTCACGCCGGACTGCTGAGACGCTACAAACTTCATAGCTCCGATGAAACAGGCAGCATAACCTGCAGCAAACAGCTGCTCAGGGTTGTTGCCTTCTCCACCTGCGCCGCCCAGTTCTTTTGGCGTTGCAAGTGTCAGTTCCAGAGCACCGTCCTTTGTTTTTGCAGTGCCATCACGGCCACCTGTGGCAACTGCGCTTGTTTCGTAAAGAACGTCTACTGGCATTTCGTATTCCTCGTTGTTGTTATGTATCGTGCACGATTAAATCCTGTACGATATAATTAAGAAGAAATGTAGGGTGCTGTCAATCAAAACGTGAATTAATCGTGTGCGATTTAGTTTGACGGCTTTTGTCTTGATGGGTAGAACGGGGCAAGAGGATGTTACTCAGGACTGGAATACGGTGATGGCCGAGAAGAAATCAGAAGAATTTCAAGGCTTTGGATTAGATCAGCATTTGTGCTTTGCCATCTACAAAGCAAATCATGCCTTCAATCGGTTTTATAAACCGGTGATGAAGAAGCTTGGTGTCACCTATCCTCAGTACATTACTTTGCTTGCTCTTTTGGAAAAAGATCATCAGCGCGTTTCTGAGCTGGGGGAGCGTTTGTTCCTTGAGTCGAACACGTTGACTCCCTTGCTGAAACGTCTGGAAGAGATGGGATACATTGCCCGCACACGCTCCAAAGAAGATGAGCGGCAAGTGATCGTGAGCCTGACCCAAGAGGGGCGGGGCCTGAGTGATGGCGTGATTGACGTTCAGCACTGCGCGTTTTCCAACCTGGATGTGCCCGTGGAGACAATCCGGCAGCTGGTTGGCCAACTCAACGGCATTCAGGAGATGCTGACTGAGGCCAAAGACAAGGTTTCCAGCTAGGTCGGAGGTCCGTTGGGCAGCATATCCTTTTCAAAAGGATCGCGGCCATGCTGGTCAAACAGGCAGCACAGCTCCTGCACTTCTTCTTTTAGCAAGACAAACTGGGAAAAGCCGACGAGCTCTCCATCAATGTGGATTGGAGAGACGGTGACCAGAATGGTGGTGGTTCCGTATGGATTGGCCACGTAGCGCACCGGGTCTTTGCGGCCATCTCTGAACAGCTGCAACATGGCATCAAACCGCGGGTTGGTGATGGACCGGCGGTGATTTTCCTTCACATTGTGCCCGATGTGGCGCGGTTGGCGATCCAGATTTTCCGAAGCCCATTTGTTGTAGTAGAGCAGCTTGCCGTTTTTATCGATGATGGTGACACCGATGCCTGCTTCTTCCAGCAGGCGATCCGCCCAGCCTGACAGCTTCCATGCTTCCAAGATGCGTTGATCGGTGACTTCGGGCAGTTCGTTATTATTGTCAGTCATGCCTGCTTACTCGCTGTTCGCTGGAACTCTAGCGAAGGCGAGTAAGCAATTGCTTTCAGAAATAGTCGGGTTTTCGCGGACTTAAGAGAATGCGGCTGCTGCTTTGAACTTGCGTTGGCGTGCCCAGAGTATGCCCAGGGAACCCGCTGTCATGATAACCCCAGCCAGAATGGTGATTGGATTGGGCACAGCCTGAGGCAGGTAGTCGGCTTTGTCTGCGATCAGCTCAAACAGCAGAGATGTGAATGGCAGAGCGGCGATGGTGGCCACGTAGTTCTGGCTACCGACCAGATTGATGGCCTGCATGGACAGGAACATGGAGACACCGCGCAGGGTGATGCCGACGGCGATGGCTGCCAGCCACATGGTCGGGCTCCAGACCTGAGTGAGGTCAATGAGGGGCAGGTTGCTTGTCCAGTCTGTCGCGCTCTGAGTGGCCGGTCCATCTGTGAAGAGAGAGAGGCCAGCAAGGCTGATGAGCATGATAAGGGCGCTGGCGACCAGCATAACGCCGCTGAGGGACGCGCGCTCCTGCAGATCATCGCCCTGATTTTGCGGGTGAAACTCTGCGATAACCACTGAGGCGACTACGGCAAACTCTGAGAAGACCATCAGGTAGACGGCTGGGTTGGAGTAGGTGCCTTCCAGCGTGGAGACGAGCAGGACGACGCCTAGAATGATGATGATGTGGCCGGGAATTTCCAGAAAGGACGGCAAGCGGAAGAACAGGACTGCGAAGACCAGTGCTGAGAACGGCACGGAGACGAGGCCGAAGAAGCCTGCGTTTGCGGCGCTGATGTAAAGCAGTGAGGCTGTAAAGCAGGCTGCGGAGAGCACGCGGGCAATGCCGTACGCCCATGTATAGGGGCTTTTGAGCGCTTCCATGGTGGCGCCCAGTTTGCGGCTGATGGCGATGAGGAACAGGCCGCCAAACATCAGCTGGATGATGGTGAAGATCCACGGGTCGAGGTTGTAAGCGAGCAGCAGGCCTTTGCTTATGACAATAAGAAACGCCCAGCTTACCATGGTGGCAAGGCAGACAATCAAACCTTTGGGGGTCAAACTCAGTACTCCTCTCCGACGAACTCGCCGGTGATTTTCAGGCCATCAATTCCGGTCTGGCCGTTTTCTTTATAAATGCGCCTTGGGTATGCCCCTGCATGATTGGCAATATGATCAGCAAGTTGTTCAGAATGGGTTACGAGCCAGATCTGGCTGCGCTCTGAGGCTTTGGCAATAACTTTGGCGAGCGGTTCCAGCAGGTCGGGGTGGAGGCTGGCTTCCGGTTCGTTGAGGGCAATGAAGGATGGCAGGCGGTAGGACAGCATAGCGCCGAGCAGGGCGAGATACTGCAGTGTGCCGTCTGACAGTTCCTGAGATGGGAAGGGGCGGCGGATTTCCGGGGTTTGCAATGCGAAGCGGCAATCCTGCCCGTTGGCTTCAATGATCAGTTTGCTGTCCGGGAAAGCGTCGTCGACTGCTTGTTGCAGAAAGAAGGTGTCCTTTTGGATTTCCTTCAGAGTGGCAAATACTGCTGCCAGATCACTGCCGTCTGAGGAAAGTGTCGGCGTGGTGACATTGGGGCTTGGGCGGCGGAGCAGGCTGTCCCGATCACTGCGGAATGTATGGTAGAACCGCCAATCTGTTATGGCGCGGCGTACCAGATCCAGCTCAGGAAACTGGCTGCCATCGCGGATGCTGGCGAGAGCGGTTTCGGAAGGGAGCAGCTCGTTGTCGTAGGTGACTTTGCCGCCTTTGCTGGATCTTAAGAACGCACTCGGGCCTTTGCGCTGCATCAGCACAACCGGCTTTTTGCCAGTCAGGAGCGTGAGTTCTTCGTCTCTGACCATGGTTTCAAAAGGTAGCGCAGGATCGGAGATCGGGTTGGGCAGACCCAGCTCGATCCGGTAGGACAGATCCCCCAGATCAGCGCGCAGGATGATGCGCTTCTTTTCGTGGGTCTTCAGGTCGCCCGCCCACATGACGCTGTCCACCCCACCTTCCTCTGAGACGGCGCGGGTGATGCGGCCCAGCGCTGCCTGCTGGAGCAGCTCCAGAGACTTGTAAAGGTTCGTTTTGCCAACGCCGTTGTTGCCGACAAACACGTTGACGGCGCCAACTCGCATGAAGAGCTTATGTACGGACCGGTAGTTCTCTATGCCGATCGCGGAAAGAGGGGGCATGGCCATGAGGTGAAACTTTTTTGATATATCTTCGGTAAGTATGGTTGAGAATAAGCAGGTTGGATTGGGATTGTAAATTGAACCCGAAAGTTCATGCACCGGAAATTCACGTTTTGTTCGCCTGTGGTTGAGGTAGCTCTTTACTTCAAGGGTGGGTTGTTCAAACTGCTTGGTGTCTTCGTTTGTTGCGTTCTTCTTTCAGGAAACCGCAAAGGTTTTCGGAACTGCGCTTTGGAGGAGAGTTTCGATGTCTGCTCAAGATTCTGACAGCATGCGGCAGGAATCCGATAGTTTTGGTGTGTTGGATGTTCCGGTTGGCAAGTACTGGGGCGCGCAAACCGCACGTTCCCTGATCAACTTTCCTATTGGCCGAGAGCATTTGCCACCTGCGCTGATCCATGCGCTGGGTGCGGTGAAGCTGGCGGCTGCCAAAGTGAACATGGAAGAGGGGCGCTTGCCGGAGGATCTGGGCAAAGCCATTTGTCAGGCGGCGACTGAGGTGATCTCCGGCAAGCTGGATGCGCATTTTCCGCTGGTGATCTGGCAGACGGGCTCGGGCACACAATCGAACATGAACACCAACGAGGTGATTGCGAACCGGGCGATTGAGCTGCTCGGCGGACAGATTGGCAGCAAGTCTCCTGTTCACCCCAATGATCATGTGAACATGGGGCAGTCCTCCAACGATACGTTCCCAACAGCGATGCATATTGCAGCTGCCTGTGAGATCAACAAGGTGCTGCTGCCTGCGCTGGTTCATCTGCATGACACGCTGGAAGCCAAGGTCGCAGCGTTTTCTGACATCGTGAAAATTGGACGCACGCACACGCAGGATGCGACGCCTCTGACATTGGGGCAGGAGTTCTCTGGTTATGTGGCGCAACTGGAGTATTCCAAGGAGCGTATTGAGCAGAGCCTCGTAGGGCTTTATCGCCTTGCACAGGGCGGCACAGCTGTTGGGACTGGGCTCAACTCAACCCCAGAGTTTGCCAGTGCCTTTGCCACCCATGTGAGTGAGGTGACGGGCCTGCCGTTTGTGACGGCAACGAACAAGTTCGAGGCGCTGGCAACCCATGATGCGGCGGTGTTTGCCCATGGTGCGCTGAACACGCTGGCGTGCTCGCTGATGAAGATTGCCAACGACATTCGCTTCCTGGCTTCGGGGCCTCGTTCTGGTCTTGGTGAGATCAGCCTACCTGCCAATGAGCCGGGCTCTTCCATTATGCCGGGCAAGGTGAACCCGACCCAGTGTGAGGCGGTGACCATGGTCTGTGCGCAGGTGATGGGCAATCAGACAGCTGTGAGTGTGGCTGGTGCAACGGGGCATTTTGAGCTGAACGTGTTTAAGCCCGTGATTGCCAACAGTCTGCTGCAGTCCATCGAGTTGCTGGCAGATTGCATGGTGAGCTTTGCAGACCGCTGTGTGGTTGGCATTGAGCCAAACCTTGATCGTATTGAGGAGTTGATGGAGCGGTCGTTGATGCTGGTGACAGCACTGGCGCCGACAATCGGTTATGACAAGGCAACCGAGATTGCCAAGTCCGCGCATAAGAACGGTACGACCCTGAAAGAAGAAGCGCTTCGGCTAGGTTATGTGACCGCCGAAGAGTTTGACCGGGTGGTGCGGCCTGAGAAGATGGTCAGGCCGGGATAGGGCGCGATGAGCCCATCATGATATCCAGCGTTTGTGCCAGGCAGGCCTTTGTGTCTGCCTGATCCAGCTGTTCTGCACCAATCAGCGTGGCGTAGAGGATCTGGGCGTTGATTTTGGCGTGTTTACGGGTTTGAGGCACCTGAGAGAACAGGCTCTCAACATACTCCAGACGGCGGCGGTCGATCTTGGTGGTGTAGGCACGGGCGAGCTCATCAAACTGGGCCCAGTTTCGCAGCGCGTTTGAGACACCGTTGGCGCCGTATTCTTCAGAGACCTCACTTGCTGCAATCTCAATCAGATCATAGAGGCGCTGTTTCGGGTCGGGGCTGCCAGCATCCACCTGCGCGATGATTTGCTGGGTGGCGAGCTCTTCCCAATGGTCCAGCATGGCGGTTTTGAGGGCGGCTACATCCTTGAAGTGCCAATAGAACGAGCCTTTGCTGACTTTCAGCTTTCGTGCCAGCACTTCAGCTTTGAGGCCTTGCGGGCCATCAGAGGCCAGTGAACGAAAGCCGCCTTTGATCCAATCAAGCGCTGTGAGTTTGGTTTTCTCCGTCATGTTTCCACCATACGCTACCGTATTGACAAGATCCAGTTATAATGTACCGTACGCTAGCGTATGGAATCAGAAATGAGAGAACTCCAATGAATAAGTGGCTGTTGGCTTCCGGAATACTGTCTTTACTGCTGGTGTTAGTGCATGTGTTTCTGGGTGGGCCAGAGATCCATGATCCTGTATTGGGCAGTGATCTTCATCCTGTGGTGATCGCGGTGCTGTCGGTGGTCTGGCACGGGATCACGGTGGTGATGCTGGTCAACGGTGTGTTGCTGCTGGCTGCGGCCTTCAAAAGCGAGTTGGCAGCGGGTGTTGCCTGGTTGGTGATTGGGCAATATGGCGGGTTCACCCTGCTGTTCATCGCTTACGGCCTCTCTCAGCTGGGTAACCTGATGGACATGCCGCAATGGATCTCCTTTATCATTATCGCTGGCTGTGTGGCGATGGGTTTGCGCAAGGTGGGCCGCGCACCTGCTTTGCAAAGGGCTGCTGCCTGAGTGGTTGAGACCGGCGACGCCTAAAGCTTCTGCGTGTTGACATTTTGCGGAAATCGCCTTTATTGTCAGCGCAGGTCGGCAGTTCCCAAGGCGTCGCTGCCCCGAAAGGGGAGCTAAACCTGCCATTCACTTCGAGAGTAATCGACATTCTTGTCCGATGCCGCTTCGCAAGTCAGCGACCACGAAAAGTAAAATGCGGCTCGAGAGGATTTTTCAATGTCGAGAGTCCCGGTCCCTCTTCGTTCGCCTGATATCTCCACGTTTGCGCGCAGTGTTGCCCGTCAGATGAAGTCACGCGGTGATGCTCCTTCTCATGTGGAGCTGATGAACATGCTCGCCAAAGCGGCGGGCTTTCAAAACTTCCAACATTTAAGAGCATCGCATTCCGCTGGACGCCGCCTTGATACGGAGCCGGTTGTTGAGACGGTGGATCATCGTTTGGTTGAGCGTGGGCTGAACCAGTTTGATAAGGCGGGGCGGCTGGTTAGCTGGCCGTCACGTCGGCAGGTTCAGGTGCTTTGTCTTTGGCAGTTGTGGTCTCTTATTCCGGCTGGTGCATCGCTTCGGGAGAAGGAGATCAACACTGTGCTCAATGACGCTCATTGTTTTGCAGACCCCGCGTTGCTGAGACGCGAGCTGTTTAGCCTTGGGCTGCTGCATCGTAATCGGGATGGTTCCGATTACAGGCGGCAAGAGCAGCAACCACCACTGGAGGCGCGTGATCTGATTAAGCGTTTGAAGGGGAGACGTTTGGAAAGTGAAAGCGGCAGCTCTGCCATGTCGTTCATCGTGCGACCGAGCACTTAGCTTGGCTTTCACTGCCATTTAGACAGGAGGCTTCCCGACTTTTGGGCCGGGGAGCCTCTTTCGTTTTCTGGCTTATGGCCACTTTACCACTGGTGGCATGGAGGACAGGATGGAGGAGACGTTTCCGCCTGTCTTGAGGCCGAAGATGGTGCCGCGGTCGTAGAGGAGGTTGAACTCCACGTAGCGGCCACGACGGACCAGCTGTTCTTCGCGCTGTTCCAGTGTCCATGGGGTCAGGAAGTTTTTACGCACCAGCTTTGGATAGATGTCGAGGAAGGCGTTGCCGACGGATTTGGTGAAGGCAAGGTCTGCATTCCAGTCGCCAGTGTTGTGGCGGTCGTAGAAGATGCCACCGATGCCGCGCGCTTCCTTGCGGTGAGGCAGATAGAAGTACTCGTCACACCACTTCTTGAAGTGATCGTAGTCTGCGCCCGGATGATCAACACATGCTGCCTTCATGGCCTCGTGGAACTCAACGGTGTCCGGGTCTTCCTGTGTGCGGCGTGCGCTGAGCACTGGGGTGAGGTCTGCTCCACCACCGAACCACTGCTTGGTGGTGACCACCATACGGGTGTTCATATGCACTGCCGGTACATTTGGATTGTGCATGTGGGCGATCAGGGAGATGCCGGAGGCCCAGAAGCGCGGATCTTCGCTGGCACCTGGGATCTGGTCGCGGAATTCCGGAGAGAACTCGCCGTGTACGGTGGACACGTGGACGCCAACCTTCTCGAACACACGACCGTGCATCAAAGACATGACGCCGCCGCCGCCGTGGCCGCCACTGTGGTCTGTGCGCTCCCATGGGGTGCGTTCAAAACGTCCGGCTGGCTGGTCTGCGAGTGGGCCGTCCTGTTCGCCAACTTCTTCTTCCAGCTGCTCAAATGCGGTGCAGATGTTATCGCGCAGCTGAGTGAACCACGCAGAGGCTTCTTTCTTCTTGTCTTCCAGATCTGCCGGAAGCGTGTTCTGTGAGTCGCTCATCGTCCCTCCTAGAGCGCTAAATCTTCTTTGTTGCTCTGTTTAATGGAGTGCAGCTGCGAAGTACAGGAGAGGTGGGTGCTGTTATTGCGGCTGAGTGAGGATGACGGGATACTTTTCCGGCTGCACATAGTTGCCGTCGCATTCCGGTTTGGCGCGGAACTCAAGAAGGTGTGGGTAGCCTTCTGGTGTGAAGCGGTGGACCTCATAGGTTCCGCAATCGCCCAAACCACGGCCTTTCATGAAGCTGGTCAGATCGCCGGTCTTGATGTCCCAGACGCCATTGAAGACCACATGCGGATCATCGTTGTCTTCGTTCTGAGGGCGCCTGAAGCTCAGCAGCTCGGCGTCCTGTGGTTTGTGGGAGTCCACACGCACATAAACATGGGCTTCATTGTACGGACTTATGGAGCAGGCGAACTCCAGCACTTCGATGTTCTTGCTGAACTGAAGGCGGTAGTTGCCCATTGTGTCGTAAGCCTGCTTCCAATCGCAGGGATAGGCCTGATCCAACAGCCCCAGATAGCGGTTCAGGATTTTTTGGTCGTTTTCTCTCACAGGTTCAATGGGCCCCGCCAAAGTGGGGCTTGCCAGCAAACTGATGGAGAGGAGGACAGCAGCCAGTGCTGGAGACAGGGTTTTAGACATGGCGGCCTTCCTCTTTGACGGCGTGGTTTTGCCTGAGGATGCCGGTTTCGGATTACACTTGCCTAAAAACTCTTGGTTTACTGCAGGCTACCAGTTCCAGGCATGCTTTAACGAACTGAGTGGGCGGCGTTACAAGGCCGGGTAGATCAACGGGTAATCGGTGGGTTCGCGGAACTTGCCGTCGCAGTTTCGCTTGGCGCGGTACTCTATAAGTTCCAGATAGCCATCTGATGTGAAGCGGTGGACTTCGAAAGAGCCGCAATCAGAGAGGCCGCGGTCTACGGTGAAGCTGGTGAGTGCGCCGCGGTTGAGATCCCAGAAGCTGTTAAAGAGGATGTACTTGCTGGTGACCGGTTGCCCCTTGGGGCGGCGCAGCGCAATGAGCTGTGCAGGTTGCTTGCTGCCCTTGATCCGCCGGATGTAGAGGTTTGCTAGATTATGCAGGCCCACGGTGCAGGAGAACTCCAGCACCTGAATGCCATTGCCAAGATCGTAGAGGTTATACCCGCTTCGTGTGTGTGCATCATGCCAGTCGCAGGGGTATATCTGGTTGAGCAGGTGCAGATGCCGGTCCAATTCTGCCTTGTCGTGCAGGTTGGGATAAAGTACTGGCTCTATCGGAGCGCCTGCCAAAGCGGGCAGGGGGATAACGAGAAAAAGTGCAACAGAGAATAGATGAGCAATTTTTCTCGAGACACTCTGAAACATTGCAAAATAAACCTAAACAGCGCAAAGCAACGCAATAAATAACGCACGTAGTCTAGGTTGTATTTTATTCAAAAACAATCTGTTTGACGAAGGGCTTCGCCCAGTACCATTCCAGTGGAAACCGCCATGTTGAGGGAGCGCATGCCGTTCTTCATGGGAATCAGTAGTCTGGAATCGGCGAGCTGATGGATTTCTTCTGGCACACCAGAGCTTTCGCGGCCCATCAGGATCAGGTCGTCCTTTTTGAAGGCGAACTGGGTGTAAGGACGGGTTCCCTTGGTCGTCATGAGGATAAGTCGGCGCTTTTCCGCCAATTGCCATTCACGAAAACTCTCCCAATCCATATGGCGTTGGAGTTTCGCGCGCTCGATGTAATCCATGCCAGCCCGTTTAAGTGCATGATCTGACAGCGGGAAGCCTGCTGGTTCGATCAGGTGCACCGTTACATCCATGCAGGCGGCCAAGCGCAACAGGGTGCCGGTGTTCTGCGGAATGTCTGGCTGATAAAGGGCAATATCTGGCATGGCGCAGTGTGCTCGCTGTAAGATTTTCGTGAGGGGCTTATGGAAGCATCTCTTGGGCATCTAGAGGAACCCGGTGAAAATCTCCAGAAAAATCATAGAGTTTGTTGATAGGTGGCGCGTTTCGCTGGGTGAAACCTAATCAAATTCAAGAGGTTCCATAGGAATTCGTGATATATGTTGCGAAAAAGATACAGTACACCCTAAAGTGTTTTTCCGGAATTTTTGGGGCTAGGCATGTCTCCGCCTTTGTGAGTATAAGCATCTCGCACCGGCCGAGAGCCCTCTTCTTACTTGACGAGACTCTCCGAGTTGCTGATCGCCCGATCAGCTATTTTTAACGTTGGAACCAGGGAGACATACATGAATACTGAATTTGTGCTCGTGAACGCTAATGTTCTCCCGGCAGTAGGCGCATGCGCTATGCATCCCACTAACTGCATTGCATTTGCCGTTTCCGCTTAAGCGGCGGCTTTCCAACACTTTACTAGCTCGTATTTTCTTAATGTAGCCCTCTTTACGGACGAATTGCGTCTGCGGCTGCATGCATATGTTGTCGGAGTATCTCCAATGATTACGTCATTTATCTGGGCGCAGGTCGCGTCCCGTGACGGTTCTGCATCTCAAATTCCGGTCGACGGTGGCCGGTATGTGCGTTCGGCTCGGTCTGAAAAAGTAACTTTTTCTCAAAGCCTTATGCACGCATTCTGGTTCTTGATGATTAGTGCCGGAATTGCATTTTTCACAATTGTTCCAACGCTTTACGCTGAGTTGGCTGCGGTTGAAATTGTGAAAGCAAACGGAACCTATGAAGCTGGCTCCCTGTTTAAGGGGCGCTTTGTTGACACTTTGGTTGGCGCTTTTGCTGTAGGTATCGGGATTGCCAGCGTTATCTGGAGCTTTTCCGGTTCTCCACGCGATAACCGTGATCCATACGAACGAGATGAGCGGCTGCAGTAAGCAGCCGTCATCCTCTTACCATGTTGACGTGGTAGCGCAGCTCGCAAACCAAATATCTTAATTGGGATTTGTCATGTTCTCGTATTTTGAGAAGCTTATTGATCCATTTAAAATGGAAGAGATAGAGACTCCTCCAAGTAAGTTTTGGGGCTTTATCTGGTATTATACTAAGCCAGTTTCTTTATTGCTTATGATTATTGCTTTCTTTGCAGCAGGTATTGCTGTTTTGGAAGTGGTTATATTTACGTTCATGGGTGATCTTGTTAACTGGTTGGGAACTGAAGATCCAGAGACGTTCTTTGCTGATAACTGGGGCCATCTCATCTGGATGGGTGCGGTTCTACTTATAATTTCACCCCTTACTTCAGCAGTGTGGGAGATGTTCTTCCATCAGGGGCTTGTCGGCAACTATCCGATGCTGATCCGTTGGAAAGGGCATCGCCAGTTACTTCGTCAGAGCTTAAGTTTCTTCCATAATGACTTTGCGGGTCGTATCGCTAACAAGCTGATGCAGACTTCTCTGGCTGTCAGAGAAGTTATTACGCGTATTGTCGATATCTTTGTCTATGTGATTGTTTACTTCCTGGCTGCTCTTGCTGTGCTCGCAAGCGCGGACTGGCGCCTTGCGCTGCCGATGCTGGGTTGGTTGGCTTCCTACTTCCTGGTCATGTACATCTTCGTGCCGAAGCTGAAGCGGATCTCCAAGAAGCAGGCAGACGCGCGCTCTGTGATGACTGGCCATGTTGTTGATGCATATACGAATATCTCGACCGTAAAGCTGTTCTCGCATGCTTCTCGTGAAGAAGATTATGCCAAGGGCTCCATGAGTACGTTCATGAACACGGTGCATCGCCAGATGCGGAACGTGACCTTGCTGAACATCTGTCTGACCGTGATCAACAATCTGCTGCTGCTGACGCTTGGTGGTGTTTCCATCTGGCTCTGGAAGGGCGCATTGGTGACGACCGGCGATATCGCAATTGCTATTGGTCTGGCATTGCGCCTGCAAGGTATGTCTCAGTGGATCCTCTGGGAAGTTGCTGGTCTGTTTGAGAATATCGGTACGGTTCAGGATGGCCTGGGCATGCTGTCCAGACATACGGAAGTCACGGACAAGGACGATGCGAAGGAGCTTGTGGTCTCTGATGCGGAAATCCGCTTTGAAGATGTGAAGTTCCATTATGGCAAGGGCAGTGGTGTTCTTGAGAACCTGTCGCTGAACATCAAGCCGGGTGAGAAGATCGGCATTGTTGGTCGTTCCGGTGCTGGTAAGTCTACGCTGATGAACCTGTTGCTGCGCTTCCATGATCTGGAAGGTGGCCGGATTACCGTTGATGGTCAGGATATCTGTGCGGTGACACAGGAAAGTCTGCGCCAGCATATTGGGGTGGTGTCTCAGGATACATCCTTGCTGCACCGGACTATTCTGGAAAACATCACCTATGGCAAAGACGGTGCAACGTTTGAAGAGGCGCAGGAAGCGGCTCGCCGGGCGCATGCGCTGGAGTTTATCGAGGGACTGAAAGATCCAGAAGGCCGGACTGGCTTTGATACTCTGGTGGGTGAACGCGGTGTGAAGCTGTCCGGCGGTCAGCGTCAGCGTGTGGCGATTGCACGTGTGCTGCTGAAGGATGCTCCAATCCTTGTTCTGGACGAAGCGACCTCTGCTTTGGACTCAGAAGTGGAAGCTGCAATCCAGGAAAGCCTGTTTGAATTGATGGAAGGTAAGACGGTTATTGCAATTGCCCACCGACTTTCCACAATTGCGGCAATGGATCGCCTGATTGTCATGGATCAAGGCAAGATTGTCGAAATGGGTACCCATGAGGAACTTTTGAAATCCGAAGGTATCTACGAGAACCTCTGGAACCACCAATCCGGCGGTTTCCTTGCACAAGTTGCCGCTGAATAGGGATTCTTGACAGGGAATCAAGCGGTTTAAACCAAAAGTGGTTCGGGGCGAAATTGCGTCTTCTGGTCCCCGAACCACTCGACTTTTGACTCATATTCTCGTGTCAAAAACTCAATTGTCCCTGTTTTTTGTCTCTTATGCCCAAATTGTCTGCGACAATAAGTCCCCAATTTTTTAACGAGTCTAGACAAGTGCGACCATTGGTGGCAGATAGCATCCGTCAATATAAGTGCGTATTTTGCGCATTTTCACCTACAGCTCTTTGTAGTGAGTAGATAGTGGTTGGTTTTACTAGCCGTGGGTACTGTCCTCTCAAGAGAGTTTTTAGGTGATCTCTTTCAATTTTGTTTCGAGAGGACGCGACCTTGGAACACACGGAAACGGCTGAACCGACACGCCGCGATTTTCTCTACATCGCGACCGGTGCCGTGGGCGCGGTCGGTGCGGGAGCTCTGGCTTGGCCCTTTATCCATCAGATGAACCCGGATGCATCTGCACTCGCTTTGGCTTCTATTGAAGTTGATGTTTCTGCGGTTGAAGTCGGGCAATCCATCACCGTAACTTGGCGTGGCAAGCCGGTCTTTATCCGTCAACGTACGGAGCAGGAGATCGCTGAAGCTGCAGCCGTTCCGCTTTCTGATCTGCCAGACCAGTTCGCACGTAACTCTAACCTAGAAGACGGTGCGGATGCGTCAGATGCAAACCGCGCAGCCGATGGCAAAGAAGCCTGGCTCGTCATGGTTGGTGTATGTACGCACCTTGGCTGTGTGCCACTTGGCCAGAAAAACGGCGACAACAAAGGTGAGTTCGGTGGTTGGTTCTGCCCATGCCATGGCTCTCACTACGACACCGCTGGTCGTATCCGTAAAGGCCCGGCTCCAGAGAATATGCTCGTGCCGCCTTACAAATTCACCACGGACGACACTGTCGTAATCGGCTGACGTGACCCCTTCAGGAGGCAGCTATGGCTGGTCATTCTACTTATGAACCGCAAAACGCTGGCGCCAAATGGCTTGAGCGTCGTTTGCCGGTTCTCTCCCTTGTTCATGGGAGCTTTGTCGCTTTTCCTACCCCGAAGAACCTGAACTACTGGTGGACTTTCGGCGGTATCGCATTCTTCATGCTGGTTGTGCAGCTGATCACCGGTATCGTTCTGGTGATGCACTACACCCCGCATGAAACTCTTGCATTCCTCTCTGTTGAACACATCATGCGCGATGTGAACTACGGATGGCTTATCCGCTATCTGCACATGAACGGCGCATCCATGTTCTTCATTGCAGTTTACATCCACATCTTTCGTGGTCTGTACTACGGTTCCTACAAGGAACCACGTGAGATCGCCTGGATCCTTGGTGTTCTGCTGTTCCTGCTGATGATGGCAACTGCGTTCATGGGCTACGTGCTTCCATGGGGTCAGATGTCACTGTGGGGCGCGACGGTTATTACTAACCTGTTCTCCGCGATCCCGATTGTTGGCGACAGCATCACTACATGGCTCTGGGGTGGCTTCTCCGTTGGTAACCCAACTCTGAACCGCTTCTTCTCACTGCACTATCTGCTGCCATTCGTGATTGTTGGTATTGTGATCCTGCACATCTGGGCGTTCCACGTTGCTGGTAACAACAACCCAGTTGGTGTTGATCCAAAATCCGAGAAGGACACGATCCCATTCCATCCGTACTACACGATGAAGGATCTGTTCGCGATTGTTGTCTTCATGATCTTCTTCTCCTGGTTCGCATTCTACCTGCCGAACTACATGGGTCACCCGGACAACTACATCGAAGCAAACCCAATGGTAACGCCAGCACACATCGTGCCTGAATGGTACTTCCTGCCGTTCTACGCGATCCTGCGTGCGATCACTTTCGATATCGGCCCAATTCCTTCGAAGCTGGGTGGTGTTATCGCAATGTTTGGCGCAATCGCAGTGCTCTTCGTACTGCCATGGCTCGACACTTCCAAAGTTCGCTCTGCGCGTTTCCGTCCAGTTTACAAGTTCTTCTTCTGGCTGTTCGGTTTCACCTGTGTGATGCTTGGTTGGCTCGGTGCAATGCCTGCAGAACAGCCATACGTGGCTCTGGCTCAGGTCTTCACTGCACTGTACTTCGCTCACTTCCTGATCGTTCTGCCAGTTCTCGGACTGATCGAAACGCCTCGGAAAGTTCCTGACTCAATCAACGATGCAGTGCTGGGTAAAACCGGCGAAGCGGCTTAAGGGCAGGGGATTTTAAAGATGAAAAATCTAATGTTCAAAAGCGCTCGCGCACTTGCTGTTGTTGCAGGTCTTGCAGTGGCAGGCCCAGCTCTGGCAGCTGGTGATGCTCCGCACGTTGAGAAGCAGCCTTGGTCTTTTGCTGGTCCTTTCGGTCAGTTTGACAAAGCGCAGCTACAGCGTGGTTTCCAGGTGTACCAGGAAGTTTGTTCTTCCTGTCACGGTCTGAGCCTCGTTGCATTCCGTAACCTCGCTGAGGAAGGCGGACCTGGCTTCTCCGTTGATGAAGTTAAGGCTCTTGCAGCTGAATACTCCATCGTAGATGGTCCGGATGATGAAGGTGAAATGTTCGAGCGCGAAGGCAAGCCGTTCGACAAGTTCCCTTCTCCGTTCCCGAACGAGCAGGCAGCACGTGCTTCCAACAACGGTGCTTACCCACCAGACCTGTCTCTGATGGCTAAAGCCCGCGCAGTGACCCGTGGTTTCCCATGGTTCGTTCTGGATATTGCTACGCAGTATCAGGAAAACGGCCCGGATTACCTCTACGGCCTGCTGACTGGTTACCACGAAGCTCCTGAGGGCGTTGAGG
This sequence comes from Pseudovibrio sp. JE062, assembly GCF_000156235.1. Lineage (NCBI taxonomy): Bacteria > Pseudomonadati > Pseudomonadota > Alphaproteobacteria > Hyphomicrobiales > Stappiaceae > Pseudovibrio > Pseudovibrio sp. JE062. The sequence goes on from NZ_DS996806.1 coordinate 87,767, forward strand.
TTCCAGAAGGTCAGTACTACAACACGGGCTTCATCGCTGGTAAGACGCTAGCAATGGCGCCACCACTCTCTGACGAGCTGGTTGAGTACTCCGATGGTTCTCCAATGACCACTGATCAGTACGCTCGTGACGTTTCTGCATTCCTGATGTGGGCAGCTGAGCCTCATCTGGAAGCACGTAAGCGTATCGGCTTCGGCGTCATGGCATTCCTGATCCTGTTTGCATCTTTGCTGTACTTCACAAAGCGCAAGATCTGGAGCAATGTAGACCACTAAGGTCACATCGATACTTTCAAAAAGGGCTATCCTATTCGGGTAGCCCTTTTTTTTGGGGTTGGCGTCTGGATTTGATGTAGTGCCAACTTCACGAGACTGAATCAGGTAAAGTGCACTGAAACTGGCTATAAGCGGAGAGAGCGATATGCAGGCGGTTCTGGGTATTATCGGAGGTTCTGGCCTCTACAATATTCCTGGTTTTGAAAATGCCCGATGGGAGCGGATTGAAAGCCCATGGGGCGAGCCAAGCGACGATGTCTGTATTGGCGAGATTGATGGACTGAAGGTTGTCTTCCTGCCGCGTCACGGTCGTGGCCATGTGCATTCTCCGAGCCAGATCAACTATCGCGCCAACATCGACGTGCTCAAGCGTGCTGGTGTGACGGATCTGATTTCCGTCAGTGCTTGCGGTTCTTTGAAAGAAGAATATGCGCCGGGAACGTTCGTGCTGGTTGATCAGTTTATTGACCGGACGTTTGCCCGTGAGAAGAGTTTCTTTGGCACTGGCTGTGTGGCGCACGTTTCTGTGGCGGACCCGGTTTCACCGTTGCTAGTGGATGTGGTGGAAGGTGCCTGTCAAGAAGAGGGCCTTACGTATAGCCGCGGTGGGACTTATCTGGCTATGGAAGGGCCGCAGTTTTCTTCTAAAGCTGAGAGCGATCTGTATCGTTCCTGGGGCTGTGACGTGATTGGCATGACAAACATGCCGGAAGCAAAGCTGGCCCGTGAAGCAGAAATCAGCTACTCAACAGTGGCTATGGTGACGGATTACGACAGCTGGCATGCCGATCATGGCAATGTCGATATCAATGCGATCATCAAGGTTCTGCATGAGAACGTGGAAAGCGCTCAGAAGCTTGTGCTGGCGGTGGCCCGCAAACTGCCGAGAGAACATCAGCAATGCCCGATTGGCTCCAACACTGCGCTCGACTTTGCGATTATGACTGCTGAGGACAGGCGAGATCCTGAGCTGCTTGCAAAGCTTGATGCTGTCGCTGGACGTGTGCTGAAAAAATAACTGATTACCTGAGTGATCCTGAAGGCCCTGAGCGGAGGGCCTTTGACTGAAACAATGCAATTCAAAACGTGGAAATGACCATGACTGACACACTGAACACAATCTCAGAGGAGCTGATCGCGTCCATTCGCACGATCCCGGACTATCCGAAGGAAGGTATCCTGTTCCGCGATATCACGACGCTTCTGAGCGATCCTCGTGCGTTCCGCCGTGCGGTTGATGCACTGGTGCAGCCATGGGCTGGCTCCAAGATTGAACAGGTTGCTGGTATTGAAGCGCGTGGCTTCATTCTGGGTGGTGCTGTTGCTCACCAGCTGTCTGCTGGTTTCCTGCCTGTGCGCAAGAAAGGTAAGCTGCCGTTCAAGACCATTGAGCAAGAGTATGAGCTTGAGTATGGCACAGACACCATTGAAATCCACTGTGATGCTGTGAAGCCGGGTGAGAAGGTTATTCTGGTAGATGACCTGATTGCGACCGGTGGTACGGCAGAAGCGGCTGTGAAGCTGCTGAGAAGTGCTGGTGCTGACATTGTGGCGGCTTGCTTCATTGTCGATTTGCCAGAACTGCAAGGACGTGCAAAACTGGAAGCTCTGGACGTTCCTGTCAGGACATTGGTGGAGTTTCCCGGTCATTGAATGACGCCTTTGTAGAGCAAGGCCCGCAGTTTTCTGAGGCCTTTAACCAAGATTTTGAATTGCTTTTGAAATGGCGCAGGGATGTGCGCCATTTCAAGCAAGACATGATTGATCGCGAAACCGTTGAAGAGCTTTTGCGATTAACTGATCTTTCCCCAAGCGTCGGCAACAGTCAGCCGTGGCGTTTTATCGAGGTAAGCCAGCCCTCAAACCGAGAGGCGGTGTATCTCAACTTCCAACAGGCAAATGCAGAGGCCCTGACGGGCTACAAGGGAGAGCGTGCGGAGAGCTATGCCAAGCTCAAGCTGCAGGGTTTGACCGACGCTCCGCTGCAATTTGCCGTTTTTTGTGATCTTGAACCAACACAGGGAGCTGGGCTGGGACGGCAGACCATGCCGGAGACGCTGGCCTATTCTTGTGTTAGCGCAATTAACTGCCTTTGGCTTGCTGCTAGAGCGAAAGGCATTGGCGTTGGTTGGGTGTCTATTCTCAATCCGGATGGTGTCGGAAAGCTGTTTGGCGTTCCTGACAGCTGGAAGTTCGTAGCCTATCTGTGCATTGGTTACCCGGTTGAGAATAACCTGACGCCCGAACTTCAACGCACCGGCTGGCAGGCACGTACTGCCACTGAATTGCGAATGTTAAAAGATATTGATCTAGTTAGGCCAGAAGCCAAACAGGAGTCTTCTTCGTGTCAATCCAAGTAAGAGCAATTGAGCCAGAAGATCGAGAGCAGGTTGTTGAGCTGCTCGTGAACCGGTGGACCAGTCCTGAGCAGTTGCTTGATGGCGAGATGGTGGATGCATCCAAGCTGCCGGGATACCTTGCTCTGGATGAAGGTCGTCTGGTTGGCATGATTACACTGATCAAACGCGAGCAGGAATGGGAGATCCTTACTCTCGATTCGTTGCAGCGCTGGGGTGGTATCGGAACGCTTCTGCTGGATGCTTCTGTTGATGCCGCTCGTAAAGAGGGTATTGGCCGCATCATGGTGCGCACTTCCAACGACAATCTAGATGCATTTCGGTTTTATCAGAGACGCAGCTTCCGTTTAGAGAAAGTCGTTCAGGGCGTCATCGATGAAGAACGTAAGTTAAAACCCGAAATACCAGTCACAGGTCTGCACGGAATACCGCTGCGTGATGAAGTGATTTTTGGTCGGGACATAACCGGGAATCGATCTTAGCTTTACTTTCAAACGGTCTTTGACTAACTTTGTGAAAGTTTAAATAAAATTGTAACTGAGGGTTGTGTTGTGATCGTCCGCATAATCGAATTGGTGCGACGCTATAGAACGATACGGCTCTCCTTACTGGCCACTGTCCTGGATTGCTCTGTCGATGAGATCCTGTATGCGGTAGATGGGCTGGAAAACAATGCCATCATGCGCGTGCGGGGCAACTCGCTGGTTTCCAATGAAGCCATCGCGGAGAGCGACATCAGTGTGCGCATGCATTCCCGCTTTGCTGAGAAGAACGCCGTTGGCAAGTTGGCTGCCAGCTTGATCAAGGATGGCGATCGTCTTCTGATTGAGGCAGGGAGCACACTTTCCCTTTTTGCCAATCACCTGAAAGAGAAGAAAGACCTGTCCGTTGCGACCACCAGTCCGTTGATTGCTGAGAGCCTTGTGCGTCACAGCCGGGCATGCAGCGTGGAATTGATTGGGGGCAAGCTGGCTGCTCATACGACCGCGCTTCATGGTGAAGAGACCATGGCACGCATTCGTGATCTGGAGGTTGATTGGACCATTCTGAGCCCCACCAGCATGTGCATTCACAAAGGGGCCTGTTACTTCCATAAGGTTGATGCTGAAACGAGCTTATTGATGCAGCGTAGTGCGAAGAAAACTATGATGCTCAGTGATAGTTCTAAGTTAGGTGTCCCCAGCCGCTACACTGCGCAAACAATGCAAGGTGTAGATGTCTTTATTACTGATAATAATGGAGAATTAGGTTTTGCTGAAATAGAGCATCATCTTAATAAAGCTCGCGTTTTTCATGCGATTTCAGAAGATGCTGACAGCGAAGATTTCATTCTCTTGAATAGTTGATAAATTTTAATCTTTTTCGATAAAAATGAACGATGTTTACTACCGGAATAGTATCTTGGATCTAGGCCTACTTAGATGATTAATGACTTAATGGTGGACGTTCTGGCCAATCTGGTGAAACGCCACAGACGTATTTCTTTGACTGCTGCTGCAGATATTTTGGGAATGGACTTTGAAGAGCTTACAAGTCTGGCAAAGGTTTTGTCAGAGCGTGAAGAGTTTGAGCTCTTTGATAATTCAATATGTTTTTTAATGCCGCGAGATCAGGATGCTTATCGAGTAAGGCTGCGCAGCCATTACATTGAGAAGTATGCCATTGGACGTCTTGCTGCCTCTTTCATTCAGGAAGGCGACCACGTGGTCGTTGAATCCGGAAGTACCATGACCATTCTTGCGCAGCACCTTGCGCAAGTTGAGCAGATCAGGGTTTCGACCAACTCCTATGCAGTTGCCTCCATGATTATTGGAGCGGAGACAGCTGCGGATATTCATGTGATTGGTGGACACCTTTACACGGACGGGCAGGGGGCGTTGGGTCCGATTGCTCTGGATACGGTTGCTGGACTGAACGCAGACTGGGGGATCATTTGTCCCGTTGGTTTGTCTGCGGAAGGTGATCTCATGTACTACGTGGAGGAAGAAGCCAAGTTTGCACGGGCTGTGATGGCCTCCTGCAAGCGGACGATGGTTTTGTGTAACTCCAGCAAGATCGGCGTGCCAAGCCGCTTTGTGGCCAATTCCTGCGCTCAGGCGGATATGCTGATTGTCGACAGTGGTGTTGAGCCAAGCATTCTGGATAGCCTTGTTGCTCAGGGTGTGAAGGACGTGCATGTGGCTGATGTGGAAGCGGAAGCTTCCAGTGAAATTGTATTGCTCGATATTTGATTTTATTTCTTAGTCTCCAAACTAAAAAAGGCGCTCGATTGAGCGCCTTTTGTGTTTGGTGCGATGCTGGGGCGCTGATCAGGTGTTGAACTTGAACAGCAGTACGTCGCCGTCCTGAACAATGTATTCCTTACCTTCGTCGCGCGCCTTACCAGCTTCTTTGGCTGGGGTTTCACCACCAAGCTCAACGTAGTCGTTGTAAGCGATGGTTTGCGCGCGGATGAAGCCGCGTTCAAAGTCAGTGTGGATCACGCCAGCTGCCTGAGGTGCTTTTGTACCAGCAACAATGGTCCATGCGCGGGTTTCTTTTGGACCTGCTGTGAAGTAGGTGATCAGCTCCAGAAGGCCGTAACCAGCGCGGATCAGACGGTCGAGGCCAGGCTCTTCCAGACCCATGTCTGCCATGTACTCACGCTGCTCTTCATCTTCCAGCTGAGCGATTTCAGCTTCGATGGCTGCGGAGATGACAACAGAGGCTGCGCCTTGCTCTTCTGCCATGGCCTGAACCTTTGCAGAGAGGCTGTTGCCTTTGTCTGCGGCTTCTTCTTCCACGTTACACACGTAGAGGACTGGCTTGGAGGTGAGCAGGTTGAGCATTTTCAGCTGCTTGATTTCTTCTGGATCAGTCAGGCCGAGTGCGCGTACTGGCTTGCCGTCCTGAAGGATCGCGAGAGCCTGCTCCATGATTGGCAGGGCTGCTTTTGCGTCTTTGTCGCCTGACTTCGCTTTTTTCTCGAGCGGCGCGATGCGCTTTTCGAGGCTTTCCATGTCAGAAACCATCAGTTCGGTTTCGACAGTTTCAGCGTCAGCGATTGGGTCGATCTTGCCATCCACGTGCGTGATGTCATCGTTTTCGAAGCAGCGCAGAACGTGTGCGATCGCGTCTACTTCGCGGATGTTTGCGAGGAACTGGTTGCCCAGACCTTCACCCTTAGATGCACCGCGTACCAGACCTGCAATGTCCACGAAGGTCAGGCGGGTCGGGATGATTTCCTTGGACTGCGCAATTGCAGCGATCTTGGACTGACGTGGATCCGGAACAGCAACGTCACCGGTGTTCGGCTCAATGGTGCAGAATGGATAGTTCGCTGCCTGAGCTGCTGCTGTCTTGGTCAGAGCGTTGAAGAGGGTAGACTTACCGACGTTAGGCAAGCCGACGATGCCGCACTGAAAACCCATTTACTCTTGTCCTTTCGATCCAAATAGCTGCTCAAGCGCTGAGGCGAGCGGCCCTTTTTTGTTAGCTTCTTTGTCCTGATAGCCGGTTGCTTTAGGCGCTGGCTTTTTTTCTGGCTCAGGCTTGACGGTATCCTGCTTTTTCTTCGCAGCCGCGTCGCGTGAGCTTTCCTTTTTATAAGGTTTGCCAGAGCCTTCCGGGCGGGTTGCCAGTGTCACCTTGTTGGCGAACTGGTTGTCCTGATGCTGAGCAAGGAGCGGGGCGTTGTCTGCGATGGCCTCTAAAAGAGGTTCCAGCCACTCCTGATCCGCTTTTGCAAAATCACCCAAGACCCACTGATGCACACGGTCCTTATGGCCCGGGTGGCCGATGCCGAGGCGAACACGGCGATAGGCATCTGTGATGTGTGCTGTGATGGAGCGCAGACCATTGTGGCCGCCATGACCACCGCCGTTTTTTAGGCGGAACTTGGCAGGAGGCAGGTCCAGCTCGTCATAGAGCACGACAACATCTTGAGGGGTGAGTTTGTAGAAACGGAGTGCTTCGCCTACGGAACGACCACTTTCGTTCATGTAGGTTGTTGGCTTCATGAGCAGGACTTTTTCGCCTGCCAATGTGCCTTCAGAAACATGTGCCTGAAAGCGAGCCCGCCATGGGCTGAATGAGCTATGGCGGCGATGAATTTCATCTGCCGCCATGAACCCGATATTGTGACGATTATTCTCGTATTTAGGGCCTGGATTACCGAGGCCGACAAACAGCTTCATAGGTATGGTTCCAAGCCCTGAATTCAGAGAATTACTCTTCGCCTTCACCTTCTTCAGAAGCTTCGTCAGCTTCTTTCAGACCTGCAGGAGCTGCAATGGTGGAGATGGTGAAGTCACGGTCAGTGATGGTTGGCGCGCAACCAGCTGGCAGCTTAACAGCAGAGATGTGCTGGGAAGAGCCGAGGTCTGCTTCAGCCAGATCAACTTCGATAGCTTCTGGGATAGCAGTTGCTGGAACAGTCATTTCAACAGTGTGACGAACAACGTTCAGAACACCACCGCGCTTCAGACCTGGGGAAGTTTCTTCGTTCAGGAACTTCACTGGGATTTCAACTGTCAGAGTAGCGTCTGCAGAAACGCGCAGGAAGTCAACGTGCATCAGGGTGTCTTTAACCGGATGCAGCTGGAAGTCTTTTGCGATTACAGAAGTTTTTTCGCCGTTCAGGTCGATTGTACCGACGTGAGACAGGAAACCGCCCTTATGAAGGGTCATGGTTGCTTCTTTAAGAGGCAGGTTGATGGACACTGCTTCTTTTTTGTCGCCGTAGATTACTGCTGGTACAAGACCTTCACGACGAGCTGCACGAGCGGCCCCCTTGCCGGCCCGTTCACGCACCTGTGCTTTCAGCTCATAGCTGTTTGCCATGGTGGAATCTCCTAGTTTGATAATAAAAGTAAGGCCGCGGGAGCGACAGAATTCTGCGCTCAACTACGGCCAACTTTGTACGCCTCCTCCAAGGGTGTCGACGTACGCGGCTCGTATAGCTGAACTTCCTTTAAAGAGCAAGAGCAACCGTAGAGCCTACAATAAGAAAAACCGGGGCGTACCCCGGTTTCTCAAAGCTTGTGATTAAAGCGAATTATGAATCGAACAAGCTGGAAACGGAACGTTCCTGCGATGTGCGGTTGATCGCTTCGCCCATCAGAGGGGCGATAGAAATGGTGCGGATGTTCGGAGCAGCCTGAACAGCAGCGGTTGGCTCGATGGAATCGGTGATCACCAGTTCCTTAAGCTTGGATGCGGAAACGCGTGCAACTGCGCCACCGGACAGCACGCCGTGCGTGATGTAAGCGGTTACAGATTTTGCACCAGCGTTAAGCAGAGCATCCGCTGCGTTGCAGAGTGTTCCACCAGAGTCCACGATGTCGTCCACGAGGATACAGTCGTAGCCATTTACATCACCGATGATGTTCATGACTTCGGATTCTCCAGGCTTGTCACGACGCTTATCAACGATGGACAGAGGAGCTTCGATGCGCTTTGCAAGTGCACGTGCGCGAACCACGCCGCCAACATCCGGAGAAACAACCATGACATTGGTTGTGTCGTAGCGCTCTTTGATGTCACGGGTCATCACAGGCGCGCCGTAGAGGTTGTCGGTTGGAATATCGAAGAAGCCCTGAATCTGGCCTGCATGCAGGTCGAGTGTGAGCACTCGGTCAGCACCGGCGTTGGTGATCAGATTGGCAACAAGTTTCGCAGAGACTGGCGTACGAGGCGCCGGCTTACGGTCCTGACGGGCGTAGCCAAAGTATGGAACCACTGCGGTAATACGACGTGCTGAGGAACGACGAAGCGCATCAATAATGATGAGCAGTTCCATCAGGTGGTCATTAGCCGGATAGCTTGTTGGCTGAATGACGAAGACGTCTTCACCGCGTACGTTCTCCTGGATTTCAACGTAGATTTCTTGGTCTGCAAAGCGGCGAACCTGGCACTTCGCCAATGGTACATCAAGATACTTTGAAATTTGCTCAGCCAGCGCGCGATTGGAGTTACCCGCGACGATTTTCATAACCCGCAAGTCCTTCTTGGGCTTTGATCTCACAACCCGACTTTCGCCGGTAGTGAGGTGGAAATTTGCGTCCCTTGGTGGAACCCGATTTCTTCTGGTAAGGCACCCTGACGGGTCGCCTTGGGGCGCCTTTTAGCAACCTCGTCTTAAGCCGACAATAGCCAGAACGCACAGCAGCTCAGCTTTTTTGCTAAAGCTGAGCTGCATAATTGTGTATCTATTTGATTTTATTAGGTCACTTGCTGTGTAACCATGCTTCTAAAGAAGCAATAGTTCTTGAGGCAATTCTCCGCAGCGCATCGCTGGAAACATCGTTCCATGGGTCGCCAGAGTTGCCGCCTGTCTGCTCCTGGCCGTCAATTCTGTGAACGCGGTTGCCGTTTGCATCAATAATATCAAATACATAGAAGACGGTGGTGGTGTACTGGTCACCCGCTGCGGTCAAGAATCCTTTGACTCGGTAGGTTGCTGGCGCGCCAACGCGTCTGACGAGGTTGAGATTCGCTGCTGCTGCGCGATTCCCCAGTTCCTCTGAGAGATCATCGGCAATGTTGCCAGGCAGGCCGGTCAGCTGTTCGAAGGCGAACGTTGCTTTGGCCGGAGATACAGCAGGAGGAGCAGACTTGGTTTCAATCATGTCCCCGATGCTGGACGGGGGAATAGGGTTTGCCGCACAGCCTGCAAGAATTGCCATAGCGGCAATGATTAATACCCGAGGTGAAAGTACGAGCTTCAGCATGTCAGTCCTTAAAGTCCACTCAAAGAATCAGCGAGGGGTGCCCCAGTAGATTCGTAAAGAATAATTATGGCAGTCTTTACCCTGCCTTCACAGGGAGGTCGAGAGAAAGCTGTGATAAGCTTTCTGGCCCATCTTCGTGTGTGATGTAAGTTTGGCCCAAAGTCATGGCGGTTTCGCTGTCGGAATCCATGATGATCATGTGCATAAACAACACCATGTTTTCCTGAATTTCATGTGCATTTTCTTTGAAGGCCATATACGGCGGCTCCATCCAGCTTGGTGTGAAGCGGGCACCAAGAGAATATCCGCAGGCATTGAGGCGGTGTGGCATCAGGCCGCGATCATCCAGAATATGAGCGTGCGCGGCAAACAGATCGCCAAAGGTGTTGCCAACCTGCATGGCCTGTTCAACGGCAATCATCGCATCTTTTGCAGCTTGATGCAGCTCCAAATGGCGTGGGGTTGGTTCCCCCAGAATAACGGTGCGGATGGCGGCTGCGTGGTAGTGGCGGTAAACGCCTGCCCACTCCAGCGTGAGCTGATCATTTTCTGAGAGCGTTCTGCGACCTGACTTGTAGCGGCAGAGCAGGGCGTCCGGGCCGGAGCCGATGACGAATTCGTTGGCTGGGTAGTCGCCGCCACCTTCGAAGATGGTGCTTTGCATCTTTGCAAGGATGCGGCCTTCATCAGCTCCCGGCTTGATCTCTTCCATGGCAGCGAGAAAGGCCTGATCGGCGAGCTTGCCTGCGGTTCGGACGTACTCCAACTCGGTTGGTGATTTGACCAGACGGAGTTCCTTGATGATGTCGGAGGCGTCATCCACGTCTGCGAAGGAATGGAGAGACTCGTCGAGCAGGCGGCCATTGGCGGCAGTGAGGCCGTGGGTGTCGTATTCCACGCCGATGCGGGTGCCGAGCAGGTCGAGATCGAACAACAGTTCTTTCACCTGGCCAACCGGAGATTTGCCAGCCACATCCATCCAGAGGCGGATGTCTTTGAGGTTGGAGGTGTTGCGGGCCTGTCTGAGGTCTGCTGAGCGGGTGAGGAGGATTGGCTCTTCGCCCGGGCGATAGATCAGGCATTGGAAGAAGCAGTAGCCGAAGGTGTCGAAACCCGTCAGCCAATACATGCTTTCCTGCGCGAAGATCAGCAGGCAGTCCAGATTGCGCTCTTTGAGTTTTGCGTCCAGAGCAGCACGGCGCTCAGCAAATTCTTCCGGTGAAAAGTGCAGGGCCATGGTTTTCTCCCAATCCATAGTTTGCAACGCAATCTGAAACAGAACTTACTCTTGCTCGCTCGCCAGCACAATCAGGCGGTTAACATGATAGTTGATATTTGGCGCCCGTAATCCGGCTCTTTGTTATGGGTGGTTCTTCGGTAGGAGAAGAACCTATCCGCATCTGCATAGGTGCAGAGTTTCAGATCGATGACTTCTTTCAGGCCCAGTTGGTCGAGCTGTGCTTTGATGAAAGCTGGCAGGTCGAACATACTGTGCAGTGGCTTTTCGGAAGGCACAAAGAAGCGTTGGTTGTCCTGAGATTGCTCAAGGAAGCGCAGGGCAAACTCCGGGCCGACTTCATAGGCCTGCTGGGAGATCATCGGGCCCATCACTGCGGTGATGTTGGCTGGATCTGCGCCAAGCTGTTTCATAGCTTCAACGGTATTAGGTAGGATGCCGTCTACTGCGCCTTTCCATCCGGAATGGGCTGCGCCGATGACACCGTTGTCCGGATCAACAAACAGGATCGGGCCACAGTCCGCTGTCAGGATGCCGATGGCGACACCGGGTGTGTTGGTGACAAGGGCGTCGGCGCGTTTGTCGTCTTCTTCAGCGAACGGGCCAGTCACACTCAGCACCTTGGTGGAGTGGATCTGGTAGGGCGTGACCAGATGCTCTGGCGTGGTGCCAAGCTTTTCGGCAACGCGACGGCGATTTTCCAGCACATCTTCGCGGTTGTCGCTGGAGCCGAGGCCGACGTTGAGGCCCTTGTAGATGCCGGAGGAGACACCGCCTTCGCGGGTGAAGAAGCCATGTGAGATGCGTTGCATTGCTTCAAGCTCTGGCACTTTAATCATTGGCTTCTCCCGCGTTTGACTGTTTTAATTCTGGAAAGGAATTGGTTGTTCTGAAGTGTTGGAGATGCAGAGGACTTTGAACAGGGTGCCCATCTGATCATCGGCGGCAAGGCGCTCTACATCCTTGCGGATCTGGTCCTGATCCAGCGTGGATTTGCCTGCACCAAGCTGGCCTGCGCGTTCCAGCAGACCGAGGCCGAGCAGGAACTGGCCTTGACCGATTGGGCCGTGCGCAGTGGCGCCTTCTGCTGCAGCTGCGTTTGCCAGTGCCTGAAAGTTGACGTGTGCGGTCAGATCTGCTTCGCCGCAGTGTTCCAAAGTGGAGACGTACTCGTGCTTCTTGAGGGCCTGGAAGGTGTCACCGGTGGCAGTTTTGGCGTAACCGTAGTCGATCAGCAGTGCTGCGCCGCCATTTGCTTTGAGGCGGTGGCCGATCTGGGAAGCAATGGCGTTGGAGGCTGGGGACAGTTCCAATGTGTCGCCGATCTTTGCCTGCAGGTTTGCTTTGGCGACGTCTGCTGGTGACAGAGTGCCTGAGCCAATGCCGAACGTGAGGTTGCCATCTTCATCCAGACCAACGCAACGCTCGCGCCAGCCGGTGTCTGTTAGCTGGTACTGGTGGATTGGTAATGCGTCGAACAGCTCGTTGGCGACGAGCAGTGTCGGGCCTTCGGGGATGGTTTCCAGCGTGTCGTGCCATTTAATGGAATAGGCCTTTAGCAGCTTGCGTTGTGCTTTACGCAAGGATGGGCTGGTTTCGACCAGATGGATCTGAATGTTGGCGAGCATCTGAGGGCGCAATGAGATCACGCGCAAGATGTCTTTCATCAGAGTGCCACGGCCCGGACCCATTTCCACCAGATGAACTGGTCCTTTGAGGTCCTGTGATAACCACTGGTGCAGAAACCATGCGCCGATGAGTTCGCCGAACAGCTGAGAAATCTCGGGTGCTGTGGTGAAGTCACCTTTTGCACCGAAGGGCTGCTGGCGCATGTAGTAACCGTGCTCAGGATCGGACAGGCACAGCGCCATATACTCGGCAACGGTCATTGGACCATGATCCGCAATGCGCTTTTTGATTTTTTCCTGAAGAGGCGTGGATGCGGAACCGGTCATTTTGCTTCTTTGTTTTCCGTATTTCTTTTAAGTGCCCAAACCACGATGATGATACCGATCAGAACCATTGGCAGGCTCAGCAGCATACCCATGGTGAAGAAGCCAGATAGATAGCCAATGTGTGCATCCGGAACGCGGTAGAACTCTACAAAGGTGCGCGCCAGACCGTAGCCAATTGCGAAGCTGCCCGCGAGCACGCCGGGCTTTTGCAGCAGTTTGAAGCGGTGAGACAGCAGGCGCAGCACGAGGAACAACAGGGCTCCTTCCAGTGCTGCTTCGTAAAGCTGGCTTGGGTGTCTTGGTTCTGGTCCGCCATTGGGGAACACGACAGCCCACGGCACATCCGTGACACGGCCCCAAAGCTCGGAGTTGATGAAGTTGGCGATGCGTCCGAAGAAGAGACCGATCGGCGCGGCAATGGCAGCAAGATCAAACATGGTCCAGCCGGATAGGCCGCGGGCTCTGGAGTAGATGAACAGCACGACAATCATGCCCAGCAGACCGCCATGGAAGGCCATACCGCCTTGCCAGACTGCAAGGATCTCGGCCGGGTTCGCCAGATAGTAGGGCAGATTGTAGAACAGCACGTAGCCCAAACGACCACCCAGCACGATGCCGAGTGTTGCCCACATGACGAAGTCGTCGATGTCGGTTCCTGTTGGATGAGCTGTCTTGCCCCACAGATTGGTGTTGCGTACGGTCACGACCATATAACGCCATGCGAGCAGAATTCCGGCGATATATGCCAGCGCATACCAACGGATGGCCAGTGGTCCGAACTCAATCAGAACCGGATCAATCATCGGGAACGGTATGGCTAGGAGCGGCATATAAGATCCTTTTGTTTTTGGAGCGTACCTGTCGTCAGAACTCTTAGGGCTGTTCGCATTTGTGTTGAAACGCCTGACCTGCTTTCGCTCATATTCTGCGTATCTTTATCCGAAAAACGGTCCCCACTTTTTGGAGATACGCTGTAGATTTGAGCGGTATGTGGTCATTTGATTGCAACGGATCAAGCAACAGACGCCCCGAATGAGCGAGCATTCCGACAACTAGAGGATTTGGTCAAGAGGTTTGTGGGAGGTGTTCAACACAAGCTTTCGGCATTTTACTGACAGGTTCTTTAGGGTTCTGGGCGCAAAACGGCTCTCAACGCTTGAAAGTAGCGGGCCAGACCAATACTTGTTTGAGAGAGATAAATTTTAAGAGGACGCCATGAGCCAGTCTCCTAATCGCATGTTCGACGAGTTTGCTAAGCTGATGACCGATGCAGCTGGTGTTGCACAGGGTGCCAAGCGGGAAGTCGAAACCGCATTCCGAGCGCAGATCGAGCGTTTCATGTCGGATATGGATCTGGTGTCCCGCGATGAGTTTGACACAGTCAAAGACATGGCGATCAAGGCACTGGATGACGTAGAAAAGCTGGAAGAGCGCCTTGCAGCTCTGGAAAAGCGCCTTGGGGAGCAGGACGAAAAAGCTGCCCCTGAAGACAAGGCATAATGCCCGCTGAAAATTACATGTGAATATGCTGTGGGCGGCTTTGAGTCGTCCACAATTTTCGCAATGAACTGTCTGTTCCCCCTATAGGGGAATGTCCAAGTCTATCGGTATATTGGCAAAAAAGAGGATTCGATGTGTTGCATCAATAGTTCCCGTGAAACCTTCTTGGTGGAACTTCCTTTGTAGCGCATGCTTCTATCTAAAGAGCACGTAAGTGTCTGGTCCATGATCACTCAACCCGCGTCCGTCCGGAGTGGGTAGATAAACCATTCCTCAAACGGAAAGAGGACCGGAAATGAGCCTTATTGAGTTCGGCACGGAACGCCCCCTGAATCCGGTTGATACGATCGAAAACCTTGCAACCGGTAACGACTGGTCCTTTGAACGACTTGGTGATGATGAAATTTCCATTTCGGTTACAGGGACTTGGTGCGACTATCACGTAACCTTCTCGTGGATGGAAGAGTTGGAAGCGCTGCATATGGCAAGCGCATTCGATCTGAAAGTCCCAGCCCCCCGCAAAGATGAGATTGTCCGCCTGCTTGCGCTGATCAATGAGCAGCAATGGATGGGTCACTTTGATATCTGGGGCCGCGAAGGTGTTGTTATTTTCCGTCAGTCTTTGCTTTTGGCTGGTGGTGCAGAAGCCAATTCTTCTCAGATTGAAGTCCTTTTTTCCAATTCTCTGGATTCATGCGAACGGTACTATCAGGCATTCCAGTTTGTCGTCTGGGCAGGCAAGACCGCTCAGGAAGCGATGGAAACAGTGATGTTTGAAACTGCCGGTGATGCATGAAATTAACGAATGAACGTCCGCTTGTTCTGATTGGAGCAGGCAAAATGGGTGGTGCCATGCTGTCCGGCTGGATGAAGCAGGGTATGGCACCAGAACATGTGGTTGTTGTTGACCCAAACCCACCTGCTGAAACGATTGAGACCATCCAGGCACATGATCTGATCTGGTACAAAAGCGTGCCTGACAGTGTTGTTGCCGGTGTGCTTCTGCTTGCTATCAAGCCACAAATGATGGAAGCGGTGCTGCCGACGCTTAAAAGTCTGGCCGATGCGCAGAGCGTGGTGCTTTCGGTGGCTGCCGGTACGACCATCAAACGGTTTAAGGATAACTTTGGTGCCGGACAGCCGGTGGTTCGCGTTATTCCAAACACACCTTCGCAGGTGGGCCGTGGTGTGACTGCTGGGTATGCCTCTGATGAAGTTCAGGACACGCAGAAGGCATTGATGAGTTCTCTGCTGGAGTCCATCGGCGTGTTTTACTGGGTGGAAGCTGAAGAGCAGATTGATCTGGCAACGGCAGTGAGTGGTTCTGGCCCTGCTTATGTGTTCCACTTGGTCGAAGCGATGAGCGCAGCTGGGCAACGTTTAGGCTTGAATGCAGAGTTGGCGGAAGCGCTTGCAAGAGGAACTGTGGCTGGCTCTGGTGAGCTGCTTCACCAATCCTCTGAGGATGCAGATGTTTTGCGTAAGAACGTGACCTCGCCGGGCGGCACAACAGCTGCAGCGCTTTCTGTGCTGATGGGGGATGATGCCCTGACCAACCTGATGAGCGATGCGGTTGCGAAGGCAGCGCACCGTGCAACAGAACTTGCTGATTAAGGCAGCTTTGCCGGTGCTGGAAGATTGCTTCCACCAAGTTTCAAAATTACTCGATATTGACGTAAAGCCTCGGTTACTAGACTGAGGCTTTTTCTTTGTACGTGGGGTGTTCCTGTGTGTATGATTAAGTGTTGATGCGTAGTTGGAGCACGTTGCGTTCATTTACATTCACGCCCCGCACTCTAACTTCTTTAATGAAGCGGGTTCTTTGCGGTTGGTCCTAGCCAATCTAAAGGAATGCGCTTCAGAGTGTTGGCCATACAGGAGCGTGCCATGCCTACTGAGAAGACCCATCAGAAAGTCGTCGCGAGTTTCATTGAGCTGCTGGAGACGCACCGGATTGAAGAAATCACCTATGCGGCGATCGCGGACAATGCGGGTGTCAAGATTGAAGTGGTGCGTGCGTGCTGTAATGGCAAACTGGACCTGCTTGCTGCCTTTATGCGGGAGATCGATCAGAAGGTTTTGAAAGAGCGGGACCCTGATCTCATGGATGAGACCCCTCGGGACCGCCTGTTTGATGTGCTGATGTGTCGTCTGGACCTCATGGAGCCACACAGAGAAGCCATCCGAAATCTACGCAGAACAGTTGTTAAAGATCCCGCTCTGGCCATGCACATGCATAAGCTGGTGACACGCTCCATGAAGTGGATGCTGGTGGCTGCCGGTATTGAAGAGTTTGGCTTGCGCAATGTGGGCATGTCGAATGCGTTGGCACTGGGCTTTGAGCGGCTGGTGCGGGTGTGGCTGGAAGATGATGCACCCGGACATCCTAAAGTTATGGTCGCCGTTGATGATATGTTGGCAAATGGCGAAAAGTGGATGGGCCGTGCTTGCCGGGTCGAGAAAGTAGCGGCACCCTTTATTGAAGGGCTGGGCCGTTTGTGCCAGAGGCCGCTGCGCCCAAAAGGCCAGAGCACACCTCCATCAGCTGCTGCAAATGGTGGGGCTGAAGCCAGCCCCTGATGCGGTTGGCATTTAATTTGAGTTACTGAGAAGATTATGGACCAAAAAGAAACTACTAAAACCATCGGCATTGATGATTTTTTGAATGTGGATGTGCGTGTTGGCACCGTTATTGAGGCAGTTGATTTTCCGGAGGCGCGTAAGCCTGCTTACAAGCTGAAGATTGATTTTGGTGATGACATTGGCGTCAAAAAGACGTCTGCGCAGATCACCGCGCATTACACACCTGAGACACTGATTGGTCGTCAGGTGGTTGCTGTTGTGAATTTCCCGCCACGCCAGATCGGGCCTTTCATGTCTGAGGTTCTGACCCTTGGGCTGGCTGATGAAAACGGCGATATCGTTCTGCTGCATCCTGACAGCAAGGTGCCAAATGGCGGGCGGATGCACTGACCCTTTTGTGGTTGTTCGGGCAGGGAGATGAAAACTTATCCCCCTGCTGGATTTCTCCCATAATCTAAATCCATGCCTACGTAACGGGCTGCTGGCGGAGCGACCGTCAGTGTGTCGTAGGCTGGGCGGGGCTATCGGGAGAGGTAACGCAGCTTTCGGTGGTCCGGTGAACCGAACTTCAAACGTGGCCGCATGGTTTGAGGGGAAGGGCCCAGGAATATAGGGTATCACGCGGTGACAGGCGTTGATGCACCGGCAGGGATAACTTGCTTTTGCTGATGTGTCTGTCAGAGACGGAGGAACTGTTTGGCAGGGAAACCTGACTGGATAAGCCACTGTCTTTCCGGGAAACCGGCTATCGTGCCTTATAGGCAAAAGAGGCGACGTTGTTCATCCCAAGAAAGCCCGGGCAAGGCGTGTAGCCAATGCCGAAGACTCATTATTAACAAACAGCGCAGGTATTGCCTGCCGCCTTGCTCACCCCGATTACCGGGAAATCTAACTCCACTACTGCATGGCAGGCCATGCGGTGCTATTGGTATGTCTGCTTGCTTTTCGTTGGTTAGATCGGGATACGAATGCGCACGCGCAGGCCGCCCAGAGGGGACTGGCGAAGGAAGATTTCGCCGCCGTGACTTCTGACGATATCCCGCGCAATGGCAAGGCCCAGACCTGAGCCACCGCTGTCCTGATTGCGGGCCGTATCCAGCCTATGGAACGGACGGAAGACGTTTTCACGCTCTTCCCGCGGGATGCCAGGTCCATCATCATCGACCGTAATGATCAGCCAATCCGGGGTTCGGTTGCCCTTGATGCGTAGCGTCTTGCCGTATCGGGCTGCGTTGGAGATGACGTTCAGCAGACAGCGCCGGAACGCGCGGCCTTTAACGATGACGAGCGGATCGCCGTCGAAGGAGGAGGATACATCCGCCCCAACAACTTCAGCCTCAACCTCCAGATCCTCCAGCATGAGCGAGATATCGACCGGAGCAGGGGGCTCATCACCGTAGCCTTTGGAGAAGGACAGATAGTCCTCCAGCATCCGGTTCATCTCATCCACGTCCTTACGCAGTGCATCAGCCTCAGGCGATTGAGGCAGCAGTGCCAGCTGCAAACGGAAGCGAGTGAGAATGGTGCGCAGATCATGGCTGACACCAGCGAGCATGGTGGTGCGCTGATCCACATGCCGCTCGATCCTACGGCGCATATCGATGAACGCAAGCGCCGCCCGACGTACTTCCCGAGCCCCGTGAGGCCGGAAATTGGAGACCTGCCGGCCTTTACCAAACTCCTCCGCCGCATCGGCCAGTTGCTCGATAGGGCGGATCTGGTTTCGGAGGAACAAAACCGCGATGATGATCAGCACAAGGGACGTGGCCACCATCCAAACGATGAAGATGTGCGAGTTGGAGGCATACGTCTGGCTGCGCCGCGCGATGATGCGGAGGGTTTTGTCTTCCAGCTGAATGCGGATCTCAACGTATTTGGCTGCACCGACAGTATCAATCCAGAAAGGCTTGCCGATGCGTGCTGCAATTTCCCGGGTCATGTAGCGGTCCACCAAATCAAAGAGAGGCTTTGGCTTTGGTGGTGGGAGTGGCTCTTTGGGGAGCACTGTCACAGACAGACCCAGTGCTGAGGCGCTGATTTGCTTCAGTGTCGCGTAATTATCGTCGTGATTGTAGGTCTCCGCCATATCGACGACAGCTGCAATCTGTCGGACCACTGCTTCAGACAAGCGCTTGGTCACGAGGTCGTAGTGGCGCTCCATGAAAACGAAAGCAAGGACTGATTGCAGGATCAGGAAAGGGATGACGATGATCAGAAGGGCGCGGACATACAGACCTTTTGGAAGGCGGTAGTGCAGCCAGCTTGTCACCGCGAAGTAGGGCGTTAAAAGCGTTCTGACCCATTGTGGGAGTTTGAACCGGTCTGATAAGCCCATAGTCCTCTCACTGTTTGCATGTCTGCTGGCTGTTACTATGACAGCTAGTTGGTAATAAGCCGATAACCTATCCCACGCACAGTTTGCAGGTACAAGGGATTGCCGGGATCTTCCTCAATCTTTCTTCTCAAGCGGTTTACCTGAACATCGATTGTGCGCTCACCGAGAGAAGCATCTGCACCCACCAGATCAGTTCGTGCTACAGTTTGTCCTGGCTTTTCTGCAAAGGTGTTGAGGATCTGTTTCTCACGGTCAGTCAGGCGGACGTGTTCATCATTACGTTTTAGTTCACCGCGTTCGGCGTTGTACTGGAACGGGCCGAAAGACAGGACTTCCAGTTTCATCTTTGGTTTTGGGCCACCCCTGCGGAGGATGGCGGAAATTCTTAGGAGGAGTTCGCGTGGTTCGAAGGGCTTGGAGACGTAATCATCGACGCCAGCTTCCAGACCTTCGATGCGGTCTTCGATTTCGGAGCGGGCAGTGAGCATGAGGATTGGGACAGCTTTGGAGCGGCGCAGGTCTTTGGCGAGCTCAATACCACTCTCGCCCGGCATCATGACGTCGAGTATGAGGAGGTCGAATTCCAGACCAGATAATCTGCGGCGGGCTTCTTCTGCGTCTTTGGCGACGGTGACGCGGAAGCCGTTTTCCCCGAGGAACCTGTTGAGGAGGTCACGGATACGACTGTCGTCATCAATCAGGAGAATGTGAGGTGCATCATCTTCCAGAAGAGCAGAGCGGGCCACGGTAATTCCTCAATCTGTTTGTTTGCCAATGAGACGGGCAACTTCGCTGCGATCGTTCTCATCGATCATAAGATATAAAAACTGGCGGACAATCTCATCACTGCCATCAGGCATCAAGGAGATCGCCTTATTAATACGCTGCGACTGAAGTTTGGACAGCTGGGCACAAAATTCCGTACCCTTTTCAGTGGTATAAAGCAGGCGCTGGCGGCGGTCCAACGCTCCGGGTTCCTGACAAATGAAGTCTTCATCCACCAACTGTTTCAAAACGCGTCCCAGACTTTGCTTTGTAATCTTCAAAATATCGAGCAAGTCGGAGACTCTGATTCCCGGGTTTCTGTGCACAAAATGGAGAACACGGTGATGGGCACGGCCAAAACCCAGTTCATCAAGAAGCACATCCGGATCACCCGTAAAGTCGCGATAAGCGAAGAAAAACAGTTCAATAAGGTCAAACCGTGGTGAATCGCTGTCTTTTTTGTTCATTTCCTGTCCCGGATAACTGCCTATTTTTTAATCTTATAAAAAATACGTCAGCTATGTTGACTTATTTCAGAATGATAGTTACAAGTTACTCATCGCTGAAGAAAGGAAAGAACTCAACATGCGCTATGTGCGCAATAGTTGAAAAATTAATTTCTTCATCGGTTTTACATCGTGGGTAGATATTGAACATCTGCAGTTGTAATGCGGCTGGTCGTTATACCTATCCTTTATGAACTCATTGATTTAGCTAGAACACACCTTGACTGGCAAGGCCTTGCTTTGCCTGCACCGTGAATTGTTCGCCATATGGAGAAGAGAAATGGCGGGTATACCCTTTGATCAGCTGGAAGGCTCAATCTGGTTGGATGGAAAAATCATTCCTTGGTCAGAGGCCCAAGTGCATGTGCTTACACATGGCTTGCACTACGGAAGCAGTGTGTTCGAAGGTCAGCGTGCGTATGGCGGCGAGATCTTCAAGCTGGAAGAGCACACCAAACGTCTGCATGCATCTGCTGAAGTTCTGGGTTTCACCATTCCGTGGACTGAAGAGCAAATCAACGATGCCTGTAAGCAGATGCTGGTTGAGAACAACCTGACCGATGCTTACCTGCGCCCAGTTGCATGGCGCGGTAGCGAGATGATGGGTATTTCAGCGCAGGCAAACACTATCCATCTGGCGATTGCTGCCTGGGAATGGCCAAGCTACTTCTCTCCTGAAGAGCGCCTGAAAGGTATCCGTCTGGACATGGCGGAGTATCGTCGCCCTGATCCTAAGACTGCACCGTTCAAGTCCAAGGCTGCTGGCCTTTACATGATCTGCACCATTTCCAAGCATGCCGCTGAAGCGAAGGGTTACTCCGATGCTTTGATGCTGGACTGGCAGGGCCGTGTTGCTGAAGCGACTGGTGCAAATGTCTTCTTCATCAAAGACGGTGCGATCCACACGCCGATTGCGGATTGCTTCCTGGATGGCATCACACGCCGCACAGTGATTGATCTGGCACGTGCTCGTGGTATCGAAGTGATCGAACGTCGTATTATGCCTGAGGAAATGGAAGGCTTTGAACAGTGCTTCCTGACTGGTTCCGCTGCTGAGGTTACACCGGTTTCTGAGATCGGCCCGTACAGCTTCGTTCCGGGCGATATCACCAAGCTGATGATCGAGGATTACATGGCTGCTGTTCAGCCAGCTAAAGAAGAACTGCTTGTCGCAAGCTAAGCTCTGAAGCTCAGAAATTTTAAAGCCCGCGGCTCGATTGGAGCGGCGGGCTTTTTCGTTTTACTTGGTTGCGAGCTGAGGTTGCTCGTGTTGCGGTCTGAAGAGTTTGCCGTTCTCCGTTATTAGAACGCAGATCAGTCCAAGGATTGAGAAGAGAGCGACGCCATAGACGAGTGGTAGCTCAGTCCCATCGTAGAGCTTGCCGATACCAGCGCCGAGCAACGCGCCGATCAGGGTGGTGATGAAGCCGATCATGGCAGAGCCAGCGCCTGCAACGCGTCCCAATGGTTCCATAGCCATGGTGTTGAAGTTTGGGCCAATGAAGCCGAAGAAGAACATAGCCAGCGACTGAATGGCGATGAACGATACGATGGTCAGCGTACCACTGTAAGCAATTGCTGCGGTCAACAGAGAGGTGGCTGTGAAGCCCAGCAGAGCCATGTGAGACATTTTCCGCAAGCCATACTTCTCCACCATCTGAGAGTTGAGATAGGAGGAGAGGGCCATTGCGATGGAGATTGCAGCGAAGACAATCGGGAACAAATCAGCGAGAGCGAAGCGTTCCATGAAGACTTGCTGCGCTGAGTTGATGAACGCAAACAGGCAGGCAAAGACGAAGGTCATCGCCATCATGTAGCCAACGGTGACACGAGTGGTCAGGGCCAGGCGATAAGCGCTCAGAATTGACCGAGCTTCCAGCGGGCGTTGATTCATAGGATCAAGGCTCTCTGGCAGGCGCATAAGGCACCACACCAGAAGGAGAACACCGAACATGGTCAGAGCTGCAAATACACCCTGCCATGGTGCAAACCACAGCACGACCTGACCCAGGAATGGGGCTATGACAGGCGCAATCTGGAAGGCGACCATAACGAGGGACATCACCTTGCCCATCTGACGGCCACTGTACCAGTCTCTGATCATGGAGATAGAGGCAACCCTTGGGGCCGCCGCGCCAACACCCTGCAGCGCACGGGCCGCGAGCATGTGCTCATAGCTCATGGCAAACGTCGAGTACACTCCGCCTATGATGTAAAGGCTAAGGCCAATCAAAAGCGTGGTTCTTCGACCAATCGTATCCGAGAGCGGACCGAAAAAGAGGGAAGCACAAGCAAGACCAATCATGTAGGCCGTGATCACCAACTGGCGATCATTGTCAGCGACAGACAATGCTTCGCTCATGGCTGGGAGAGCCGGAAGCATCATAGACGTCGCAACCGCGTTCAGCGCCATAAGCGCTGCAACAAGGCTGACAATTTCCCATAAGGAAAGCCCAGGATGAGGTACTCGCTCATGCTGCAGATCAGAAACTGCAGACATCAGAGACCTGTTTGTTGGGTGCAAAAAGGTAAGAGGCCGCGATTGCGACCTAATAAACTTAAATTAGCTTCTATTTGAACTGGCAAACATGGCTATGTCAAGGCAAGTGCCAGTCCATTGTTGCGTGATGCATGTTTATGAGATGCTGAAGTTATTTGGCTTTTTCTTCATTCCAGCGGGCTGCATCTGCATCATCTGCTGCTTTGGCTTCAACCCAGGTGCCTTCCGAAGCATCTTTAAGATGTTCCTTCTTCCAGAAGGGCGCCTGCGTTTTCAGGAAGTCCATCAGGAAGTCGGCGGCTTCAAATGCTGCACGGCGGTGTGGGCTGGTTGCAATGACCAACACGATGTTCTCACCCGGTGGGATTTTGCCAAAACGGTGAATGATGGTGAGGCCGGTGATCGGCCAGCGTTCCACGGCTTGCTGCGCAAATTTGGAGATCTGAGCCTCAGCCATCCCCGGATAGTGCTCTAACTCAAGGGCTTCGAGTGTGCCGCCTTCGTCACGGCAAAGGCCTGTAAATGTTACGATTGCGCCAACATCTTTGCGGCCCTTGGTGAGGATTTCGGTCTCTGCAAGAACATCGAAATCCTCAGCCTGAACGCGGACTGTATACTCTGTGGTGCTGTTTGCCATGGTATTCGCAGACTTTCGGAATTGCTGGAAGAAGGAGAAGTGTTCCTCAACCGCCTGTCATTGGCGGGAAGAATGCAACCTCTTCCGTTCCAGTCAGAACGTGGTCTTCCTCTACGTGTTCCTGGTCAACAGCAATGCGGATGGTTTCTGGCTGCTCAAACGCGAAGGCATAGCCTTCATCGCGAGCTGCAAGCCAACTCATTAACTCACCAGTCGTTTTGACGTTTTCCGGAAGCTCAATGGTTTCCTCGGAGGTTCCAGTACGTTCACGCAGCCAAGCGAAATAACGAATTTTCATGAGATTGAGCCCCGGTCTTATATGGCTTCCTTTAAGTGGAAGCCTCGTCTTTTACAGGAATTAGTCTTCAATCAGATGGCCAATTCCAGCGCGGAAGTAGTCATAGCCCGTATATAGGGTCAAAATCGCTGCGACCCAAAGTAGCACGATGCCGGTTGAAGTGGTGTACGGGAAGATGACGTCCCCTGCCTGACCAGCCAATAGAAAGCCAAGTGCAATGAGCTGGACAGTGGTTTTCCATTTAGCCAGTTTGGTAACGGGCACTGAAACACGAAGCTCAGCAAGGAACTCACGCAAGCCAGAAACAAGGATTTCTCGGCAGAGAATAATGATTGCTGCGAAGATGGACCAGTTTCCGATTGTCTGATCCCATGCCAACATAAGGAGGCAAACTGAAACAAGAAGTTTGTCAGCAATCGGATCGAGCATGCGACCCAGTGCGGACTGTTGCTGCCAAATTCTGGCGAGGTATCCGTCAAAGAAATCCGTGATGGCAGCTACGAAGAAGATACCTAATGCAATCCAGCGTGCAGTGTGGGTCGGGAAATAGAAACACACAGCCAGAGCTGGCACAGCAGCAATGCGGCCGTAAGTAAGAATATTTGGAAGCGAAAATATAAGCTTACGGGACATATGGACCTTCAAGTTTACGCGGCTAACAAGCGCTCATACTCAGGGTGTGCACATCCAAGCGGGTCCTGTCAATTGTGGCCCGCGTATTTGTGCAGGACTTTGGGGGAGTATGTGGGATTATGTAAACATCCCATCACCCATTTCCTTAATGATCTGCTTTGCCTTGCGCGAAGAGAACTCTTTTGCTTCATCTTCAGAAGCATGCGTGTCTGCGCGGATGAAGACATGTTCTTTGGTCTCTTCACCAAACTGCTTGGTGATGCGGCCTGCGGTTTGCCACTGGCCACCACGGCGGGATGGCTCAGAATAGATCAGATAACCCTCGAACTCTTCTGCCTTTGCAGCTGGAGTTGAGTTTTCGTCTTTGTTGCCGCCAAACAGACGTGAGAAAAAGCCCATGGTAGTTCTCCCAGACTAAACGTGGTTTCAGTGGTCTACAGGTTCGCACAGGATGTCTGCGAGCGCATCCTTGTTTTCAGTTGGCTCGCCAAGTTTGCGCATGGACCAATGTTTTCTGCAGAGCGAGATGTAGGATTCCTCACCGCCGATGACAACCTGATCGCCTTCTTCAACAATGTTGCCGCTCTCATCCATACGCGCCACCATGGTTGCTTTAGAGCCGCACCAGCATATGGTTCTGACTTCGCGAAGGATGTCTGCGATTGCAAGAAGCGCGGCACTGCCTGGGAACATCTTGCCTTGGAAATCGGTTCTAAGGCCATATGCCATCACAGGAATGCGGAGGTGATCAGCAACACGGGCGAGCTGCCAGACTTGATCTTCTGTTAGGAACTGCGCTTCGTCGATAAAGACGGCGTTGATTTGCTGCTCTTTGAGCTGCTCTTCGATGCAGGCGAACAGATCAAGCTCGGTGTCATAGATCAGAGCGTCTGATTTGAGGCCAATACGCGACGAGATTTCTCCGACCTTGGTGCGGTTGTCGAGCGCTGCTGTGAACAGCAGGCTGCGCATGCCACGTTCCTGATAGTTGTAGGAGGCCTGCAGCAGCAGAGTGGACTTACCAGCATTCATTGCGGAGAAATTGAAATATAGTTTTGCCATTGGCCCTTCGCGGCGCAGAGCGCCTCATCGCGTTCAATCTGATTAGGTCTTCATACATGGATTCGCGAGTGAGGCCAGAACCATGGGAGGTTACTCACAAGGTTCAGTGGCAAACTTTCAGCGGGAGGCGTATCCAGCTACCAAACTAGGTAATTCTCTCATGCAGGCGATGGAATGATCTGGCAGGACAGGAGAGCTGTTGTCGTGATGAAGGGGATTAAACCAGACGGATGTGGCGCCGATATTATTTGCACCTGCGATGTCGTGTTCCAGAGAATCTCCGACATGAATGAGTTTGTCCGGGCTCATCCCGGCCATTGAGAGCATGGCATCGAAGAGGCGAGGGTCTGGTTTTCTGTAGGGGTATTCTTCTGCCATCACCACGAAGTCGAAGAGGTGGGCGATCCCTGCGCTTTTGGGACAAGAGTTGCCGTTGGTGATTAGCGCTGTTTTGTAGTTTCGCTTTAGCGTCGCGAGTGTTTCTTTGACATGGGGATAGAAGTAGGGGTCACCAAATCGGACTCTTTTGAAGATCTCCAGTGCCTGCTCGGATAACTCCTTAGCATTGCTCAGTGGATTAAGGGCTTGCTCAAATGAGGCTCTTCGTATTTCTAGCAATCGGATATTGTTGGGATCTGCGTCTTCCGCGAGCGACTGCCGTATCCTTTTCAGTCGCCTGGGGGTGATGGGTTTCTCTGAGTAATGACTGAGAAAACTTGCAGTGGTGATCAGGGCTTCATCGAGAATGCGTTGAAAGTCAAAGAGGGTTTGGTCTGCGTCGAACGATATGAGCAATTCTCGTGGCATTCCAAGTTTCCCTCCGGATTAGTTCCTAGAAAGTTATTATAGCCTTACTTTAAGGTAATATGTGAAGTGTTGCGAAGATTGGAAAATGGTCTGAGCCGACGTCTTCGCCAATCATAAGATCTTTGATGATTATTTTTTCAGAAGAGGTAATGTGATCGACTTTAGATCCCAGCACCTTTCCAAGGAATGGATTGATAAAATATCGCGTGGTCTGCGGAACGAAGCTTGTGAATGTTGTTTTCAGCTTCAGATCAGCCAGCAACTTCTGGAAGGTATCTGACCAGACCGGAGTGTTCCAGTCCCCTAAAACCATAATGGGTGTATCTGTCCGATGTTTTTGGATGTGCTTGGACACATAATCCACATAGGTTGTGCGACCATTCAGTCGACGTTTGCTGCGCGGGCTTGCTGGGTGGATTGCGTAAAGCTGAATTTTCCGGCCATTAACATTGACGTCTGCGCTCAAGAACTCACGGGGAATGTAACCGTTGAACCCCAGCCCTGGTACAAGGTTACGCTTTGAGTTTTCTAACGGGAACTTACTGAAGACTGTGAGGTCGGTGTCTTTCTTTTCAGGTGGCAGGATCGCGTACTGATAGTTTTCTCTCAGGAATGCTTGAAGGCGTGGTGTTGCGCTTGCTGTTTCCTGGAACACGATCAGATCAGGTTGGCGTTTTTCGATGAGTTCCTGCAGAGCTTCTTTCCCGAACTGCATATGCAGGAGGTTGAGGCTCATAACGTCGAAGCTCTTAGCTTCTGGATGGTTCTCCAGAATAGCGGTGGGCTGTCTGACAAGGCGAATGCTGGTGACCATCCAGAAACTGGAGATAATCAAGCCCAGAAGGCACAGCAGATGAAGCCAATGCAGTCTTCTGGCCATGACAAGCCAGATCAGCAGACCGATAAAACCTGCTGCGATGAGCTGTGGGATGAAGAAAGCAGCTGCTTCGCTGAGAAGATTGCCCGGCGCAACCAGAGAGAACAGAAGCAGGAAGGTGACAGCAAGCGTTCCGGCACGGACCAGATGAAGCAGTATTGGGGTATTTTGCTTCTTCTTTAAAAATATCCTGTCTGACCGCACTGCCTTCACCTTTGGCTGTTAAATTTTATCGAGAATAGCGCAGAGTGGTTTTCTATTTGTAAAAACAATGCGTTATCCCGTGATTATTCGTGAAAGTGATTGTAAATCAGCTTGGCGATGCTTTCGGAGATACCAGAGACAGCTCTTAGATCATCGATGCCTGCTTTTGAGACGGCTTTTGCCGTACCGAAATGACGGAGCAAAACGCGCTTTCTTGCCGGGCCGATGCCAGCAATCTCATCCAGTGGATTGGCAACAATAGCTTTTTTGCGACGGGCTCTGTGAGAACCAATGGCGAAGCGGTGGGCTTCATCTCGCATACGTTGGACGAAATACAGAACCGGGTCGCGCTCTGGCAGCATGAAGCTTTGCTCACCGGTGACGAAGAACTTTTCGCGGCCTGCATCGCGGTCCGGGCCTTTTGCAATGCCGACGAGTGGGATGTCGGTGATGCCCATTTCTTCCAGCGTTTCACGCACAGCGCTCAGCTGCCCTTTACCACCATCGATCAGAACCAGATCTGGCCATGCGGGGATGTCGGCGTTTGAAGGTGCGATGTCCTGCTCATCACTTTTGGCTTCTTGGCTCGCTTTGGACTGCGCTTTGAAGCGTGCAGCTTGTTCGTAACCTTCCGGATTTTCTTTCTGGAGGCGTGCAAAGCGGCGGGAGAGGACTTCTCGCATCATGCCGTAGTCATCGCCGGGGATCAGGTCTTCCGACTTGATGTTGAATTTTCTGTACTGGCCTTTTGCAAAGCCATCAGAACCAGCAACGATCATTCCGCCGACCGCGTTGGTTCCCGAAATGTGGGAGTTATCGAAGACGTCGATGCGGCGCGGGGTGCGATCCAATCCAAAGGCTTCGGCAACGCCTTTTAGGAGTTTCAACTGGCTTGAGGTTTCTGCAAGTCTGCGGCCTAGTGCGCCTTTGGCATTGGTGAGCGCATGTTCCACCAGTTCGCGTTTTTCTCCGCGTTTTGGTGTTGCGACTTCAACCTTGCGGTTTGCGCGGGCTGTCAGGGCTTCTGCCAGCAGATCCTGTTCTTCGAGGTCATGAGAAAGCAGGACCATACGCGGTGGTGGTTTGTCCTCGTAGAACTGGGAGAGGAAGCTCTCCAGAATTTCAGAGGGCTCATAGCTTTTGTCGGCCTTAGGGAAGTAAGCGCGGTTGCCCCAGTTCTGTCCTGTACGGAAGAAAAAGACCTGAACGCATGTCTGGCCGCCTTCCTGATAGGTGGCGAAGACGTCAGCTTCTTCGATGCCTTGCGGGTTAATCCCCTGATGGCTCTGAACGTGAGAGAGTGCTGCAATTCGGTCGCGATAGACTGCGGCTTGTTCAAAGTCGAGGTTCTCGGAGGCCTTCTCCATGGCCTGAGCGAGTTCCTGCTTGATGAGCTGGCTTTTGCCGGAGAGGAAGGACTTTGCTTCAGCCACAAGGCCTTTGTAGTCTTCGATCGAGATCTCGCCGGTGCATGGTGCTGCACAGCGTTTGATTTGATAGAGCAGGCAAGGGCGTGAGCGGTTTGAGTAATAGCTGTCAGAACAGTTGCGGATCAAGAACGCCTTCTGCATGGCGTTGATGGTGTCGTTTACTGCACCTGCGGAAGCAAATGGGCCGAAGTAGTCACCTTTTCTGATGCGCGCGCCACGATGTTTGATCAGGGCAGGGGCTTCATGATCGGCGCTGATCAGGATGTACGGGAAGGATTTATCGTCACGCAGAAGCACGTTGAAGCGAGGGCGTAGTCGCTTGATCAGATTTGCTTCCAGCAGCAGGGCTTCAGGCTCTGTGCGGGTTTCGACAAACTCCATGGCAGCCGTTGCCATGATCATCCGCATGATGCGGTTGGATTGTCCTTGCAGCCGCGTGTAGCTGGTCACACGCTTTTTGAGAGAGCGGGCCTTACCGACGTAGAGGACTTCGCCATCCTCATCAAACATACGGTAGACGCCAGGGCCAAGTGGCAGGCGTTTGACGAAATCAGCGATGACTTCAACGCCTTTTACGCCCGGCTTGCGCGGAGAGGCATTGCTTTCGAACTGGATTTCCGGAGTGCTCTCAGGCACATCGACATTGTCTTCTGCTTGGGCAGGCATGTCAGATGTGTCTTTGGCCATGGTCCGTTCGCTCTCGGTATGTTCAGAAGTAAAATATGGAAACGCACCTTATCCGATTCAACGGCAGGTGCGTTCTCTCAAAAGCGTTTTAGTTGTGTCTCTTAGATGAAATCCAGAGCAAATACGCCGTAGATGTAAGCGACGTAAGCAACACTTAGGAATATGCCCCATGCTTTGCCAAGGCACAGGCGCTTGGCTGCGAAGATGTAGAGCAGCACGGCACAGGCCAGCATGACCCAGATGTCATAGACGAGGATCTGTTCCGGGATCGGGATCGGGATAACGGTGACCGTGATCCCCATGATAGCGAGCAGGTTGAAAACGTTGGAGCCGATGACGTTGCCAAGTGCGACTGCGGAGTGCTGACGGATCGCTGCCATCACGGTTGTAGCGAGTTCTGGCAGGGAAGTGCCAAGGGCAACGACTGTCAGGCCGATCACGGCATCAGAAACACCCCAGGAAGAAGCAACGTCGGTTGCGCCTGAGATGGTCAGCTGTGCGCCGAGTGGCAGGCCGATGAGGCCGAGGATCAGGAAAAGGGCTGCAATGCCTTTGTTTTCAGGTACGGAATCGACGTCGAGATCGTCTTCTTCGTCATCGTCGGAGTCTGTCGTGCAGCAGGAACCGTTTTCCTTCTTGTGCTTCTTCGTTGCGCGAACGGAATCGCCGAGGAAGATTGCGAGCAAGATGAGAAGGCCGATGCCTGCATAGTGGGTAAGGGTACCCATAAAGCAGAGTGCTGCAAAGATTACGGAGACCACCAGCATGAACAAGGCATTTCTCTGAGCACCATTTTCATCACACGGTGTTGTTGCGATGAGGGCAGGGACGCCGAGCACGAGCAGAACGTTGGCGATGTTAGAACCAACAACATTGCCGATTGCAACGCCGCTTACGCCATCGAAGGCAGCCTTCAGAGAGATGAAGAGTTCTGGTGCAGAGGTACCAAAGGCGACGATGGTCAAGCCAATGATGAGTGTTGGAATTCCCAATGCCTGAGCAATTGACACAGCGCCGCGTACAAGCAGGTCACCGGCAAAGATCAAGAGTGCGAGACCTCCGAGGAGGGCAGCATATGAGAAAAGCATAGGCTGAAATTCCAATTATATATGGTTTTTTGTTTACACCGAAGGGGGCAGACAAGAGTCTGACCGGGTATATAGACAGGTTTGCGGCGTTCTTGAAGTGTCTCAGATCACTTTTGATACCTGATCTCTGCAAAAATTTCAGTCGGCAGAAATGATCACAGCTTGTGTATAGTAAAAAGGCCACTCAAATAGTATATATTACCTAGCGTAAACAATAGGTTGTCAAAGTCGCCATATTCTTTCTGTAGTTTGCCTTGAATTAACCAGAATTCGCGTCAGATCCAGCCACAAAGTCAAATCATACCTTTCTCCATCCCGGGGCGGTCTCATTTGATCGCCTTCCCCCAGCGGATGCGCTTCATGCGCTCCGCCTATATTTGTTGGAGAATGATACATGCTGCGTATTGCGTCTTGTACCGCTATTGCTTTCGGTCTGATGGCCGGCACTTCCCTTGCTGCTGACCTCCCTCAGCCAGTGCAGCCAAGTCAGCCAGAAATTTCTTATGAAACACCAGCGACCTTTTCTGCGTATGACTGGTCCGGCGCTTACATTGGTGCCAATGCTGGTTGGGGTTTCCTCAGCGCCGATGGCAAAAGCGGTGCATCCGGTGCTCTGGATGACGACCAGAACGGTGTAACTGCAGGCGTTCACGCTGGTTACAACTTCATGGTTGCTCCTAGCGTTGTGCTGGGTGCTGAAGCTGACATTCAGTACAATGACCTTGAAGAGAAAAGCGCTGGCGTAGAGCTGCAGTCTGACTGGAATGCGACTGTTCGCGCTCGTGCTGGTTACGCTCTCGACCGTACCCTCGTATACGGTACAGGTGGTGCTGCATTCAAAGACCTGACTGCAAAATCTTCTGCAGGCAAAGATGAGAAAACTGCGATTGGTTACGTTGTAGGTGCTGGTGTTGAACACGCAGTAACCGACACTCTGACTGCTCGCCTCGAATACCTCTATCAGGATTTCGGCGACCAGAAGTTTGACTTCGGTGGTACTACTGAAAAAACCAAGATCGACGAAAATCTGGTACGCGCAGGCGTGTCCATGAAGTTCTAATTGAACGGATTTTCTGCATTAAAGGCGCATGCTTCTGGCATGCGCCTTTTTTTGTTTTAGCTTCTTTCGAGCATCTCTGGTGCCAGTGTTTCATTGTAGGCAGGCACCTGCTCCACAAAGGCGTCATGCCAGCGTACGAGCTCCGGATATTCGTGGCGCCAGTCGCCGTTGGCCCGTAAGTCCAAATAGCCCAGTGAACACGCCAGAGCGATTTGAGCGCAGTCTGGGATGCCATTGGTTTGTGCTGGCGTTGGAAGCAGCTGGTCATTAAACGCTTTGAGTGTGCGGTTGACCTTACCCTGTTGGCGCTCGATCCAGACTGTGTTCCAGTGTTCTTCCGGATGATTTCTGGTTTCGATCTGTGCCTGAATAGCAGCATCCGTAATGCCGTCCGCCATTGCCTGTTTTGTCAGTACAGAGATGCGTGCTTCACCTGTTGGGATGATCCTGCCGCCGCCTGCGAGCGTGTCGAGCAGCTCCAGTGCAACGCGGCTGTCGTAAACGATCTCGCCGTTTTCCAGCAGCAGTGTCGGGACTTTTGCAAGCGGGTTCTGCTCGTACAAAGATCCTTCAGAAGCTCGGGTGTCTGCCCAATCGACTTTGACCTGATCTTCAAGACCAAGAACAGCTGCAGCAATGCGAGCCTTCCTCCCATAAGGAGAGGTTGGTGATGTGCGAAGGATGATCATTGCAGCTCTTATGCTCCTGGCTCAGGCTTGGTTTTGTCGTAGGCTGGGACGCTGGAGGCGAAGTCATCAAGCCAAGCGACGAGTTTTGGATAGGACTTGCGCCATTCGCCTGCAAAGCGAAGGTCAAGATATCCGAGCGCGCAAGCCAGAGCGATCTGTGCGGCATCTGGTGAGTTGTGCTGAACCTGTGGGAGTGGGGTGTTTTCAAAGGCTGTGAGCGCACGATCTACTTTGGCCTGCTGGTAGTCTACCCAATCCTGATGCTTCTTCTCTTCAGGGCGCATACGGCCTTCATAGACGAT
This sequence comes from Pseudovibrio sp. JE062, assembly GCF_000156235.1. NCBI lineage: Bacteria > Pseudomonadati > Pseudomonadota > Alphaproteobacteria > Hyphomicrobiales > Stappiaceae > Pseudovibrio > Pseudovibrio sp. JE062. The sequence goes on from NZ_DS996806.1 coordinate 120,264, forward strand.
CTGGATAGCTGCATCACAGATGCCATCTGCAAGGGCTTGCTTGGTGAGGATATCAAAGCGTTCAGCACCGGCAGGGATCAGCTTTTCACCGCCGGCCATGTAGTCCAGATACTCGGTGATCACGCGGCTATCATAGAGTACATTGCCGTCTTCTAGAATGAGGCACGGGATCTTGCCGAGCGGGTTTTGCTGGCGCAGCGTATCGTTTGGATCCAGTGTCTTAGCGACTTCCACGTTCACTTTATCTGCGAAGCCTAACACATACAGCGCGAGCTTGATTTTGCGACCAAAAGGAGAAGCGCTGGAGGAACGAAGAGTTTGCATGGCAGCCACCTGTAAAACACTAAATCATGTTGTTACGCGCATCCTTGTCCGAAAACCGGAATTACTTTTCGGGGAGGCGCTCTAGGAGAATTGAGTGGTCTGCACGATATCCGTGTTTCTTCCAATAATGCAAGTGACTTCACTGCTAAAGTGCCCGTGCCTCTCGTGGACTTGCAAGTTCTTCTGCAAAGCGCTCAACGGCTTGCCAATCCGTGAACTCGATGGAGAGAGATGGGTCTGTTGGACCATTGGTCATCTTCATGATGAGTTGGATCATTAGGCGATCCCACGGTTTGTAATCAGGGTAGTTGAGCGCACCTGCAAAGACAGCAGTCTGTTTTGGCTGGAACTTTGATTTTTCGAGGAATTTCCTGAGATATGCGTTGGTTTCTGGTGTGCTCTTTTCGGCTTTTCGAGCTGTCAGGTTGACTGAGAAAAAGGCTGTATGAGCTGCATTCAGTTCGCTTAGGTTTTGCTGCACGAACTGGCGTACTGGCTTGAGATGAAAGCCGTAGCGGATGGGCGCACCGATCAGAATGCTGGCATCGTGCAGATCAGAGGGGAGTGGCTCCATCCCCGTTACAAGGGGGAGGAAGACAACCTTTTCTCCTTTGAGTTCAAGAATCTCTGAGATCTTGCCAATTATTTTTCTGGTTTGGCCATCATGGCTTGCGTAGGCGAGATAGTGTTTCATCAACTGCATACCCGTAGGACTGAGCTGGATGGATTATAGATCTCCAGCTTTCTTCGTCCTACGAGGCATGATGTAGCAAGGCTGTTAGCGCGGAATGATTTCCTGTTCTGGGCGAACGGTTCGGCATTCGCCGTCGTAGACTCGGAACTTGTCGAGGCCATCGATACACGCTTTGACCCCCCACGAAATGCCAAGGAAGCCATCGTATTGTACGAGTGCGTAATAAATTCGGTAGCGGGCATCGTCTGTCAGTGTGGCGATGCCATTGCAGTAACGTCGTCCAACGGGACTGGGTCTTCTGATTGTGAACTCGGACTCGCGAATGTCTTCAATCAGCTTGATCTGCAATCCACCATAGTAGCTGGGCACTGCACGGGCGATCTGGCGGGCAACAGCGCGTTGGGCTTTGCCGGAGTCGCAGGCCGGAAGGTAGTCGCCGGACCATCCGAAATAGACCTTCTCATCTGGATCGATGAAGTCTTCCTTGTCTATCTGAGGGATGTTGGAGTCATAGGTTCCCGGAGGGACAAGATCAGCGGCAAATGTCGTCCCAGTGGCAACACTCAATACAGTTGCAGTCAATAGTGTGAGGATTGATCTCGCGCGCATTAACACTCTCCACGGAAAGGCTGGCTGGTCTTGAACAGCAGAAGGCTG
>NZ_DS996806.1:121958-685692 GCF_000156235.1 Pseudovibrio sp. JE062
CTCTTTATAAGGCGCGACGAGATACAAAAAGCGCATGAGCTTTGATCCTGCGCTTTAAGCAATCAGTGATTTGCGGATTCTGGTCAATCAAAGGTTCTGAGGGGTTACTCAGCAATGACCTGCTTCACAGACCATTCTGCACCTTTGCCCTGAGAAAGAGTCTGACAGAGCCATGGCAGGGCTGTGTTCATGTCTCTTGTGAGTGTCCAGGGTGGATTGACGACCAGCATGCCACTGGACTTCATTGGCCTGTCATCGCTGATCTGGCCTGCGGAGAGTTCCAGTTTCACTGCGTTGCGGATGCCAGCTTCTTCAAGTGTTACAATGAGTTGGTTGACGATACGCTGGTTCTTGACCGGATACCAGATTGCGAATGTGCCGGTTTGCCAGCGCTTCCAGCCGCGGATGACGCCCTCAGCGAGACGCTTGAACTCGTCTTCTACTTCGAAAGCCGGATCGATCAGTACAAGACCGCGTCTTTCTTTTGGGGGGAGGAAGCTACCCAATGCCAGCCAGGCATCCAGTGCAATCACCTTGACCTTTTTGTCCCCGCCGTAATTGTTCTTCAGCTCTTCAAAATCTTCTGGATGAAGTTCTGTTAGTGTGAGGCGGTCCTGCTTTCTGGCGAGCATGCAGGCAATTTCCGGGGAGCCCGGATAAAACTGCACGCCGCCACCGGGGTTGAGATTCTCAACGGTCTCCAGCCAAGGGGCCAGGACTTCCTTCACCTGATCAGAGGCGGCGTCGATGTTCTCCAGCACTTTGCCGACGCCTTGCTGCCATTCACCGGTTTTCTGCGCTTTTTCCGAGGTCAGGTCATACAGGCCGATACCGGCATGTGTATCGAGCACCCGGTAGGCTCCATCTTTCTTCTGGAGGTACTTCAGGATGTTGGCAAGAACGACGTGTTTGAGGACATCGCCGATGTTGCCTGCATGATAAATGTGCCGGTAGTTCATAGTGGCGCCTGTTGGCCTTTGTTTCGCGCAGCCAGAGGGAGTGTGTTGCCGTTGGACGCGCTTGTGACTGAGTTTGTTGTCGGCCTTATAGTCTGATGGCGGGGGAGGAGACAAGGCGCAAAGAGGCAGGTTGCGGACAAAACTAAAGGCAGCGAAATGCTGCCTTTAGAAAATCAACAGAGCTGTTTCAGGAGGCTTAGTCCTGACCCATGCTGTCAAAATCGTTGTTCATCTCTGGCTGAGATTGAGAGTCTTCAGATGAAGCTGCTGGACCATCTTCCAGGCGCAGTTCAACTGCCTTTGGACCTTTGCCCCGGCGATCAGGTTCTGTCTCAAAGGAAATCCGCTGGCCGCTATCGAGCGTGGTCAGGCCGGAGCGTTCAACGGCTGAGATATGGACGAACACATCGTTTTCGCCTTCATCTGGAGTGATAAAGCCAAAACCCTTATCCAGTTTGAAGAACTTAACGGTACCTGACTGGCGTGGGCCACGTTCTACTGGAGGATAGCTGCGTCGACCGCCGCCACCGCCGTTTGGACCATCACGGAAGCCACCGCCTCCGCCGCCGCCACCACGATTGCCATACCCGCCGCGGTCACCATCTCCGTGTCCGCTTGCACGATAACCGTTATTCCGGTCTCCGCCGTACCCTCCCGAGTTGCGGTTCCCATAGGGGCCTCTGCGTTCATTTTCCATCATCGGAGGCGCGTAGGCATCGCGCTCGGAATCTCCTGGAAAATAAGCTGGTGCCCCAAACTCCGGGCCGAAATTCTGCGAATCCCCAAATTCGCGCTTGCCGCCTCGCTTACTGCGTGGACGACGACCCGAATTCCCATTATGCATTACAATATCGCCTTTCCTGCGGATTTAAACCTGCCAGTATCCGCATGTACTCGCTTTCTCAAAGCCAAATGCCCGTCCGAAAACAAACAAATAATAAAATCAAATGTCCTAGTGGGGCTTTGGTTAAGAGCTCCTACCTGCCTTACACCGCAAATGCTCCCTAATTTGCTTGGCCGGGTAATAATATTGGCCAGATCAACATAGGCAGTCTTCACGAATGCGCGGCATATAATAGGGTTCAGTTTGGTAATAGGGCAAGCTTTTCCTAGGGAAGGTGGAGGTAAAACCCTATGAAATTGGGGGTGTGACCAGAAATTAGAGGATAAAATGGCATAGTTTACCTCTAAAAGACCGAATATTTTTGCGATGACAAATGAAATTTGCATGTTTGACTGTGATCACAATTATAAATGGTATTTATTTGGACTTGCTTTGGAGGTTGTATTTGAAAATCGTAATATTAGCTCAGTTCAAATGCAGCGGAGAGTAGCCCGCCAAATATGATTACTGTATGGTGCGTGGAATTCGGAATTTGGAGATTGAGCACTTATGAGTGATGCCAGCAATAAAGCAGATCTGTCAGGAATTCAGATTACTGTTGTCCCGGTCACTGCCTTCCAGCAGAACTGTAGCATCGTCTGGAACAAGAACACGCAAAAAGCGGTTGTTGTTGATCCGGGTGGGGATGTTGACCACATCCTTGCTGCGTTGAAAGAGCTTGGCGTTACTGTTGAACATATCCTCATCACTCACGGGCATATCGACCATATCGGCGGAGCTGCTGAGCTGGCGGAAACTTTGGGTGTGAAAGTGATTGGCCCGCATGAGGCTGACCGTCCACTGATTGACCGCGTTGAAGATCAGGCAAAGCAGTTCGGTCTGGATGCCGTGCGTAAAGTTGAACCAGATCAGTGGCTTGTGGAGGGTGATGTGGTTACTGCTGGTGGTGCGGAGTTTCAGGTTCTGCATTGCCCGGGTCATGCACCGGGGCACGTTGTTTTCTATAATACGGATCTGAAGCTGGCGATTTCCGGTGATGTTCTGTTTGCCGGTTCAATCGGGCGCACCGATCTGCCGGGCGGCGATCATGATACGCTGATTGCATCTATCAAAGAGAAGCTCTTGCCGCTGGGCGATGACATTACGTTCCTGCCGGGACACGGTCCTGCGTCTTCGCTTGGTCATGAGCGACTGAACAACCCGTACCTGAAGTAAACATCAGATACTGTGGCGGAAAGGGGAGTTTCAGCTCCCCTTTTTTTATTGCAGGATCGCTTTGAGTTCCTCAATGCGTTCATTGATCAGCCAGCCGTAGTAGTTCTCGCGGGGCAGATGTGCTGGTCTGATGCGGCGTTTGTTTCTGTAAGAAATTGCGCGTTCCCAAGGGTTTCCAAGGTTATAGAGCGTGGAGGTGATCCCAGGGTTCTCAGAGATGTCGACGTTCGCGACCTGCTTGTAGGCGTTGATTGCATCTCTCAGGACTGCGGCGGTGTAGTGGATGGATTTGTTGGGGTCCATCACTGTTTTATAAAGACCTGAGGCGTCTTTGGAGCTGAGCCTCGGGAGGCCGCTGATGCTGTTGACCATGTCGTTCATCTTCAAGGCTGTCAGCGGTGTTATCTGACCTAGACCGAAGCTTTGACCGGCAAACATAGGGCGGAAAAAAGCACGGTGGAATGGCTCTCTGGGATAGCGGATGCCACCAACGCGTCTGCCCATGAACTTGGTGTTCCAGATGAGTTCATAGCATCTCCAGCGGCTGTTGCTGGTTTCTTCTCGGCGACAGTTGTTAAACTGCGGGCGCTCTACAAAACTCCAGACTTTCTCGCCATCATATTGAAATGAAATGGGGATTCGAGCGTATTGCAGGGCTTTCATGTAATAGCCCTGTGCGCTGTCGAGGCTGTCGTAGTTGTAGGTATGCTCGCCGACGATGGCACCGAGGATATGAACCGGATCAATATTATAGAGTGTGGCGACTTTTTTGATGTTCCGGATCAGGCGGTTTTCTCTTCTGAGCACAGTGAGAATACGCTGGAACTTCTTCTCGTAGGTTCGATTGAACGCTTTGGTGCGGGTTGCGGATGCAGTTGGGATTGTTGGCTGGATCTTCAACCGGTTGCCAGCAGGCACAACAAGCGGCACGTTGGCCTTTGCCGGGCTCAGCAACAGGTCAGCACTGGGTAAGGTCAGGCATAATGCTAAAAGAACAGCACTGGTATTACGCGGTAACTTCATAGCAATCGAACTCTGGACTATTCATTATTTTAGGTTCTGATTGCTTATGTGTATAGTAATTGTCCTAAAATTTTATTCAGTCAATGTATTTGCGGCGCTATTAAAAGTATATTGTTGATTATTACATTTGTGCCCTTTCAAATGTTGTTTGAATTCATTGGCGACTGAGATTTTTACCTGAGTTACACCGCTTTTAATGAAACCCAGTTCTGCAGCCGCTGCTTTGGAAAGGTCTATCAGGCGGTTTTGTGCATAAGGGCCGCGATCATTTATGCGCACAGTCAGTGATTTGCCGTTGGTGAGGTTTGTGACCAGCACTCGTGTGCCCATTGGAAGGGTCAAATGGGCTGCCGTGAGTTTGGATGGGTCCATCATTTCCCCGCTGGCCGTTTGAGAGGTGAGGGCATACCAGGAAGCCTCGCCGCATTGGGATGAAGTTTTTATCTCAACCTGATGGGGGCGCAAAATGAAGGCAACAAACACGATCACGATGGCGGTGATGAGAAGGAGGAGGGCGTAGATGCGGCTGCCGCGAAGGGCTAAGCCTTTATTGTTCCAAGACATTCCGAAGCCTATTGGCTATTTAGCTTCCCTATTTATACAGGGTTTCCCTTGTTTTAGGGACCGGAGAGATTTTCTGTGTTGGTGAGTTGGTTTATGTAGGTTGAAGATAATCAACGCGTTTGTAGTGGTGCGAGCCGCTTTCGCAGATCCTGAATAGGGGAATAACGTGCAGCAAAACCCATTGCCAAGCAGACTTATCCTCGCGGACGTCGCTCGCGGTCTCGCACTTCTGGCAATGGCGATTTACCATTTTTCCTGGGATCTCTCCTGGTTCAATGTTGTTGGCTGGGATGTCTCCGGTGCGCCGGGTTGGCGCCTGCTCGCTCAATTGATTGCCGGTAGTTTTCTCTTCCTTGTTGGCTTCAGTCTTGTGTTGGCACATAGAAATGGCATCCGATGGGAGAGTTTCTGGCGGCGGGAGATTAAGGTTGCTGTTGCTGCGCTGGCGGTTTCTGTCGCAACCTACTTTATCTTTCAGGATCAATGGGTTCGCTTTGGCATTCTGCATTCCATTGTGGTTTCCAGCTTGCTCGCTCTGCCGTTTTTGCGGGTTCACTCCATAATTGCGTTGCTATGTGGGGCAGGGGTGATTTTGCTCTACCACTGGCTGGGGGATTACGTGCTGCCTTATCGCCAGTTTTTCTGGCTGGGGCTCAACTCATTACCCGAAGTTTCCGTTGATTATGTGCCGCTTATTCCCTGGTTTGGCCCTGTGCTGTTGGGCGTAGGCTGCGGGGATATCTTTGCCCGCTACGACCTTTTGCGGTTTTTGCGCGGTTCTGCGTCGCCGAGCGTTATTTCGCGTTGCTTTGCGTGGTTCGGTCGTCATTCGCTCGCGACCTACCTTCTTCATCAACCGATCCTGTTTGGTGTCGTTTGGGTTGGTGTGAATGTCGGTCTGTTCGGTGATGTGCAGATGCGAAGCTTTCAGCAGTCATGTACCGCGGTGTGTAGCCAGACCGTTGATGCCGAGCAATGTGCGCGAGCTTGTGAGTGTACTTCTGCTGAGCTGATGGAGCGTGGTGTTTGGGAAGATCTGCTGGTTCGGCCGAATGATCCTGATGTGCGTGAGATTGCGCAGCAGGTATTTCAGGTGTGCTTGCGACCATAAAGCTGCCGGGGTTTGTGCAGGGAAGTTTACGTTGCTTTGGTTTGTTTCTAACTGAGTGGTTTTTCGGCAGCGTTCAGTTTTCGGAAATGCGCTGAAAGCTAAGATATTCCCTCTGGTGTCAGAGTTTATCCTCCCTCCTCAAAAAAGATATACCCGTGCAATGTGTGACAGGGCTATTCGTGAATCACTTTTGCCTCAAGCCTCAGCATATTTGCGGTGTTAAGCCTCAAATTTGCTGCTGCGTCGTTATTGCATTGAAAAAATATGCCTTTTTTGCCCGCTGAAATCTAAGGGGTTTGGCATTGCGAGCTAGCCCGCAGTGTTGCGACACATTTTCTGACATTACCCAAACGTAAGTTTCAGAATTGAATGAGTTTTTCCATTCGGGCTTGAGTTTTTATTTTGATGTACAAGTCATATTTTGCTCATTTGTGCAGATAACATAAAGTTAGATTCAGAAGAAAAATACTCAAAACTACATATAGATGGTATTGACCACGATAAATGTGCGGATAATATATCACTCGGTAAATATACGCAGTTATTATGAAGTGATGTTGGGATTTTCGTGCTAGTGGGGGAAGTATAGTCGCAATCTATGCTCAAATAATGTTTTAAACATAGAACTACCTCTTTCGAGGTGGGCTCTTCTTTCACGACATATCTTCGCATCCCTTCAAACGTGGGTCTGGCCCTGGGGAGTTGCCCGAGACCCATTAGCATTGGGGGAAGAGTATGCGGGTTTTAAAGAATGCAGGCCGCGGCCTCGCAGCAGGCTGCTTTGTGCTGGCCGGATCAGGCTCAGCTTTAGCAGGCGCGTGGGATACGCTTGGTATTGGCTCGTCTGAACTGCTGTTTGCGCCTGAAGAATTTGTCGCAGAGAGCTCGTTTACATACGTTGATCGTAATGTTGATTACGATATTACAACTGCGAGTACCGCGTTCGGTCCTGTCACAGGTGACGCTTCCTCACGAGCTACACCTAATATTTGGAACTACCAAGGAGCTCTGAAACTCGCACTCACTGAGAATGCGGACTGTCTTGCTCGTGTAAATAATCCATATTCGATTGAAGAGGAAATGGATCCGAACTGGAATGGTCGCTTTTCCGGATATGAAACGAGAGCGGTGACCTTTGCGTTTGATGCAACGTGTTCCTACAAGTTTCAGGTTGGGGAGGGGCAATATCTTCGTGCAATTGCAGGTGCTCGGGCTCTGGATCTAACGTACTTCTCTGAGGGGTTAACTGCAACAAGTCCGAGTAATATCGTTGTTGCAAAGGTAGACTTGAAGTCAAAAGGTTTGGATGTTGGCTGGAGAGCTGGTCTCGCATATGAAATGCCTGCATATGCATTGCGCGCAAGTCTGATATATGATTCCGAGATACATGTTGATCTTGAGGGTGATACTGAAGCAGTTGGTGTCACTACATTTGATAGCTTTGCTTCTTTGACTTTGCCGCAATCGGTCGAGTTCAACGTACAGTCTGGCATTGCACCTAACTGGCTGGCATCGTTTGGAGTGAAATGGGTCGACTGGAGCGTGATTGACAAGTTGTCAGTTACTAACGCTGCAGGCAGCAAAACCGTTGATCGCAAACTGAACTTTCAGGATGGCTGGACAGTTAAAGCGGGTATTGGGCACAGGATAAACGAACAATTCAGTGTCGGTAGTTCGCTGCAGTGGGATCGAGGTGTCGGTGGTAGTTATTCTGATACATATACAATCGGACTTGGTGGCTCTTTCGCGGCGAGCAAAAATGTCAAATTTACTCTCGGAACTGCTGCAATCTACAAAACTGCTGGCTCAGGAGATATGACGAATGATGTGTCTTCAATCAGTGCAGTGACTGAATATGACTATGACCCGTCTTGGGCATACGCGATTAATACCAAGTTACGCGTGTCATTCTGATATCTGCAGATAGAGAGTTGCAAAGGTCGGAGCATCGTCTCCGGCTTTTTGCGTTAGAGTGAGCAGATTGTTTTTGATCTGCGTCACAAGGTGTGCGTGAATTGTGCAAGTTACACCCTGATTTGTGCTGTTTGTGCAACAGTTTTGTGGAGAAATGAGCATGTTGATTTGTTGGAAAAGCTAGCTCAAAACTCTTAAGTAATTTACGTATAGGTAAGTTTGACTATAGTCTAATACATGGCGCCATCTGGTGATTAACTTCATTGCATTGTAGTTAAGTAAATATATCATCGTTATTTACCTTAGGTTATATTTAAGTCTTGAAATGCCTGCCCAAACGAAATGGCGTAGTATTTATACTATGGGAGGGGTGATTATTTCTCTCAATGCGCTATGCATGCAGTCAGAACTATATCAGTTTGCTCTGCAAATTGGTGGGATTGCACTGGCGCGAGACACGTAGAGGCTCGGTAAGTGCGGATGGCATGTGTGTCGCATTGGGGCGAAACGCGCTGCAATTTCCGTATCTTAAGCAAGTGCTCCCAGCTGAATGAACCTGAAATCAGTGTTTTAAACGCTGTATACGGGGAAACATAAGGGGGAGAGGGCATGCGTGTTCTCAAAACATTGGCTCAGACTACCGTTCTGGGCTGTGCGGTATCCATGATTCCTGCTGCTGCATTTGCTGGCGGCTGGTCCACTGAAGGTATCGCCGACTACGATCTGCTGTTTGCTGATGGTAAGTTTGTTTTTGAAACTCAGGCGACTTACGCAGATCGTAATGTTGACTTCAAGAATGCAAAGACTAAGCAAAATACAGCTTTTCCTGTTGCCGATGATACTAATAATTCTTCAGCAAACGATATTGCGCCAAATATAGCGGTGTTCTCCAATTCTGTAAAAATTGGCCTGCTTGAGAACTTAGATCTATTCGCACGCATTAATCAGCCTTATCTCATTCGCGAGCAGCCAGGCTTTGATTGGAATGGCCGTTTTGCTATCGGCGAGACGAATGCTGATGCCCTAGGCGTTGATGCTATGCTGAGCTACAAGCATGAGTTGAGCAAGGGCAATTACATTCGCGTATTTGGCGGTCTTCGCTCTGTGACGGTTGATTATGAGCAGCTGTCTAAGACGTTGGTTGCTCCTACCGTTGAGCGAGACACTGAAATCAATGTAGATTCCGACCGAGAATACGGATATCGCATTGGTGCGGCTTTTGAAAAGCCAGAGATAGCGTTGCGTGCGATGGTCGCGTACGAGTCTGGTATTGATGTGAAGCTCGATGGTGCGCTCGCGATTCAAGGGGCTGGAAGCTACGGTGCAAGCGCTAAAGCAACACTTCCTCAGTCTATCGAGGCAAAAGTTCAGACAGGTATTGCTCCTAAATGGTTAGCTTCCTTCGGTGTAAAGTGGACCGACTGGAGTGTACTCAACGAACTTGCGGTGGATGTTGATTCTCCTGGTGGGGCAATTCCAACTAATGTTGTTCGAGATCTTGGTTATTCTGATGGCTGGATCGTTGAAGCTGGCATTGGTCATCAGCTGACGGAAAAGTTAAGTCTCGGAAGTAGTGTGACTTGGGACAAAGGTATCGGTGGCCCTTATTCCGATACTTACTCCCTTAGCCTTGGTGGTAGTTATGACTTTGCGAAGAACGTGAAGTTCACGCTTGGTGGTCGCGCGATATATAAAACATCAGGCGAAGGCAGTTATGACATTGTCAAGACTGGGGCCGTTAATTCGGACGTCAGCACCGAGTATGAATACGACTCCTCCTGGAACTTCGCGGTTTCTTCTAAACTCCGCGTTGCGTTCTAAACTGTTGTATCTTTGAGAATTATGGGGCCGGGGATGGTGATCTCTGGCCCTTTTTTTATTTTGGGGATGAGGCGATGAGGTGGCATTCGTAGCGGTTGTTGTTGCTGAAGCGGATTTCGACTGAGGGGTGTTTGAACTTGTTGTTGATCCGGAAGATCACCGCTTGGGCGCCGAGGCTGGCCAGGTGTTTTGGCAGCTTGTTGCTGAAGAACTTGTAGTGGGCCTTGATGGGGTGCGGGGTCATTTTTACCACTTCGCCTGCGACGGCGATCTCGGCAAAGGCGTAGGTTGAGCTGGTGTCGATTTCATAGTCGACGAAGACAGCAGTTCCGCGAAACTCGTCATAGATGGACTGGCAGTGGTCGGTCATATTTGAGGAGGCCAGTCCGGTGCTGACGGCGGTGCCGAAGTGGGCGATGGGCAGCATGAGTTCTTCCGTGACCAGCCGGGCGTTTGCGTTGCCGGCTGATCCCAAAAGAACTGCAGAGCCAAAGCGCACCATCAATGCGAATGTGCGGAGCGGTGTGCATTGGCGGGCGGTTGCTGTGTAAGGCATTCGCCTTATTGTCTCAGCTTGAAGGCTTCGGTGCTGAGGAAGCACTTGTCTGTTGGCTGATCTCCGGCAGCGATGATGTGAACTACTTCGTCATCAAAATCATCTTCCATAGTGAAGATCACACGCAGGAAACCTTTCTGCTTCAGGACATCTGGCATTTTATCTGAGGTGAAAGAATAGGTCTCCGGAATGCCGAGTGGGGTGAGCCTGACTTCGGTGTCTTCCACCAGCGCAACCGCGCGGTTTTGTGTTGGGCTGATCTGGTACTCGACAAAGATTTCCTTGCCCATACCCACTTCATACTTTTTCTCGCAGGCTTCTGTCACAGCTTGGTCGGATGAACCGTCTTCTTTTAAGCCGATGATGTAGTTGAGTGGGACGAGGACCTCACCGCTTACGTTTTTGGAAGGTGCTGCTTGAGCGGTGGACGCGAGGAGGAGAGCGGCTGAAAATGTGGTTATGGCACCAAGTCCGAAAGGTGTTTTTTTCATTCTTATTGTCCTGCTCGGTGAGTGAGAGTGAGCGGTTGTGTTTATCTGCGCGTGCCAGAACACGCTCTGGCTGTTGAGGCGCAGTCTGCGGCAACCTCAGGCACCACTCAATCCAATGCACTCAGTCTGGTTAAGAGAGGGCAACGGGTTCTTTCAAAACTGTCCTTACAAATTAAGAGGATGATTACGTGAGAGTGATGGAACGAAGGAAGAACATACTTTCTTTTCCAAATGACTCACGGCATAGTGTGCCCATGACTAAGCGCCCCACAAAAACTTCCAGTTCATCCTCACTCCCAGAAGCTGAAGGGTCTTCCTCTGGCTTTGGTGAGGCTCCGCAGCCAGCTCTTTCCGGCAGTCCGTTGTCCGGCTCTGTTTCTGACTGGGCTGATCAGCTCGCAGAAGAAGATCTTTCCGGTCTGAAGGCAAAGAAAGAAGCCGAGCAGCCTGCTGAAGAGAAGCCTGCACCGAAGAAGACGACAGCTAAGAAACCAGCAGCCAAGAAGCCTGCGGCGAAGGCGAAGAAGGCACCTGCGAAATCTGCGCGGGGCACGTCCATGGGCGCGACCAGTGATCCGCGTGAGCGGGCCAAGGGTGGTTTGAACCCGATCGCCGGATTGGACATCTCGCTGGAAGACGCTGAGAAGCTGCTTGATACGCACGTCAAGGAGACGAAGAAAAAGCGGAAGAAGGCGAAGGAAGAAACGATCTCCGGTGCGACTGCGACTGTTCAGGCGCTGGCCCGGTTGATTGAGCAGGGGCGTTCTGATGAGACGGGGGAAGATGCGTGGGTGCCGCATCGGCCTGAGCGTCCGCAGAAGTCTGAAGGGGGCGTTGCCTTTTCTTTGGAATCTGAATTTGAGCCGAAAGGTGACCAGCCGACAGCGATTGCGGATCTGAAAGCTGGTTTGGCGGATGGTGATAAAACACAAGTGCTGCTGGGTGTAACGGGGTCTGGTAAGACCTTCACCATGGCGCAACTGATTTCGCAGACCCAGCGCCCAGCATTGATCCTTGCTCCGAACAAGACACTGGCGGCGCAGCTTTATGGGGAGTTCAAAGCGTTCTTCCCGAACAACGCGGTTGAGTACTTCGTTTCTTACTATGACTACTATCAGCCGGAAGCCTATGTAGCGCGAACGGATACCTTCATTGAGAAGGAAAGCTCCATCAACGAACAGATTGACCGGATGCGCCACTCGGCGACCCGTGCTTTGTTGGAGCGTGATGATGTTATCATCGTGGCGTCGGTCTCCTGTATCTACGGTATTGGTTCGGTAGAGACCTATACGGCGATGACCTTCAAGCTGGAGGTTGGCGAGAAGATTGAGCAACGTCAGTTGCTCGCCGATCTGGTGGCCTTGCACTACAAGCGCAATGATGCGGCTTTCCAGCGTGGAACGTTCCGCGTGCGAGGGGATACGATTGAAGTGTTCCCGGCGCACTATGAGGATCGTGCCTGGCGTATTTCCCTTTGGGGCGATGAGATTGAAAGCATCACCGAGTTTGATCCGCTGACGGGCAAGAAATCCGGTGAGCTGCAACTGGTGAAGATCTACGCGAACTCGCATTATGTGACACCGAAGCCGACCCTTAATCAGGCCATCAAGTCCATCAAGAAAGAGCTGAAGCATCGTCTTGATGAACTCAATGAGCATGGTCGCCTGCTGGAAGCGCAGCGGTTGGATCAGCGTTGTACGTTTGATCTGGAGATGATGGAAGCGACAGGCGCTTGTGCGGGTATTGAGAACTACTCTCGCTATCTAACAGGTCGTGCGCCGGGTGAGCCGCCGCCAACTCTGTTTGAATACCTGCCTGACAATGCGCTGGTGTTTATTGATGAGAGCCACGTGACCGTGCCTCAGATCGGCGCGATGTACCGAGGTGACTTTAGGCGCAAGGCAACGCTGGCGGAGTATGGGTTCCGTCTGCCGTCCTGCATGGACAACCGTCCGCTCCGGTTTGAAGAATGGGATGCCATGCGGCCGCAAACGGTTGCTGTGTCCGCGACGCCGGGCGGCTGGGAGATGGATGAGAGCGGTGGCGTGTTTGCTGAGCAGGTTATCCGTCCGACCGGCCTGACTGATCCTGATATTGAGATCCGGCCTGCCAAGACGCAGGTGGATGATCTGCTGGGTGAGGTGCGTGAGAAGGCGGCGAATGGCTTCCGTACGCTGGTGACCACGCTGACCAAACGCATGGCGGAAGATCTGACTGAGTATCTGCACGAGAACGGTGTGCGTGTGCGTTACATGCACTCGGATATTGATACGCTGGAACGTATTGAGATCATTCGTGATCTTCGTCTCGGTGCGTTTGATGTGCTGATCGGGATTAACCTGTTGCGTGAAGGCTTGGATATTCCTGAATGTGCTTTGGTGGCTATTCTGGATGCGGATAAGGAAGGCTTCCTACGTTCTGAAACCTCGCTGGTTCAGACCATTGGTCGTGCGGCGCGTAACGTGGATGGCAAGGTGATCCTGTACGCGGATAACATGACCGGCTCCATGGAGCGTGCGATTGCGGAAACTAACCGTCGTCGCGCCAAGCAGGAAGCGTATAACGAAGAGCATGGCATTACGCCGGAAAGCGTGAAGCGCTCCATCGGCGATATTCTGGAAAGCGTTTACGAGCAGGATCACGTTTCAGTGGATGCTGGCTTTGCTGAGGAAGGGGCCACCATCGGTCACAACCTCAAGGCCCACATTGAAGACCTTGAGAAGCAGATGCGTGAAGCTGCGGCTGATCTTGAATTCGAGACAGCAGCGCGGCTGCGTGATGAGGTCAAACGTCTGCAGGAGACTGAACTTGCGGTGGCGGATGATCCGATGGCGCGGCAATCTTCTGTTGAGCAGCAGACTGGTGGTTTTGGCGGTAAGAAGAAGTATGGCGCTTCCGGCAACTTGCCCAAGGCAGAGGCAGAGAAAGCCGATGCTGGCAGCAAGGTGCACAAACCACGGTTGGGTGAGATGGGACCAGGAACGGATTTGCCGACACCAGCAGGTGCTACAGGTGAGAAGAAGAAACGCCGGACATCGTCAGGCCGAAGCTCTGGTGGGCGTCCGGGTACGCGGACATTCAGGAAGAAGAACTAAAGCGGCCCAACCGCTTTAGCTTGTTGCTGCGCATCTCTTTCTACGGATATGCGCAGCATTGACAGGCGTCACTGTTTGCACCACATGTGAGGCAAATGTTCTGTTTGCATATCCGTTAGCGCCACCGGGCACTTATCGGCGATATCCTGAAACTGGTTAGGTCTATGATTAAGCACATTGTCTGGGACTGGAACGGTACCCTGCTGGATGATTTTGAGATCACAGCACAATACGGCATCGATACTTTTGCGAGGGCTGGTTTGACCGGTGTAACGTTCGACGATGTGCGGCAGCATCATACGCGTCCTTTTGCCGATTATCTCAAGGCTGTGATGGGACGCGATGCAACAGACGTTGAGCTCTCTGAATTTTATAGCGGGTTTGGTGCAGTCTATGAGCCAGTGATGTACGATTTGCCTCTGGCACCTGACGCGTTGCACGCGCTTGAGACAATCAGTGGCGCAGGCAAGAGCCAGTCTATTCTCTCCATGGCACCGCATGAGGAGCTGGTCTCTCTGGTTCGCCACAACGGCATTTACGAGCACTTCACCCGCGTTGATGGTGCACAGGATCTGAGCAAGCACTTCAAGATTGATGCCCTTCGCGCGCATATCGACAAGCTCGGCGTCGATCCTTCCAGCGTCTGTGTGATCGGCGACAGTATTGATGACTTTGACGCAGCAAAGGGCCTCGGCGCTTCCGCTGTTCTCGTCTCCACCGGCATGTACGCCCACAACCGCCTCATCGCCACCGGCGCCCCAGTGGCAACAAACCTGACAGGCGCTGTTGCCGAGGCGTTGAAGTAAAGGTTTCAGAGACCTTTGATCAACTCACGGCCTGCCGGAAACTGAAGGGACGATCCTTCAAAATCAGTTCCGACAGGCTCGGCTTTGCCACCCAGATGCTGGGCGAGGAATTGCTCGACGATCGCATAATACGCTCGGCGGTTGTGCATCTTCTGAATGCCGTGCCCTTCGTCCGGAAAAAGAGCGTACGTAACAGGGATATCCTGATCTTGCATCGCAGAAACGATTTGCTCTGACTCAGATGCCTTAACGCGAACGTCTTGACCGCCCTGAACGATGAGTAGTGGTTTCTCAATGCGACTGACGTGTGTCAGAGGAGAGCGCTCTTTCAGGAAGGCGCGACCTTCTTCAGTTGTGTAATCGCCAAGTCGGTTCTTGTAGACTGTCTTCCATGTTTTCCAATAGTCGGGGATTGTGTTGAGGAAACTCACAAGATTGGATATGCCGACCAAATCAACGGCGCAGGCAAACTTTTTGGGTGTCTGAGTAAGGCCAGTCAAAGCTGCAAAGCCACCATAGCTGCCGCCCATGATGCAGATGCGGTCTGGATCGGCGATCCCATTCTCAATTACCCAATCGACTGCATCCAGCAAATCGTTTTGCATTTTGCCGCCCCATTCTTTGGTGGAGGCGTTTACAAACGTTTTTCCAAATCCGGTAGATCCTCTGAAATTGACAGAGAGTACCGCATAGCCTCGATTTGCCAGCCACTGATGGGTCGGGTCTAATCTCCAAATGTCTCTCATGTACGGGCCACCATGTACGAGCAGTACCATTGGGCAGGGTTTTTCTGCATTGACTGGTTGTGACAAATAACAGACTAGGTCCAGGTCATCTCTTGTCTTTATGACCACGGATGACATGTTTGCCAATGGTAAGTTGCTCAGCTTTGGCTGTGCCGAAAACAGAGGTATAGCCTCTCTGGTTGCTCTGTTGAAGTGGAAGTACTCAACTGGCTTATTGTCCTGCATATGAGCGAAAACGAGTTTCTGAGTGTCATTTGACATGCTGGTGATGTCGATATCGCCAGAAAACGTCTCCTCCAAATAAGAAAGAGTTTGTTCGAGGTCTGGATCTATAGGGAGCCAATCTGCAAGGGCATAAGTGGCAGAAGCGGCAAGTGGGTGGTTTGTAAGGGGGTGGAGCAACAAGTTGCTGACATCTGCTTGCGGATGTTGTGCCAACAGAGTGGTGGTTCGTGTTTGCACATCTTCTGCCATAGCCACTGCTTTGTCTCGTCCGCGACTATCGATCCAGAACAAGGTTTGCCCGTCTTTGCTGAACTCAATCGGTCTGGTTGTCAGGCTGTCTTCGAAGGGGATGAGCGAATAGCGTTGCCATTCCTTGCCATCTGATCGATGAAGGTATTCTATCTCACCTTTCTCCGTGTAACGGTGAGCGAGGCGGACGTTGAAATCGCTGTCAGTGAAGAAGCCTGCAAACTGGTCATTCTTCTCAATAAGTTGACTGCTTCCAGTGATGAGAGAGACTCTGTAGAGGTCGAAGCGTTTTGTTGTCCGTTGATTGTGAGCGATCAGGACTTCATCAGTGTGTTTGGTTGGTGGTTCTTGAAGAAATGCTTTGACGCCAGTTTCCGGGCTCAAGGCCACCGGATCTGTGCCATCAACTGGGACACTTAGAATATGGAAGTTTTCATCTCCAACCTGATCTCGAGAAATCAGAATTCGGCTGCTGTCGGGTGACCAACGGAGTGTGAGACCGATATGGTGATCGCTAAAGGATGTGAGTGGTCTGGCTGACTTCGGATCTTCACTGTTCATAAGCCAAAGATTGAGAACGCCATTGATGGGTGCTTTAAAGGCGATCCACTGCCCACAAGGACTAATTCGGACTAAAAGTCGTTCGAAGGGATCGAAAAATGTCCGGCGGGGTATGAGGCAAACTTCTTCCATCAGTTCCATTGGACACAATCCTCTTTGAGATGTAGCGGCCTGCAGGCTCAGACGGATAGAAGAGCCCATCTTATGGGAAGTTGGTGATCTTCTTGCTGCTTATCAATCTCTACTTTTGCTGCTGAAAACCTACCAATTCCTGGTTGCTTAGATTCTTGAACGAGAGATCGGGCATTCAGAGACAACTCAAACCGTGCATTTTGAGATTTAGCTGCGTTAGATCAATGCAGTCTGCCCGTTAGGGACGCATTCTTGATAATAATTCCGAATTGCAGTTGGACGTTTCTCGATGAAAAGAATTCTCTCAACCTTGGCCCTGAGTATGTTGATGGCGGGTGGTACGCTTGCTGAGGAGAGTAAGACGTATTCCGTTAATCAGGTGACTGATGCCAGTGCGAATACGCCTTCTCATATGTTCCGGTTTGAGCCGGATCTGCTTGAAGTTCCGCTGGGCGCCACTGTTAAGTTTGATAATTTTGACGGCAATCATACTGTAATTTCGATCAAGAAGATGACACCGGAAGGTGGGCCGAAGTTCAAGTTCAGCAAGATGTCTCCTGACCGGAATGTGACCTTTGATACGCCGGGCATTTATGGCGTGACCTGCGGTATTCATGGTCGCTTTGGCATGGCGATGATTATCAAGGTGGGTGAAGACAATGCTGAGGATCTGAAGAGTGCGCGCACTGTGGTGCCGGGTGGCCGTATGGGGACCAAGATCTCTCAGATACTGGACCGGCTGGAAGACAAGTAAGTCCAGATGTAACAAAGGCAGCCGAAGGGCTGCCTTTTTTGATGGTGATGTCCGTGAGGCTATTCAGCCTGTGCCACACTGCGTCTGGATTTGATGTAGTGCGGTCCGACTTCTACCAGCAGGATGCCGCTGAAGATCAGAGCGCAGCCGACCATACCGATTGGGGCGATGCGTTCTCCCAGAATAACAGCGGCTGCCAGAGCTGCGAACAGTGCTTCTGATGAGAGCATGATTGCGGCGTCGGACGGGGTTGTCCATTGTTGGCCAAATGCCTGGAATGTGAAGGCTACGCCGCCGGACAAAGCGCCTGCGAAGAAGATTTCAAACCATGCGTTCTGCAAGGATTGCAGGGAGTAGCTCTCGAAGAAGAGTGAGAGGAACACGCAGATCACGCCGATGGACGCGAACTGGATGACGGCGATGGTGATCGGGCGGCCTGATGTGCTTGCAAGGCGTCCTACAAAGATCACCTGAAGTGCCCAGAAGACGGCGCAGACCAGCATGAGCAGGTCGCCTGCGTTCAGGGCTGTCAGTCCTCCGCCGAGCAGGTAGATGCCGAGCAGCGTGAACAAGCTGGCAGGCCAGATGAGGAAGTGGGGACGTCCTTTAAAGAACAGCGTCACGAGAATTGGTGTCAACACAACATAGATGGCTGTCAGAAAACCGGCGTTGGTGACGCTGGTGATGACGATACCGTACTGCTGCAGAACCGTGCCCAGAGTGAAGGCAACACAAATCGTCAAAAGTGCCGGCATATGTGCCTTGGTCAGCTTTTTGGTGTTGTGAATGCGGCGTTCTCGCAGAGCAAATGGCAGGATCACCAGAGTCGCGAGAAGGAAACGCAGGCCAGTGAACTGCAATGGGCCAAGATTTTCCATTGCGGTTGACTGCGCGACAAAGGCCATGCCCCAGATGAGGCCGGCCATAAGAAGAAGAATGTTTGCAGATGCCCTAGTCATTCCGCAGCTGTACTGCAAGCGAATAGGCGCCGCAAGCGGTCTGTCAACGCTTCCGTTGAAATTCTCTCAAGACGATTTTGAGCTTCTGATCACTGCCAGATACGTTGCGTTTGCTTACGCTCGTGCTGCGTGCGCTGGCGATTGTCTTTCAGGCACGGCTCTTTGTCATCCGGTTGAGATCAACCAAATGAAAGATGCTTTAAAAGACGAAGAGGACCATAAACATGATGCCGACAAAGGCGGCAATGATGGTGGCCGCTACAGGCCATGGTGACTGGGCATGGTCGACGTGTTCTTTACGATGGTAGTCAACTGGCGAGGTTCTCATTGTGTCCCCCTGCGGCCCGGGTCAGTTGTGTTCCTGAGTAGGGGCCGATAGACGCGGATAACATCGAATACAGAAAGTATATATTACTGGAAATTGGTGTGTTCGAGATACCACAGGTTGAGCTTAAGCAGATCACTCAATTGCAAAACTGCTATGGCCCATATTTTCTCATAGATTTAGAGCTTCGAGACCAGCCTCAAGATAATCAGGCAAGAGTGGTAACCCGAGCAGGTAGGTTGAGACCGGAGAAGTGGATCGTTCACGTGCTTCTGCGAAGGCCAGATCGAGGTCTCCCTGATCATAATCGCCCCGTCCGATCCAAGCGATTGCGACCAACTCAGTTGCTTCATCGACGTTGAGATCGTCGATGATTTCTCTCAGCTCAGACTCAGAAAAGTCATCGTGCTCTTCTTCTGCAAGCCCGTCATGGTGGTGAACGTTTTCCAGTTTTTCCGTGTCGAAGGACAGATCGCCTTCGTGCCCGTCTTCGTAAGTGTCTGGCAGGCTTTCGGAAACAGCGCGCGCTTTTTGTACGATCATGCGAACAGTATCTGCAGATAGTGCTAGTTCTACGGCCATCTTGCGTCCCCGCTTATTGCTGTAGGAGAACGTTACTCCTGTTCGGAATTATTCTGCAAGTGGAACTTATGGAACACCTGCCTGCATTCCAATCGGGCTGAACGGCAGTATGGGGCTGCCAGCTGTAATAGGTGATTTAAGCGGCGGAAAAGAAAAGGGATTTGGTTAAATGGCCGTTAGTGAACTGCTCAAACTTTTCGTATGTAGTTCTACTGAGCGGAATACTGGATATCGTTATGGTTAAAAAAAACAGTATATACCGCAACGGCAGGACTTGTTTGTGCGCTGCACCTGCGAGTAGCATTTGATTCAAGGGCGAAATTACAATCAAATCTCCCAGAAATTATAGGTGCTGGCGGACCTGAGTGCATGGTGCTGGCAGGGTTGTTTATTGCCCTGTCGGCACATCCTAAACCCGTCACTTTCTTGCAACTTAGACAGACTTAGCTCTTGAAGGCGTAGATCTTTGAGAGCACGAAATTGAATGTCATGGACACGAGCGTGGCGAGGATCACGGCCAGATAGGTGGAGAAGCCATCGATCAGGGTGATGAGCGCGCCATAGGTGCTGTAGTTGATGACCGCGCCCACGCTGTTGACCAGAACGAATCTGAAATACTCACCCAGCGGGCTGCCCTCTGAGCGGAAGGTGAAGACGCGATTCCAGAACCAGTTGTTGGTCATGGCAACCCAGATGGACAGGATTCGTGCGATGAGGGGATCGAGGCCGACTACCTGCCAGAAGAAGGCGAGGGCGGCGAGGTCCACCACAAGGCCGGAGCCCCCAACCATTCCAAAGCGAATGAACTGATTTTCTAGGAGTTTTCGCAGCAGGATGTTCACGGGAGTTGGGCTCTCTGTTCTGGTTTCACCAGCTAAATTTCTTTGTGTTGCAATGTATGGGCTGCTTATCGCTGTTCTGCCAGAAATACAAGAGACGCTGCGTCACAGAACCTGCGATTATATCTGGGGAGTAATATTTGAAAAAATCTGCAGTCTTTGGCGAAATTTGAGCCGAAAAACTAGCCTGTTTGCGCTTGCCAAGCCATGGTCTGCGCCTTAGGGTCTGCGCGCACTTATTTTGCGAAGAACGCACCCGCTTCTATTGGAGGGCATTATGGGCTTTATCGCTGACTCGCTGTCTCGTGTGAAACCATCTGCAACGATTGCAGTGACCACGAAGGCACGCGAACTGAAAGCCGCAGGCCGCGACGTTATCGGCCTTGGTGCTGGCGAGCCGGATTTTGACACGCCAGAAAACATTAAAGCTGCTGCGATTGCAGCCATTAATGGCGGCAAAACAAAATACACAGCGGTTGATGGCACTCCTGAGCTGAAACAGGCAATCAGCGCAAAGTTTCTGCGCGACAATGGCCTGAAGTATGAGCCAAACCAGATTACTGTCGGTACCGGTGGTAAGCAGGTGCTCTATAATGCGTTGATCGCAACCATCAATCCGGGCGATGAAGTTCTCATCCCAACTCCATACTGGGTGTCTTACCCGGACATGGTGCTGCTTGCTGGTGGTGAGCCAGTGGTTGTTGAAGCGGATCAGAAGACCTTCAAGATCACTCCGGAAGCTCTGGAAGCGGCGATTACGCCTAAGACCAAGTGGCTGATCTTCAACTCACCATCCAACCCGTCCGGCGCTGGCTATACTCGTGATGAGCTGAAAGCTTTGACCGACGTGCTGCTGAAGCATCCGCATGTTTGGATCATGTCTGACGACATGTATGAGCATCTGGTCTATGACGACTTTGAGTTCACCACTCCAGCGCAGATCGAGCCTAAGCTTTATGAGCGCACTCTGACTGTGAACGGTGTTTCCAAAGCGTACTCTATGACCGGTTGGCGTATTGGGTATGCAGGTGGTCCTGTTGATCTGATCAAAGCAATGGCGAAGGTTCAGTCACAGTCTACTTCCAACCCGTGCTCCATCTCTCAGGCAGCTGCAGTTGAAGCGCTGAACGGTACGCAGGACTTTATCCCAGTCAACAATAAGGTCTTCCAGGATCGTCGTGATCTGGTTGTTTCCATGTTGAACCAGGCGTCTGGTCTTGAGTGCCCAGTTCCAGAGGGTGCATTCTACGTGTTCCCATCCTGTGCAGGCACCATTGGTAAGACTGCGCCTTCCGGCAAGGTCCTTGAGACTGATCTGGACTTTGCAAGCGAGCTTCTGGAAACAGAAGGTGTTGCTGTTGTGCCGGGTTCCGCGTTCGGTCTGGGTCCAAACTTCCGCGTTTCCTACGCGACTTCCACTGAAGCTCTGACCGAGGCTTGCACTCGTATTCAGCGTTTCTGCGGAAACCTGAAATAAGCGATTTTCTGAAATGGATGTCTGGGAGATCTCAGGCATCCGGTTTCAAGCGACAGATACAAAAAAGGCGCCGCATCACGCAGCGCCTTTTTTGTTTTAGGTGTTTCGCGAGACTGGAGGCTTAGTCCGGGAGGAGGGCGTCCAGAATGTAGCTGTTGTTGACGAATGTACCGCGGCTTTCTTCAACCAGTGTCTGGGCATCGGCAAAGGAGAAGCGAACGCCAGCCATGATGGATGCGTTTTCGAGCTTCTCTGAGCGCAGGTCTGCGAACATTGTCATGCCATTGGCTGTTTCTGTGCCAGGCTTGAACTCCATACCCATTGCATAGATATGGCTGTCACGCAGGTAGCGGTAGCCTGCATAGAAGCGGGCATTCTCGCTGGCATAGTAAGATGCGGTTGCACCACCCATGACAGAACCCATGTCGTCGATCATCTGCACACCGATCAAACCGTCGATGGACAGATTTTCAAAGTGAACCTGTGCTTCTGCACCAACGTAGCCGAGGGATCCGGCTCCACCGTTGATCTGTGCTGCAGAGCCTACAAGACCGAAGTAGTTGTAGTCCTGCGTGCGGAAGCCCATGCGGCCAGTGCCGGCATAGAAGCCATAGTCTCTGGTTCCGCCTGCGGTCGCATCAAACTGGGATGCAAAGCCCGGGCCCTGCCCGAACGCAGCTGTTCCTGACAACAGGCCCAGCATCTTGCCTTCGAGAGCCCCGAAAGCAGTGGTGATGCGGGCATTGATGGGATTTGCCTGCGCGATCGCTGGAAGAGTTGCAATGGCTATTGCACCGGTTACGCCAAACAATAGTGTCTTAAAATTGGAGCGCATTGCTGATTCTCCGTACTCAATTTTCTGAGTGGAGCATTCCGTTTTTTATTTAAAACATTGTTCTAAAGTGTCCCATTATGGGTCAAATCGTTAGGCTTAATATCTATGGTTAATAATCGGTTTACGGCTCACTAAAATCTGTTTGTGATATATGATTTATCGATTTTTCTGAGCTAAGCCGTTCTGTATGCGTGACTTTTCGTAGGCGGGGGCAAATCCTTTAAGGAAAACTTAGGGTTAACTGGCGTGGAAGAGGGGCAGGTGAGAAGGGGCTGTCCAGAGTTTATGGTGAAAATCCTAATCACGAATTCTAACGCTAATCACTAGGTAAAAATAACAGCTGAACTAAGCGGAGTGTTCACTCTGATCGTAGCAAGGCTTTGACAGGCCATACTGTTTGGTCTCCCATTGTGCAAAGGTCGTAGTGCCTGAGCATTGGAGAACAATAATGAGAAAATGCCTTGCTTTAGCTGCTGTCGCCGCTCTTGGTTTCAGCACTTCCGCCTATTCTGCTGACACTCCTACAACTCCCCCTGAAGAACCAAAGAAAGATCGTCCCGGTGTGGAAGTCGGGTCTTTGACCTGTGATCTGGTTGCTGGCACCAACTTCATTGTTGGCTCCTCCCATGAGCTGTCCTGTGTGTTCAAGTCACCCAGCGGCAAACGCATTGAGGGCTATACCGGCACCATCAACAGTTATGGTCTGGATATCGGTCCTGTGACCTCTGGTACGTTGGTTTGGGGTGTTGTGGCGCCTAAGGCTAATCTGAAGCCGGGTTCTCTAGCGGGGAACTATGGCGGTGTTTCCGCTGGTGTGACACTGGGTGCTGGTGTGCAAGCCAACGTTCTGCTGGGCGGCCTGAACCGCTCCATCGCCCTGCAGCCTTTGAGCCTGCAGGGACAGACCGGCGCGAACATTACAGCTGGTGTAACAGGGTTGCGGCTGACCAAGCAGTGATCCTTTAAATCTCAGGGGGATGGTGAAACCTAACCCTTTGATCCTTATAAATTGCACCGGTTCATATTGTGCGGCGGACTGTCACGTTTCAGTCCGTCGTTGTTTTGGCGCTTGCATATCACAGCGTTTCCGAGTGACGATACTTATCCAGAGTCTTATAATTCTCTGGAAGGCGCGTGTGATTTTGCGCCGCCATGGCGCAGACGCCCGTGCCTGCTTCCCAAACCCAAACAGGGAGTATGGATCATGGGAGAAAAGCATGTCGGAGTTGCCGGAGGCAGGGTTAGCAGCCCTCGTTCGGTTGCCATTATTGGACCTTTCGCAAGTGGCAAGACCACACTGCTGGAAGCTCTTCTAGCGCGGACGGGGGCTATTGGGCGACAGGGAAGTGTTGACGCGAAAAGCTCACTGGGTGACAGCAGTGACGAAGCGCGTGATCACGCAATGAGCGTTGAGGCGAACATTGCCACCTGCACCTACAAGGGCGATCACTTCACATTTATCGACTGCCCTGGATCCGTAGAATTTCTTCATGAAGGCAACAGTGTCTTAAACGGTGTTGATATTGCCGTTGTTGTTGCTGAGCCAGATGAAAAGAAGACAGCGGCTCTTCAGCTCATCCTGAAATCACTTGAACAGCGGAATATCCCGCACGTTCTCTTCCTGAACAAAATTGACAAGGCAACCGGCAGTGTGCGGGCGATGCTTCAGGCATTGCAGCCAGCTTCCAGTTTGCCGATGGTTCTGCGCCAGATCCCAATCTGGGAGAACGGCGTGGCGACTGGCTTTATTGACTTGGCGCTGGAACGGGCCTTTGTTTACCAGGATGGCAAGCCAAGCAAGACCATTGAAATTCCTGATGATGAGCGCGGTCGTGAGGTGGAAGCGCGCTATGCCATGATGGAAATGCTGGCTGACCACGATGATGTTCTGATGGAGCAGCTCCTTGAGGATGAGTCTCCTGAGAATGAAATCATTTTCGACGACCTTGTGCAGGAAATGCAGCGCGGTGAGATCTGCCCTGTGTTCATTGGCAGCGCGATCAAAGGTAATGGCATTCGTCGTTTGCTGAAGGCTCTGCGCCATGATGCACCGGATGTGACTGATACCCGCAAGCGCCTTGGCCTTGGTGAGGATGAGGCTGTCCTTCAGGTGCTGAAGACCTATCACACCTCTCATGGCGGCAAACTCTCTGTTGCCCGTCTGTTTGGTGGTTCGCTGAAAGAAGGCGCGCTTCTCTATGATAGCCATGGCGAAGAGTATCGTCCTTCTGGTCTCTTCCAGATGTTTGGCTTGCAGCCGAAGAAGATTACGGAAGCTGCGGCTGGTGATCTGGTAGCACTTGGCAAATTGGATGACATTGAAACAGGCATGACCCTTGCTGTGGGTGCCCAGCCTAAGGAAACTCTCTTTGTTCCGGGCAGCCCTGATCCCGTACTGTCCAAAGGCATCAAGGCTACTGAACGCAAGGATGAGGTGCGCCTCTCTACTGCTCTTTCCAAGTTGGTGGATGAAGATCCATCCCTGAGCGTGACACAGGTGCAGAGCACTGGTGAGACTGTTCTGGAAGGGCAGGGCGAAATGCACCTGCGTGTGGCTCTTGAGAAACTGACTGGCCGCTATGGTCTATCCGTGAAGAGCTTTGAGCCTCGCATTCCTTACAAGGAAACCATTCGCGGTAAAACTGAGCTGCGTGGACGCCATAAGAAACAGAGTGGCGGTCATGGTCAGTTTGGGGATGTGGTGCTGGCCATTCAGCCAATGCCTCGCGGTGAAGGCCACAGCTTCAATGACACGATCACCGGTGGTGTGGTGCCGAAGCAGTACATTCCATCTGTGGGGGAAGGCGTGAAAGAAGCGCTTGAGAAAGGGCCTCTGGGCTTCCCTGTTGTGGATGTAGCTGTGACGCTGAAGGATGGTTCCTACCACTCCGTAGACAGCTCCGATCAGGCGTTCCGTATGGCTGGTATTCTGGCCATGAGAGATGGCCTGAAGGAATGTAAGCCTGTGCTGCTTGAGCCAATCGACAAGGTTGTTGTGGCTTGTCCGTCAGAAACGACGGCGCGCATTAATGCGATCGTCTCTGGTCGTCGTGGTCAGATCCTCGGATTTGACGCTCGTGATGACTGGGATGGTTGGGATGAAGTGGAAGCTATGATCCCAGAGAGTGAGCTCAGCGACCTTATTGTGGAGCTCCGCTCTGCAACAGCCGGTGTGGCCACATTCTCCCGCAACTTTGACCATCTGGCCGAGCTTTCCGGCAAGGCCGCGGACAAAGTCATCGAGAGTGCGACAGCACCTGCCTAACACTCCAGAGCTTGTGCGTGTATTCCTATCCGAAAACCGGAACCACTTTTCGGGAATACGTTCAAAAGTGAGACAGAAAAAGAACCCGGGGCCGAGCTCCGGGTTTTTCTATTGGAGATCAGACGCTCTCGGTCATCAGCGCTTTAAGCTTGGAGATAAACTGCGCCATCTCGACATGCCCACCTTTCGGTGCTTCTGGCCATTCGGTTACCTTTGTCCCCCAGTACTCTCTGGGCGTGCCTTTGTAGCGCGGCATGAGCCAGACATGGAGATGAGCAACTGCATCACCAAACACCCACGTGTAGACGTGCTCAATCTCTTCATGCGCATAGAGGAGGCCAGTGATCTGCCCGATCAGAAAACCAAGCTTACCTGCCTGCTCAGGGCTGAGTTCTGACCAGTTCTGAACGTGAGTTCGCGGTTCAATGATCAAGGCTCCAATAAGGTTGGAACCGTCCTCAGTCCGATCCGGAGCATGAGCAACAACGAAGTCGTCATATCCATCGATATCGATCGTCAAGTCGGATGTGAGGGTTTTGTGTTTGGTACAGACAAAGCAATCGGTCATGGTGCACTCGAAAAACACAACAGGCTTAAAACTTGGAGATTAGCACAGCTGCCGGATCCGACAATGCTTCGAGGGCGTTCACTCCTCCTAACCTCTTTCAATTGGTGGCAGGGAAGCTGTGCGGGCTTTTAGGCGGGCTAGGGAGGACCAGTCTTCGTCGGCGTATCCGGCTTTAATGGCGGTGCGGAGTTGGTCTGTGATGATGTCGGCCATGGGGAGGTCGATCCCGAGGGTCTGGGCTTCCTGCTGGGCCAGGCTGACGTCTTTCAGGCCCAGAGTGGTTTTGAAGCCGGGTTTAGGGCTTTGCTCGCGGGCGATTAGGGGAGCGTAGGCCTTAAAGGCGGGGGCGCTGAAGAGAGTTTCGGTTACCAGCGTAAGGAAGACTTCCGGATCGATGCCTGCCTTCCGTGTGAAGGTGAAGCTCTCTGCGAGCACCTCCACGGCTGTGGCCAGCATGAAGTTCATGCCGAGCTTGGTGACGGCTGCTTGTCGGGGGGGCGGTCCCATCCAGAACTGACGGGTAGATATGGCCTCCAGAACAGAGCGGGCTTCCTCTACAGCGTCCTTCGGGCCCGCAGTGACAGCGACGAGTTCTCCTGCTGTGGCTTTGTCTGGTCGCCCCAAAACGGGGACACATAGAAATCTGATGCCAGCTTGTTCGTGGGCATTTGTGAGCTTGTCGACCATAGGCGGGCTGATGGTGCTGTGAGAGATGGAGATGCTGTTCTTTTTGAGAGGGAGGGCGAGCGTGTCGCCTGAGAGATACACGGCTTCCACCGCTGCATCGTCAGACAGCATGGTGCAGACGATATCGCAGTCCGTGAAGTCTTGCAGGGATTGGGCCTGTGTTGCTCCGTTTGCGACAAGGGGTGCGGCCTTTTCTGGAGAGCGATTGTAGACCTTCAGCTCGTGCTCTTTGTTGATGCACTGGGCCATGCCCAACCCCATTGCGCCGAGGCCGATAAATCCGATGATCATTGTCTCACTCCTGACTGGCTCTGCTGGCAGCAGATTAAGCTGGCGGAGTGTTGCAAGGCGTTTCGGGGACTTGCTGAATTTGAAGAAATGTATCTTGAAGCGCGTTTGGGAGGAGAGGATGCAGGTGCTTCTTGTCTTCGATCACGCGCGGTATCACGGGGGCTTTACTTGAAGTTTAGGGAGTTTCGCAGCTAAGTCATAGGCAATATTGGTAGAGATTACCGTAACCCTTACCTGCTGGGAGATGGCAGCATGAACATTATTCATAGGCCTGAATGGATTATTCCGGAAAGAGAAGCGACACCTGAGGATGTGTTCTTCAACCGGCGCAGGTTTATGAAAGGCTTGGGTGCCGTGGGCCTCGGTCTGGCAGCTGGCGGTGGTGGCCTTGTGAGCAGCGTGTTTGCTCAAGAAGGTAAAGATCCGACGCTTGACCTTTACCCAGCCAAGCAGAACCCTAACTTTACGCTTAAGCGTGCGATTACGCCGGAGAGCGTAACTTCGGTCTATAACAACTTCTATGAGTTTGGCTCTCACAAGCGCATTTCTGGTGCTGCGCAGGCGCTGAAGATCCGTCCTTGGGCGATCACCATTGATGGTTTGGTCGATAACCCGCAGACCATCGATTTTGATGATCTGGTGCGCAAGATGCCATTGCAGGAGCGTCTGTATCGTCACCGCTGCGTGGAAGCGTGGGCGATGGCTGTGCCGTGGACTGGTTTCCCGTTGGCGGAGCTGGTGAAGTACGCTGGGCCACAGAATGGTGCCAAGTACATTCGCTTTGAGACCTTTGAAGATTCCGACGTGGCCAGTGGTCAGCGTCAGTTCTGGTATCCATGGCCTTACGTTGAAGGCGTGACCATGGATGAAGCGATGAACGATCTGGCGTTTGTTGCGACTGGTATCTATGGCAAGCCGCTGCTGAAGCAGTATGGCGCGCCGATCCGTCTGGTGATGCCTTGGAAGTATGGCTTCAAGTCCATCAAGTCCATCGTGAAGATCACCTTCACTAATGAGCGTCCCGTCAGCTTCTGGGAAAAGATTGGTCCAAGCGAATATGGCTTCTGGGCGAATGTGAACCCTGAAGTGCCGCATGCGCGTTGGTCTCAGGCAACGGAGCGTTTGTTGGGAACGGATGAACGTGTGCCGACACAGCTGTTCAACGGCTACGCAGAGCAGGTGGCGCACCTTTACAAAGATCTGCAAGGGCAAGACCTCTACAAGTAAGAGGCACTCCCACGAGCTTTAGAAGAGGCCTGAGCGATATCTGCTTGGGCCTTTTTTGTAGGTGCATGCCGGCGCGCAGTTGTGGCTGCGTTTGGTGAAATCGCCCGGATACTCAATGGGTTTTGATAGCTGCAGCTTTGGGCAGGACTGAACTGGAAGGATAAACTGCCTGATGCTGTGGATAATTGAAAAGCGGCGTGTCCTCGTCAAAAGAGGAATCAGTTCAGGCCGCTTTTATTCTGCCGGAATGTGCAAAGTGATTTGGGTGCTCATACGCTCTGCCTTGTCGGCTTCGCTGATGGCGTGGGAGATTTCGCCATAGATTGCGAAAAGTGCGCAGGCAACCAGAGTGTAAAATGCTTTTCTCAGGTCATTCACATCCACTACCTCGGATATTTGCCAATAGGTATGATTCGATAAGTAAAGGATGCAAGGTGATTTGTAATTTCGCTGATTAGGGGTGGTGAAATTTCACTGTTTGAAGATTTACCTAGGAAATTTATAGTTAATTCAAGTGTATTTTGCGGAAATTACTAGTTTTGATGGTTTGGGAATACCTCGAATCTAACGGGTTTTCCCTTAGTCGGGCTGCGCAATAGCCTGTTGAATCCGCATGTCTCTGCGTGCATCTGAGATAGTTGATTTTTTAGTTTGCTCAAAAAGTAAGCGGGCTTGGTTTGTTGTTGGGCAGTGTGATTTCGGTGCTGGTGGAGCGGTACTTTTCGAGCCTCCTCATTCCTTAAAAACCACATAGAGAACAGATGATTAGGTCTGAAGGTGGCTTAAAGTGCCTTGATGTATGGTGGGCTTTGGAAGATTTCGCTGGCTAAAAACCTAAGGAAGCCCCTTGGTCACTTTAGCGATTTGGCAAAAAAAACCGGACCATGCGGTCCGGTTTAGAAGTGATGAATGATAAAGCACCTAATGGGTGCAATCACCTTCCAGAGGGGAACAGTTGATCGAATGTTGGAGCCACTGGGAGGAGAGGTGTGGCAGCAACTGATCAACAGCAGGTGTATATATGCAGTGCAACGCCGAAACAGCAATCCTTAATTTTTGCATTGCAGCTATGCATTTTGTGAAGGGCTTGAGGCGCTCGGAACTTCCTTGCAGGATCTGACAACTATCATAAAGCTAACTCTGCGTAAGATATTGTCATTTCGGGATGTGCAGGCCTCAGAAAAGCCTCTCATGTTGCTTGAGAGGCTTCAAAAGAGATCCGAAATATTTTTTATTTTGCGGTGCAAAACTTCTGGTTGATTCCACTGAGGAGGCTAATCAAGCCAAATCAGTTCTTTTGCGGAGCCTGAACTGTGTTTTGAACTAGTGAGTCCAGCGTTCTGCGTAGGAGACGAGGAAGTCTCTGAATGCGGTCACGCGGGCAGTGTTCTTCAGTTCAGACGGATACACGAAGTAAGTGTCGAAGCTTGGCAGTTCTTCCTGTGTGACGGACATAACGCGTTTGATGCCTGCACCCGGCTCAACCATGTAGTCCGGCAGGATCGCGATGCCTACGCCGGTCTGAACAGCCTTCTTGATGCCAGAGAGGTTGTTCACGCGCAGGGAGACGTCACGACGCTCACCGTTTGGCAGGCCAGCAGTTGCGAGCCAGTTCATGGCGCGCAGATAGGAGGCCATGTTGTCGCCGATGGTGATCAGGCGGTGATGGTCCAGATCGTCAATGGTGCTCGGGCTGCCATAGCGCTCGATGTATTTCGGTGACGCATAGACATGGAAGTGCACTGTGAAGAGCTTGCGCTGGATGAGGTCCGGCTGGGTTGGCTGGCGCAGGCGGATGGCCACGTCGGCCTCGCGCATGCCCAGATCCAGCTCATCATCCATACAGATGATTTCCAGACGCATGTCCGGATACAGATCCACGAACTCGTTAACACGAGCAGTGAGCCAGGTTGAGCCGAGACCCACAGTGGTGGTGACACGAAGCGTGCCGCTCGGCTTTTCCTTGGTGTCTGTCAGGCGGGACTGAACGGTTTCCAGTTTCAGCAGAACTTCACGGGCGGTTCTGTATAGAAGCTCGCCCTGTTCTGTCGGGATCAGTCCGCGTGCGTGACGGTGGAAGAGGGGGACACCCAGCTCAGCCTCAAGTGCACTGACCTGACGGCTGACAGCCGACTGGCTCATGTTGAGAGCTTCGCCTGCATGGGTAAAGCTTCCTGCCTGTGCTGCTGCATGAAAAATTCGCAGCTTGTCCCAATCTAAAGAACGGCCTGGCATCTGCTTTCCCCCAATCTTCCCAGTTTGTTATTCAGCTGCTTCGGTTTCAGCTTCCAGAGCTGCCAGGTAGCGTTCTGCTTCCAGTGCAGCCATACAGCCCATTCCTGCTGCTGTTACAGCCTGACGGTAGTGCTCGTCTGTCACGTCGCCAGCTGCATACACGCCCGGAATGGAGGTCTGAGTTGAATCAGCTTCGGTCCAAATGTAACCGGATTCCTTCATCTTTACCTGATCTTTGACAAGATCAACCGCTGGAGCGTGTCCGATTGCGATGAATACGCCATCAGTGGACATCTCGGTGGTTTCACCGGTCTTGCGGTTTTTCAGGCGAACGCCGGTCACAACAGCAGGGCTTTCGGTGCCGAGGATTTCTTCCACCTGGCTGTCCCAGATCACTTCGATCTTCTCGTTTTTGAAGAGACGGTCCTGAAGGATCTTTTCGGAGCGCAGGGCATCACGGCGATGAACCAGAGTGACTTTGCTTGCAAGGTTTGCGAGGTAAAGCGCTTCTTCAACAGCGGTGTTGCCGCCGCCAACCACAACAACTTCCTTGCCGCGGTAGAAGAAACCGTCACAGGTTGCACATGCGGACACGCCGCCAGCCTGATACTTTTCTTCGGATGGCAGGCCGAGCCATTTCGCCTGCGCACCGGTTGCGATGACGAGCGCGTCTGCGGTGTAGATGGTGCCGCTGTCGCCCTTCAGTTCAAACGGGCGCTTGGACAGGTCAGCTTCCAGAATGGTGTCGTAATCGATCTTGGTGCCGACGTTTTCTGCCTGCTTGCGCATTTCTTCCACCAGCCATGGACCCTGAATCGGATCAGCAAAGCCTGGGTAGTTTTCAACGTCGGTGGTGATGGTCAGCTGACCGCCGGTCTGCACACCTGTGACCAGGAGCGGCTCCAGCATTGCGCGCGCGCCATAGATGGCGGCGGTGTAGCCTGCAGGACCAGATCCTACGATCAAGAGTTTGGTGTGCTTAACAGTCATTTCCTCAGAACCTTTAATTTCGTGCGCGCTTGGATAGTACCAGTGCAGTGTTAGGGAGGGGTTCTATCCGCTCGCTTGCTTTTGTTCAATCGCTTTGGATATGGCATCCGCAATATCCGGTGTTGCGTCTATCGGTTCATAAGTAGGTGCTAATATGTCTCCGGGGAAGGGATGAAGTACTCCCAAACCCTCCATTTTTGATAAAAACCTATCAAACTTCTTGTGAGCACCTGTTGGTCGGAAGCCGTAAATGGGCTTTCCTGTGGCTGCGGCTTCCCCCACCATATTGGTGGAGTCCGTTGTAACAACAATGATTTCTGCGTTGGCCAGATACTGAACGATTGGATTTTCGCCTTCGCCATTCCAGAACAAGTTGCCCTCGGATCTGCCAAGGTCGTGCAGCTCGGTTGCCAGCTCGCGTGGGGTGCGGCGGGAGCAGGTGATCATGAGAGAATGGGTCTGCGACAGATTTTTGAGTGCGGCGAGAAGCGTGTTGATATTTTCGGGCGTAAAGGTGTGGTGCTGGGAGTTGCCACCAATTAACACGGCTGCTTTTGGCTGTGGCAGGGCAGCGATGTGCTCAAGCGGATTTTCGCGAGCTTCCTGCAGCTTTTGTGCGGAAAAACGATGAGGTGACGTAAGTGTTGTTACTATGTTTTCTCCGGAAATTCCGTCGTGTTCCGGCGCCCAGACAAAATCAGCAAATTTGCTGTTGATCTTTGGGTCCTTCAGGAAAACAGTAAAGGTCTGGCCCTTGGAAAGCCGCTTTAGTGCGCGTAAGTAGGGCACCGCTCTGCGCCCGGATGCAATCGCGACCGCGGGATATGGGGGTGCAAGCGGGCTTTCTGGCTTATGTGGTGCGTCTTTGGGATCTATTGGACCCCATGGCATTGCGTAGGTAAAAAGCTTGCGGGGGGCAACTATTCGAATTTCGTAGGGCAGGTCCAAAGCTTCGGCGACGCCGATGCATTGCGCTACATCTCCGATTTTGCCATCTGTTAAAACCCACAGGTTTTGCGACATTTTGTTCCCCCAGCTTTCGGGAAGTGTCTGCAAAATGCTATTTGTTGATATAGTCTGTCGCAAATAAGCAATAAACTAGCATTTTGCCTAACTTCGTGTTTTAGGCAGTGTTGTAAAACAGGTTAACTGTTAATCCAATAGGACAAGCAAAGGAGACGAGCTTGAAAGCGCGTCTGGATTCGATCGACTGGCAAATTTTGAAGGAGCTGCAGGGAGACGGCCGCATTACCAATGTTGAGCTGGCTCGTCGTGTAGGAATTTCTGCGCCTCCATGTTTGCGCAGGGTTCGAGCCCTGGAAGAAGCAGGACTCATTCGCGGCTACCGCACTCTACTTGATGAGAAACAACTGGGATATGAAGTCACCGCCTTTGTGATGGTTGGATTGCATAACCAAACAGAGAATGATCTCGTCGCTTTTGAAGCGCAAGTCAAGGAATGGCCATTGGTTCGGGAGAGCTACATGGTTTCTGGTGAAGTTGATTTCATCATGCGCTGTACTGCCAAGGATCTGGAGACCTTCCAGAACTTCATTATTCGCGATGTGACCTCCACCAAGAATGTGGATCACGTTCGCACGGCACTGACCATCCGCCGTATCAAGGATGAGCCGAACGTGCCAATCGACAAGCCTGAATATTTCTAGGCTTTCGATATTGGGAGAACTTGCAAACGGCCTTCGCGTAGGAAGGCCGTTTTTTATGCGCAGTTACGTCCACCTGCCGACCGAGAGCGTCACCATCCTGCTGTTGTAAAGCCCTTCAGCGCGGTTTGAGCTTGTTTAGCGCTCTCTACACCTCCCATCACAGAATGACTATACAAGGCTCTCCAGAGGGGCTTTATCGACGTGTTCATGCCCCTTCTAGGTGTCGCGTGAAAGCCGGGATGCATGCGCATAGAAAAACGGCCCTCCGTTTGGAAGGCCGTTTGATTTCTCAGTTTGTGATCGCGAGCCGTCAGATGGTGCGGATGCTGGTGAAGAATTGGGAGATTTCTTCGGACATCGCTTCGCTCTGCTGGCTGAGCTCTGTTGCAGCGCTGGTTGCGGTGGCAACGGCACGCTTGGACTCTTCAGCAGTGGCAAGGATGTTGCTCAGCTCGTTGGTTACACCGCGTGCATTTTGAGAGGCAGACTGAATGCTGGACGAGATTTCGTTGGTAGCCACGGTCTGCTGATCGACGGCATCTGCGATCGCTGTTGCGGTGGAGCTGACTTCCTCAATCTTCTGGGAGATTGCGGAGATCTCTTCCACACAGCGGCGGGTTTCGCTCTGGATTGCGCTGATCTTGGAGGCGATCTCGTCGGTTGCCTGACCGGTTTGGCTGGCGAGGTCTTTCACTTCGCTTGCCACAACAGCAAAGCCGCGACCTGCTTCACCTGCACGGGCAGCCTCAATGGTGGCGTTGAGTGCGAGGAGGTTGGTCTGTTCTGCGATTGCGCTGATCAGCTCGGTTACGGCGCCGATCTCGTTGGTTGCGGTCTGTAGACCAAGAACGGTGTCGTTGGTGCGCTCAGCGTCCTTGGACACAGTGCGGGCGGTTTCTGCAGAGCGGCTGACCTGACTGCCGATCTCGGAGACGTTGGCAGACATCTCTTCCACCGCAGCAGCGCCGGAGTGAACGTCAGAAGCGGTGTAGTCAGCGGACTGGCTGGCGGCTTCTGCTGCCATCTGGCTCTGCTCAGAGGTTTCGCGCAGGGTGAGAGCGGAGTTCTCAACGCGCGAGCATACTTCGCCGGTCAGTTCCATGCGCTTGCTGATGGTCTCTTCAAAGGAGTTGATGGCGTTTTCCAGACGGCTGGTGCGCTCATCACGCTCTTCGGTGTAGTGACGATGGTAGGCTGCAACAGCCTGACCCATGTCGAACATGACAGCCTTCTGAAGTGCAATCAGACTGCGAGACAGGCGGCCCGGAGAAAAGCGCATCTTGCTGGCAAGAACTTTGGTCAACTCTTCGAGGATAAACGTATAACCACCTATATACCAATCCGGCTCAAGGTCGGTGTACACGTGCGCGCGGCCAATCTTGTCGACGCGTTCCATGTAGGTGGAATCAAAGCCTGCGGTGAAGAGGATCTTCCAGTGGCTCGCTTGAGCTGATTTCAAGCCAGGTACTTTGCCCGCAACTTTCTTTTTCAGCTCAGGATCAAGCTGAACGTGGTTGTAAAAATCACTTAAAATCTGGGTCAGGTGGCCTTCAACAAGCGGCCAGAGATCTGAAAGTGTTTGTATGGTCTGACTATCGATTTTGAAAAAACCGAGCTGGCTTTTCAGACCTGAAAATGAATTGGTGGTCATGGCAGCAAATTTCCCGTCAATTTGTCGAGTTCATTTGCATTTACAAGGGTTAACAGTAGGTAGATTTATCTATGCTAAATTTCGAATATATACCTAAAATTGTGTGAGTAAGCGCAGATTGTGATGGGATATGAGCTTTTTAGGAGGGCTCGTGTGCCAGATTGTCGCAGATTCCTGCGGCTTTTTCGGCTGTTTGAAGTAAACGCGTTAACTTATCAAAAAACCGATTATCTGTTCTGCAATTAGTGGATAACCCGTGCGGGTTGCATAAAAAATGCCGCACGAGGCGGCACTTTTATTTCTTGAAATCATAGGGAGCTAAATTTCTTCAAAGATTATCTCAGTTCATGAGAAGCTTTGAATCGATGAATTCAGCTCTATAATTTACTTAACCGAATTCGACTTCGACGATCTCGTAACCGCGTGCGCCACCTGGTGCTGCAACTTCAACGCTGTCGCCAACGGACTTGCCGATGAGCGCGCGAGCGATTGGGGAGGAGATGGAAATACGGCCACGTTTCACATCAGCTTCAACATCGCCAACGATCATGTATTTCTTCTCTTCCTCGGTATCTTCGTCAACGAGAGATACGGTTGCACCGAACTTTACAGTGTCGCCGCTGAGTTTGGTCAGATCAATGACTTCTGCGAGGCCGAGAAGACCTTCCAGTTCGTTGATCCGGCCTTCGTTCAGGCTCTGCTGTTCTTTCGCTGCGTGGTATTCCGCATTCTCAGAGAGATCGCCGTGAGCACGGGCTTCGGAAATGGCTGCGATAATGCGCGGGCGTTCTCCGGTTGTGCGATGCTTAAGCTCTTCCGTGAGCATCGCATAACCTTCAGGCGTCATAGGTACCTTTTCCATGGCTCGTACACCTTTCTAACGTTGTGGTGGTGTGGCCCATCACACTAAAAAACTGACCGGGCTGAGCGACCCCAACCCGGACCTGTTAAGCTATCTTAGCAAAAGTAAGATTGTAGGGACCTTACTTCAAGCGTTTTCGCGCGGAAAGCTTCAATGCCTTGAGCTGCTGCTACGGCTCCTGCCACCGTGGTGTAATAAGGAACCTTGTTCATCAGCGCAGCCTGTCGAAGCGACCGACTATCGGAGAGTGCTTGCGCGCCTTCGGTTGTGTTGAAGACGAGCTGAACCTCACCATTCTTGATAGCATCAACGATATGCGGACGCCCTTCAAGCACCTTGTTGACCTTTGCGCACGGGATGCCTTGGTTTTCCAAGTATCTTTGTGTGCCCTCGGTGGATATAATGGAAAATCCTGATGCGACCAGTTTCTTAGCAGCCTCAAGAATTTTCGGTTTGTCTGCATCTTTCAAGGAGATGAAGACGGTTCCACCTTCCGGAATAACGGTGCCGCCGCCGAGCTGAGACTTGGCGAATGCGAAGGAGAAGTCTGTGTCCAGACCCATGACTTCACCCGTGGAGCGCATTTCCGGGCCGAGGACCGTATCAACGCCTGGGAAGCGAGCGAATGGGAAGACAGCTTCCTTAACCGCCACGTGATCCAGCTTCTTAGGCTTCAGATCAAAGGCAGACAGTTTCTCGCCAGCCATAACACGTGCTGCGATCTTGGCGATTGGCTCACCGATGGTTTTCGCCACGAACGGAACGGTTCTTGATGCACGTGGGTTCACTTCCAGAACGTAGATCTCTCCGTCCTTGATTGCGAACTGTACGTTCATCAGGCCGACAACGTTCAGAGCGAGCGCAAGTTTGCGTGCCTGCTCTTCCAGTTCAGCGAGGGTTTTGTCGTCCAGTGTGTAGGCTGGCAGGGAACATGCGCTGTCGCCGGAGTGGATACCAGCTTCTTCGATGTGTTCCATGATGCCACAGATGAAGACATCTTCGCCGTCGCACAGGGCATCCACGTCCACTTCGATTGCGCCGTCGAGGTAACGGTCGAACAGAAGCGGGTTGGTGCCGAGCAGGGTGTTGATCTGGCCGGTCTTGTCATTCGGGTACTTGGCGCGCACGTCATGTGGAACCAGCTCCGGCAGAGTGCCGAGCAGGTAGTTGTTGAGTGCTTCTTCGTCACGAATGATCTGCATTGCGCGGCCACCCAGCACGTAGGATGGGCGAACAACAAGCGGCAGGCCAAGCTGGTTGGCGATCAGGCGGCCTTGCTCAACAGAGTAGGCGATGCCGTTTTCTGGCTGCTTCAGGTCGATCTTGTGCAGCAGACGCAGGAAGCGATCGCGATCTTCTGCAAGGTCGATCATGTCCGGAGCGGTGCCCAGAATTGGGATGCCAGCTTCTACCAGAGCTTCCGCCAGTTTCAGCGGGGTTTGGCCACCGAACTGTACGATCACGCCCTTCAGGGTGCCGTTGGACTGTTCGAGGCGCAGGATTTCCAGCACGTCTTCGGAAGTGAGTGGCTCGAAGTAGAGGCGATCAGAGGTGTCGTAGTCTGTAGAAACCGTTTCCGGGTTACAGTTTACCATGATTGCTTCATAGCCAGCGTCCTTCAGAGCGAAGGCGGCGTGACAGCAGCAGTAGTCGAACTCGATGCCCTGACCGATACGGTTTGGTCCGCCACCCAGAATAACAACCTTCTGACGCTCGCTAGGCTGCGCTTCGCAGGATGGCAGGCCAGCGGTTGGTGTCTCATAGGTGGAGTACATGTAAGCGGTCGGAGAGGCGAACTCTGCTGCGCAGGTGTCGATGCGCTTGTAGACCGGCTTCACATCCAGCTCAGCGCGGAGAGCAGCGACTTTGTCGGCTGTGGTGTCGGCCAGCACTGCAAGGCGGCTGTCAGAGAAACCCATGGCTTTGACCATGCGCATGGCTTCGGTGTTGTTCGGCAAACCGTGTTCAACGACCTTCTGTTCCATCTCCACGATTTCCCTGATCTGCTCAAGAAACCATGGATCGATCTTACAGATATCGAAGATCTCTTTGTTGGTGGTGCCAAGGCGCATTGCCTGTGCCACGTTGAGCAGACGGGTTGGCGTTGGTACTGCCAGTGCCTTGCGGATGGCGTTGGAGTCGTCACCATGGCCGAGGCCGTCGAGGTCGATTGGATCGAGGCCAGTGAGGCCGGTTTCCAGACCGCGCAGGGCTTTCT
This sequence comes from Pseudovibrio sp. JE062, assembly GCF_000156235.1. Taxonomy (NCBI): domain Bacteria; kingdom Pseudomonadati; phylum Pseudomonadota; class Alphaproteobacteria; order Hyphomicrobiales; family Stappiaceae; genus Pseudovibrio; species Pseudovibrio sp. JE062. The sequence goes on from NZ_DS996806.1 coordinate 159,703, forward strand.
GCATGCTCTCTTTGAAGGTGCGGCCAATGGCCATCACTTCGCCAACGGACTTCATCGCAGTGGTCAGAGTTGGTTCAGAGCCCGGGAACTTCTCAAATGCGAAGCGCGGGATCTTGGTGACCACGTAGTCGATGGTTGGTTCGAAGGATGCTGGTGTTGCACCGCCGGTGATGTCGTTTTCCAGCTCGTCCAGTGTGTAGCCGACTGCCAGCTTTGCTGCGATCTTAGCGATCGGGAAGCCGGTTGCCTTGGATGCCAGAGCGGAGGAACGGGATACGCGTGGGTTCATCTCGATGACGACCAGACGTCCGTTGTCCGGGTTTACCGCGAACTGAACGTTGGAACCGCCGGTTTCCACGCCGATCTCACGCAGAACCGCAATCGAGGCGTTCCGCATGATCTGGTATTCTTTGTCCGTCAGGGTGAGGGCAGGGGCGACGGTGATGGAGTCGCCTGTATGCACACCCATTGGGTCGATGTTCTCAATGGAGCAGATGATGATGCAGTTGTCCGCTGTGTCGCGAACCACTTCCATCTCGTATTCTTTCCAGCCGAGCAAGCTTTCGTCGATGAGCACCTGGCCGTTTGGAGACGCGTCGATACCGGAGCGAACAATCTGCTCGTACTCTTCACGGTTATACGCTACGCCGCCGCCGGTGCCGCCGAGGGTAAAGGCCGGGCGGATGATGGCAGGCAAGCCGATGCTGTCCAGCTGGCGCATGGCTTCTGCGTAGCCTGCACCGCGGTCGTATCCGGTGATGTTGCCTTCATCATCAAGGATTGGCGGAGAGGAGGCGATTGCGGCGCGCGGGTTCTCCAGACCGATCTTGTCCATCGCTGCGCGGAACTTCTCACGGTCTTCAGCCTTGTCGATCACGTCGGCTTTTGCACCGATCATCTCAACACCGTGTGCCTTGAGTACGCCTTTGCGGTCCAGCTCCAGCGCGCAGTTCAGTGCGGTCTGTCCGCCCATGGTTGGCAGGAGAGCGTCCGGCTTCTCCTTGGCGATGATCTTTTCAACGGCGTCTGCGGTGATTGGCTCGATGTAGGTCGCGTCAGCCAGATCCGGATCGGTCATGATGGTCGCCGGATTGGAGTTCACCAAGATTATTCGGTAGCCCTCATCTCGCAGTGCCTTACAAGCCTGAGTTCCGGAGTAATCGAACTCACAGGCTTGACCAATCACGATGGGTCCAGCCCCGATGATCATGATAGATTGGATGTCATTGCGTTTAGGCATGGTGACTCACATATGCTCGCGTTAAAGCACCAGTGCACCCGCATGGTGCTCTGGTGTGCCCTCTATAGGAGTATGTCGGCTGAGCGCGCGTTATAAGAAATATTGGAGTAATTAGAAACCCCAACCAACGCCTATTTCCGAAATAATCCGGTTTTTTTTCTCAAGACTTAAGGGGAGTTTATTCAGCTAAAGTCGAAGTCTCTGTGGGTTTTTCACCATCAAAGTCTGCAATGCCGTGACTCAGGGCATAGCAGGCAAGGCGGACTGACTTGGGAATTTCTACCGGTTTACCGTCTCGATTGCCGTTTTCATAATATTGAATCATTCGTTTTTTTAAGCCGAGGCGTTCTGCTGCCTCTTTTTGCTTATAACCCATCGACTTGCGCCAAGCCCGAAACTGAGATGGTTTCATGATACTAACCTAATGATTCCCAGACTGAAAATTCATTGTACAGACTGCTGTATAATAATCAGCATTGGTACTATTGCATATAACAGAATACAAAAGGCGCAAAAATTGCGCTATTTACCTTGATGAGGCGCAATTTGTGCGCTTATAATTGTGGTGTATCAGGAAAACATCTGTAAGCCTGTGCGATTGATGCACACAAAGCTGAGGTGGCTTTCCATTCATACAGCTCATTACGGAGATACCCATGCTCAACGAACTCATCCTCTATCGGGCTCATCTGAAGGGCAAAAAGATGGATGTGCATCGGCATGCCATGTTCAGGTTTCAAATCAGACGGATCGTCAATGGCCTCTTGAAGGGCTAAACGCAAGTTCGGGTTTTAACGGCACGTCATTTTGATGTGGTGATTTGAGCGGCGGGGGTGCTGGCCGTCGCCTGATTGTTTTGGTTTGCACAAGCTGAAGAAGTTTCAATTAATGAAATTGGGTGGCCAAAATTGTGCAATGCGCATTTTTTAGTGCTTTTTGCTGGTGCGATTTTCCCAATATCCTGCCTGTTTATGTATCAGACTGCCCCTTATCCCCTCTGTACGCGAGGTAAGGTAAAAGTTTTGCAGCGCGAAAAATGAACATCCTGTTTAAAAAATGTGCAGTGCGGTCATTTGGTCGGCCAATTTTCGTTTTGCTGAGAAAGAATAAAGTCAGAGCAGATCTAAAGAAGGTGAGTAGTTAAAAGTTTTATTGTTCGTTCTCTCTATCCCTTCGTCATGTTCACATATTATAGACAATATGTAATTGACGGTTTCCTAGTATATCATCTCAGATAACGCAGGAACATCTTTGGAAAATTGACGCGAAATGTAGAATAGATCAGCGTTCTGACAAAATTAGGTGTCGGAATTTTTTCATAATACTTATCTAGTATAACTACTTATGATGTTAATTCTGATATGTCCTAGTGTATACGTTGCATTTACGAAGTAAAAAATGCGAAGGCGGGCTATATTTTATCGGTTTCGTTGTGTAGATTATGAATTGTCCAATATGAATTATCATAGATTTCGTTGAGGACTTTGAAAGTGGGGGTACTCATTCCTCACTGGGAGATGCCTGTATCCATGTTCATATGAACATGGGAAAGCTTCCGCAGTGTGAGTGGGTATCAAATGCTACTACACAAGCTAGTACAGAAGTGGGGGAGTACAAAAGTTATTAGGGGAATTCATGGAAGCACCGGGTGGGGAGCTGAAATGATGAACTTTTGTAACTCTTCTAAGGTTTAACATACAAACCACCGGGCAAATGGAAATGAACAGTATTCCTAGTAAGCTAGATGTCGCGGCAGATATCGCTGGACCAATTCGTGAGGACGATGGGGACGGTCAGCTGCTGGCAATCTCTGAGATGTCAGAGTTGTTTAGTGTAACTCTGCGTACACTTCGCTTCTATGAGGAGAAGGGCCTTCTTAATCCTGTACGTCGTGGCGCACGCCGCTTCTACAGAGGTCGTGACGTAAGCCGTATGCGCGTGATTTTGCAGGCCAAGAAGATCGGTCTGACGCTTGCAGAAGTTCGTCGCATCATCAAGCTTGTTGAGGGTTCTAGCCCTCGTGCAGACCAGCTTAAAGAACTTCAGGAAATTTGTGGTGCGCAGGAGCAGCTGCTTCATGAGCAGGAGCAAGCGCTTCAGGAACAAATTGCAGAAGTTCGTGGTGTGTCTCAGGCACTGACCAGCATGCTGGAAACAGAAGCAGCTTAATCGCTTCTTTGTTTTCTTAATATGGAACCCGGCTCCATTGGTGCCGGGTTTTTTGTTGTCCTGAGTTTACGTTTTCAGGTTACCGGCAAAGAAAAAGCGGGACACTCGGCCCCGCTTTCAATCGTTTTCTACTTTCTGGCTCTATTATGCAGCCGCTGCAGCCTTGTGGTTCTCGATCTGCTCGATGAAGCGAGAGAACAGGTAGTGGCTGTCCTGCGGGCCCGGCGATGCTTCCGGGTGGTGCTGTACTGAGAAGACAGGCGCATCTTTTACACGCAGACCACAGTTGGTGCCGTCGAACAGGGAAACGTGTGTTTCTTCCACGTTGTCTGGCAGGCTACCAGCGCTCACAGCAAAGCCGTGGTTCATGCTGGTGATCTCAACCTTGTTGGTGGTGTAATCGTGGACCGGATGGTTTGCGCCATGGTGGCCCTGATGCATCTTCTGAGTTGTTCCGCCCAAAGCAAGTGCAAGCATCTGGTGACCAAGGCAGATGCCGAAGAGCGGCAGGCCAGATTTTACCAGACCCTGAATGGTCGGAACCGCATACTCACCTGTTGCTGCTGGATCGCCAGGACCGTTGGAGAGGAACACTCCGTCCGGCTTCAACGCAAGGATGTCATCAGCTGAGGTGTTTGCAGGCACAACTGTTACACGGCAGCCAGCTTCAGCCAGCAGGCGCAGGATGTTACGCTTTACGCCGAAGTCCATTGCCACCACGTGGTGGGCTGGTTTGTCCTGAGCGCCGAAACCGTCATTCCATTCCCAGGTGGTTTCGTTCCAGTCGTAGGTCTTCTGCGTGCTGACGCCTTTTGCAAGGTCCATGCCTTCCAGATCTGGCAGGCTGGCCGCTTCTGCTTTCAGTGCGTCCACATCAAACTCGCCTTCAGGATTATGCGCGATGACAGCGTTCTGCATGCCTTTTTCGCGGATGAGGGCGGTGAGTGCTCGGGTGTCCACGCCTGTCAGACCAACAATGCCGCGGGCTTTGAGCCAGGCATCGAAGTGATTGCCAGAGCGGTAGTTGGAAGGAGTGGTGATGTCGGTGCGTAGAATCGCACCACGAACGCCATTGGTGCCTTCCATGTCTACAGTTTCGATATCATCTTCGTTGGTTCCCACATTGCCTACATGAGGGAACGTGAAGGTGATGATCTGTCCTGCGTAGGAAGGATCTGTGAGAATCTCTTCATACCCGGTCATTGCCGTATTGAAGCAGACTTCGCCGGACGCTTTTCCAAGAGCTCCAACGCCTCGGCCTTCAATGACTGTGCCATCTGCGAGAACGAGGAGGGCGGTAGGTTTGGGTGCTGACCACGCGTCTTGAGCTTTCATCACTTGCTTTCTTGATACGGTTGATGACAATATGCGTCCATCTGAAACGCACCGAAGGGACTTGACTTTGGCGCGTCACAGTCGCATCAAGGCCGGGACCATAGGAGAAGGGGTCACTCTGGTCAATATCACTCGTGTAGAAATAATCGCGCGCGAGTTACAGGAAATTAGCCTAAATCAGAAGGATGAGGCGTCTTATCCGGGATTTAGAGAGCCTCTTTTAAAGTTTCCGCGTCAGGGTTCCTTTAGTATGTTGCGAGACAAAATAGCGAATGCGCTGAAAGCCGCGCAAGAAGACAATAACAAGAGACGTGCCGCCACGTTGCGCCTGATCACCGCCGCTATCATGGACCGGGATATGGCTGCTCGTGAGCAGGGACGCGATGGCTTGAGCGAAGAAGAGCTTATGGACCTGCTGCACACCATGCTGGTACAGCGTGAGCAGGAAGCGACGCACTGTGAAGCGAGCGGCAAGGTTGAGCTTGCTGTACAGGAGCGCGAGGAAGCGGAAATGATCCGTGAGTTCCTGCCTTCTCAGCTGAGCGAGTACGAAATGAAGCTTGTTTGTCAAACAGTTGTCGAATGCGTTGAAGCGCGCGGACTGCGTGACATGGGCCGCTGTATGGCCGAGCTTAAAGAGCGTTATCCGGGCCAGATGGACTTTGCGAAGGCCAGCTGCATGGTCAAGCAAATGCTCCGTGCTCCGCAATAAATCCGTATTTCCGGAGCACTTTTAGGTCGCCGCGTCGTCATGATGCGGCTTTTCTTTTTTCCTGAAGCAAATTCATGCGTTAAGCCAGTGTTCTGGGGGTTTTGCTGGCTTCTCCGGGGGGACATGGTTATAAAATAGCCATGTCAGCTGCTTTCGGGCCAGAACCACACTATGGACTACTATGCGCTTTGATCAGCTCTTCCTTGATGACATTCGCAACCGCGTTTCGCTTACGGACGTGGTGGGGCGACGTGTAACCTGGGATCGACGCAAATCGCAGCCTGGCAAGGGCGACTACTGGGCCTGCTGTCCCTTCCATTCTGAGAAGTCTCCAAGCTTCCACGTGGATGAGCGCCGCAACCGCTATAAGTGTTTTGGTTGTGGTGAAAGTGGAGATCATTTCAAGTTTCTGATGGAGACAGAGGGCCTCAGTTTTCCTGAAGCTGTGGAAGAATTGGCCGGTTTGGCAGGAATCGCCATGCCAGCGCCAGACCCTCAGGCCGCAAAACGTGCTGCTAAACGCAATACACTGACCGATGTCTGTGAGATGGCGGCGCGGTATTATCGCCATATGTTCCAGTCTGTTGAAGGGCGTGCCGCGCAAGAGTATGTGCAGCGGCGTGGTTTGTCGGCAGAGACGCTGAATGAGTTTCAGTTCGGGTTTGCGCCTCCGGGCCGTGATAACCTGAAGAAAGCTCTGATGGCGAAAGACATCAGTGAAGCTGAACTGATTGAGGTTGGCCTGCTGATCAAGCCAGATGATGGCCGTCCATCTTATGACCGTTTCCGAAACCGCCTTATGATTCCGATCCATGATGATCGCGGCAGAGCGGTGGCGTTTGGTGGCCGAACCATGGATCCGGATGGGCAACCGAAGTATCTGAACTCACCGGAAACACCACTCTTCCATAAAGGGACGATGCTGTTCAATGCTCACCGCGCCCGCCAGCCTGCTTATGAAGCCGGGCAGGCGATTGTGGTGGAAGGCTATATGGATGCCATCGCTCTTTGGCAGGCGGGTATGAAAGGCACGGTTGCGAGCCTTGGTACTGCGTTCACCGAAGACCAGATCATGCGGCTCTGGAAGTTTGCCGATGAGCCGGTGATCTGTTTTGACGGCGACGTGGCCGGTATCTCTGCTGCGCATAGAGCTGTCGACCGTATTCTGCCTGTGCTGACCAGTGGCAAGTCCTTCCAGTTTGCGTTCTTGCCAGACGGGCAGGACCCGGATGATGTGATCAACGCTGGTGGCACCTCTGCCATGTATGGCGAGCTGGAGAAGGCGCTGCCCCTTTCTGAGGTTGTCTGGCAGCGTGAGAGCGAGCATGCTCGGATTGATACGCCAGAGCGTAAGGCGGCCCTTGAGAAGGCCGTTGAAGATCTGGTGGGCACCATCAAGGATGAGCGCGTTCAAAAGCGCTACCGGATGGACCTGCGCCTTAAGCTCTCCAACCTGTTTTATGAGGAGAGCCGTCGGAACCGCGGGCAGGGCGGGGGCCGTGATGGTGGCTGGCGTGGCCCGCAAGGTGGCAATGACCGTGCTTCTCTGGCCAAGGTGGAAGCGCCTGATACGCCAGCTTATGGTGTGGAGCGCAGCTTCTGCACCATGTGTCTGATGTATCCTGAACTGTTTGAGCGTCACTTTGAACGCATCTCGCAGTTGACCTACTCCAACGAGCTGCACTCTATGTTCATGGCGGCATTGGTGCGGATTGCGACGGACCTTGCTGAAGGGGCGGTTACTCAGATCTACAACAAGCTGGATGAGCGGTTCTATCAGATCCTGCAGGAAGCCATTGTGAGCTCGAGTGGTGAAGAGGATGGCAGCAAGAGTTCAACGTTGCGGCGCTGGGATGCGCTGACCAATCGCTTGCAAATCCTGAAGAATGATCCGCCGGAAGATTTCGTGGAGATGCTGTTCCTGAACTATGCCGATATGCTTGAGTTGCGCATGTTGGAGTTGGAGCTTGAGCATGAGACGCGGGCCATGGAGCAGGATCTGACCGAAGAAAGCTGGAGCCGTTTTCAGGCTCTGCAGCAGGATCTGTCTCGCCGCCGTGAAGAATGTTTGCGTGATGAACAAGAGCTAGCAGAGCGTGCCGCCAAGATGCGCTCTACGAAAAGTTCCGTTCTTGCATAACGTCTGAAGCGGAATTTCCGGTCAATTTGTTGGTTCACCCTGCGGGATTGGGTGATGACAACTTGAGGTAGATTTGTGATAGAAGAGCTGTTGTTTTTCAAAGTTATCCAGAAAAACTGGCAATGATCTGTCCAAAATCCCCCAGAATCAGATTGACCAAGCCGAATCGCCCTTGCGAATCACAAAAGGCGAGCTACATACACTAAGTCAGACAGCCGATACGAGCGCCCGTTGACCTGAGATGTCACTAGAGCGGCGAAATCATAGTCGGATAATCAGCGCTGTCGATGCCTGGAATGTGCCGGAGACGGCCTAAAACGGTAGGGATGCCGGTGAGCACTCCTGCCCGTATGTGTTTTGGGTTTTCAATTCCGTGAAAACATTTTGATACCAGGGTTAAGTCAGGTTTAAGGGACTTTGCGTTAAACCCCAAAGTCAAATGTGATTCAAATGCTACCTGTGTGGGTTCATGCACGGGGGCGATGGGTTGCGTAACGCAATAGTTCGCTGGCGCACGACCAGCGACTTTGGAGCAGAATATGGCGACGAAGGCGACACAAGCTGAAGATACGCAGGAACCGGCAGGCGCAGAAGGACAAGATGGTCCTCTCTTGGATTTGTCGGTCGCCGCCGTCAAGAAAATGATCAAGACCGCAAAAAAACGCGGTTACATCACTTATGACGAACTGAATGAAGTTCTTCCTCCTGATCAGGTGAGCTCTGAGCAGATTGAAGACACCATGTCGCTTCTTTCTGAAATGGGCATCAACGTTGTTGAGGCGGAAGATGCGGAAGAAGGTAAAGAGGAAGAAGATGCACCGGCTGCTGTAGATGGCGGCGAGCTGGTTGTTGCGTCTTCAACTGCTGTTACCAAGACTTCCACTGCTAAAGAACCAACCGACCGTACCGACGATCCGGTGCGTATGTACCTGCGCGAGATGGGCTCTGTTGAGCTTCTTTCCCGTGAAGGTGAAATTGCGATTGCAAAGCGCATTGAGGCTGGCCGTGAGGCTATGATCTCTGGTCTTTGCGAAAGCCCGCTGACCTTCCAGGCGATTATCATCTGGGGTGAGGAACTGGCCGAAGGCAAAGTTCTGCTGCGTGACATTATTGATCTGGATGCGACTTACTCTGGTCCTGGTGATGCAGGTGGTCCGTCTGATGATGATCTGTCTGAGCAGGAAGAAGCCGGTGAGGGTGAAGTTCCTGAAGCGGTTCGCCAGAAGGAAAAAGAAGAAGCCCGCAAGCGCAAGGAAGAAGAAGCACGCAAAGCCAATGGCGCTGCTGCTCCGGCTCCTGCAGCTGATGGCGCTCAGGGTGAGCAGACCGGCGAAGGTGGCGAATCTACTGACGACGATGACGACGAGTACGAGGCAAACGTTTCTCTTTCCGTGATGGAAGCAGAACTGAAGCCTATGGTCGTTGAGATCTTTGACAAGATCACCGAGGACTACAAGAAGCTGCGTAAGCTTCAGGATCAGCTGGTTGAAAACAAGCTGGCCAACAAAACACTGTCCCCGTCTCAGGAGCGTCGTTACAAGAAGCTCAAAGAAGACATTATTGCTGAAGTTAAGAGCCTGCACCTCAATGCAAACCGTATTGAGACACTGGTTCAGCAGCTGTACTCCATCAACAAAATGCTGATGGGTTATGAGGGCCGCCTGCTGCGTCTTGCAGATAGCAACGGCGTGAACCGCGCTGACTTCATCAAACACTATCAGGGTTCTGAACTGGACCCGAACTGGATCCGTAAAGTTGCAAACCTTTCTGGCCGTGGCTGGAAGAAGTTTGTGACCAACGACGGTGACATGATCCGCGAACTGCGCGGCGAGATTCAGTCCCTTGCGACTGAGACTGGCCTCGAGATCACCGAATTCCGCACACTGGTTTCCATGGTGCAGAAGGGTGAGCGCGAAGCACGTATCGCGAAGAAGGAAATGGTGGAAGCGAACCTTCGTCTCGTTATCTCCATTGCCAAGAAATACACCAACCGTGGCCTGCAGTTCCTGGATCTTATTCAGGAAGGTAACATTGGCCTCATGAAGGCGGTAGACAAGTTCGAATACCGCCGCGGTTACAAGTTCTCAACCTATGCGACCTGGTGGATTCGTCAGGCGATCACCCGATCCATCGCGGATCAGGCACGCACCATCCGTATTCCGGTGCACATGATCGAGACGATCAACAAGATCGTTCGTACCTCTCGTCAGATGCTTCACGAGATTGGCCGTGAGCCAACCCCGGAAGAGCTCTCTGAAAAGCTGCAGATGCCGCTTGAGAAGGTCCGTAAGGTGCTGAAGATCGCTAAGGAGCCGATCTCCCTTGAAACACCGATTGGTGACGAGGAAGACAGCCATCTTGGTGACTTCATCGAGGATAAAAACGCCATCCTGCCGATTGATGCGGCTATTCAGGCGAACCTTCGTGAGACCACGACCCGCGTGCTGGCATCGCTCACACCTCGTGAAGAGCGTGTTCTGCGTATGCGCTTCGGTATCGGCATGAACACCGACCACACTCTGGAAGAGGTTGGTCAGCAGTTCTCCGTTACCCGTGAGCGTATCCGTCAGATTGAAGCGAAAGCCCTGCGCAAGCTGAAACACCCAAGCCGCTCCCGCAAACTGCGGAGCTTCCTGGACAGCTAACCCGCTGCACTGGTTGAGAATTAAGAAGCCAGTCTCTGCAAGGAGGCTGGCTTTTTTGTTGGAGGGTGATTTTATTTACGACTGAAAATCTGCAGAAATTTATTAATGATTGATCCGGCCCTCAATCTTCGATGACGAGACTTCTTGTTCAGTGATCTGTTCTGGAGTTGAAAGCAGAGTTCGCACAGCTGCTGAAGGTCACCATCTGTTGTAAATTTTGTTGTCAGGTGATGTTTTGAGGGGAGTTCTGAAATATGCATTTCGATTACAGAGCGGGCGAGATTTGCTCTGGCTACTTTGCTTTCTGTGTCGACGGTGATGCGTTCACCATCAAGGTTGAACTCATAAAAGTATCCGTTTGAATCGAATAGGGAATACTCATTGTTCGCTATGTCGATGGATTCAACGTCATTTATGACACTCTCCAATGAAGCGTAAAATTCCAGATCACCAGCTTGCTCAATAGAGTTGCTTTCGTTCAACACGAATAGAGTCTGGAGACCTGAAGCTGTTGCTTGCTGAAACGTCAACACTGCCTCCTTACATGTCTCCGAAACTTGAGCAATTAAGTTCTCACCTCCGGCGAACTCCAGATATTCGCAGAATGGATCGTGGAACATGATAAAGCTGAAACTGCGGTCAAACGTAAGTTCAAAACTTGAGCCGGATATTCTGGTGCAGTACTGATTCAGATATAAGTTCAGATCGTCCTTTTTGTTTGAAAAGACAAATACATACTCATCGACAAATGGTTCGTTGCTGGCGGGATCGATTAGCTCAATCCACGAGATATCTATCAGTTTATCTGAGGGCAGTGATGCGATGATACTTAGTAGTGGCCCAATCTCATTATCATCATCACCAACCAGCACATCATCGGAAAGGTAGATTGACGTTAAGCCTAGCTGCGTTAACAGCTCCTTCTTTATCCCTTGCTCAGGTGAGGCGAAGTTGAGAAAGGTACATTCGCCAAATTCTCTAATTTCAAGCATTGAAGTATGTCCTAAAAGTCGTCGTTTCAGACCTTGACTGCTAAAACCATTCTCATTGCGTCGGCTAATGTGTGTGTGCCTTCACACAGAACTTCCAGAGTTAGTTTTTCCCTGTCATATTTTACAAAAATCGGTTTCTCTGGGTTGGAGTAATGCTCCAGAAGCCACTTAATGCTCTCGGGCTCGGGTTCATGAGGGTCGTATGTAACAGTGATACACCATCCTGGATTGTCGAGGGTCTCTATTTTGATGCCTCCGGTATGCTCCCAGTCTCCGTTGCACAGATCTGCATACCAGTCTTCCAAACCGACTATATCCATCTCAAATTGCCTTATTAAATAGTTGTACCTGTTAGAAATACGCAATGAAAACAGAATGGATGGCGGGCTGTTAAAAGTAAAGTTTAGCAGAGGCAGTCATCTTGGTGACCTCATCAAGGAATAAATGCCATCCTGCTGATTAAGGCGGCAATTCAGGCGAATTTTCGTGCAACCACCATTCGTGTTCTGGATCCCGCATCGAGTGCGGGAAGACGGCGGAGAGGTGTGAAGCCGTTTTGCTTGTTCCGCTGCCGTCATGCCGGACGGAGCGAAGTGGAGATCCGGTATCCAGCGGAGAGGTTTGTGTTTGGGGCATTGGGTCCCGCATCGCACGGCGCTTGTGCGGGATGACGAAGGAGGGGAGGTGCTGTTTCGTGTGGTCTGCGGTGCCCTCGCCGTCATGCCGGACGGAGCGGAGTGGAGATCCGGTATCCAGTGCGGGGTGAGAGGTTTGTGTTTGGGGCTCTGGGTCCCGCATCGCGCTGTGCTTGTGCGGGATGACGAAGGAGGGAAGGTACTGCTTCGTGCGGGATGACGGGGAGTGGGGGGTTATCAGCGTATCCTTGGGGCAACACCTTGTCGGCTTGTGCAACTTTTCGTTGACAGGTGGGCGGTTCCATTCCACATTCATATGTGAGGCGTAGAAACCTCTGAAAAGCGGCTACCGCTCCCGTTAACTAGCGGATTTTTTGTGTCTTTTTTCTGAGGGCGCAAACCCTTTGCTATGAGCGGGAGGGCGGTGAATACAACACCTCCTTCGGGGGGGAATAAACTCGCCTGTCTTTTCCAGGTTTCTAACCTCCCGCTCGCCAGTGGGTCGTAGAAAGCTCATCTGTCGTGCGGAACTTCAACAGCCAGAAAAGAAGGCTTTGAATATGGACGACACTGCATGCGCCTGTGGCGCCACAAATACTCTTCAAAATGAAATTGACGAAGTGAACGTTGCCGTTTCTGATCTTCAGAACCTTGTTTACGTTCAGCATCTGGTGCTGAGTGAGCGGATGAAGAACAGCAGCGAGCGTGATGCTTTGATCACCTTGCACTATGCACTCTCTGACCGCCTAGAGGCACTTGATAAGACCTGCGGAATTTTGACTGATGCGTTGTTCGGCACCTTCTCCCCTAGAGAGGCTTCCGGCAGCGCGACACGCAGCGTCTCCTCTCCAACACCGGTCAACACCAATATTGTGTCTCTTGATTAGATCACTGTGATCGGCACTCCAAGGGCTGCGACTAAAGCAGTTTGCCTTCAAACTGAAACAGATAAACTGCTTCAGACTTTGATTTTGCGTATTCTTATCCGAAAACCGGATTCCACTTTTCGGGAATACGCAGAATCCACCCTTGCACAGCCCTTCATGAGTGTCCTGCTGGTCTGCGGCCGGGCGCCTCTTGCCCGCAGGCCAGCGTTTTGGCTTCCCAAGGATGATATTGGCTTTTTGAGTACCCGCGCAGATGTCTTCAAACTGAAGCGTTTCTTCAACTGGGTGTTCCGGTGTTTCTGCCATTCTTGCTCTACGGTGTGCAATGGAGCTGGGATATGGAGCCGGAAGATTTTCGTCGTGAGCTGGATGGGTTGCGGGCTGCTGTGGAGCGGAAGCCGGGGCGGGGATGGGTGATTGTGGCTTCGATTGTCACGACCCTGCTGGTTCTTGTGGTGATTGTCGCGATCATGATGTTTGTGATGATGAGCCGCATGCACAATGTTGGATGGGGCGGTCATGGGCCTGACAGATATTTTGATCAGCCTTTGCGGCAGCCGCCTGCGCCGCCACCGGGGCAGCCATTGCCTCGCTAAACCCTGATGGACGTCCTTTGATTTGAGCACCGGCCGGTGCCTATGACTCTGGCGGATCGCGGCCGGGGTTGTCTCCACATTTGCGGCACATGCTGTCTCTCCTCCAAAGCTTAGGTCATCTTTGGCATTTTGAACGCTGCGATGGCGGCAAGGCTGGAGATGAGTGCCATGACGAGGAAGACGAGGGGGCCGGATGAAGCTGCATTTTCCAATGTGATCAGATCTTCTGCACCGGGGATGGAGAAGCCGGTGAGGCCTGCCAGCAGGCCAGCCAAGGCCGCGCCAATCGCCATGCCAGCGGATTGCAGTGGACCGATGAAGCCAGAGGCTCTGTCGCGCTCATCATCCTGCTCCGCGTAGATGATTGCTTTCTTGAGGAACTGGCTGCTCATGCCAAATCCTGCTCCGGCAAAGATGGAGGAGACGAGGAAGATCCAGAGAGACATGGCGGAAAGAGCCCACATGGTGAGCAGTGAACCTGCGATGATGCTCAGGGTTCCCACACGGATCAGGTAGGTCTGTACGTGCGGTGTCTGAACGCGCGCGACGATCCATGCTGCGGCTGTCCAACTGAAAGCGGTGATGGCCATGGCGTAAGAGGCCTGCGTGACGGTGAGGCCCCAGAGAACCTGTCCCATGGCCGTGCCGTAGACAACGCGGGCGGCGCTGGAGATGGAGAGCAGCAGTGTGACCCACATGCCAAGGCCGATGATGCCGTTGAACTGGAAGGCGCTGCGTGGAATGAAGGGCGCGCTGCTTTTCTTATCCCAACTGACGGCCATGAACAGCAGGGCTACGCCAACGATCAGTGCTAATGAGATGTGTCTGAGGTCGCGCAGTTCGCCCACATAGGCGATCAACAGCACGGCCACTGCGAGCAAGGAGAGGCGCGGGATGATATTCTTTTTGCCTGTGCCTGCAGATGTCTCTGTCTTTTCCCTTGTGGTTGCAGGAATGACGGTGATAGCGAGTATCAGCAGGAGCATGGCGAGCGGCAGGTTTGCATAGAACACAGCGCGCCAGGACCAGCTGTCGGTCAGCATTCCGGCGGTGAGGGGGCCAATACCTGCTGAGACTGCCCAGACACCTGAGAGGAGTGCAAAGACGGAGGAAACGGCGGTTTTGGGGTAAAGGTCTGAAATCAGGGTGTAGCAGAGAGAGACGATCATGCCTTCTCCCAGGCCCTGAAGCATTCTGCCAAGCAGCAGGTGTTCCAGCGAATTGGCTGCGCCTGCAACAAAGGAGCCCGCGAGGAACGACAGTGCGGCGGCGATGAAGAGCGGGCGGGCGCCAACATTGGCTTTCAGGGATCCTGTCACAGTGCCAGCCAGAATGGAGCCGATCTGGAACAAGCTGAGCACCCAGAAGGCGCGCTGCTGGCCGCCAAGATCACGGATAATGTCTGGCATGATGGCGGAGGACAGGAAGTTGTTCATGCTGGCAGAGCCAACGCCGAGGATCATAATGAGGGACGCTAACCAGCGACCATCCATCGTCAGGTTCTTTAAGGGAGATAAAGGAACAGATTGTGTGGGATTGGATATGGTCACGAGTATCACCTATTTAGAAATATATCTCTTTCTTAATTTGCGGGATTTAATAAGTAAAGTATTTTCTTATTAAATGAAGAGGCCTGTTAAGACCGCCAGAAATCGATTCCGCATAAATTGGCCCCGCATAAATTGGCGGATTGTTCCTTTTGTTTCGTGGGCTTAGCCTTTCCTTAGCACGGGGAGGCCCTTTTTTCGGTAAACATCAGGGCAAATCGAGAGGCGTGGTTTGGTGCGGGCATATGGCGGTGTTCTGCACATAGTCATGCTTGTTTTATGACTTGTCAAAACTGCCGGATTTGGGGTGCTGCGCAGCCTGGGAAAGTGGAGGTCGCTTTTCCTGCTGCTGATGAGCGTGGTGTTGCCAAGTGTAGCATGGCGCTTTTCTTCTTGCACCAGTTTGGCTGACAGGAAATGCCGGGCTGGAAAAAGAAAACCCCGCGGGGCGCGGGGTTTTGAAGGTGGTGTTGGAGGCTCGTGTTTATTGCACAAGCTCATATGTTATTGTCACAGATGACGAGAGGGTTTCTTGCCCTGCTGCAATTGGAGGGGCGCTGTCCATTTTTGCAGCTCTCATCGCCATCATTTCCGGATATGGGCTTGGGTTGTATCCAGCTTCGGAAATACTCAGGACTTTGCCGAGTGTGACACCAGCAGCTTTTGCGTAGGTTTCGGCCTTGGTGCGGGCATCCTTCACTGCGCTTTCCCGCGCTTCATCAATGTATTTCTCAGGATTGGTAACACCGAACTGGATCTGGCCCACATCGTTGGAGCCGTTCTGCACCAGCATATCCAGTGTTGTGCCGAGTTTGGTGATGTCTTTCAGATTGATGCGGATGCCATTTTGTACGCGGTATCCAACAATCTCAGGGGCTTTGCGCTCACCGTTGTTGAGACGACGGTTGTCGTAGATCGGGGAGATATCAAAGCCGGTGGTCTGGATGTCTTTTTTGTCAATGCCAGCGTCTTCAACATCCTGAAGGATGGCGCGCATGGTGACTGAGTTTTGCTGAAGTGCAGATTTTGCGTCATCGCCCTGCGTGATGACGCGGGAAACCAGCGTCGCCATATCCGGTGCCACGTTGACGGAGCCCTGTCCAGAGATGGTGATTTTGCCGGTCTGCTCAGCAGCCTTGGCATTTACACCACTGGAAACAACAAGGGCGGCGGCAACAAGACCGGCAACGGCCAGTGCGCTCATGCTTGGAAGACGCAATTTCTTCTGTTTGTTCTGCATTAAAAAACTCCAATGTCAAAGTCGTTTGGGCTGATGCAAGATCAGGGGGCCTGACTGTCATTCTTGATCAGCCGAATATCGAGAAATGCAATTAGAAGTTACAATTGCGGCGGCTCTCGGGCGTGATCATGTCAATTCACGGGTTTGATTTTGATGATCAAGAATAATTGGATCACCCACGTTTCCATCTCCCGACAGCAGGATTGCAATGGGGCGGGAAGACGGGAACTGGGCGCAAATGATGATGGCGAGCACGACAAGTGGCACACACAGCACCATTCCAATTACACCCCATAATGCGCCCCAAAAGCTCAAAGAGATCATAATAACGAGGGGTGAAATGTTAAGTTGTGTGCCCATCAGACGTGGTTCCACCAGATTGCCGAGAATGAACTGAACTGCTCCGAGGCCCAATGTAATGGCGATAAATGGTGTGAGGGTGTCGAAGTAAACCAGTGACAGCAGGCTCGGGAAGATGACTGCGATCAGGGAGCCGATGGTCGGGATGTAGTTGAGCAAGAAGGCGATGAAGCCGAAGAGCGCTGCATAAGGCAGGCCCGCCCAGGATGTGATGGCATAGGTGAGGAAGCCGGTGATGATGCTGACGCCGGTTTTGATGCCCATATAATGACGCATGCGGCGACCGATCTCTCCACGAATGGCAAACGCCAGCTGCACACGATCAGAATCTTCAAAGAGCGCGGCCAGTTTCTTATCGAACGTGGCGGCCTCAAAAATCATGAAGAGCACGTAGATGAAGACCAGTGAGCTGGAACCGGCAAGGCTGGTGAGAACAGAGGCTCCGGTGCTGAGGGCTGCGCTCAGCGAGAAGTTGGGCAGGATATCTGAAAGCTGGAGTGGCTTTTCCATATTCAGCTGATTGGCCAGCTTGAGCAGCAGTTCATCCAGCCGACCCTGATATGTCGGGGCGTCGAAGGCCAGTTGCTGCAGATTGACCGAGACGATGTTGAACAGGATGCCGACGACATAGAAGATCGCGAACAGGGCCAGCAAAATGGTGAGGGGACGCGGCAGGTAGGTGCCGACCACCGGCAGATGTCGCAGGGCGGAGGACATTGAGTTGATGATGTACCAAAGCACCAATGCGATAATCAGGGGGATGATGAGGGAGCGCCCTATGAAGAGTAGCCAGCCAATAACGACAAGGAGAAAGAGGGAGGCGGTGAACTTTATGAGGGGCTGGCGCATCATGCACTCCAAGGGGGCAGGCTGTCGGTGGCGTGTTGAGTTTTCACATATTCTCTTAAAATCAGGTATTTATAAAGCATTGTGATGAATCCTCTGTTGATCTGACGGGGAAAAGACACATCCCCAAGTTTCAACAGGATCTGCCGGACTCCCGGCTTTAAACAATTTACTCCACGGCGGTTGTTGGTGTAGAACCTGTCCTCGGTAAGGGCCTGTAGCTCAACTGGTTAGAGCCGTCCGCTCATAACGGACTGGTTGGGGGTTCAAGTCCCTCCGGGCCTACCACCTCTCCCTATCTTCTTTGTTTCTCTTTAAAACTCGCTGTCGTGGTGCAGGTTGCATCTTGTGGTGGAGTGCATTTTGCCTGCCTGCTGTAATCATCTGGGCGCTATTAGAATTGATAATTATGCCACCATGAATTCATGGGTGATATATTCTATCAATAATCCCTTAAGTGAAATTAGTTCATAGTAATTACTTGGTTCTTACCTTGTTAAAAGAAACTAATACCTCGATATGTCGAGAGATGACACAATAGTAATCCCCTAATATACCAAAGCTACATCGATACAACTGACACTTTCTTTCTCAGAAATTTATCGTGAAGTCCTCGTTAGATTAGGGGTTGCTATGAGACTAACATCTGCTCTCGGGCTTATGCTGGGGTGTGCCCTCAGCGTGGGCTCTTCTCACGCACAACAACTTATTTATCAGCCGACTAATCCAAGCTTTGGCGGATATGCGGCCAACACAACGCACCTGTTTGCAACAGCCAACGCGCAGAAAACGGCGACTGTTGGGGGAAGCAACAAGTATGGGTCCGGTTCCGGCAGCGGGGCGGATGGTTCCGGCAGCAGCCTGGCTGACTTGTTTGTGCGCCAGCTGCAGAACCGCTTGATTTATGCGCTGGCGGATCAGGTTTCCCAGGCGATCTTTGGTGATGATCCAAAGGACAGCGGCACCGTTAGTTTTGGCGACCAGAAAGTTTCATTTGTTCGCGGTTCAGATTCCATTCAACTGCAGATTATTGACGAAAGCACAGGCGCGATTACCGATATTACGGTTCCGGTTCTGCAGACTGATACTCCTATAAATTAATGCCAGGTTATTGATATGATGAAGAAATCCATTGTGGTTGCCATGGCGTTGTCGTTGTCTGCTTGCGGGCCGGTAACACGCATGGCTTTTAGTCCCGGACCTCAACTTGCGACGGTGTCTGTTCAGGCCAGCAAGTTGAAAAAGCTGCCGCCTCCGAAAGAACCCGTCTATGCTGCGGTTTACAGCTATCAGGATCTGACGGGGCAATATAAGCCCTCCGATAAAGTGCAGACCCTGTCTCGTTCTGTGACGCAAGGGGCGGATACCATGCTGGTTCGTGCTTTGCAGGATGCCGGTGATCGCAAGTGGTTCCGTGTGGTTGAGAGGGGCAATCTGGATGCCTTGCTGAAGGAACGTCAGATCGTCACGCAGATCCGTAAGATCTATCTGGGTGAAGACAAGGTGGACCCGAAGGTTCTGCCGCCGCTGCTTTACGCTGGCGTTTTGTTTGAGGGCGGCGTTGTTGGGTATGACAGCAACACCCGCACAGGCGGTGCCGGGGCTCGCTATCTGGGCATTGGTGGCAATGCGGACTACCGACAGGATGATGTGACTGTATCGCTTCGTGCTGTCAGCACGCGGACCGGTGAAGTCATGGCCAACGTGATGGTTCAGAAATCCGTTGTCTCTGTTGGGCTGAAGGGCGGTGCGTTCCGCTACATCGCTTTGGATGAAATTTTAGAAGCTGAAGCTGGGATCACCAAGAATGAGCCTGTGACGCTGGCTGTTCAGCAAGCCATTGAGAAGGCGGTTTATGCCATCGTGATGGAAGGTGCCCGCGTTGGAGCCTGGAGTTTTGAGAACCCGGCGCAAGCCAATGCTTTGTATCAGGAATACACATCGGAGAAGGCACAGGTCACCCAGCGTGTAAAGGTTAAAAAGGCTCGCCCCCCTGCGAATATGGGGCCGTATAGAGGCAGTGTTCCACTGGCACGGTCAAACCTGTGGGCGAATAAGAAATCTTAGGATGTTGCGAAATGTTCAGCAGTTCTAGAACAGCATCCAACTTTTTCCTCCTGCACTCCAACATCTCTAACTTATTGAAAATAAGAGGCTATGAGAATTGGTGGCAAGAGATCTCGGTTACCGTAAAAACGGTAATAGAGGGTGTGCGACCTCGCTAAAACTCACACACCCTCATGTCGCAACGGAGCAAATTTGATTGGTTGCAATCACCTTTGCTCACCCGAACTATTATAGGTGAAGGTTCGAAATTATGAAGCAAATTCTTATTTTGTCATGTTCAGCTTTAGCATTTTCAGTTGCTGCTGCGCATGCGGGAGATGGTAATGCATCTTCCCTGAGCCAGGTCAATTTAGCTGGTGCAGGCAACACGGGCACAATCACCCAGATTGGCGACAGTAACAACGCGATTGTTCAGCAGACCAACACCACTGGTGGTGGAAACACCGCAACTGTTCTGCAGACAGGCAGCAACAACATTGCTGGTAACGATCGCACAGCCAACGCCAACCTCCATGGACAGATGGTTCAACATGGCGCCAGCAACACTCTCTCCGTTAATCAAGATAACAATCAAATGGTGAGAAACGTTACTCAGTCTGGAGACCAGAACACTGCAAGTATCTTGCAGCGAGCAAATGGATCTCCATCTGACCGTACTCCTGATCATCGTGTCTGGAACGTACAGCAGACTGGTCAGGCAGGTGCAGCGGCCTTGCAGAACAGCCTGACGATTGACCAGCGTGGTGACACCAATGTTGTAGCGCGAGTAACTCAGGAAAATGACAATGCGCTTGGCGGTGTGAACACTGCAACAATCCGTCAGCGTGGTAAGCTCAACGGTGCTAACATCAACGATGTACCACCAGATCCAACGGGTACCGGAACTCCTGTTGTTGAAGGACCATCTCATGGTGCGAAGTTGATCCAGGTTGGTTCTGCCAACCATACATCAGCTTATCAGAATGGTTCTCGCAACAACTTCTGGCTTGAGTCCAGAGGTGATAGCAACATGGTTGATCTGGTTCAGGATGCAGGTGCTACTCAGTCCTACACCAAATCTGTCATTGAAGGTGACATGAATGATGCTGGGTACCGCCAGACTGGTGACCTGCAGGATGTTGATGTTAGCGTCAATGGTAGTAACTTCTGGATCCGGACCCGTCAGGCTGGCAACTCTAACACTGTTGATTATGTTGGTGGCGGTACCAACGGTAAAGTTTCCATTCAGCAGAATGGTGCGGGTAATGCATTCTCTGGTTACTCATGGGGTGATCAGCAATACATCGCAGTGAAACAATCCGGTGATAACAATGGTGTTTACATTGATGGATTGAATGGGCCTAACCTCAACAAGTTTTACGTGTTGCAGACGACAAACGACAACGGTGTAACTGTCGGGGTAGTTGATGGTAGTTATAACCGCCTACAGTTCATTCAAAAAGGTGGTGATGGCAATAACATCGACTTTGAAGATGTTTATGGTGACCAGAACAAGATCTTCCTTACTCAGAACGGTACCGGCAATATGATAACCGGTAACGTTGGTAACAGGAATGATACCTCTAAGAGCAACGATAACCACATTCAGGTGGGGCAGATCGGTGATTACAACGTGGCAGGTGTCTCTGTCATGGGAAGTCACAACAGGGCATTGGTTGGTCAGAAAGGGAACAACAACCTTGCTGATGTCATCCAGACTGGTGATAGCAACTCCGCGACCATTAATCAGGGTGCAGCCAATGTGGGTGTTCCAACAATCATGACTGACAACTCGGTTCCATTCCAGACACTGGATGGTTCTTCTACCTGGTAAGTCATAGAGCCCCGGCCTAAGGGCCGGGGTCTTTTCAGTTTTAGTGACTGAATCCAGAAAAAATAGAAAACGCTGTGATGTGATGGAAGTGGCTTAGTCCACTTCCGGAGCATTGTCATGTTGGGTCGATCTGTTGGTTGTCTTGGTTTTTGGAGTGCCCTGTTTATCGGGCTTTCCTGGAGTGCCGCGCAGGAGCTGGCGGTTATTCCTCAGGTGAATGCAACAGGATATGCGCTGGACAATCAGAGTTTTCGATATCTGGAAGAAAAGAGCGCAAAGGTGTTCACCGGCAATATTCCGCAGGTGACGGAGTACGGTGGCAACACCATCAGTCTTCGTGGTCTTGAAGAGAGTTTTGCCAGTTTGATTGTACCAGTGGAGCCTTCGACGATCAGCGGTGTGCCGAACTCACCGGTTGCCGGGCAGGGGCTCATCATCGGAACGGGGAACACGGTGCTTTATGAAGCGCAGGGAACCGGGAATGGTTTTGGTTTCATTCAATACGGGTACGGCAACTCGCTTTCCGGCAGAGTTTATGGCCACGACAACAATGCGCTGGTGGGGCAGTTTGGGAACAACAACCGGGCGTTCTTCAATCAGTTCGGGAATGGAAATTCTCTGAGTATTATGCAGGGGCAATAGCCTTAGGTGGGCTCATCGCTCCGATTTTCGGGTGATGGTTATGTATAGAAATTTCGTAGGAATTATTCTGGCTGCTTTGCTGATGCCGTGTGCTGTGTTTGCAGGTGACGGGAACTCAGCGCTTATCCGGCAGGTGGGTGACAGTCACAAGGTTCAAGTGACACAGAATGCCAATAATACTGAGGCAACCGTTCTGCAGGGCGGTGATACCTTGACTGCAGGCCTTGGGCAGCATGGTTTGAGGGGGACATGGCTTGTTGGCAAGATTTTTGGTGCCTCGAAGGATCAGCTGGATACGGCGGATGACATAGCAGCGCTTGCTGTGCGCAACAGCTTTCTTGCGCCCAATGGCGGCGGTGTTGGGAATGACGCCGCTGTGGTGATCACGGGTGATAACTCAACGGGCAATCTGTTCCAGACGGGTGATGGCAATCAGGGCTCTGTGGAGGTTTCCGGCAACAATTCCAAAGGCACCTTATGGCAGCACGGCAACAACAACGAGGCCGGGCTGGCTGTGACGAGCAACGGAACCAGCGTGCTTTACACTCAGCGCGGAAACGGGCTCAAGACTGCAGATACTGGTGCCGGCAATACGCTGACGGTTCATGCGCCGGGCAACACCGTGATGGTGCATCAGCAGTAGAGGCTGGGAGTCAGTTTGGAAGCGTTTCCTGAGGCTCAGGTGTTCAGTGCGTTTTCCCGTTCTGCCATGGCCAGTGCGCCGCGCAAGGCGTCGTTTTTGGCAGGCACGATGAACTGCTTCAGGTCTGGCGGGAGGAATGCGTCGTAGGCGTGGCTGAGGCCGCCGAGGAGGGCGATGGGGAGTTTGCCGTCATCGCTCAAGAGGCGCAGAGCTGAGGCCACGTAGGTGGTGCCTTCTTCGACAATGTCGAGGGCAAGGCTGCTTTGCTGCTTCGCGTAAATGAGGATGATGGGCATGAACTCGCCGAAGTCCTTCGGCTTTGCTGTGCGGGCGAACTCAGAAAGCTTGCGCGGGTCGTCGTCAAACTGGCGCAGGATGTGTTCTGTGAGCGGGCAGAGTTTGCGCAGGCCGTCGTGGGCGAGCAGGGCTTCTTCCAGTGCGCGTTCGCCCATTTTGGCACCGCTGCCCTGATCTCCGCAGTGGAATCCCCAGCCGCCGAGGTAGTAGTGCTTTTCGCCTTTGCGGGCCATGAAGTTGGAGCCGGTGCCGAGAATGCCGATGACGCCGTCTTCAGATCCGTGTGCACCTTCCAGAGCTATCAGGCTGTCGGAGACGACCTGAACTGCAGCGAAGGGTAGGTTTTCGGCAAGGCCGACGGGGTCGTTGTGGGCGTTGGCGCCGGCAAGGCCCAGTACGGCGAAGGTGTGCTGTAAAGCGTCTTCGGTGAGGCCAGCATCTTCGCAGGCTTCTTTTGCGGCGTGGAGGATGGAGCTGAGGCTTTGGGTTGGATCGCTGTAGATGTTGGCTGGTCCTGCTTTACCGCGGCCCAGTAAACGTCCGTCTGCTGTTGCGATTGCTGCACGACATGTGGAGCCGCCGCCATCAACACCCAGAATGTAATCCATGAGGTTTGCCTCTGTTCGTTCCAATCCCTGTGCTGTGTATGGCAGCAGGTGTTTAATGCATGGTTGAGACCTGTCAGTTTTAGCGGCAGTGATCCCGGCTAGTTGCAGAGATTTAAGTTGCTAATCTGCATAAGTCCTGATCTCCTTGCATAAGTCATTGAGAAGGAATTACAGTGAGCGGACCAAACATTCATATTTTAAGAGAGGATGAAGTTGATCGCAGGCGTGAGGCTGGTCTTGTGACCCTGCTGGATCAATGTTTTCCTGGTTTTTTTGAAGGTCGGACTTTCTTCAAGCAGCTTCCTCATTTCAGGCTGATTGCTGAAGAACACGATGAAATCATTGGTCAGGCCGGGGTTGATCACCGGATGATTAAAGTTGGAGACCAAAGCCTGCGGGTTTTTGGGATGATCGACGTGTGCGTTGCTGAAACGCACCGCAATCGCGGTATCGCAGGGGCCATGCTGCAAAAAGCGGAGGAGCTGGCCAAGCGGGCGGACGTCGACTTTATGGTGCTGATTGCGGATAAAGGTGGGCTATACCTGAAACATGGGTTCCGCCATGTTTCTCCTGCACCAGGCAAATGGATGGCCATTCATGAGTTGGCCAGCATAATGATGCTTGAGAAAGATTTGCCTGAGTACTTTATGATTAAGCCTGTCGGCGACAAAACGTGGGCAGAGGGGCAGATCGATATGATGGGTTATCTGTTCTAAGTGCTTTCCTGAGAAAACGGCCTCACCAAGCGAATGCGGCAAAAGCCGTTTGCGCTGCATTTTGATCAGGCAAACGGCTTTTGAAATAGGTCAGTTCTGGTGGCGTGCTCTTTGGAGGAGCATGCCATCATGACCGGTCTTACTTCGTGTTCACCCGGACAGAGAGTTCTGCGGCGGTTTCTTTGCGCTCGGAGTATCTGTCGGTGAGGTAGTCGGCGTGGCCGCGGGTGAGGTGGGTGAACTTCATGAGTTCTTCCATGACATCCACCACGCGATCATAGAGAGAGGACGGCTTCATGCGGTCGTTTTCGTCAAACTCCAGAAACGCTTTTGGGATGGATGACTGGTTTGGGATTGTGACCATACGCATCCAGCGGCCCAGCACGCGCATCTGATTGACGGCGTTGAAGCTTTGAGAGCCGCCACTGACCTGCATCAGCGCCAGAGTCTTGCCTTGTGTCGGGCGGACTGCGCCGACGGAAAGGGGCACCCAATCGATCATGGTTTTCATGATGCCGGTCATGGCGCCGTGGCGTTCTGGGGAGCACCAGACCTGACCTTCTGACCACATCATCAGCTCGCGCAGTTCCTGCACCTTTTGGTGATCAGGCTCAGCGTCATCGGCCAGTGGCAGGCCGCTTGGGTTGAAGATGCGGGTTTCGGCGCCAAGCTGCTCCAGAATGCGCTGGGCCTCCTGCACCGCGAGGCGGGAGAAGGAGCGCTTGCGCAAGGAGCCGTAGAGCAGCAGGATGCGCGGGGCGTGGTCCGGGGCATCGTCTTTGCGTAGGGTGCCGGATTGGATCGGGTGGAAGCTGGCGGCCTCCACCTCTGGCAGGTCAGTTAAATCAATCGAAGTCTCAGACACGGCTTAACCCTTTGCCGGAATGACGATTTCGCCATCTTCCTTAGTGAAGGCGCCGATCTGTTCCTCATCGAGGATTTCCAGCAGTACTTCAGATGGGCGGCAGAGGCGAGTGCCTTTGTCGGTGGTGACGAACGGGCGGTTCATGAGGATCGGGTGTTCCTCGATGAAGTCGATCAGCTGGGCGTCGGTCCACTTTTCGTCATCCAGACCGAGTTCCTCATAGGGCGTGCCTTTTTTGCGCAGGATTTCGCGCACGGTCAGGCCGCTGTCCTTGATCAGCTTTTCCAGCGTTTCGCGGGAAGGTGGGGTTTTGAGGTACTCGATAACCTCTGGCTCGGTGCCTGCCTGCTTGAGCATGGCGAGGGTGTTGCGGGAGGTGCCGCATTTGGGGTTGTGGTAGATGATCGGGTTCATTTGGTCTCTCCGATGGGGTCGGTCAACGACAGGGAAACGGGTTGAAGTCCAGACACATGGTCGGATCACCGCTGCAGCAATCCTCGGTCAGGAACCGAAGCAGGCCGCGCATGGTGTGCGGGGCAATGGCGTAACGCACCACGCGGCCTTCGCGCTGGGCGGTGAGCAGACCGGCGCGTTCAAGCGTTGCGAGATGGAAGGACATGCGGGTGGGAGCGATGGAAAGGTCTTTGGCAATCTGCCCGGATGGAAGACCGTTTGGCATGGCTGTCAGGATGAGGCGGAACGCGGCCAGCCTGTCCTTGTGGGCCAGAGCGGCGAGCGCTGCGACGGCGTCATCTTCCTGCAAATTTGTGGGGGCACCACCCGTAGAATTCTCAGTCATGCGAGAATACTACAAATATCCTTGTAGTATTGCAAGATGAGTCTTCAGCGGAGAAAGAGGATAAGGGGAGGGAGGCTTTTTTGTTATTGAGGAGTGCCTCCCTCCCTTTGTGCCAATGCCAACCTGTCAGGCATTGGGTGGTTCAGATGGGGGATGTGCTGTTTTGCTTAGCGGCGTGGGGAGAGGTGGAAGAGCACCACTTCTGCGTCCTTGCCGTTGCTCAGCTCCAGTGTGCCGGTGCCATCTGCTTCAATGGCATCGCCGTCTTTCAGCGTTTCGCCGTTGATCTGCACTTCACCGCGGGCCACGTGCACGTAGACGGCACGTTCGTCGGCCAGTTCAAAGCGGATGGCGTCGTCGCCGTTCAGTTTGCCAGAGTAGACGTCTGCTGCGGCCTCTGTGCGGATGGAACCGTCGCGGCCATCGTGGGAGAGGAAGAGCTGCAGGTTGCCATCGCGGGCGGTGTCATCCAGCTCCAGCATTTCATAGCGCGGGGTGGTGTTCTTGCGGTCCGGGATCAGCCAGATCTGCAGCAGGTGGGTTTCGTCCGTGCTGGATGGGTTGAACTCGGAGTGCTGAACGCCGGAGCCGGTGCTCATGAACTGGATGCCGCCTTTGCGTACGGTGCTGCCGTTGCCCATGGTGTCTTCGTGAGCCAGAGCGCCTTCCAGCATGTAAGAGAAGATCTCGAAGTTCTCATGGGGGTGCATGGGGAAGCCGCCACCGGCTGCGACCCAGTCATCATTGATGACCCTCAGATTGTGGAAGTTCATGTTATTGCGGTCAAAATAGTTGGCGAAGCTAAAGGAGTGGGCGGACTTCAACCAGCCTGCATCAACGTGGCCACGGGCTGCGGAAGGGCGAACTTTTACTCTTAAATCAGATGCGATCGTAGACATGGAACTCTCCTGATTTCTTAATATTTTCAATGCGGTCGTCTTGCCCCTCAAGATATTCCTCTTCTCAAAATGAACAAGGTAAGCTTTGGTGATCTGATTGTTCGCTAATGGTGAACGAAGAGATTCGGGTGGGCTTTGCGGAAGCTGCGAAAAGGAGCTCACAAATTCACGAAAATTACGCGCGGGGAGGTGGGGAAACAGATTCCTGTGAGCTACTTGTGCCAAATCCCCTAAATCTGTGGGTTAGCGCCACGCTTTAAAGACTTCTGTGTAAACCCTATGCCTAATTTGCGGATTGGTTAATGAATCATTTCCGAGTCATGATGCTGCGGTCCTTCAAGTTGACTGTACTCATGGCCCGGAGCGTGGAACAGGTAGTATGGCGTTGAAAATCCTGCACACAGCAGACTGGCATATTGGCCAGAGTCTGAATGGCTGGTCGCGCACCTATGAGCACCAACAGTTCTTCAAAGAGCTTGAAGAGCTGATTGAGCGCCATGAGGTGGACGCGCTGGTTGTGGCAGGAGATGTGTTCGACAACCAGAACCCTTCGGCAGACGCCACGCAGATGCTTTATGAGGCGCTGGCTCGTTTTCGGGAGAAGCGTCCGCATCTGGTGACGGTGCTGACTGCGGGCAACCATGACCCAGCCGGACGCGTGGAAGCGCCGGGTGTGCTGTTTCAGAAGATCGGCGTGCAGGCTGTTGGTATGGTGCGCCGCCATGATGGTTTGCTGGACCTTTCTCATCACCTTGTTCCACTCAAAGACAGTGATGGTGCGGTGAAGGCCTATGTGCTGGCGCTGCCGTTTCCTCGTGCAACAGACTTGCCGGGGCTGAGCTTCTCCTCTTCAGAAGAAGGCTCGCCAGTGGTGCGGGCTGTGGCGGAACTTTATGAGGCGGCGGTTCAGCAGGCTCGTGAGCAGATTGGCGAGATGCCGCTGATCGCAACCGGCCATTTGCATGTGGCAGGTGGTCTGGAGTCGGAAGGTGCAGAGCGGCGCATTCTGATTGGCGGTGAGCATGCCATGCCGTGGGAGCAGTTTCCTGATGACCTGACTTATGTGGCGCTTGGGCATTTGCACAAACCGCAGAAGGTGGGCAAGGAGACCATTCGCTATTCCGGTTCGCCGTTTCCTCTTTCTGTCACCGAGCAACACTACAAGCACGGCGTTAATCTGCTGAGCTTTTCTGATGCTGGTGTGCTTTCTATCGAGCGCCTGGCTTTGACCCGGCCTGTGCCGTTCCACCGCCTGAAAGGGGATGGTGGATTGCTGCTGGAAGAGCTGGTGCCAGCGCTGGATGCGTTGGAGCTGGATGGAAATCTGCCCGTCGAACAGCAGCCGTTTGTACATGTGGATCTGAGGCCGCAGGTGTCGGCAGGCGGCCTGAAGGCTGAGGTGGATCAGATTTTGGCGGAGTATCCGGTGCGCAGTGCCGGTGTTTCTGTGCTGCGGCAAAAACAGCAAGAGGTGGTGAGTGCTGAGGCCGAGAGCCTGATCCGCCTATCTGAAATCGGGCCGGATGAGCTTTTCAAGTCCGCTTTTGAGCGGGTGCACGGCATGGAGCCGGAAGCCAAGCATCTGGACTATTTTTATCGCGCAATCGCAGAAGCGGAGGTCGAGTAATGCGTATTCTAGCGGTGCGTGGCGAAAACCTTGCCAGTCTGGCAGCTCCGTTTGAGATTGACCTTGAGCAGGAGCCTCTGGACGGGGCTGGTTTATTCGCGATTACCGGGGAAACTGGAGCGGGCAAATCCACCTTGCTGGATGCCTTGTGCCTTGCCCTGTTTGGGCAGTGCCCGCGTTTGAGCGCTGCAGGCAGCAGCGACAGTGTGCCGGATGTTGCCGGTGCAGACCTGAAAGAGACGAACCCGCGAACTGTGCTGACCCGTGGTGCTGCTTCTGGCTTTGCCGAGGCGGACTTTATCGGCGCAGATGGAACGGGATACCGCGCGCGCTGGACAGTGCGCCGGGCGCGCAACAAAGCATCTGGCCGCTTGCAGAATGTGGAGCGGTCGCTTGTTCGCATTGAAGACAATGCTGCTGTTGAAAGTGGCATCAAGCAGGTGGATGCAGCTGTTGAGGAACGGCTTGGGCTGACCTATGACCAGTTCAAACGCACGGTTTTGCTGGCGCAGGGCGATTTTGATGCTTTCCTGAAAGCCAACGACAATGAGCGGGCTGCACTGCTTGAAAAAGTGACAGGCACCCAGCGCTACAGAGACATCTCCAAGCAGATCTTCCAGCGGTTTTCTGAGGCCAAGGATGCTGTCGGCAAACTGGAAGAAAAGTCTGATGTGGCTGGTCTTCTGGAAGACGAGGAGCGCACAGCGCTTGTTGGTGAGCAGAGTGAGCTTGAAAAGCAGTCTGCCTCTGTTCAATCGGATATGGATGCCATTGCCAAGTCTTTGGGCCATTTGCAAAAGCTGGATGAAGCCAAGACCAAGCTGGCATCTGCCCATGATGAGTTTGTTGCTCTGAAAGCGCGGCATGAAAACGCGCAGGCCAAGCGGGATCTGAAGGCGCAGTTTGAGCGCATCAAGTCTCTGGAGCCTGTGAACCAGCGCGTGGTGGATGCGGAGCGTGATGTTGCTGGCACGCGTGCGGCTGCTGAGAAAAGCCAGGTGATGCTGGAAGCTGTGCGTACGGATCTGGCTGCCAAGGACGAGCAGGCCAAGCAGGCTGATGCGCTGTTCAATGAGCTGGAAGCTGAGCTGACCAAGCTGACACCGGAATGGAGTGCAGCGGAGCAGCTGGACACCAAGCTGGGTGAGCTGGAAACGGAAGGCAAGCAGCTGCGCGAACGCTCTGATGCGGCCAATCTGGATGCTAAGCAGGCGGAAGATGCGCTGGCAGCGCACACCAAATCTCTTGAAGAGCAGAAAGCCTTGCAGGCTACTGTGAAAGAGCAGATGGCCCGGCTGAGCGCGACCAAGGTGCTGAAAGAGCGCCGGGACAGTCTGTTTGCTGATCTGGAAGAGTATGACCGGGTTCAGATTGCGCTTTCCAAGGATGCTGAACGCCTTGTTGAGATGCGCAAGCGCGAGAACGAGCTCTCTGAGATTCAGAGCAAGCTTTCCGCTGAGCTGGCGCAGTTTGCATCTGACCTTGACGGCTGTGAGAGCGATGTTGCCTCTAAGAAGGGTGAGATTTCCGCTCTTGGGGCCAATGATGCCCGCAAGAGCATGGAGCAGCTTTCTGCCTTCCGTCAACGAGCTGAGAAGCTTCAGGAGACCTCCCGCAACTTCGTAAAGGCCAAGCGGAATAAGCAGGCTGAAAGCGCGACCTGGCAGAAGCTGGTGAACCAGATGGAAGGCCTGCAGGAGGCCAAAGAGAAAGCGACCCAGGAGCTGACGTTTCGCGAAGAAGCACTCGAAAAAGCGCGTGGGCTCTCCACCCTTGCTGAAGCGGCGCAAGGGGATCAGGTAAAGCTGCTGCGCGCCGGATTGGTTGAAGATGCACCTTGCCCGGTTTGTGGCTCTGACGATCACCCCGTAGATACACAGGAGGGCCGGGCTGCGCTGGATGCGCTGTTCGGCGACGTGTTTCTACAGCGCAAGGAAGCGGAAGAAGCTCGCACAGCTGCGCAGCGAAGCCTAAGCGATATAGAGCGAGAGCTTGCGGCCTGCGAGGCTTCAAAGAAGAACGCTTTTGAGCAGGCGGAGCGGTTTGAAGCCGAGACGTCTGCGCTTGAAGCAGATGCTCAGCGGCAGTGGAGTTCGCTAGAGGCTCCGTTCGACCTGTCGTTTGCGCTGGATGCTTTGCTTGATGCACCAGATCTACTGGATGCGGTGCTGGCGCAGGTGACGTCCAAAGCAGATGCCCTGCGTGCGGTGCTGGCTCAGGACGACGCATTGCGCAAAGAGCTGGAGCAGTTGGACGCCAAACTTTGTGAACTGCGTGATGCACACACGAAAGCGGCGGGTGATCAGGCCGGAAAAGCTGAAGAGGTTTCTTCCATCAAGGTGGAACTTTCCGGTGTTGAGGGTCGTCACAACGAAAACTCTGAGGCACGGCTGCGACTGGAGCAGCGGCTTAGTGAAACGCTGCTGGCTGGTGGCATGGTATTCGGGTCCCTTGGTGATGAGTTACCAGCGCTGAAGGCGAGCTTGCAGGACCGCATCAGCACATGGGAACAACTTGAGCAGCAGGAGGGGACAACGTCTGCCGCGCTGCAATCACTGGAACAGAAGACCAGCGGTTTGAGCGAGCGGCATGGTGGCCTCACTAAGACTGCCGCTGACTTGCAAGGGCAGCTTGAGAAGCTTCGGGCGCTGCATCAGGAGCGGTTTGCGGAGCGCAAATTGCTGCTGGGTGGTATGGCGACCGGGGCGCATCGGGCTGCATTTACTGAAAAACATAGCAACGCAAAAGAACGCATAAAAAACGCAAGTAACGCACATAGCAACGCAAAGGCTGAGTTTGGCCGTGTGGAGGCTGGTCTGGCTGCTGCGAAGGATGCTGAAGCGAAGGCGGGTGCCGCGCTAACTGATTGTGTGGAAAGGCTAAATGCTGAGCTTGCGGGGCTGGGGCTGACGAAAGACGCCTATGATGGTTTGCGGGAGAGGAGCTCTCACGAGTTGGAGGCTTTGCTGGCTGAGCTGAAGGCGCTGGATGATGCTCACGTTGCAGCGCAAACTGCTGTTTCCACTTGGGAAAAGGAGCTGGCAGCGGTTCAGGCTCAGCCCTTGCCGGATAAGGCGCAGCCAGAGTTATCCTCTCAGCTGGAGGCCACCAAACAGGCATTTTCTGAGTTGCAGGTGAAGCGCGGTGTTCTTTCTGAGAAGTTGCGCGTAGATGCTGAGGCACGGGAAAAAGCCCAGCAAATCATGGGCTTGCTGCTGGAGGCAAAGGAGACTGCCAAGACCTGGGGGGCGATTTCCGAAGCGATTGGCTCTGCGGATGGCTCCAAGTTCCAGAAGGTGGCGCAGGGTGTTACTCTCGATTTGCTGGTGGAACTTGCCAACAAACAGCTGCATCAGCTCAAACCACGGTACCAGCTGAAACGTGCTGATTTTGGTCTCGGCCTCTTCGTCATCGACCGCGATATGGGCGACACACCACGTTCCACACGATCGCTAAGTGGTGGAGAACGCTTCCTTATTTCGCTCAGCCTCGCTCTGGCTCTCTCCGGTTTGGAGGGGCGTCAGTCGTTCGTTGACACGCTCTTCATCGACGAAGGCTTCGGTTCACTGGATGCGGAAAGTCTCGATCTTGCCATTGATGCACTAGAGATGTTGCAGGGGCAGGGGAGAAAAGTTGGCGTCATTAGCCACGTGGAAGCGCTGAAAGATCGAATTCCGGTTCAGGTTCAGGTGGTTAGGCAGGGTGCTGGACGCAGCCGGGTGGCGGTGAACGCGCCAGCAGGGTGGTGATAAGTCCTGCTGGCTTCTTGTTGTTTTGCTAGAATGCTGCGGGTTTAGTCGCCCGCATCACTCATTTCCTGACTTTGCATAGCTGCTTGTTTTTCTTTCTCTTTTAGCTTCAGAGAAGTTTCCTGCAGTGCAGCGATGTACTGGTCCAGCGCCTGAATTTCCAGATTGGCATTGCTGACATGCTTCGCTGTTTCCCCGTCCATAATCTGCGGACGGCCAATCAGGTAGCCTTGCACTTCATCGCAGGATTCATTGCGCAGCAGCTCTAATTCTGGTTCAGTTTCAACACCTTCGGCGATAACTTCCATTCCCAGAGCCTGCCCCAGATCGATGACGGCGCGGATGATGGCGGCCAGTTCCGGTGTCTGAGTTACCCCACTGACGAAGCTGCGATCGATCTTGAGGCGATCAAACGGGAAGCGGCGCAGATAGCTGAGGGAGGAGTAGCCGGTACCAAAGTCATCAAGTGCGATGGTGATGCCTAACTCTTTGAGTTGTCTCAGGGTATTGAGGGCGCGGCGGTCGTCGTGGATCAAGACACTTTCTGTGATTTCAAGTTCCAGACGCTCCGGTGTCAGGCCACTTCGTGCCAGTGCGCCTTCCACTTCCTGGATAAGATATTCATCACAAAACTGCACCGGACTGAGGTTCACGCCAACACGATACCGCTCCGGCCACTGAGATGCCTGCGCACACGCTTCGTTCAGTACCCAGCGGCCAATCGGGATGATCAGGCCACTCTCTTCCGCAACCGGGATGAAGTTGTTTGGAGCGATCAGGCCTTTCTCCGGATGGTTCCAGCGCAGCAGTGCTTCGAAGCCGACGATAGAACGGGTGTCAGAGCGGGCCTGAGGTTGGAAGTGAAGCTGAAGTTCTTCATTTTCCAATGCGTTACGCAGATCGCCTTCCATGGTTCTTCTCAGCAGGATGGCTTCTTCCATCTTGTCTTCGAAGAATGCAAAGGTGTTTCTGCCAGCTTCTTTTGCCTCATAAAGGGCAATGTCCGCCTTGGACATAAGCTCGTCAGGATCGGTCCCATGCTCCGGAATAAGCGCGATGCCGATACTGGCGCTGGTTCTGATCGTAATGTTGTTGCCCACATGGATC
The DNA here is from genome assembly GCF_000156235.1 of Pseudovibrio sp. JE062. Taxonomy (NCBI): domain Bacteria; kingdom Pseudomonadati; phylum Pseudomonadota; class Alphaproteobacteria; order Hyphomicrobiales; family Stappiaceae; genus Pseudovibrio; species Pseudovibrio sp. JE062. The sequence continues at coordinate 192,879 of NZ_DS996806.1, forward strand.
GGCTTGGACAGGACTTCGATGATCTTGTTGGTGAGCAGGCCGACTTCTGCCGTTGTCTTCAGATTGACCTGAATGATTGCGAACTCGTCCCCGCCCAGACGGGCAACGGTGTCGTGGTGCGTGACACAGGCATTGAGACGGCGGGCGACAGTCTGGATGAGTTTGTCGCCGACGGGGTGACCGTACAAGTCATTGATATCCTTGAAGCGATCCAGATCGAGAACCATGACGGCAGAGATAGTTTCTTCTGCGCAGGCCTGGTTTTCGATGGCTTGCTGGAAGCGCTCGCGGAAGTAGGTTCGGTTTGGAAGGCCCGTCAACATATCGTGCTGGGCAAGGTGCAGAATGCGGGCTTCGTCTTCCTTCTGCTTGCGCATGTCACGCACAGCGGAAACGCGGAGGTTCTCGTCTCCCACCTCCATCAGTCGGCCACGCACCTCTATCGGAATACGCTCGCCGGTCTTGCTCAGCAGGATGACCTCATTCGGTGTTGGCTCGTTGGCCTGAATGGCCGCACGGGCTTTCTCGCGGTAGTCCGGGGCCACGTGAGACAGCAGGCTCGAACCGCGCATTTCGCCTGCGGAGTAGCCGAGAAGTTCGTAGAGAACGTGGTTACATTCGACGATGATGCCATCGGTTGAGATGGCGAGGCCTTCGAATGCGCCTTCTGCGAATGTGGCGAGTTTGCTGAGTTCTTCCTGCTGCTTACTGTCTGAAGTTTCGCTGATTTTCCGGCGCTTCTCATCGCTCTGCAGCTTGTCGAGGAACGAGTTGAAGAGGGATGCGAGGCGTTCTTGCGGGTCTGTATCGCGAACAGGCAGACGCTCGTCCAGCTTGGCGTCATGCCATACCAGTTTGCCGATCAGGTTCTCCATCTGGCTGATGGTGCTGACGATTGGAGAATCGTTCAGATCAATCTCATCTGCTTTCTGGAACATGCCAGAGTACTTGAAGATGGAGAACAGGATCAGACCTGTCATAAAGGCCCAAAGTGTCGTCAGAGAAGCGCCAACGGCTTGAAGAACGAAGTTGTCGAAGGTCCAACCCGCCAGAACACTATCTGATGGAAGTGCCAGAGTGTAGCCAAAGAGGCCCACTAATGAGCCGATTCCGAGGCTCGTGTAGTAGATCGTGACTTTGTGGGTCTTGGTCCGGATGAAGACAATGCGGGCAGCTGTGACTGAAAGGGCGGAGGCCAGGAGTGATAAGGCTGCTACGCCTTCAATGGTCAGGTGTTGTGCATTTCCAAGTGCAGATGCAAGGCCGCCGATCAGGCTCAGCAGAATAGTTGGATACATTACCTTTCTTGGCGCAAAGAAGCCAAAGAGAACACCCAAGGCAACAGAGATGCCCGCAGCAACCAGAACGTTGTAGATCGCAGCGCCCAGCTCACCAGAGTAGATGCTTGTGTTGCCAACTGAAAAACCAATGCCACCGACAGCCATGAGTGCGGCGCCAGCTTTGATCTGCAGCACGTTATAGTTTTGTGTGTTGCGCAGGATGTACTCAGGCAGGGCAGGCGAGTTCTTGATGCCGGTGACGAAAATGCCTGAGAATGCCACAAAGGTTGCCAGTAGGGTGACGACTGTTCCACCGCCGATCTGCTCAAAACCGACTGAAAGAACAGTGCCCTGGCTGATTGGATGTAAGAGCAGTCCCTGTACGCCTTTCAGGTAGGCTGGGTAGATGACGGCACCAACTGTGAGTGCAAGGATGATGGTTGCGCGGAGTGTGAGCTGATGTGACAGTGGCAAGTATGCGATCACTGCAATCATGGCAGCCATCGCGGCGTGGATTGCCGCCGCATGGACATCGCTCTGCGGGATGAACTCGACCTCTGACTGCCAAAGGGTCAGCTGCGCTGTGACATCCGGCAGGTTCAAGGTGGTGTCAATCAACAGGCATGCAGCAGAGCTGATTATGATCAGAAGCAATGCGCGGTTGAAGAAGCGGGACGCCCGCATACGTTCCTGAATGAACAGGCTGGAATACACGACAAGTATTCCAAGAACACCAAGCGCAAACAATCCCACGGACAATATGGTCCATAGGTTCTGCTGCTGTGTCAGTAGTTCTGCCTGATTTAACGAGCCTTGAAGGCTGGTGTTCGCTGGATCAAATATTGACGCATACGAAGACACCGACATGAAGTGTAACGATAAACCAATCAGCGTAAGTAAGAGCAATACTGGAAGTAAAAGGGCTCGGAAATGCATTTGGGTACCCCAAGAAATTCTTGGGCATAATTGTTTGAAATTGTTGCGCATTTATTAAGAATTCTAGGGAGTTGAGGGTTTCATCCTAAAAAGTTTCGAAAAGAGAGGCGTATATGACGTTTATCTGACGCCTTCAAAGCAAATTGATGAAAATTGTAAGTAAAAGTTTCGGTGATTGAAATTACTTATATACGTGAATACTCGTATTTGTCTTCAAGTTGAGAGAAAAGAGATTCCGCCCGTCAATCATGATTCTCTTCTCTTTTCACAACTGTATTTAGTTCATTTTTTATGGGCAATTGATGTGCATTGTAGGTCTCCATCTTGCTTGAACAGCTTCTGGGTGATCTTGAGCGATGCAGTGGTCCAGCTTGTTTTTATACTCCGCAGTTTCAGTCATGCAGCCAACCGGTGGTGAACGGGATAACATCCTGCCGAGCTGGAGTTCCACCACAGCACGCCACGGGATTATCGAGAGCATTGAGCGCATGGGACGGACGGAAAGCCCGGAATTTGTGGCGCTGGAAGACCGAGTTGCAGTGCTTGTGGGCGATGGGGCATTGTGGAGTACCGCTGTACAGAGCGCTGACAATAAGGTCGTACCACCCAATGCTGACGGAGATCTTGGCAGTTTCGCTGACTACAGCGAAAGCGTGCGGGCTCATTTGTCTCTCAACGGGCCGAAAGCAGTTGGTGCCAAGTATCGGGAGTTCGCCTATCAGCCTTTGAAGGAACTGGTGGGTTTCCTGAAAGAACATCACTTCGAAATCTGGGTGCTGAGCTTCGGTGATCATGAAGTGGATCGCACCATGGTGGAGCTGAACTATGGTCTGCCGCGTTTCAGGGTTATTGAAGTGTCAGCGATCTCCAGTGAAGCCCCGTCTTTGGAGTTGGCGCGTGTGATCTGGGATCGGATTGGCGCAGCCCCCACAGTCTTTCTGGGTCGCACTCAGACAGATCTGGGATTGTTGAAGCTGGCAGGGAAGGGTGAAGGCACTTTGAAAATTCAGATTGCGTCTGGCCAGAGTGGGGCACAAGAAGCCTCCGGCACAACTCCAGATAAGGTCTTCGGAAAGGTTGATTCTTGGAGCTTTGTGATTTCACCAGAGAGACATTGGCTCAGGAAGTTTTCGTGGCAGGCTCCCTCTGTGACCAGCCTGAGTAAGAATTAGTAGAAAATACTGAGACTTTCGTTGAGGTCTCTCAGAGATATATTTGAGTTGTTCTAGTTTTAATCGATTGAAGGACTGACTAGTTTTGTAACAATGAATAATTTCTGCAGTTTCAGAAGTAATTTTATTTATTTTGATGAAGATCAATGAAGGGATGGGGCACTCTGATATCTCTAAATGCAGCTTCGGCTGGCACTCGGATGGGGGAGTGTCAACTTTCTTAAAGGCGTGTACCACCGGGTACACGCCTCTTTTTTTGCCTGCAGCTTGCAGTGGCTTCTTCTGAGTAGAAACCTCAGGAGTTGAGCGTTTTCCCAACCTCCTCTTATTTCTAGTTGTGTCTTCTCCTGGAATTTACGATATTCCGGCTGTTGGGTTCTATAGAAGCCAAGCTTCTTGGATGAAAAGGGAATGCGGTAGGGATGACCAAAGATGGGCCCGAGCCGCAGCTGCCCCCGCAACTGTTACGTGGTGCGTTCCTCATAAAAGCCACTGGAGATGATCTCTGGGAAGGCGAGTGATGCAAAAGCCATGAGCCAGGAAACCTGCCCGACACAACATAAACTCAAACCGCACGGTGGGTGCGAAGAGGAGCATATTAAATGCATATTGAACCGGGTTACGTTTCTGCGGCCAAGGTTATTGCTGCCAATGCAGGTGCCGTCGGCGTTTTTGTTTGGGGCTGCAAAGAGCAGATCTCTGAATTTCTGAAAGAGCCGCTTACTCCGCTGAAAACTTTATTGGCTGCTGGTTTCTTCTCCATATTCATGCAGAGTTTCCATATGTCTGTCGGGCCATCCGAGCTTCATTTTATTGGGGCGATGGCGATGTATCTGACACTCGGCTTTACGCCTGTTCTGCTAGGGTTTGCAGTCGGGTTGTTGTTTCAGGCACTCGCTTTTGATCCGCAGGACATGTACCATCTTGGCGTCAATAGCCTGTCTTTGATGCTGCCGTTGGTTTCCGTTCATTATCTGGGTGGTAAGCAGCTATTCGACAAAGACCTGACCAAACGTCTGAGTTTTGCTCAGATCCTGAAGCTGGATGCTATGTACTATGCTGGTGTGACTGGCATGGTTGGCTTCTGGCTGATGATTGGCGAAGTGGCAACACCATTTACAGCATGGGCGCAGTTTGCTTTGTCTTATCTGGCAATTGTTGTGTTTGAGCCGGTTGTGACCTTCCTTGCTGTGAAGGGGCTGAAGGCTATTGAAGACAATGCTGTGGTTCGGAATCTTACCGTGGTTCCGCAGCTGAAGATAGCTTAGACAGGTTTCTTTTATCGACTTAGAAAACAGCCGTGTTCTACGGCTGTTTTTTCATTCTAACTATTTATCAGAGGTGTTTGGTTCCAGCTTCTCACTTAGACTACAGGGGCTTTGTCTGTTGGAAGAGGTGAACTGGTTCGTGCTTCGGAAATGCTTAGCTGCCTTCTGGAAAGGCCTTCGTTTTTTTGTCGAAGTAAACTTATTTCTTTCAATCCTGCTGTTTCTTCTGACGCTAATTATTGGTGGTCATTTTATTTCTATCGCTCAGCAGAAAAGTGGTGTTTGGTTTGCTGTCGCGATAACTGCTTTTGTCTTTGTTAAACTGACATGGTGGTCGCTTCTCGGGCCAGCCTTGGAGAAGAAGTTCCCAAATTTTAGATTTGGAAGTGATGATGACTAGAGCCAGCAAAGTGCTAAGCAACTTCCTTAGTTTAATTCTGGTTTAGTCTCTCAGCTTGAGGCCCAAATCAAAAAGCTAGGAAATTGAGCAGTTTTCATTCTGCCTAGAGTGTTATGGATTGCCCCGGAGCGCAGCTTCCACTATGAGTGCTTCCCAGAGAATTCTTAGTTTACACAGATCAGGAGATGCAGGCAGTCCATGGCGCGCCAGTTCATCTATCACATGCACGGGGTCTCCAAGGCCTACGGTGCTAAAAAAGTACTCGACAACATTCACCTGTCTTTCTACCCGGATGCGAAAATCGGTATCCTTGGTCCTAACGGTGCAGGTAAGTCCACTCTTTTGAAGATCATGGCTGGTCTGGATAAAGAGTACACCGGTGAAGCCTGGGCTGCTGAAGGTGCCAAGGTTGGTTACCTGCCGCAGGAACCTCATCTGGACCCGGACAAGACCGTCTTTGAAAACGTAATGGAAGGCGTTGCGCACAAGCAAGCAAAGCTGGACCGTTACAATGAGCTGATGATGAACTACTCGGATGAAACTGCCGAGGAAGGTGCTCAGCTTCAGGACGAGATCGACGCTCAGGATCTGTGGAACCTGGAAAGCCAGGTTGAGATGGCAATGGAAGCGCTTCGCTGTCCTCCATCTGACAGCCCTGTGACCAACCTTTCCGGTGGTGAGCGCCGCCGCGTTGCGCTTTGTAAGCTTCTGCTTTCCGAGCCAGATCTGCTGCTGCTCGACGAACCAACCAACCACCTGGACGCTGAAACCGTTCACTGGCTGGAGCGCCACCTGCGCGAGTTCAAGGGCTCTGTACTGATCATCACCCACGATCGCTACTTCCTTGATAACGTGACTGGCTGGATTCTGGAGCTCGACCGCGGTCAGGGCATTCCATATGAGGGCAACTACACTACATACCTTGAGAAAAAGACCAAGCGTATGGAGCAGGAAGGCCGTGAGAACATGGCTCGCTCTCGTGCGATCAAGCGCGAAAAAGAGTGGATGGGTATGTCTCCGAAAGGCCGCCAGACCAAGTCTAAAGCCCGTATTAAGGCTTATGACGACCTGCTGGCTGCTCAGGAAGAGCGTATGCCTACCATTGAGCAGATCATGATCCCGGTTGGTGAGCGTCTTGGTAACAACGTGATCGACGTTGAGAATGTATCCAAAGGCTTTGGTGATCGCTTACTGATTGACGATCTGTCCTTCAAGCTGCCACGCGGTGGTATTGTTGGTGTGATCGGTCCAAACGGTGCTGGTAAATCAACCCTCTTCAAGCTGCTGACCGGTCAGGAAACCCCTGACAGTGGTAAGGTTGAGCTTGGTGAGCGCGTGCATCTTGGTTACGTAGATCAGTCTCGCGACAAGTTGGATGACAGCAAGACTGTTTGGGAAGAGATTTCTGAAGGTGCTGAAGTTATCTACCTGGACAAGAAAGAGATCAACTCTCGCGCATACTGTTCTTCCTTCAACTTTAAGGGTGCAGGACAGCAGGCGAAAGTTGGCGACCTTTCCGGTGGTCAGCGTAACCGCGTGCACCTTGCTAAGGTTCTGAAGTCTGGCGCTAACGTGCTGCTGCTCGATGAGCCGACCAACGACCTTGACACCGAAACCCTTGCTGCGCTGGAAGACGCTCTGGAGAGCTATGCAGGTTGTGCCGTGGTTATCTCGCACGATCGTATGTTCCTCGACCGTCTGGCAACGCACATGCTGGCTTTTGAAGGTGACTCCCACGTTGAGTGGTTTGAAGGTAACTTCGAAGACTACGAGAAAGATAAGGTTCGTCGTCTGGGCGCACACGCTGCTGACCCACGCCGCATCAAGTACAAGCCACTTACCCGCTAAGTACTGCTTTCTACAAAGAATTAAGGCCCGCATTTGCGGGCCTTTTTTGTTGGGAGGTTTAAATCGTGAGAAGTTCGAAAACCGGTTCCCGGCGCAAAGCCTCTGTCTGAGCGACACCACCTTCACGATCACTGCGGAGTTCATTGCGGTAGCTGGCAAACTCCCAATGGTGAGCAGAAACATCTGAGGCCGGACGTTCGCCCGGTTGAATGCCTGCATGGGTGAGCTTTTGCTCGATTGCTTCAACGAAGGATTTATCGTTCTTCAGATCCTGCGCGGTGTATTGGGAATCCTCGGAGGTTGGGCGTAGGTACAGAGTGAACTGCGCGCCGACCTGAACACGAGAACCCTCTGTCACACGGGTCATGTCTGTGACTTTCCATTTGTCGACAGGAGAGTCCTCAGAGAAGAGCAGAGTGTTAATGGCGTCAAAGGCTGCTGGTACCTGGCTCGGCTCGATGCTCAGGTGGATTTTATCGCCAGCATACTCACCCTGAGCTTTCGCATCGATGCGTTTGGTATGAATGAAACTGTCCTGGTTCTCGATGTTCAGAGTGCGCCAACCGCTGTTTTCGGAGCCCCAGCCGCTACCACGTGCACCTTCGAAGGTTGGTGGGTTGGAGGCTGGACGGAAGACTGGTGCCGGAAGATCTTTGACCTGCTGTGCAATAGCGTCTTGCTTTCCCGCAAGACCGCCCGGCTTGTTTGCCTGATGATTTGCAGCAGGCGCCTGTTGCGGCTGGTTCAGTTGAAGTGGTGGGACTTGAAGTTTTAGAGATAGTCCGAACTTTGGCATGTGATCCTCTCCTCATATTGAATTTTTAAGGCTGCGTCTGCGGATGGAGGTGTTTTGCCATCGTGCTTTTGCAACCATTGAGGGAGACCCTAGGGAATATGCATCGTGCATTACGTGCTGCTCGGCACTGATCACGAAAAAGTTTTCAAACCAGGTGTTGTGAAGGTGCTCATTTGGGAGAAAGCCAATTGACTGGAGCTCGGACTTTGCTGCTGAGCGGCGGAGCAAGATTAGCCCCGCCGATCGCTAATTGCTCAGGATCAGTTGCCTAGTGCTTTTGCCATGGCTTGTGCCCAATCGTCTGTACCCGTATCTGAGCCGTACTCAGTGGGGTACTGCCACCCCATCATACCGGCAAAATCGGGTTCTTTAGCCAGTAGTGGAGTGATGAGACTGTCCTCGATCTCATCGGCAGACAGATAGCCATTTACAGAGGCTGAGCCGGTGACATTTTGCAGTGTGGTCGGTTTGCCGAGGATAAGTTTGGAGATCGGAACACCAGTTGATGCGATGCCGATAATGCTGGAGGGGAATGTCTGACCATTCACCAGCTCAGTACCTGCAACTTTGCCAGTTTCTTCTGCTGCAGTTTCACCGACATACCATTGATTGTTGTAGTACTGGATGTTGTAGAGATCGATTGCGTCTCCGGCATTCTTGGCTACATCTACGTACACTTGTGTGTAGGAACCTGGAGCACCACCATAAAAGTAAGGTGCTTGTGGTGCATGGGTTACGAAGTTCTGGTCGTCCGGCAGCTGTTCCTTCAAGGCTTTGGAGAGGTCCACGAGGAAGGTTGGGGCGTCATACCCCGTGTAGTTGGTATCTTCCCAGTCAATATCGACACCATCGAGACCGTGGTCTGTAACCATTTTGGTCAGCTGTTGCACGGTGTTATCGAGGTTGCTTGCCAGGGCAGCCCAGGCTGGGGTTGAGAAGACTTCTCCGCCCAGAGAAATCAATACTCGCTTACCTGCAGATTTCAGGTTGCTGATGAGATCTGGTGCATCAAACATTGCTTGAAGTTCTGTGCTTGGGGAGAGATTTCCCGTTTCATCACCTACAACAAAGCAAAGAATGACTGTTGTGTAATCGCTTTCTGCCATCTTAGCGATGAGCTGCGCATTGGTGCTGAGTGCGTACCCGACAATTTCTTTATTTGGCATCTGGTTTCCTTTTTCCTGCGGCCAAAGCGGCTGCGTTTAGCTGACGAAAAGAAGGAAAGATCGTGAACCAGAAACAGTGCCGTGGTTAATGTTATGCAAGAGGCTGATTTAGAAGAGCCGCCGCCGCACTCTATATTCATGCTTCATACGTAGATGTGCTGATGTGACGCATGCGCGCAACTGCTAAATTGATGTAAGTCAAGACTGTGTTCTTCCCCATCAATCAAAAACGGGCACTGTAATGAGCGATACAACTTTGTCTTCTGCTGAGGCTCAGCAGGATAGCGATCCGCTGTTCTTTAAAATACTCTTCCTCGTCCCAATCATCGGCTGGTTGTTTAAAGACGCTGTTCACGGCAACAGTGAAGCTAAGTACTATTTCTGCGCCAACTTCTTTGTTGGCTGGGGTCTTGCAATTGCGTTCTTCGGCTATGCTGCGATTATTATTCCAGCACTATGCCTGGTAGCACTTGCCTTTACTTGGATCATTGGTGTTTGCCGATAATTTATAGCTATTGACCGTGCTCGCCGCTTTTATTGGGAGCGGCCAGCAGTTCTTCTGCAGTTATGGTGCCACCCCACAATGTGATGGTGGCTTCCATTTCGTCAGCCACGCAATAGCGTGCAGCGTCGCGGTCTAAACCGTCTTCCAGCAAATCATCATAATCCGTGTATTGGTGGCGCACATAACTGGTTGTTGCCAGCAAAACGGCGATATGTGCCGGTAGGTGGCGCAGATGTTGCTGGTTGGCTTTGCTTCTGATTTCAGCTGCATCCAGAAATGGCACGTGTGGTATCAGCGCGCCGAGTGCATCACTGATTGCCCGTTGTCTTTTAGTCCTGCTCACACATGATCTCTTGCGCTGATGTTTAAACGCTAATTTATCATGGATGACGGCAGGCGCGACACTCTTCTATGTGCGATGCTTGATTTTGCTCTCTGGATCGGATCCTGAGTGATGCCCAGCACGTGTTTCTTATAGATTTCCGAGAAGCGTTGTTCAGGTGCATAGAACTCTCCCTGAACATATTCCGCTCCAAGTTCTTTCAGCTTTTCTTCGGTATGAGCGTTCTTGATCTCTGAGAGAATAATCTCGATGTTCAGAGCATGTGCGAACTCGGTTGCAGCGATGAGCAGGCGGGCTGTCTTCTCGTCTTCAAAGAGCTTCTCAACAGACCCTGCATGCAGTTTGATGTAAGAGATGTTCAGTTTCTGGAAGTGCTCGATCTTGAGACCTCCGGAATCGAAATGGTTGATGCAGAGTTTGACGCCGGTGCTGGTGAGTTCATTGAGCTGACTGATCAGGATGTGGGCGTTGGCCCGCAGGAGAACCCGTGAGGGGATCTCTAATGTGAATTTGTCTGGTTGGACGTTGTTTTCCTGAAGCAGATAGCTGAGATCGTCGCAGAAACCTTCCTTCAATAGGGAAGGCACTGGCACGCGGAACAGGAACTCCCAAGGCTCCATGGATGTGTTCTGACAGGCGCGCATGGTGTGAATGATGGCTGCAATTGTAGTATCGCCAAGAATGTCGCTGAAACTGGCGCTGTCGAAGATTTTGGAGAGATCGCTGCCACGTGCAATTTCAAGGATCTGTGTGGGCCAGTCTGGGCGGGCCTCCAGCATTTTGATCTTGCTGGTCCTGCAGGTTCTGATGGGTTGGAACACGGTGCCAACCTGGTTTTGCATGAGTGCCTGTTTTGCGGTGCGCTGCAATGTGACCTGTCGATCCAACCGCGTGCGCATCACTTGATTGAAGAGGCTGGCGCGGTTCCGGCCTCGTTTCTTTGCATGATACAGAGCTGTGTCGGCACTCTCTTGCAGTTCCTTGACGTTGTTCGCATGACGCGGAAACACGGCAGCCCCGATGCTGACCTTGGGGCGGATCTCACTATGCTCGTGATAGATTGGATGACTGAGGGTTGCAGGCAGCTCCTCCAGCAATGCTCTGATCTGGTGACATGTGGTGTCTTCCAGTAACAGAGCAAACTCGTCGCCACCGAGCCGGAGTGCTGTGATGTTCTCACATTCCATCTGTTTGAGGCGGTCGGAAATGGCAACCAATGCTGCATCACCTGCAGCGTGGCCGTGGGCATCATTGATGACTTTCAGATGATCCAGATCCACATAGAACAAAGCGACGCGTTGGTCCGGATCGGTGACGCTCTCGATTGCATCCGATATCAGTTGCTCAAAGCTTTCTCGGGTGCGCAGGCCAGTGAGTGGATCGATGTTGCAGACTGTGAAAATCTCACGCGGATTGGACTGCTGAGGGGGAAGCAAATACCTTGCGGAGGCTTGATCGTGAATGCGCAGTGTATCGTTCAGATCGTTGGCTGAGAGGATGCGCAACAGGCCGGGAACCAGAATTCTTGCCAGATTTCTGAAGCTTTTCAGTTTCTTAGTGAGATCTGCATTGATGAGCTGATCAGAACCATTTTGAAAGTGTGCTCTCGGGAAGTGCGTGGATGTGTTTGTCTCTGCGTTGCAAAGGATGCCAACGACTGCGATGACACGGTCCTGCAGAGAAAGAGGCATGAGTGCAATGAACTGTGTGGCAGACTGAAATGGTGTGGCAGAGGTGCTTTCACTTCTAAATCGGTGTGGGAAGATCTGGACGTCATCACCGCAGATTGGCAGCTCGGTAATCTTGGTCAGTAGGGCTCTTAGCTGTCCTTCCAGCGGTTGGATACTGTCAGAAACGAAAAGCTCTGTATCGTGGAGATCATCCTGCGGGTTGATCATAATGAAGGTGGGCAGCTCGAATAGTTTTTCATAGACGCGTAAGACAGATTGCGCGAAAGGCTGCTGGCGCGTCTCAGCAGAATGAGGGTTCGTTCTGTAAACGGGGTACTCGATATTGTATTTTGTGTTGCCTGCTTCAGACATCATTCCCACCACTATCAACCAATTGTTTACCACGCCTCTATTGATAGGGATTATGGGCTTTTACGCAAAAAGAAAGCGGGGGTCTCTCTGAGAATTTGGGGGCATGTTGTGCGGGAATACTATAAAAATACTAGGTAAATTTTAGGAAAATGGGGATAAGCGTCTTCGAATTTTTCAGTTTATATGAAAAGTGAAATTTCTTATTTGCGCATTACATATGTAGATGAGTAATTATGATGCATAATCTCTTCTGCGGCAAAGACAATACTATTTTATGGGTAAGTTATCAGTGATTCCTTGCTGTGGTTTACATGCGGCACAAGCCCAGTAGCTTTTGCTTTATTAGGAAAGCTAAAACTTTTCATATAATTTCTAGTGTGCTATGAGTTTCCTATGAGTGATCGCACAAAAGACAGACTGATGTACGCGCTTAAATCGCGCGGACCTAACACAGCGGCAACCCTGGCTAAGCACCTGGGCGTAACGGCTGTGGCTGTTCGTCAGCATCTGGATGCGCTCCTTGAAGCAGAGCTTGTTGAGTTTGAAGATCTGAAGGGTACTGTTGGCCGTCCGCGCCGGACTTGGCGCCTTTCGGATACTGGCAACAAGAAGTTTCCTGACAACCATAGTGGTGTGCTTGTCGATTTGCTTGGCAACATCAAAGACCTCTATGGGGAAGAGGGGCTTCAGCGCTTGATTGATGCGCGTGCTGATCAGTCTCGCAAGTCCTATGTGTCTGCGATGAAGTCTGCCAAAACGCTCTCAGAAAAGCTGCATTGCCTTGCTGAGCAACGCAGTGAAGAAGGCTACATGGCTGAGGTTCTGAAGGACGGGGAGGAGAGCTTCCTGTTTGCGGAGAACCACTGTTCCATCTGTGCCGCAGCACGGTCCTGCCAGCATTTCTGCCAGTCTGAGCTGGATCTGTTTCAGGATGTGCTGGGTGCGGATGTGCGTGTAGAGCGCGTGGAGCATATCCTCAAAGGGGATCGCCGCTGCCTCTACAAAGTCTCGCCGAACTGATCGGGCCTTTATTCTTACACCAGAATTGAGAGAAGCATTGCCAGTTCTACGCGGCTGCTTACGTTCAGCTTAGCGTAGATGTTCTTGCGGTGTGTGCGCAGTGTGTTCTTGGTGATGTCCAGATCTGCTGCAATTTGAGGCTCTGTCTGAGTACCTGACAGCTGTTCCAGAACGATTGCCTCTTTATCCGTCAGGCGGAAGAGGGCGGTTGCCTTCTGGATGTTGATCTGTTGCTGGATTTCCAGATCAGTGATGAAGAGGAAGAACAGGTCCTCATAATCCGTATCGACCAGACGGATATCGATATGGATTGGGCGCAGGAATGCCTCGTCACGGCGGAGGACCAGCTCCTGCTGTACATCCAGATCAATGGTGGCTGTTGCCAGGCTTTGTGCGTTCTGGAACTCGCGCTGATGGCTCGGATCTGTGAACTCCAGCCTACCGGTGCTGATCTTGATTTGAGGCGTTTGCTCAAACAGGCGCTTGGCGAACTCGTTGCTGCGCAGGATGGTGCCATTTCCCTGAATGATGGCCACGCCCTTTTGTAGCCGGTCAAGGCTGTCTGCAAGGTAGCTGCAGAAGGCTTGGTCTACAATGTGGGCGATCTCATTGCTCAAGGTATTGGATTCCTGTTTTACACCGAGCAACAAAAAATGGCTGATGGTGTAATAGCGTGCGTTTGAATGGAAGGAAGTTCATCTAAATAAGAGTCGTTCTTCTATTCCATATTCTATAGCTTAGTGAAAAATCGATAATGCGTATGCAGTCATACGGTATATTTTTCGGTTATTCACAGCAACGGGTTGAATTAACTACTTTCATTAGTTGGTGACGTTACGCAAACACCTTGCGAGCGCCATGTAATCCTCGCTTTTAGGCGAAGTTTTTCGCCAAATTAAACCTATCCTACGGGAAGGTTGGGGCTCTGCAAACCGCAAAAGTGTTATGCGATCATCTGCGATTTCTGTATCTGCACAAATTTCCGGTAGTACGGTTACCCCATATCCGGCGGCCACCATGTGGAGGACTGTGGCGATACTTGTGGCGCCCACATTAGCTGATTGATTTTGACCAATTGATCCACAAAAGCTCAGTGTTTGATCTCTGAGGCAGTGACCTTCTTCCAGTAGCAGCAGGTTCTCACCGTGCAGATCGTCAGGGCCCATGCGTTTGCGTTCGTCGATTTCGCGTGAACTGGCTACAGCTAAAAGGAAGTGATCTTCAAAGATCGGCGCTTCTTCCAGATCGGGCTCTTCAACAGGCAAAGCCACGAGGACGGCGTCAAGAGTGCCGTGTTTGAGTTCGCTGAGCAGGGTGGCGGTCAGTGTTTCGCGAAGATCCAACTGCAGAGCTGGGTATTGCTTCGTGAGAGCTGGCAGCAGTTTTGGGAGGATGTAGGGGGCGAGTGAGGGGATGACGCCGAGGCGGATGGTTCCGCTCAAAGGGGAGGCGGCGTGTTCTGCGTAGGCCTTAAGGTCTTGCATCTCCCGCAGGATCTGGTTCGCACGCTTTGCGATCTCCTCGCCTTCCGGTGTCAGGCGGATGGAACGGGCGTTTCTTTCGATCAGGCACAGGCCGAGTTCTTTCTCCAGGTCGCGGATCTGCATGGAAAGGGCGGGTTGGGAGACGCAGACTTCTTCCGCGGCATTTCCGAAGTGGCCGTGCTGTTGGACAGCAACGAAATAGCGAAGTTGTTTGAACGTAAGCATGGGATAAAAATATCTTATTGCGGGGTGAAACTGAATTCACATTTGCTGATGAAATGTTGATGCTGTTGCCGCTCTGAAATTGTTGATTTTCTTAGGTGGCTTAGAAACTTAACCTCGGGCGACTCAAGGGTGCTTCATCCGGAACTTGACCTTTTGGTAAGGAATTAACGTTTTGAGCGCCGTAAATGTTGATGAAGCCACTCAAAATTTGGGGACGTTCTGACAAAAAGAGAGTGTGTCACAAACAGGAAGTTAACGAGGCTTGGGCCATGCGTCGAACAGATGAACGTGGTTAAGGATTTGTGATATTTTTGTAAGCCCTTGTTGTTGCTTATTTTTTTAATTAAATTTCTGAGGTCCTCGCTAGAGCCCGAAAACTTATTGGTTTTTTTGTTATTCAAAGCATGCAAATCGCACATTAATTTTTCTAAATTAACTAAAAATAGAAGAGATTGAGTTAGGTTTTGTTTAATCCTGTTTCTTAGGTTTTTATCAGTTTGCGTATCCCATCGGTGTTTTAAATGTCATCTGACTTGGCTTCTCATATCGTTGACTTCAAATCTCTGGCGCTTGAAAAAAATATCGAGCGGCGCTCGGAGCTTGCCCGCCATGTGGCACTTTTGTTTGCCCGGACGTGGGAGCGGTGCTCTGATGATCAGATTGATATCTATGATAGCGTCATGCTCCGTCTCTCAGAAATGGTTGAGCGGCATGCGCTGAGTTATATGGCTGAACAGCTCTCTGAAGTGCGCCGCGCTCCGGAACAAACTGTTCGCAAGCTTGCCTTTGATGAGATTGATATCGCTGAGCCGCTGCTGCGGAGCTCTAATGTGTTGCGTGAGAGTGATCTGGTGAGCATTGCGCGCAGCAAGAGTGATGATCACCGTCTGGCGATCGCAAAGCGTGACGTGATTTCAGAGAACATCAGTGAAGTTCTGGTCGATCTTGGAAACTCCGAGGTGAAACAGACTGTTGCTGGCAATGATGGCGCGGTACTAGGTCAACGCAGTGTGAACTCCCTGATGAGTGAAGCGCGCGGGGATGAGGTGCTACAGATGGCGCTTGGTCAGCGTGCGGATCTTGCTGATGCGCATATCGAGGCGCTTATTAATTTTGCGAGTGAGCAGGTTCGCAAGCAGCTTATTAAAGAAGGTGCAAGCGATGTTGCTGGCAAACTGCCAAAAGCTGCGCGGATTGCAGCTGGTAAGCTTTCCAACGAGTTCTGGCTTGGTCGTTATGACTTTGAGACTGGACGTGGCCGTGTGATGGAGCTGGTTCGTCAGGGCCGTCTTAATGAGAACGCTCTGCGGGCTTATGCGGAAGAGGATCGCTTTGCCGAGGCTGTTGCAGCGTTTGCGATGCTGGCAGGGATTGGTCATTCCGAGGCACAGCATTGGACAGTGCGCAATGACACGGAGCCTTTCCTTGTTGTGTGCCGGGCTTCCGGTTTTGGCATGATGACTGTCCAAGCGCTCTTGAAGATTGGGCCGTGGCGGTATCGCCTTTCCAACTCTCAGCGGCAGGCTGCGTTGAAGACTTATCAGGCGCTGGATCAGCAGGAAGCTTATAAGCAGTTCATCACCTGGAAAGAGCAATGGATGGCTTAGAGCCCGCTCTTTATGCATTGGTTATTCAAGGGTCGCTTCGGCGGCCCTTTTCTTTGTCAATTTAATCCAAAAGTCGAGTGGTTCTTCAAAAGCAACTTTAGGTACTCCTCGTGTTTACTCCTGCCTGATTGGGTCGTGTAGCCAAAGCAGGATTGATGCAAGTAAGAAAAAGCAAAAAAGTTTCTTCTGACAGTGCTAAAGCGGATCGCTTCCTTAATTTCCTTATCTCCTTTCTGACGCTGCTTGTTCTTGTTGGTATGGGGCTCCTGTTGCACATCAGTTTTGTGGCCGCGCAAACGGCAGAAACTGGAACTCCCGCTGCCGCAGCTCCCATGGTTGAGGAGCAGGAGATGATGGTGCAGAGCGCACCTGCTGCTATGGGCAATGAAGAGCTGGTCTTTGGACTGTCGAATGGCCTTGAGCTGTTCTCGCTGGAGAATATCGATCGCTCCAGCGAGTCCCTGAATGCTGTCTTGCTGGATCTGGGCAACTTTCCGGTTCACGTTCACAACGCTTTAGAGCGGGCGCGGCCAGACACCAATGTCTCCTGGGTCTGGCAGATTTTTGCGCTGACGCTGTTTGCTGTCACCATCGGCTTTGTTGTGGAGTTGTTGGCTGACAAGTTGTTTGCTAAGCGGTTGCTGCGGTTTTATCGGGGCAAGCCGGAGAGCAGGGCGGAGAAGATTGGTTTTCTGTTCTCCCGATCACTGGTGCAGGTGACAGCGATCTTTCTGCATGTGATTGTGACCTTCGCACTTATCCTTGTGATCTCAGACAATACGGAGAGTGTGCGGCATGCGGCGTTGATCTTTGCCAGCTTCTACTTCTTCTTCCGACTACTGCTTGTCTTTACGCGCAACTTTTTGGCT
Organism: Pseudovibrio sp. JE062; assembly: GCF_000156235.1. NCBI lineage: Bacteria > Pseudomonadati > Pseudomonadota > Alphaproteobacteria > Hyphomicrobiales > Stappiaceae > Pseudovibrio > Pseudovibrio sp. JE062. The sequence continues at coordinate 209,840 of NZ_DS996806.1, forward strand.
GTTGGGAATGAGTGTCACCGGGTGGTGCCGCTGGATGATCAGGTTGCGCGGTCTTTTCTGCATGCCATTGTTTTCTGTGGTGGCGTGGCCTTCTTCCTTCTGGCGTTTGGCAGGTGGATGAGCCACTTGTCGCTTAATGCAAATGCGCAGCGTATTCTGGATTTGCAGAGTGGGTTGTTCCTGGCCGTGTCCGCTGCAGTGATCTGCTACATTTATCGCAGGCCGATCGGGAACTGGTTTTCAGGCCAGCAAGATCCAGCACAACGGCGACGGGTCTGGCGTCGGCTGTTCAGTCAGAACTGGCATCTGGCAGCACTGGCTTACTTTCTGGTGGCGTGGCTGGTGTTTGCGCACCGGCTGCTGTTGGGGCTGACCTACGACAGTTTGCTGTTGCTTGCGCCGATTGTTGCGATCTTTGCCAGTGTTCTGCTTTACGGCATTCTTCTTCTCGTCATTGATAAATGGCTGTTACCGCCGATCAACATCGACAAGCTGCAGGATGCGTTTGTTGAAGAGATTGTACAAGTAGAGGAAAGAGCAGGACACTCTTACAATCAAGAGGAAGTCAACGCTGAGGCGAGAGCATTGGCTGCGGACAAAGAGGCTGGGCGGCAGCCTTACCGGCAGCTGCTGGACCATGGTGCCCGCTTGGTGACGCTGATGTTTAGTCTGGCAGTCATCATCGAAGCGTGGGGGATCAATCTCTTTAAGCAGGATGGGCTGTTTGGCAATCTGGTTGAAGTGGCGTTGATCGTGTTCTTTGGCTACATGGCCTATCAGGCGGTTCACATTACCATTCAGCGTCAGATTGAGATCTCTGAGAGTGACAAGAGCGGGCAGGCCAAAATGGGGCGGTTGGCGACGCTGCTTCCAATCCTGCGAAACTTCCTTCTGATCTCTATTGTGGTGCTCTCCGGTATGGTTGCCCTTTCAGAGATCGGGGTGAACATCGGCCCGTTGTTTGCTGGTGCCGGTGTTGTTGGGCTTGCGGTTGGCTTTGGTGCGCAAACACTGATCAAAGACATCTTTTCCGGTGCGTTCTTTCTGCTGGACGATGCTTTCCGCACGGGTGAGTACATTTATGTGACCAATAATGTGGAGGGGACGGTTGAGAGGATCTCTATCCGGTCCATGCAACTGCGTCAGTCTGATGGTCTGCTGAATACGGTTCCCTTTGGCAACTTGTCTTTCGTGAAAAACTCTTCCCGTGACTGGACCATGATGAAGTTGGCGTTTCGGGTTACTTACGATACGGATGTGGACCGGATGCGGGAGTTGATCTCTCAGCTTGGAGACAAGCTGCTGAATGATCCTGAGCTGGGGCCGAAGTTTCTGGAGCCGCTTCAGTCACAGGGCATCACTGCGCTGGAAGATTCAGCGATGATCGTGCGGGTGAAGTTCACGACGCGGCCAGGGGATCAGTACATTTTACGGAAGGCCGTGTTTGCGGGCATTCGGGAAATCTTCAACCGCGAAGGCATCACATTTGCCCACCGTGAGGTGAAAGTGAGGATCGATGAAGGGGCTGCGAGAGACCAGTCTTTCTCTGACTCACAGAAAAAGGCAATGGGTGCTGCCGTTTTGCCGATTGTTGAAGATGATGACCCGGATAATCCTTCCAAGGCATAAACGCTGCAAATTGGCGGTTTTTCGCTCTGTTTGACCCATGGGAATGTCAGAGTTGAAATTTGATCAGCCAATTTTCAAGGAAAACTCAGAAAAACTATTCCTCTTTTGGTGCGAGAAGGGAATGTTCCTCCTTGTCATCGAGTTCTTATACGTATAAAGATATCTTTATATCATATTATTCGATCAGCTGGCGGCGGTAATAGGCTTGATAACGACAGTAAATAATGAACCAGAAGGCAAACTCCCGGTAGAGGATTTGGTGGGCTGCTTGCGTGCCTGTGGTGAGACGACACGTATTCGTCTGCTTGCTTTGCTTGTGCTTGGCGAGCTGACCGTGAAGGATCTGACAGTCATTCTTGGGCAGAGCCAGCCTCGGATTTCGCGCCACCTGAAGCTTCTGTGTGAGGCCGGGGTGATCAAGCGTTATCCGGAAGGGGCCTGGGTTTATTACCGTCTTGGTGAAGGCGGCCCGGCAGAGTTGGCACGGCGCATTGTTGCGCAAAGCCAGCAGAGTGATCCGGTGCTTGCTGCTGACCATGACCGTTTGGTGTCGTTGCGCCGTGCAAAGGCGGAGGAAGCGGCGGCTTTCTTTGCAGCACGTGCCAACAACTGGGACAAGGAGCGTAGTCTTCATGTTCCTGAAGTTGCTGTCGAAGCTGCTATGCGTGCGCTTGTGGGGTCCAAGTCCTTTGATACCCTCCTAGACCTTGGGACTGGAACCGGACGTTTGCTGGAACTGTTCAGCGAGCAATACGAGCGTGGCATTGGCATTGATACCAGCCAGAACATGCTTTCTGTGGCGCGGGCCAATCTGGACCGTGTGGGCTTGCAGAAAGCACAGGTGCGTCAGGGCGATATTTATGCGCTTCCGATTGCACCGGACACAGCTGATCTGACAGTGGTTCATCAGGTTCTTCACTATCTGGAAGAGCCTGGACGGGCGATTTTGGAAGCTGCCCGTACTTTACGGCCGGGTGGTCGCCTCTTGCTCGTTGATTTTGCTCCTCACGAACTGGAGTTTTTGCGGGAAAAGCATGCGCATCGTCGCCTCGGCTTTTCTCAGGAACAAGTGGGCAATTGGCTTGCAGAAGCTGATCTGGAGCTTGTTTCAACGAATGATCTTACCCCGGGCGCGGGGGAAAAAGACAAATTAACTGTTACCCTTTGGCTCGCTCAGGATCGTCGGGTTGTGACCGACCTGCCTGTAGCGGATCCGACCAAGGAGCTTGCTTAGTTATGAGCGAACATAGTATCGATCGCCGTTTTAGGCTCAATGGAGCCTCTGACATCTCCGTTTCTTTCGAGTTTTTCCCTCCAAAGAGCGAGAAGATGGAGCAACAGCTTTGGTCGTCAATCAAACGGCTTGAGCCTCTGAGCCCAAGCTTTGTATCCGTCACCTACGGTGCTGGCGGATCGACCCGTGAACGTACTCACTCTACCGTTTCGCGTATTGTGAATGAGACTGCTCTGAAGCCAGCGGCTCATCTGACTTGTGTGGATGCCACCAAGGAAGAAGTGAACGAAGTTATTCAGGCTTACTGGGATGCTGGCGTTCGTCACATCGTGGCGCTGCGTGGTGACCCGGCTGCTGGTCTTGGTGAGGCCTACCATCCGCATGAGGGTGGTTATCAGTCTACCGCTGATCTGGTGGCTTCCATCAAGACGATTGGTGATTTTGAGGTTTCTGTTTCTGCCTATCCGGAGAAGCACCCTGAATCTCCAAGCTGGGATGCTGAGCTGGATGTGCTGAAGGCAAAGGTGGATGCGGGCGCGACCCGTGCGATCACTCAGTTCTTCTTCGATAATGACCATTACTTCCGCTATGTGGACCGAGTCCGTGCAGCTGGCATCAACATTCCGATCATTCCGGGCATTGTTCCTGTGACCAGCTTCAAGGGCATTTCCGGCTTTGCGAAGAAGACCGGTGCTTCTGTGCCAGGTTGGCTGGCGCACCGGTTTGATGGACTGGATGATGACCCGCGCACCCGTGAGCTGGTTGCTGCAGCGGTGGCGGCTGAGCAGGTGATGAGCCTTGCGGATGACGGTGTTGAGGACTTCCACTTCTACACAATGAACAAGGCGGACCTCGTTTACGCGATCTGCCACATGCTTGGACTTCGGGCAAAACAGGATGTGAAAGCATCCGTAGCCGCCTGAACTTAATCCACGTCAGCAGAGATAATTATCGGGTTACGGCCCAGCCGTGACCCGCACAAAATAAAGTACTAGAAAAGATCGGATCCCATGAGTTTGCAGGTGAAAAAGACCGGTTCGGACATTTTTGCAGCCCTAGAAGCAGCCGCCAAGGAGCGTATCCTTGTTCTGGATGGCGCCATGGGAACTATGATCCAGAATCTTCAGTTTAGCGAAGAGCAGTTCAGAGGTGAGCGCTTCAAAAGCTGGAACCAGGACCTGAAGGGTAACAACGACCTTCTGATCCTGACGCAGCCGGATGCCATTCGGGACATTCACCTTCAGTATTTGAAGGCTGGCGCGGATATCATTGAGACCAACACCTTCTCATCAACCTCCATTGCGCAGGCCGATTATGCGATGGAGAGCATCGTTTATGAGTTGAACAAAGAAGGCGCGCGCCTTTGCTGTGAAGCTGTTGAGCAGATGAAGGAGATTGATCCGTCCCGTCGCCGCTTTGTAGCTGGTGGTCTTGGGCCAACCAACCGGACCGCTTCCATCTCTCCTGATGTGAACAATCCGGGTTTCCGTGCGGTTTCCTTTGATGATCTGAAAGACTCCTATGCTGAAGCAACACGTGGTCTGATCGACGGTGGCTGTGATCTGATCCTTGTTGAAACCATCTTTGATACACTGAACGCAAAGGCGGCTTTGTTTGCGATTGATGAGGTGTTTGAAGAGAAGGGCGTGAAGCTGCCGGTGATGATCTCCGGTACGATCACTGACCTTTCTGGCCGTACGCTTTCCGGCCAGACACCAGAGGCATTCTGGAACTCCGTTCGCCATGCTGCGCCGTTTACGGTTGGCCTGAACTGTGCGCTGGGTGCGAAAGAGATGCGTGCGCACGTGGATGAGATTTCCCGTGTGGCTGATACGCTGGTCTGTGCTTATCCAAATGCTGGCTTGCCGAATGAGTTTGGTGAGTATGATGAGAGCCCGGAATACATGGCTGGGCTTTTGAAAGAGTTTGCTGAAGCTGGTCTTGTGAATGTGGTTGGTGGGTGTTGTGGCACGACACCGGAGCATATCAAAGCAGTCGCGGATGCTGTTGAAGGTTTGCCGCCACGCGCACTGCCAGAAGTGCCGCGTCTGATGCGTTTATCTGGTCTGGAGCCATTTACTTTCACCAAGGACGTGAACTTTGTGAACGTGGGTGAGCGGACCAACGTGACGGGTTCTGCACGCTTCCGTAAGCTGATCAAGAATGATGATTACACCACAGCGCTCGATGTTGCGCGCTCTCAGGTGGAGAATGGTGCGCAGATCATCGACATCAACATGGATGAAGGGCTTCTGGACAGTGAAGAAGCCATGGTCACCTTCCTCAACCTGATCGCGGCTGAGCCGGATATCGCAAAGGTTCCGGTGATGATCGACAGTTCCAAGTGGACTGTGATCGAAGCTGGCCTGAAGTGTGTGCAGGGCAAGGCTGTGGTGAACTCCATCTCTCTGAAAGAGGGAGAGGAGAACTTCATCGCGCAGGCCAAGCTGATCCGTCGGTATGGCGCTGCTGTCGTTGTGATGGCGTTTGACGAGACTGGTCAGGCGGACACACTTCAGCGCAAGATTGAGATTTGTAAGCGCTCTTATGATGTGCTGGTCAACAAGGTTGGCTTTGGTCCGGAAGATATCATCTTCGATCCGAACATCTTTGCTGTGGCGACTGGTATTGAAGAGCACGACAACTACGGTGTGGACTTCATTGAAGCGACGCGCTGGATCTCTGAGAACCTGCCTTATGCGCATATCTCTGGCGGTGTTTCCAACCTGTCGTTCTCCTTCCGTGGTAACGAGCCTGTTCGTGAAGCGATGCACTCTGTGTTCCTGTATCACGCCATTCAGGCGGGTATGGATATGGGCATTGTGAATGCCGGGCAGCTGGCGGTTTATGATGATCTGCCTGCGGAACTGCGCGAGCTTTGTGAAGATGTGGTGCTGAACCGCCGCTCTGACTCAACTGATCGTCTTCTGGATGCTGCTGAGAAGTTCAAAGGCGCAGGTGGCAAGAAGCGTGAAGTTGATCTGACCTGGCGCGAAGGCACTGTTGAGAAGCGTCTGGAACACTCTCTGGTTCACGGTATCACCGACTTCATTGTTGAAGATACAGAAGAAGCCCGCCAGAAGGCGGATCGTCCGCTGCACGTGATTGAAGGTCCGCTGATGGACGGCATGAACGTGGTGGGTGACCTGTTTGGCGCTGGTAAGATGTTCCTGCCGCAGGTGGTGAAATCTGCCCGTGTGATGAAGGCAGCTGTTGCTTACCTGATGCCTTACCTTGAGCAGGAGAAGAAGGAGCTTGGTCTGGATGAAAGCTCATCCAACGGCAAGATCCTGATGGCGACTGTGAAGGGTGATGTGCACGATATCGGTAAGAACATCGTTGGCGTTGTTCTGCAGTGTAACAACTTCGAAGTGATCGACCTTGGCGTGATGGTGCCGACCGCGAAGATCATTGATGAAGCGAAGAAGCACAACGTGGACATTATCGGACTTTCCGGTCTGATTACGCCTTCTCTGGATGAAATGTGTCACGTGGCCTCCGAGATGGAGCGTGAGGGGCTCGATATTCCGCTGCTGATCGGTGGCGCGACGACCTCTCGTGTGCATACGGCGGTTAAGATCCACCCGAACTACTCCAAGGGTCAGGCGATCTATGTGACGGATGCTGGCCGTGCGGTTGGTGTTGCCTCTCGCCTGATGGCTGAGGGTGGCCGTGAGGAGATCTACGAGAACACTCGCCTTGAGTATGTGGATGTTGCTGAAAAGCATGCGGCGGCGCGGAACAAGAAGGTGCGTGCGAGCATTGAGAAGGCGCGGGCAAACCGCTTCAAGCCGGACTTTGAAACGCACAAGCCAACTAAGCCGAAGTTCCTCGGCACCAAGACCTTCACAGACTTCTCTCTGGAAGAGCTGGTGGACTACATCGACTGGACGCCGTTCTTTGCGACCTGGGAGATCAAAGGGGCTTATCCGGCGGTTCTGACGGATGATCGTTACGGTCCGGCAGCTCAGGCGCTTTATAATGATGCGCGGGAGATGCTGAAGGAGATCGTGGACGGCAAGCTGCTTCAGGCAAATGCTGTGGTTGGGTTCTGGCCATGTGCTCAGGATGGTGATGATCTGGTGCTTTACACGGATGAGAGCCGTACAAAAGAACTGAAGCGCCTTTACACGCTTCGTCAGCAGATGGACCGTTCTTCCTCTGATCGTGGCAATGTGGCGCTGGCAGACTTTGTTGCGCCGGTTGAAAGCGGCATTCCGGATTATGTTGGTGGCTTTGCTGTTACCGCTGGTATTGGTGAGGATGTGCTTGCCAAGCGCTATGCGGATGCAGGTGATGACTACAACAAGATCCTCAGCCAAGCGATTGCAGACCGTCTTGCTGAAGCGCTTGCAGAACGTATGCACCAGCTGGTGCGTACTGAGCTGTGGGCCTATGCACCGGATGAGACGCTTTCCAACGCTGATCTGATCGCAGAAGGGTATGACGGTATCCGTCCTGCTCCGGGTTATCCGGCACAGCCTGACCATACTGAAAAGGGTACTTTGTGGGAGCTGCTTGATGCGGAAGCACAGACTGGCATTTCTCTGACTGAGAGCTATGCGATGTGGCCTGGTTCAGCTGTGTCTGGCCTCTACTTCTCGCACCCTGACAGCCATTACTTTGGTGTTGGCAAGATCGAGCGGGATCAGGTTCAGGATTATGCGGTTCGTAAGGGCTGGGATCTGGAAACCGCAGAGCGCTGGTTGGCACCAATCCTGAATTATAATCCAATGGCTCGTGAAGCTGCGGAATAACGCACTAAAAATTAAAGATTAATCAGGGCTGCAAGGAAACTTGCAGCCCTTTTTCTTTGGCGGGATTGTCGATGATGCGTGCAAGGACTGTTTCCAAATAGTGATCTAATCATTCGCTGTGGTTCGACTATGTATGTTCAGGAGAAAACAATCGCTCCTGTTCAGGGGCACTGAGAATGTCAGGTATTCCTCTCCGAAAGCCGGAGTCTTTTTTCAGGAATACGCTATTGGAGATGACAGATGAAAAAGACAATTCTGAAGATCGACAGTTCAGCCGCAACTGCAACCTCCGTCACCCGTCAGCTTGCGGATGAGCTGGTTGGTAAGCTTTCCAACGTAGGTGATGAGGTTATTGTGCGTGACCTCAACCAGCCTGTGTCATTCATTGATGAGAGCTGGATTGGTGCTGCTTATACCCCTGAAGAGCAGCGCAATGAAGATCAGAGAGCTGGTCTTGCTCTGTCTGACACACTCATCTCAGAACTGAAGGAAGCCGATGTTCTTGTGATTGGTGCACCGATCTACAACTTCTCTGTTCCAGCTGTGCTGAAGGCCTGGGTTGATCAGGTGGCGCGTGTTGGTGTGACCTTCCAGTACACAGAATACGGCCCAGAAGGCCTGCTGAAGGGCAAGAAGGCTTACATCGTAGCAGCAACCGGCGGCGTGCCTGTTGGCTCCCCAGCGGACTTTGCAGTGCCTTACCTCAAGCAGGTGCTTGGCTTCATCGGTATTACTGATGTGGAAGTGATTGCAGCGGAAGGTGTTGCTGTTGATCGCGATGGTGCGATTGAGAAAGCGCAGAACACAATGGCGGGGCTGACAGCAGTGGCTGCATAATACTCCGACAAATCAATGTCTCATCTGGAGCCCACCTTGGAAACAAGGTGGGTTTCTTTGTGCATTTGGATTGTTGGTGCCTTCTGATTTTTGTTCTTGAAGGACTTCGTAAGCATGGGGGGAGGGGTCTACAGTAGGCCGATAACAACCGCGGCAACAAATGCGAATGCAAATGTGATTGCGATGGCGTTAAAGCTTCGTGTGACAGTCATGGATTTATCTCCCGTTACTCACTAGCTGCTTGAAGCTTATGTGACGGGAGCCACGTTAGGAAGCAAAAAAATGCCATATTTCATGGCGCTGCTAGAAAACAGGCGAAGATCACTTAAAATTCCTACTGCAAATAATTTGTGTAAAGCCGGAGGATACATTCTGGTTGTTTTGTGAAAGACCAAGGGAATTCTTGCGTTTCCTCTGTCAAATCAATAAGCAGGATTTTTGCAGCTCCCGGAATACTATTGGGGTTGTGATATTTTTTCTCCTGCGGTGAATTGGACGTGGATAGTTTAAAACATTCATGACATTTCGGGCCGCAATTCAGAAACATTCAGCAATGAATCAGGAACAGCGCCGGGCAAACAGCTGTTCAAATCGGGGATTTCGAGGTGGGTTACACGACAGGCGCGCGCGCTGCGCTCAGAACACTTTCGGCCGCGCTTGTTGTTGGCATGTGTATTGATGCTGCACAAGTTGGTGCTACACCGATGCCAAAAGCTCGCCCTTACTTCGGCAATACAACGTTGCTGCCACCGATGCCTCTTCCGCAGAGCAAACTACCTGCTCAACAGTTTCCAACCCCAATCGGAAAACCGCTTTCGCTGGTTCCTGTACCTATTGAAAACCAGCGCGTCTTTCCACCTGCCGGCTATGCCAAGATGTGTGTGTTGCGCGGATGGAGTGTTGAGGTGCTGGAGAGTGTTGATGGACCGGGCGGTTGCGGAATCGATCAACCTGTTTCCTTGCGCTCTGTAGTCGCTGGCGGGCAGGAAATTGGCCTGACCATGCCTGTGCAGATTGAATGTTCTCTGGCTCAGCAGCTGGATGGCTGGCTGCAGGATGTGGCCGTGCCTGCTGCTCGCCGGGAACTGGGAGTTTCCATCACCCGCATTCGTACGGCGGCGGGGTATGCTTGCCGCGGGCGGAATAATCAGCGTGGTGCCAAGCTCTCAGAACACGGCAAGGGCAATGCGATTGATATTGCCGGTTTCCATCTCTCTGATGGCCGCGAAGTGACGGTTGAAGACGGTTGGGATGGGTCTTCTGCCGAAGTGCGTTTTCTGAGTAGCCTGCACAAAGGAGCGTGTGAGCGCTTTACCACTGTGCTTGGGCCGGATGCGGACCGATACCATCGTGACCATTTGCACTTTGATCAGGGCTGTCACGGCAAGGACTGCAAGTACCGGGTTTGTAAATAGGAGACGCCCACCTGATCGAGACGGGGCTTTATCTCTCTCAAGTGGGCGTTTACTGTGATGTCAGGGCTTACTGGCAGAAACGGTTTTTGCCAGAGTAGGTACGGTAAGTGCCGGTGTTCGGGTTAAAGCTTCTGTATTTGTTGGTGCAGTATGCGAACCAAGCTGGTGACCACGGAGCTGGGGCTACAGCCTGTGCGTGGTAAACCGGTGCTGGCTGATGCACGACCACTGGTGGACGGTACGCAGGTGCCGGTGGGCGATACGCTGGCGCTGGTGGACGGTAGGCCGGACGTGGTGGTGCAACATACTGTGGCTGCGGTGTGACGGCGTTGCCGATGATGAGACCTGCTGCCAGACCGATGACGCCGATTGCAGCTGCTTCACCTGCATTGATGCCGTGCTTCTTGTGCTTTTTCTTCTTCCGCTTGTGGTAGTAGTGGTTCTCTACATAGGTGTTGTTTTCAATGTAGGTGTTGTTTCTTTGGCCTGCCTGAGCTGCAGAAACGACTGGCAACATCATTGCCCCTGCAAGCGCTACTGAAATTACTGCTGATGCTTTAGCCATTTTCGTCTCCGTAAACGGTATTTCGTGTTTGTTGAGACTAATTAACCAGAGACGGCCTGAACCTTCTTTGAGAGCGCCATTCATCTTCTGTTCATGTAGATGAATGAGATGGAAAAGCTAAATAAATCAATTTATTAGTCGCCTGAAAAAATGTTCAGTGCCTGTGTTTCTTACCGAATTTTAAGTTGAGTATGCTTTTCATCTTATTTAGTGCAGATAGACAACAATGAAGAATCTGAGCAGGGTCAGAACCGGATAAGTGAGGTTGGTATGGAAAAGAAGATAGATCCAATTCGAGAGACCACCGATGAAGCACGTGCTCTTGCCAGAAAGCTGATCAGGACGGTTCGATTTGCTTCCCTTGCCGTGCTCGAACCGGAGACTGGGTATCCTATTGTCAGCCGTGTGGGTGTCGGTTCGGATGTCGTTGGTGCGCCGTTCATGCTGGCCTCCAGCCTTTCCAACCATTCGCAGTGCCTTGAGCAGGATCAGCGTGTGTCGCTGCTGATTGGGGAGCCGGGTAAGGGGGATCCTCTGGCGCATCCGCGTCTGACCGTGATTGGCCGCTTCGAGCGCCTGAGCAAAGGTGATCCGCTGTGTACGGAGCTGCGCAATCGCTATCTTATGCGCCATCCAAAAGCCAAGCTCTACGTGGATTTTGCTGATTTTGATTGGTACCAGCTGCATGTTGAGCGGGTGAACATGAATGGCGGCTTTGGTAAGGCCTTCTTGCTGACGCGTGAAGATGTTCTGAGTTCTGAAGAAGGACGCGAGCAGCTGGCGGCGACGGCGCATGATCTGGTTATCCGCATGAATGAACGCCATGCCGATGAGATCGGCAGCTTTGCCTCCAGAACCTTCAAGGTGGGTGCCTCCAAGTGGGGGCTGGTTAGCATTGATGGTGAAGGGGCTGAGTTCTTTGATGGCGAGACGGTTTACCGTCATTTCTGGGAGGAAGTGACACCAGCAGGTGAACTTGAAAAGCTGGTGCTACAAACTCTCGGTTGTTCTGTGTAAAACCATGACGTAGGGTTTTGCTTGCCTTATAGTTCTTGTAAGGCGACTATCTATGCAAGGTGCAGAACAGGGTTGGAGCAGAAATGAATAAAGAGAATCTGGACAGCACAGCGGGTGCAGAGGTCTATTCCGAAAAGACTTTGCGGATTTATGACTTGCTGGTTTTACGGTTCTCCAACACGTTTCTGTGGCGTTGTTCTGCTGCTAAGGCGCTGAGCTTCTTCAACCGCAATGTCAGCGGCAACCATCTGGATGTTGGTGTTGGCAGTGGTTATTTTCTGGAACATGGCCGTTTTCCGCAGGACACGCGTCTGGTGCTGATGGATCTGAACCCGCAGTGTCTGGACTATGCGAAGGCACGGGCGGTGGTTGCGAATGTGAGCACAGCGCAGGCGGATGTTCTGGAGCCGATTGAGTGGTCGGAAGATAAGTTCGACAGCATCAATCTGGGCTATCTGCTGCACTGCCTGCCGGGCAGCATGAAGCAGAAGTACATGGTGTTTGAAAACCTGAAGCCACTGATGAATGAAGGCGGCGTTCTGTTTGGCTCCACCATTCTTGGGGAAGGGCAGAAGCCAAACTGGGCTGCGCGTAAGCTGATGGCGTTTTACAACAGCAAGGGCATCTTCTCGAACCAGCAGGACAATCTTGAAGACCTTCGGGCCAATCTGGAGAAGTACTTCAAGGATGTAACCATTGAGGTGATTGGTGAAGTTGCGCTGTTCAGAGGGCGTGTGTAGCCGCTTCTTCCGGGAAGAGCACAAGGTCATCTTCGGGTGACCATGGCTTCCATTTTTTGCCAAAGACGGTTTTGAAATCTGGCTGGTCGATGCGCTCGAGCAGCCATTTTTTTACGCTCTGCGGGGCCTCTTTCTCAAAGCGCTCTTTGTCCGCATTGGCGAACTGGCGCACGAATGGGAAGAGTGCCTGATCGGCCAGCGCAGGGCGGTTTCCGAACAGATATGCAGACTTTTCCAGCCGCTCCGAGAGCTTTGAGAGCTCTTTGATAGCAAGGGTGTAATGCTCGTCCGGGTCAGCATCTTCGTAGCGCGTGGAGTACTTGTATCTGTCCAGATTGCGTTTGAAGTCGCCGTCCATCTCTTCGATGAGCTGTAGCATTTCTTCCAGTGAGCCGGTTTCCGGTGAGAGCCAGCTTTGTGGGTCGTTTTGCTGAAGTGCCCAGAGCATGATGTCCAGGCTTTCTTCAATCACCGTGCCGTCGTTGAGCAGAAGGACAGGTACGGTTCCTTTGGGCGAGATTTCCAGCATGTGGGCGGGCTTATCCCGCAGAACGATCTCACGAAGGGCGACTGCCCGCTGGCTGGCGACCAACCCCAATCTTGCGCGCATTGCGTAGGGACACCGACGGAATGAATACAGGATCGGGAGGGACGTCTGCTCAGCCATGCTTTCTGTTGTCTGCCTTTGATTGATCGTTTTCAGCAGCTGGTATTTCTAATGAATCTACAGGAGCAATGCCAGCGGACTTGCGCTCATAGGCCTGAATTGCCTTCTCTTCTTTCAAAAAGGCCTCAATATGCGGCTGCAGTTTGAGTTCTCTGACAGGGGTGTCGGTTTCCTGCAGGACTGTTGTGGTCGGCACAAATGCTTTTTGCGCGCGGTCATACATGCTGACGCGCACGAGGCCGGTTGCTGCGACGATGCCCTTTTTCTGGCCTCGGGTGAAGATGAAGCGCTGTTCCATGACGGCGGCTTCTTCCGTCCAGTAGACGATCTCGCTTTCCAGCTTGAAGGGCTCCATGAATGGCAGTTCACGGCGGAAGCGGACGGTGGCATGGTTGGCCAGTGGAGTCCACTTGTTGCGGAAGATGGCCTTGCCCAGCTTGGTGCGGCTCATATGATCCACACGGCCAAAATCCATCATGGCCAGATAGCGGCTGTTGGTGAGGTGGATGTTCATATCAATATCGGAGGGAAGAACGCGCAGGCTCACAACAGACTTGCTGAACATATCTGCTAGTTTTTCCCGAAAAGGGAACTTAAGGAAATAAAGTATAAGTCTGAACCAGAGTTGCATTATCTCTCCACGTGATAGCTCACGGGCTCTCACAAAAATCTAATGGATTTTCCAATAGGGAATAAGGTTTCCTATTACGTTAGGTGTGTTGTGCCAGATGTTGAAAGAATTTTCCAGTTATCTCTTTGAGTGGGAGATTGCGTATAGCTCAACTGAACTCGCCGCGATTGCCGGGGCTTTTTTCTTCGCGGCCTTTGTTAAAGGCGCGACTGGCCTTGGGTTTTCAACCACTTGCCTGCCGTTTCTGGTTTACGCGGTGGGATTGAAAAGAGGAATTCCGCTCATCTTATTGCCGAGTATTACTAGCAATATTCTGGTGATGATCGATGCAGGATATTTCGGGGAAATGGTGAGCCGCTTTCGCTGGATGCTTTTGGCGACTGTTCCGGGGATTCTGTTGGGGCTGTGGTTTCTGGATATCGCTCCTGCTCAGGAAGCTGTCGTGGTGTTGGGGTGTGTGCTCATCAGCTATGCTCTGTTCGCTTTTTTCACACCTAATCTGACCCTTTCTCGGGAAATGGAGCGTTTGTTGGGGCCGGTGAGTGGGTTCATCACTGGCGTGGTCAATGGCATTACCGGATCGCAGATCATGCCGGTGATGCCCTATTTGTTGTCGCTGAACCTGAACAGTGAGCGTTTTGTGCAGGCGATCAATTGCTCCTTCACGCTGTCGTCTTTTGTGATGGCAGGGGGGCTTTATTATCTCGGCCTACTGGATCTTAGTGCGCTGGGAGTTTCGGCGTTGGGGTTGGTCTTTGTGTATTTCGGCACCAAACTCGGGTCGCTGGTGCGGCAGTTGATGTCGCCTTCGGTGTTCCGGGCCACTGTTCTGCTGCTGCTTTTCGGGCTTGGAGTGAGCCTTTTGTTCAAGGCATTTTAGAGCAGGCTGCGTTCAGATGCTTTCGCGTGCCTTAAGCTAACTGGTGGTTTATGGATCTCCTCGGTTTGTGCCGGGAGATGATAGAGATTATTGCAGGTTCGCGCCTAGGCTCTGCTTCATGATGGAAATGGAAGCAGACATGGCGATGGCCGCAGAGTATCTCGGGTATACGGCCTTTGAGATCGCCATCATCATGTTCACGTTCTTCTTCGCAGCCTTTGTGAAAGGGCTGGCGGGACTGGGCTTTACGACAATCTGCCTTGCGATCCTTGCCTATACGGTGGGGTTGAAGAAGGGCATTCCGCTGATTGTTGTGCCGGGGCTCATTAGTGATCTCATCCTAGTTTATGAGGCTGGCTACTTTCGCGAGTCCTTCAATCGGTTCTGGCGGATTTATCTGTTTTCCATTCCAGGCGTGATGATTGGTCTCTGGTTTTTGAGCTGGGCGTCCACTCATTGGCTGACGATCCTGCTGGGTTTTGTCATCATGGCGTTTGTTGGCTATGCGCTGTTCTCAAAGAACCTGCGACTGCGGACCCATTGGGAGAAAACGGGCAGTTCGCTCTCCGGCTTTTCAACCGGCTTGCTGACGGGGATGACCGGCTCTCAGTTGATGCCGATCACGCCGTTTCTGGTGTCGCTGGACCTGCCGCGCAGCCATTTCATTCAGACGATCAATAGCTTCTTCACGGTGGTGACGGCCATGATGATCCTGGGGCTGACCTATCTGGGCCTGTTGCATCTGGGAGCGTTTGCGATTTCCATTACGGGGCTTGTGTTTGTCTATATCGGAACCAAGAGCGGCAACTATATCGGGCGCAGGTTCAGCCCGGCGGTATTTCGCTATTGTGTGTTGGTGATGATGTTCTTTTCCGGTCTGGGGCTCATCATCAAAGAACTCTGGCTGAATGTGATGTGATGGCCCGTCCACTTGCAAACCCAGTGAAGGATCCCCAATTGCATCTCTGTCTAAACGATAAGCGCAGATGGCGCTTCAGAGAAGTTTTCGGAAAATGGTGATCCTTCAATTGATTGGGGGGCTTGTGCTGCTGCTTGTCGGCGGCGAAGCGCTGGTGCGCGGAAGTGTGGCTGTTGCCACGCGTTTGGGCGTTTCCAAGCTTTTTATCGGCCTGACGCTGGTGGGTTTTGGCACCTCCATGCCAGAGCTTGTGGCCAGCTTGCAGGGGGCGTTTGCTGGATATCCCGGTGTTGCAATCGGGAACATTGTGGGCAGCAACATTGCAAACGTTCTGCTCATCCTTGGTATCACAGCGTTGATCCTGCCGATTACGGTGAAGCGGGAAGCCTTTCAGCGTGATGGGGCTGTGCTGCTCCTTTCCAGCCTGATCCTGCTGGCGGTGATCCTGACGGGGTATCTCTCCCGCTGGGCTGGCTTTGTTCTGGTTGGGTTGCTGCTGGCCTATACCATCTACACCTACGTGGTGGAGCGGCGGGCAGAGCAAGTTTCCGGAGACGTTTATGAGGCTGAAGCGGATCAGGCGAGTTATCCGAACATCTCCATCTTGTGGGGGCTCGGGATCTTCGCAGCTGGCGTGATTGGTATCATCACTGGTGCAAGTCTGCTGGTGAGCTCCAGCGTTGCCATTGCTCATAGTATTGGCGTTTCTGATGCTGTGATCGGCCTGACGCTGGTTGCGATTGGCACCTCGCTGCCTGAGCTTGTGACCTCAGCCATCGCGGCGATCCGTGGTCATGTGGAGGTCGCGTTTGGCAATATTGTTGGCAGCAACATCTTCAACATTTTCGGCATTGGCGGGGTGACCGCGCTTGTTGTGCCCATTCCTGTTCCCCCTGTGATCGCGCAGGTCGATATCTGGGTGATGGTGGGCACGGTGATTTTGATGGCGATTGCCTGCGTTACGGGATGGCGTGTCAGCCGCAGGGAAGGACTGTTCTTTCTGCTGTGTTATGCAGCCTATATGGCGTTTCAACTCCTACCGGGATTACGCGCTGCGGTTGGGATTGTGTGATCACAGGTTATCTTTGAGGCAAAAACTTATCCTCCCTGGTTCTGGAGCATCTATGCTTTTTACAGGTCCACGTAACGGGCTGCTGGCGGACCGTCCGTCAGTTGGTCGTGGGCTGGATGGGGCTACTGTGGAAGGTAACGTATTTCGTAGCAGGTCCGTGGAGGTTCCCCTTTCACCAACAGTGTTGAGGGATAGCGGATGCCCGGCCAGACCAGAGGGCGCCAGCACTGAGACCTGAGGCTTTCCAACGGCCTTAAGTCTTCCAAGTGTCTTTTGGACCTTGGCCTTAGCCTCCTGCAAAAACATCCGGGCAAGGCGTGTAGCCAATGCCGAAGACTCATTACTAACAAACAGCGCAGGTATTGCCTGCCGCCTTGCTCACCCCGATTATCGGGAACCCTAACTCCACCGCTGCATGGGATGCCATGTGGTGCTGTTGGTGTTTGTGGTCTTCTATGGTATGTTAGCTAAGTCTAGCTAAGGTGAGGTGCGATGAAAGTAAACATGCATGAAGCAAAGTCCAATCTTTCCAAACTTGGTGAGAAGGTTTGGCAGGGAGAACGCGTGGTCATTGCTAAGGCGGGTAAACCTTATCTAGATCTCGTGCCGCATAAGGCGCAGTTGAAACCGCGCAAACCGGGGCGCTTCAAGGGGCAAATCAAGCTGGCACCTGACTTCAACGAAGAGATGAAAGACGTTACCTCAAGTTTTGAGGGCGAGGAATGAGACGTCTTCTCCTCGATACACATGCTCTTTTGTGGTGGCTTGGTGGTGATGCGCAGTTAGGGGCCAAAGCGCAGGCGATAATTGCAGATCCTCATAATGAGGTTTTTGTAAGTGCCGCAAGCTCATGGGAGATTGCAATCAAGCAGAACCTCGGAAAGCTCACAGCTCCCAAAGGACTGGCCAGCATCATTGATGAGGAAGGGTTCCTATCCCTTCCTATTTCGCTTTTCCATGGGGAACAGGCTGGCTATCTCCCAGAGCATCATAAAGACCCATTTGATCGGATGCTGATCGCACAGGCGCAAGCAGAAGGGCTGGAACTTGTGACCTCAGATGAGAAGTTTCAGGCTTATGGCGTGCGTTTGGTTGAGGCTTCTGAATAAAAGCGTCTGGCTAGATTGAATGCGTTTATGTTGAAATTGGTATTAATATAATATTTAAAATATAATTAACTTTTCGTTAATCTTATACTTGAAGCTCTTTTCTGCTTTCCTACCTAAAGGAATGTAATTGATGCGAAGTATTTGAGGTCAGAATGACTAAGATTAAAGGCCGGAATGATGGCCCAGGTGGGCGGAATGAGCATTACGATATTGGCAGTCGTAAAAATGTACCACGACGCAACGCTGTAGCGGAAACTAAACGTGGTGAGCACCCTGGCGCTCATGTCATCAAGGTAAAAGGTCGCGAGTATGTTAGAGACAATCCTGATAACTCTAAAAGAGATAACGTAAATCGCAATAAGTAGCGATGCTTGTGATTATTAAACACGAGAGCCAGTTGTTAATCTAAAAACGCCCAGCTACTAAAGTCGGGCGTTTCTGTTTTTTGATCTTAAAAAACTATTCTGGGGTGCCCCAGCCGCCGCTGGTTGGGGGGACGACTGTGATTGCTTCGCCTGCTTCCAGAATGGTCTGGTCACAGCCTTTCAGCTCTTCCATCTGGCCAGAGTTCCGGCGCACGTAGGTGCGGCCTTTCTGACCATCTTCGCCGCCCTGCATGCCTTTTGGTGCGATGGTTCTGTGGGATGCGAGGATCGCGCAGTCCATCTTTTCCAGGAAGCGGATGGTGCGTTTGGTACCGTCGCCCGCATGCCACTTGCCTTTGCCGCCTGTTTCCTTGCGGATGTGGAAGTCTTCCAACAGCACAGGATAGCGGAACTCTAGAACCTCAGGATCAGTGAGGCGAGAGTTGGTCATGTGGACATGGACGCCGTCGGTTCCATTAAAGCCCGGGCCTGCCGGAGAGCCGGAGCACAGGGTCTCGTAGTACTGATAGGTGTCGTTGCCGAAGGTCAGGTTGTTCATGGACCCTTGCGAGTTTGCCATGGCACCAAGCGCTGCAAACAGAGCATTGGTGATGTGCTGTGAGGTTTCCACGTTGCCCGCCACAACAGCTGCCGGATAATGCGGACGCAGCATGGAGCCTTCTGGCACCACAATGTTGATTGGACGCAGGCAGCCTGCATTCATCGGAATGTGGCCTTCGACCATGACGCGGAAGCAGTAGAGCACAGCAGCGCGGGTGACAGGTTCCGGCGCGTTGAAGTTGTTGGGCTTCATCTCGCTGGTGCCAGTGAAGTCCACGGTTGCTTCGCGCTTGTCCTTATCAACGGTGATCTTGACCTTGATGGTTGAGCCCTGATCCGTTGGGTATTCGTAGGTGCTGTCTGCCAGAGCCTCAATCACGCGGCGCACGCTTTCTTCAGCGTTGTCCTGCACGTGGCCCATGTAGGCCTGCACGGTTTCCAGACCGAAGTGGTCTGTCATCTTGCGCAGTTCCTGAACACCTTTTTCGTTTGCGGCGATCTGGGCTTTCAGGTCAGCCACGTTCTGGTGAACGTTACGAACCGGATATTTGTGGTTGGTGAGCAGCTCGACCAGAGCTTCTTCGCGGAACTCGCCCTGATCCACCAGCATGAAGTTGTCGAACAGGACACCTTCTTCATCCACTGTTGTGGCGAGTGGGGTCATGGAGCCCGGAGCGGAACCGCCCACGTCTGCATGGTGACCACGGGAGGCTGCCCAGAACAGGATTTCTTTGTCGTCCTCGTCGAAGACCGGGGAGACAACGGTGATGTCCGGCAGGTGGGTGCCGCCATTGTAAGGGGCGTTGAGTGCGAACACATCGCCCGGTCTGATCTTGCCTTTGTTGAGGGAAATGATTGCCTCAACAGAACGGTCCATGGATCCTAGGTGCACCGGCATGTGCGGAGCGTTGGCAACCAATGCGCCGTTTTGATCGAAGACCGCGCAGGAGAAGTCGAGGCGTTCTTTGATGTTTACGGAGTACGCGGTGTTCTGCAGGGTGACGCCCATCTGTTCCGCGATGGACATGAAGAGGTTGTTGAACACCTCCAGCATCACCGGATCAGCGGTGGTGCCAAGAGCGACTTTCTTCTCCAGCGGGATACTGCGCGTTAGAATGATGTGGTTCTTGGCGTTGACCTCTGCCAGCCAGCCCGGTTCCACAACGATGGTTGCGTGTGGTTCCATGATGAGGGCAGGGCCTTGCAGCTTCATACCCGGCTGGAATGCATCGCGCTTGAGGATGGATGCATCCTGCCATTTGCCGTTTGCGTAGAACTGAGTCTGCTCTGCGATTGCAGGTGCCTGTGAAGCAAGTGCCTCATCTGGTTCCAGCAGGCCAGCGCCGCCGCCAACAGCTTCCACTTCGAGTGCTTCGACCACGATGGTCTTGTTCTCGTAGGCAAAGCCGAACTGTTTGATGTGGTTCTGAGTGAAGGATGCGATCATGGCGTCCAGATCACCGGTGTTCAGATCCACTGCGATTGGGGTGTCGGTGCCATCATAACGCAAGTGCGCGCGAGGGATGACGGTGAGCTCGTCTTCCGCAACACCCTGATTTTCGACTTCGGTCTTGGCGTCTGATGCAAGACGCTGAGCCAGTTCTTCCAGAGTGGAGAGGTTGTCGGTGCTCAGCTCTTTGACAACCGCCTGCTGGCGAGTGGCGCGGATATCCGCAAGGCCCATGCCGTAAGCAGAAAGGATGCCGGAGAGCGGGTGGACGATCACAGTTTTCATGCCGAGGCTGTCTGCCACCATACAGGCGCTCTGACCGCCAGCACCGCCGAAGCAGGTGAGCGCATATTCGGTGACGTCGTAGCCGCGCTGAACGGAGATCTTCTTAATGGCGTTGGCCATGTTCTCAACGGCGATCTTCTGGAAGCCTTCAGCTACTTCCTCGCCGGTGCGGCCATCGCCGATTTCAGCGGCCAGTGCGTTGAAGGCGTCTTTGACTTCTTCGATTGCCAGAGGTTCATTCTGGTTCGGGCCAAAGATTTTCGGGAAGTAGTCGGCGTTGAGCTTGGCTGTCATGACGTTGGCGTCGGTGACAGTGAGCGGACCGCCGCGGCGGTAACATTTTGGACCCGGGTTTGCGCCAGCGGAATCCGGACCAACCTGGAAGCGGCCGTCTTTGTAATGGAGGATGGAACCGCCACCGGCAGCAACGGTATGAATCATCATCATCGGCGCACGCATGCGAACGCCAGCCACTTCGGTTTCAAACGCGCGCTCAAACTCGCCGTCGAAGTGGGACACGTCCGTGGAGGTGCCGCCCATGTCGAAGCCGATGAGCTTTTCGAAGCCTGCCATTTTGGAGGTTTCAACCGCGCCGACAACACCACCAGCCGGGCCAGAGAGGATTGCGTCTTTGCCCTGGAAGAGGGAGGCGTCTGTCAGACCGCCGGAGGACTGCATGAACATGAGGCGGCAGTCGGTGTTTTTGATGTCGAGCTCGCCGGCTACCTGATCAACGTAACGACGCAGGATTGGGGACAGGTACGCGTCAACAACGGTGGTGTCGCCACGGCCCACCAGCTTCATGAGCGGGGAGACTTCATGGCTGACGGAAATCTGCGGGAAGCCGACCTGGCGGGCGATATCTGCCAGCTGCTTCTCGTGTTCCGGGTACGCATAGGCGTGCATCAGAACGATGGCGATGGAGCGGATGCCATCCGCATAGGCGGCTTCCAGCTGCGCTTTGACATCACTCAGGTTTGGTGCGGTCTCAACAGTGCCATCTGCGCGGACGCGTTCGTCGGCTTCCAAAACCTGATCGTAAAGGAGCTCAGGCTTGATGATCTCTTTGGCGAAGATGTCCGGGCGGGCCTGATAGCCGATTTCCAGCGCGTCGCGGAAGCCTTTGGTGATCAGCAGGAGAGTGCGATCGCCTTTGCGTTCCAGCAGTGCGTTGGTGGCGACGGTGGTGCCCATCTTCACGGTTGCGATCTGGTTGGATGGGATGCGGGTGTCTTTGGCAACGCCCATGAGGTCGCGGATGCCCTGAATGGCGGCGTCTTTGTAGGCCTCAGGGTTTTCGGAGAGGACTTTATGGGCGCGGATTTCTCCTTGTGGTGTGCGTGCAACGATGTCGGTGAAGGTGCCGCCGCGGTCGATCCAGAAATCCCACTTACCCATTGTCATGTTTTGTCCCACCTCGGTTTAAAATATTATTCTGTGATACATCTACAAAATGTAGATAAATTGTCAATGTGATTATGGGAGTGTAACGCCGAACCTGCGAGAAACATGCATGAATTTTTCGTGGACCGGTCTTTTTAGAGAGCTTGTGCCCTGCGCGTAAACTATTGACATTATGTTGCGCGAGCCGGAACGAATCTGTGCTTTTCGAACTTTTGCGGTTGTGAGGTCAAAAATGAGTGATGCTGTTGAGCAGAAGAATGCTGAAGGACTTGGCGTAGGGCCGGTCGTGTCCTCATCTCACCTTGCCTCCGGTGAACTGCCTGCGTTGTCTGAGGTGGAATTTGCGGTGACGATGATGGTGAACGCCTATCACCGCTGGATGGTGCGTTGCATGGCGGCGGCGGGGCAGGAAGGATTGTCCCCGCTGGAGACGCTGGTGCTACACTCAGTCAATCACCGTGAGCGTTCCAAGACACTGGCTGATCTGTGCCTGGTGCTGAACATTGAGGACACGCACACTGTTTCTTATGCGCTGAAGAAGCTTGAGAAGGCAGGGCTTATTCAGTCGGGTAAGCGCGGCAAGGAGAAGACCGCGGAGATTACCGATGCAGGTCGTGAACTATGCGATGCCTATAAGCAGTTGCGGGATGCGCTGCTGGTAAAGCCGGTGAAGGAGCTGGGGTTGGATGAAGCCGAGCTGTCTCGGCTTGCATCTGTTTTGCGCAGTGTTTCTGGCCACTATGATCAGGCGGCGCGATCAGCTGCTGCGATGTAAAATGGGTGCGGCAGGGTTCTGCCGCTCCAGCATCAATCGACGTGTTCGTTGTGGGCGAGGCCTGTGTCTCCCATGAGTAGCTTGATCCATCCCGGCATCCGGCCTGTTCTGCGCAGTGCCCCATCGAGTGAGAACTCTCCGGCACCTGTTGTGGTGAAGCTGAGATAGGATGCAAAGAGGATGAGGGGCAGCTCCCATGATACGGCTGTGGCGAATGAGACGAAGCCGTGCTCCAGCGCTCCGCTGAGTGTTGCGGCAAACAAGATGTAAGCTGCTGCGAAGAAGCAGGAGAGGCGGGTGAGCAGGCCGAGGCCGACACCAATCGCGATTGCCAGTTCGGCCAGACCAGCAGCATCAATGATCATGCCCGGGTCGGGATAGCCAAGCAGAGAGAAGAACTCGACGTGCTCCATATATGGCAAGGAGCCTGCGAACAGCTTGTCGGTGAAATGCGGGACCATCACGAAGCCCACCAGTATGCGGAAGAAGGTGAGCTGCCATTGCCAGAGTGTCAGTCCACGGCCAGCGGTTTCAAATGAGTTGCGCTGGATGGTGCTGAGGAACCAGATGAGGTTGATGAAGAAGGCAAACGCAAGTGGCCAGCTGAGTAGGTAGGCATAATACAAAGATGCGATGCGCCATGCCACGAGCTGACAGAGCAAGAGGCAGAGGAAGCCAATTGTGAAGTTCTTTGGAACCACGATGACGACAAAGAAGAAGGCCAGACCCAGCGAGATCAGCATTGGATGCAATGCGGATTCCGGGAGGGGTGACATGAGCACTTCTAGCGAGATGAGTGCTGTGACGCCGAGCAGAAGGGCGGTGATGAGGGACTGAAGCAGTTGGAAGAAGGACAGGTAATGGAAGGGCCGTGCTGTTTCGGCAAGGTCCTCTTGTTCGCTCATGTCCTCAGTGTTTGCATTGCTCTTATCTGCCATAGCTACCTCGCAGCGAATCCCAAGCGTGGGTCATTTGTGTCAAGGTAACGTGGTGCGCCTAGCAAGAGATATCCTGCTATTCTCGCTAGGCTTATTTGAGAGGTTAAGCGCTCTGCGTGGCTTCTATCTGCTTTGTGTCGTCTAGTCCCAGCGTGCAGCGGATGTTGGCGTGCGGGTTGGCCGGGTCTACATTGTTTGGTTTGCCGAAATAGTAGCCCTGAACGATGTCGCAGCCACCAGCCCGCAGGATCTGGGCCTGCATTTCGTCTTCGACACCTTCTGCGGTGATCAGCACGTCCAGTGAGCGACCAAGACCAATGATGGCAGCCACGATCGCATCGGTATGAGCATCCTTGCCGATGTTCATGATGAAGCTGCGGTCGATCTTGATCTTGTTGAACGGGAAGCGGGAAAGGTAACTCAGAGAGGAATAGCCCGTACCGAAGTCATCCATGGCGATGGAAACGCCCATGTCTCCGATCTTCTTGAGTGACTTCACCACGCTGGTGGTGTCAGCAATCAGGAGGCTTTCAGTGATCTCAATTTCAAGGCGTTCCGGTGCCAAGCCAGATTCCTGAAGAGCTTCTGAGATCTTCTGCTCAATCTGGCCGGTTTTGAACTGGGCTGGTGAGAAGTTGACAGCAACCTTGAGGGTTGGATCAGACCAGCTCGCCGCGTCAGCGCAGGCTTTCTTGAGGACGTACTCACCTAGTGCTTCAATAAGGCCGGTGTCCTCGGCAATCGGGATGAAGACTTCCGGCGAGATGCGGCCCTTTTCCGGGTGCACCCAGCGAAGTAGGGCCTCAAAAGCTTTGAGCTTGTTGTCTGCCAGACCGACCTGTGCCTGATAGACAACTGAGAAACCATCCAGCTTGAGGGCACGGATCATCTCTGCTTCCAGCTCTCGGCGGCGCTCCAGCTCTTCGTCCATGCTGGACTCGTACCATGTGTAGGTGGAGCGGCCACCGTTTTTGGAACGATAGAGGGCAAGGTCGGCACAGTGCAGAAGGCGGGACGAGCGCCAGGCGGCATCTGTTGCCTGCGCAATGCCCATGGACAGTGAGATCTGGATCTCCTTGCTGTCGATAACGCAGTTGGAATTGGTTGTCGCCAGTGCGCGCTGGGCCAGAACGGTGATGTCGTGGCTGGTGTACTCGCCTTCGATCATGACCGCGAACTCATCGCCGGAGAGGCGGGAGACGAGGTGTTCGGAGAAGACAAGGCGGAGGCGGTCCGAAATGATTTGGAGGAACGTATCCCCGGCAGCGTGGCCGTGGTTGTCGTTCACTTCCTTGAACTTATCAACGTCAATGGCGATGACGTAGACATTGGAGGCAGTGATGGATGCCTTGCGGAGGGCCTTGTTCAGCTCGTCAGAGAAAACGGCGCGGTTTGGCAAATGGGTCAGGGGATCGTTGTGGGCAAGGAAGCGGATCGTTTTGGAGGTCTTCCAGCGATCGTGCAGTCCTTTCCACGCGAACATAATGGAGGCGATGGCAACGACAAGAACCAGAAGGAATGCAAAGGCAGACCCAAAAGCAATCGCATCCATAAACACTACGGTGTTGATTGCTGGTTTGGTGGAGAAGATGAAGCCGCCTCGGGCTTTGTTCTCTTCATTTACATAGGGAATGATGACACCAAACTCGGGTATCTGCCATTCAAGCCAGTGGAAGTTGGAGTAGATCTCCAGCTGTCCGGATTTGAGGGCCGAATGCCAGGCATCGTAGGCGGAAGGATCTGAGAGGATTTCGTTGACGCGGTCGGTGGTCATATCCCGTGGATGTACAGCCAGTGGGCGACCGGGAACGTTCACGACCAGAAGCTCAAATTCCTCGAACTCTTCGACCAGTGCCTGTTTGACAGCTCTGGCTTTGGCTGCAGGCAGTTTCCAGCTTGGTGAGACGATCTCTGGTGTAGGATCAGAACTGGAGCCGCGCAGGCCGAAACTTAATGGCGCAGAAGATTTCTGAGCTCCCGTAGTTTCGTGAGCTGGCTCTTCTTCAAGCGGATGGTGAGATACGATGATGTTTCTGGCGGTGTCGAACTGTTTTTGGGCTTCACCCTTGAATAGATAATATAGAGTTGCCTGATCAATGGCATAAAAACTTGTAGCAATGGCGCCAATCACAGCAAACACTATGGTGGCATAAAGTAATTTGCGATGTGGAGGTATCGTTTCCACTTGAAATTCCCCATCCCGAAACGCACGAAATGGTGTGCGCTGGCAGCAGGCAACTGAGAAGTTAGTTGGCGCTGTTACCTGTATGTGTACTTAATTGATAACGAATATAGCTGTAAAACATTACCCATGTGTTTCATGGGGTGATAATTTGAGGTGAAGCTTGGCCGGGCCTTGAACTGAATTCATGCAATGGGCACTTATAGATAGCCTTTGGCAAATAAAACCCAAGGGAAACAAACTATTCGGATTGATAAATAATTTGTTAGGTATAAACCTGATTTGCGGTGACTAATTATTTTGCTGTCTATTCAGGCAAAATTGTCGGGCGAATTGGACAGAGAGCAGGATGCCTATGAATTTTTGGAGCAGCTTTGACAAGATTGTTGGCGCACTGCAAGCCGGTGGCGCTCAGTTGGTTGATCGTCTGCAGCAGCTTGTTCAATCTGTCGGTGAAGCGCGCCGGAATGTTGCTTTTACTGTCGCCATGATCGCCCTGTCTGCCAAGATGGCTAAGGCGGATGGCGTGGTAACGCATGATGAAGTTGTTGCGTTTTACGATCTGTTTGAGATGCCTGCCGGAGAAGAGGGCAACGTTGCACGGCTCTTTCATCTGGCGCAGCAGGACGTTGCGGGCTTTGAAACATACGCTTCCAAGCTCTCCGTTTTGTTTGCTGATGATGAGACGACCCGGACAGATGTGCTCGACGGGCTGTTCTACATTGCCAAGGCTGACGGCATTATTCATGAAAGAGAGATTGCGTATCTGAGCCGGATCGCGGAGATCTTCGGGATCGACCCAGTTGGCTTTTCTCAGATTAAAGCCCGTCATATAAGAGGCGGTGGAGACCCTTATCTGGTTCTTGGCATTGATATGAGTGCCACAGATGATGAAGTGCGCTCCTGTTATCGCCAGCAAGTTCGGGAAACACATCCTGATCGACTGATCGGTCGAGGTGTTCCTGAGGAGTTCGTTAAGATCGCCAGCGACAAACTGGTAGCACTGAATAAAGCGTATGAGCAGATCTGCGCAGAACGAGGAATATGAGCGTTAAAACTGAATGCGCAGTCCCTGCGCGTCTTCGTCCATCTCCCAATCACAATGAGCGTCGCGTTCCAGCTGCTGATATGCTGATCCTGCATTACACGGCTATGGAGAGTGCGGAGAAGGCTATCTCCTGGCTGTGTGATCCACGCTCTGAAGTTTCCTGCCACTATCTCGTGGATGAGATGGGCATGGTGACACAGATGGTGCCGGAAAGCCGCCGGGCCTGGCATGCAGGCATTTCCAGCTGGAAGGGGGAGGATGATCTGAACTCCCGCAGCATCGGCATCGAGATTTCCAATATGGGAGATCTAGAGGAGGGGACGCAGGATTATCCGGATGTACAGATCGAAGCTGTGATCGCGCTGGCCAAGGATATCTGTGAGCGCCACAACATTGCGCCAGAGCGTGTGCTGGGCCATTCAGATGTTGCGCCATCCCGCAAACAGGATCCGGGGCGTCACTTCCCGTGGGCGCGATTGGCTGAGGCTGGGGTAGGGCACTTTATTGAGCCCGTGGACATTGATGCGTCGAGCTTCTTTCAGGAAGGGGATGAGGGGCAGCCGATTGAGGCACTCCAGTCCCTGCTGGGGCTTTACGGATATGATGTGATGGTGAGCGGCGTGTTTGATGAGAAGACACGTTTCGCTGTCGAGGCGTTTCAGCGACACTTCCGGCCTGCAAAGGTTGATGGGATTGCCGATGCGCAGACCATAGCAACGCTTCATAGCCTGCTTAAAAAGCTAAAATCCTTCTGATTGTGATGGATGTCATTGAAATATCAGTGAAATAGGTTTTTGTACGTAATAAGAATGTGTTTTGATTACGTAGGGGAATGACTCTGTTTTGCTGAAAAGTTTCCCAAAGTAAGGCTGGTGCGCCTCGCATCGGCCTTTTTTGTGCCATGAACTAAGGTTTATGCCAGTTTTTAAACATTAAAAATGTAACTTTTCGTGATCGAAGCTGTCTGATTTTCGTCTCATCTTCTGAAGATAAACACTCCTGCTCAAAACATGATTGCCAGGACATGAAGATGAACCTTACAAAAATAAAAAATATCGTAGTAATCCCTGCCCTTGCTGCAAGTGTTATGCTTGGTGGTGTTGTCAATACCAGCGTGTTCTCTGATGAAGCAGAGGCTGCTACTAAGAAAAGCACCTACGTCAAGCTGATTGAACAGAAAGCTAAAAAGCACGGCGTACCACACCACATCGCGAAGGCCGTTGTTGAAGTGGAAAGTAACTTCAACGAAAGAGCTCGCGGCAGAGCCGGTGAAGTTGGTCTTATGCAGATCAAGCCAGCGACTGCGCGCGGTATGGGATACCGTGGTTCAACCAAGGCTCTTTATAAACCAGAAAATAATCTGGAATGGGGCATGCGCTATCTTGCTGGTGCTTATAAGCGCGCCGGTGGTGATCTGTGCGGAACCATTTTGCGATACAATGCTGGTCACTATGCCAAGCGTATGAACCGAATTAGTGCCAAGTACTGTAAGCGCGTTAAGGATATTATTGCTCGCAGCTAAATGCATCTTGCATATTCGGGTCGAGACCTGTAAGTTCCCAATCAAAGTTTCCTAGAATTTTATGAATGTCTGACCGACGGTCAGTCTGTCTGCAAGAAATATCAGGGGTGGGTGGTTGACCGGGCAAAGTCAACCACCCTAACTCTTAAAATTTTAGGCGAATTCCCCGAAAATTAGGCGAACTTCCGAGCGGCATTGGCTGGTGAAGCCGGTAGTTTGACGCCGTCTAGAACCTTTCCGTCATCGATCGGCTTTCCGAGGGATGTGGTCACAGGAATAACGCCTGCCCAGAGAGGAAGGGCGTAATCCTCTGCATCATCCACTGGTCCACCCTGACGGATTTTGGCTGAGGCATGCTCGATCTCAATGGCGATGACGCCGGTTGAGATCTGCTCTTTCTCAGTCATGGGGCGAACCTCATCCCATCTGCCGGGCAGGAGGTGCTCGGTGATGGCTTTCAGGGAGTCCCATGCTTCCTGGTGGTCTGTGACGAGGCGAGCCGTGCCATGAATGATGGCTGTTCGGTAATTGACGGAGTGGTGGAACGCTGAACGGGCCGCGACGATGCCATCCACGTTGGTGAAGGTGAGGCAGACTTTGGAGTCCTTGCTCATCTTCTTCACGATCCGGGCTGCTTTGGCGCCGTGGATGTAAATGGTGCGGTCCATAACTGCGAAGGCCATGGGAATGACCATTGGTCGGTCTTCGTCTAGGAAGCCCACATGGGCAACCAGGGAGCTTTCCAGAATTGGGAGGATTGTGTCCCAATCATAATCAGCGCGCAGGCTTGTTCTGACACGAGCGAACTTAGGTGGCTTAGCCTCACGAGTCTTTGTGGTCGGAGCTGCCTCAAGTGTCATTTCTGCTGTCATCGTCTTAACCGTTTCTGGTCCCCGGTTTTGAGCACAATCGGCAATATGGGACCAGTTGGCCCGGCAAGCTGTTTGAGCTTCAGCTCTCACGGCTTGCCGGGTTTTCTGTTTCAATAGAGCACTTTGCCTCCGCTGCGGGGCGAAGAAGCATTGTGCTTCTACGTATTCTCTGTAAAACTGGTTCCGCTTGTAGATCCGCTTAATCTAATTTTGGGGTGCCAGTTGTTCGAGTATGTTGTGATGATCAATCGCGAGGTCAGTACCCCGCTGTCGAGCCAGATTTATCAGCAGTATCGGGAAGCGATATTGAAGCGGCGCATCCCGGAAGGGGAACGGTTGCCTAGCTCCCGGCAACTGGCTGTCAGTCTCTCTGTTTCGCGGAATACTGTGAACACGGCTTATGATTTGCTGCGTTCTGAAGGATTGGTGGACGTACGCTCAGGTGCAAAGCCGAAGGTGGTTGCTTTGCCTGAGGTGGAAGGAACATCTGCTGAAGGCAGTGTTCGCGAAACTGCACCTCCGTTATCATCACGCGGTCAACGGTTTGCGCGGAACCATCGGTACACGAGCCCAGATGGGCGCGGCTCTTCCATGCAGCCGGGGGAGCCATCACGAGCGCTGTTTCCTAAAGAGCAGTGGGCGAGGAGCTTGCGGCGGGCTGCACGATTGCTCAATGGCATTGCGCTTGGGTACGAGCATACCTCCGGATTGCCGGAGTTGCAGCGAGTTTTGGCACAGTATCTGGCACAGGAGCGTGGCGTCGTCTGTTCGCCAGAGCAGGTACTTGCGTTTCCGACAACGCAGTCTGCGCTCTCCCTTATGTCTCAATGTTTCTCTGAGGAAGGGGATGTCGCACTGCTTGAGGAGCCGGGGTATCTGGGGGCTCGATCTGCTTTTGTTGCTGCGGGTCTGAATGTACGCGCACTCTGTGAGATTGAGCAGATTAAGCGGGCATCGCTGATCTATGTGACCCCGTCTCACCAATATCCGACAGGCAGGCGTATGGAGATGGGGGAACGGCTGACCTTGCTCAAGCAGGCCAATGAGCGCGGGGCTGTTATTCTTGAAGATGATTATGACAGTGAGTTCCTGTTTGAAGGACGGCCTATTGCTGCACTTCAGGGACTGAGTGATCGGCATTCGGTGATCTATATCGGCACCTCAGCCAAGTCGCTCATGCCGGGTATTCGTCTCGCTTACGCTGTGGTTCCCAAAGAGCATGTGGAAGGGTTGGAGTTGGCGCAGCGGGCCTCTGGTGCTTTGACGAATGTTCACGTGCAGATGGCCTTTGCTGATTTCATAGAGAGTGGCCACTTTCGTGCCCATCTGAATAAGATCCGCAGTGCCTATCATGAGAACGGTGTTGCTTTGTGTCAGTTGATTTCTGAGCGATTTGGCAATCAGGTTGGTGTTTCCATGCCCACAGGTGGCTTACAGACTTGCTTTTATCTGCCAGAGACCTGCGATGATGTTGCCGTTGCGGATGTGATGAACCAGAAGGGATTTGGCGTTAATCCGCTCTCCGTTTTCTATCTGGGAGAGCCCAAGCGCGGGCTGATTGTTGGGTTTGCGGAGGCCAACGAGAAACTTCGGGAAGGCTTCGTGCGTACGCTTGAGATGGCGCTGAAGGTGACCGGAGATCGTGTGCAAGCGTAATTCTTTACTTGACCTTTTTCCGAAGGCTCCGTAGTTCAGGTGCACCAGTCGGCCGGACGGTTGCTGCTGCTAGTGCCGAAAGGCCGCAGGGGAGGAAAGTCCGGGCTCCATGGAGACACGGTGCCGGATAACGTCCGGCGAGGGTGACCTTAGGGAAAGTGCCGCAGAAAGCAAACCGCCAGTGCATGCATTGGTAAGGGTGAAAGGGTGGAGTAAGAGCCCACCGCGTTTTTGGCAACAAAAACGGCATGGTAAACCCCACCGGGAGCAAGACCGAATAGGGGCGGCGCGGAAGTTTTCTTCCAGTCATGTTTCCAGACCTGACCGCCCGGGTTGGTCGCTAGAGGTGTTCAGCAATGGGCATCCCAGATGAATTGCCGTCACGTACAGGGGTAACACCCTGTGCCTTACAAAACCCGGCTTACAGGCCGACTGGTATTTTTCTTATTCGCGGAATAGATTGCTCGCATATTCTTAGAGCTGCTTGCTTTTGTGTAAGCTGGTTTCATTCTAATGTTTTAGTTGTTTATCGAGACAATCTGCATGTCACCGCGAAAGCCCTCCAAGCTCGTTTACTTCTGTCATGGTGTTCCAGGCAGTGAGTATGACAGCGCTTTTCTGAAAGATGCCTTGCCTGCGGATGTAGAGCTTGTTGCTCCTAACCTGTTTTTATCAAAGGGTGATCCAACAGAAGCCTGCGTCCGTCAGTTTGATGAAGTGACCGCTGGCAAGGATGTATCTGAGATTCATGTTGTTGGGTTTTCTATTGGGACCATGGCTGCTGCGCATATCGCGAGTGCCCGCGCTGACAGAGTTACCAAGCTTACTCTTGTTTCTTCTGCGGCTCCGCTGAGCCTTGGGGACTTTCTTCCCAAAACCGCAGGAGCGCCTGTGTTCAAGGTGGCAAAGTCATTGCCTCGTTTGTTGAAGATCCTGATTATGGTTCAGAGATTGATCTTCCGTGTGCGGCCAGCTCTTTTGTTGAATGGGCTGTTTGCGAAGTGCGGACCTCAAGAAAAAGAACTTATTGGGAGGCCATCGGTTTCTAGCGTGTTGTGTGCTGGGCTGGCGAATAGCCTCGTTGATCATCCAGAGGGCTATGCTGCTTATCTGAAGTCCTATGTTGCTGATTGGTCTGTTGTTCTCTCTGGTATCTGTTGCCCGGTAGACCTCTGGCATGGGACAGCTGATACATGGTCACCACTCGAGATGGCGCATGCAATCAAGGCTGCCCTACCGACAGGTGCGGATTTGCATGTAGTTGAAGGGGCGGAGCATTACTCCACGCTTCAGGCATACTCAGAGCACCTTTGTCGGAATGTGATTTCTGAGAGTGCGTAAACACAAAAGAAAACACCGCTTTGGTGGGCGGTGCTTTGGAGGTGGTGGCAAACGTTGAGGGCATTGCCACTAATGTTTGACCTGGGAAGTCTTGAGCTTGTCGGGCTTAGATGCGGATGACCAGTTTGCCCTGATTGGTGCCGTCGAAGAGTTTGTTGATGGCTTCGGGGGCTTGCTTCAGGCCCTCTACGATATCAAGGCGATACTTGATCTGGCCTTTCTGAGCGTAGGCGCTCAGCTTCTCAAAGATCTCGCCGAACCGGTGCTGTTGATCAATGATCACCAAGCCTTTCAAGGTGAGGCGTCGTGCAATGGCGCGAACCAGATGTGGGCCTACGGATGGTTCGGTGTCGTTGTAGGTGGAGATCAGGCCGCACAATGTGATTTTGCCGCCAATCTTCATGTTATCGAGCGCTACTTCCAGCACTTTGCCGCCGACGTTTTCGAAGTGGCGATCAATGCCATCCGGTGCGTACTTGGCGACCATCTCTTCGAGATTTTCGGTTTTGTAGTTGATGACAGCGTCGAAGCCGAGCTCATTGAGGAGCCAGTCTTTTTTCTCGTCGGAGCCGGTGACACCGATGACTTTGAGGCCTTCGGCTTTTGCGATCTGGCCAACGAGGGAGCCGACGGAGCCAGCTGCACCAGAGATAAGGACGGTTTCGCCTGCTTTTGGCGTGTCGATCAACTCCATGAAGCCGTGGTAAGCGGTGGCACCTGGTAGACCGAGGAGGCCCATGAAGTGTTCCAGTGGCACGTCTTCTGGAAGAGGGATCAGATCTTCGCCGGTGGTGATGTAGTGCTCACTCCAGCCGAACATGCCGTTCACTCTTGTGCCGACGGTGAAAGCTGGGTTGTTGGAGGCTTCTACGATGCCGATGCCAAAGCTGCGCATGGTTTCGCCGATGCGGACTGGCGGCATGTAGCTGCCTTCGTCATCGTCCAGCCAGCCACGCATGGCAGGATCCAGAGACATATAGACCTGCTTGACCAGAACTTCGCCGTCTTTCAGTTCCGGCAGGTCTTCCTGCACTATCTTGAAATCAGTTGGCTTGATCATGCCGTTTGGGCGGGATGTTAATGTAACTCGTGTGTTTGTCATTTCATTCTCGCGCACAGCGCGTACCTAATTGTTTTATTGGAAGGTTTGATTGAGCCAGAGCCGGGAAAACTGGTCTGGCTCAATCTGTTTGAAGGTGAGGGAAGGATTACGCGGCTACCCGAAGGCCGGAGTATTTTTCCACGTAGTCAGCGTTGCTTTTCAGAAGGCCGCGCAGGCCTTTCTTGAACTGGAACTTCATGAGAGGTGTCAGAATCTTACCGAGGATGCCCATCTTCGGAGTGAAGCTCATGGTCATGGTGACGCGGGTTTTGCTTGGGCCTTCCGGAGTGAATTCAAAGATTGCTTTGCCATCTCTGAATGGCGCATTGGTGTCGTAGATATCGATGGTGATGCGCTGATGCTCTAGGTACTCGGAGATGCGCTCTTTCAGGAAGGTTTTGCCATCGGTGAAGTCGCATTGACGAACAGCGCCAACACCGGTTTTCTGCTTTTTGCCAAGCAAGTAGGAGGCATTTAGGCCCGGGTGAAATTTGTTGATGTTGCCGTAGTCGTCCCAGCTGTCCCAGACAGTGGCGATAGGGGCATTTACGGTTTGGTGGACTGCAATCGAAACCATCTGAACTCTCCTCATGTTGAAAAGGGGGAGGCAGACAATACCGAGGCCAGAAACCACCTCTGTCATTGGGGGACGGGTCTTGTCTGCTCCCTTGAGTTCATAGATAGCGTGATGAAAAATGAACCGGTAGATAGGTAAAGATGGACATGATGGTTCAAAAATGAACCAAGTGATTTCTGCTGGTTTTGTGAGGATAGGCTGATCGCAGGATCAGGCAGATTGCCTTGTGGCTGTAATGACCAGTTCGCGAATGTTCACGTTCTGAGGCTGATTGTAGGCAAACAGCGTTGCGTCCGCCACACTTTGTGGGTCAAGTGCGCCGCCGATCTGCCTTTTTTGCTCTTCGTAATCTTCGCGGATCTTTGCATCGCGAGTGCTGTCCGGCAGGGCGGTTTCGACGAGACCGGGGACGATGGTGATGATGCGAACGTTGTGCCCCGCCACTTCCTGACGCAAGGCTTCACTGAGACCGTGAATGGCGATCTTGGTTGCGCCGTAAGCGGCTCGCATGGGGAAGGCTTTCTTGGCTGTCATAGAGCCGATGTTGATGATGGTGCCAGAACCGCGTTTGTACATTTGCTGCAGCACTGCATGAATTCCATTGAAGACTCCGCGCAGGTTCACATCGATCATCCTGTTCCAGTCTTCTGGTTTCTGGTCTTTGAGTTCGCCCAGAAACATACAGCCTGCGTTGTTGACGATTGCATCTGCCGGGCCAAGGGCCTGCTCAGCGTGGCGGATGGCTTTGGCCATTTGCTCGCGGTTGGTCACATCCACTTTGCGGCAGATTGTGTTGGGAAGGTCCATGGCGACCATAGGCTCTTTACGTCTTGCTAAAAGCAGCAGGGGGTGCCCGTCTTTGCTGAAGGTTCTTGCAATGGCTGCGCCGATGCCAGAGCTGGCACCTGTGATCACAACAAGGGGCTTTGTCATGGGTTTGCTTGGGTTCCGGTCACCGTGAGTGTCATGATCTCTAACCCATTACGCGAAATAGTTTTCTGAAGCCTGTTATGAGCGGCTAAAGTTTGTTTCTATTCGTCGGGTGCCTTTACAGAGTTTGAGCAGGGTGGAGGGGAACTGTTGGAAGATCTGAGTTTTATTCTGATGCCAGAAATGGTGAGTGTTCCAGCTGGTGTTCTTTCTCAAAAGGATGATCGCAAGGGGATGAGATGGACGGTTCAGGTTCAGTCTTTTGAGGTTGCGAAGTATCCTGTCACGCAAGCGCTGTATGGCTCAGTTTTGGGTGAGTGGCCCTCACGTTTCAAAGGAGATGAGCTTCCGGTCGAGTCTGTGAGCTGGTTTGATGCTTTGCGGTTTTGTAATGGGCTTTCGAAACGCTGTGGGCTGGAGCCTTGCTATGCTTTGTATGCGGATGATGTGGTTGAGCAGCATCCGATGAGCGGTGGGTTTCGTTTGTTGACGGATGCGGAGTGGGAGTTTGCCTGCCGTGGCGGTTCTCATGAACCGCGATATGGGCCGCTGGATGAAGTGGCCTGGTATGCTGAGAATTCCGGAGGAGCACCGCAGAAGGTTGGCCAGAAAGCTGCAAATGCTTTCGGGCTTCATGATATGCTCGGCAATGTTTGGGAGTGGTGTTGGGATCAGTATGATCCTGATGTCTATGGCGAGTACCGGATCTTCAAGGGCGGTGGTTGGGCTGATGAGGCGAGGGGATGTCTTGTCACCAATCGGCGGCGAAGCCACCCGACTTTCCGAGTTGATGATCTGGGGTTTCGCATTGCCAGGACAGTGAGGTTGACTGATACAACCTGATCAAGTACTCATGATTTATATATGTATACATTGGAATACAATATGGATTTATGGGTTTGGTTTTCTTTCGTTCTGATTTCTGCTGCGAATATTGTTACGCCGGGGCCAGCGATCCTTAATACTGTGCGGCGGGCAGCGCAGTTGGGAATGGGCAGGGTGTTTCCGACCATTCTGGGTAACACGCTTGGTCTTGCTATTGCTGGTTCCTTCTGTGCAGGTGGTGTTGCTAGCTTTGTGCTTACCTCAGAGATTTTGTGGAGCGTGTTTCGGTGGCTTGGCGTTGGGTATCTGGTCTGGCTTGGGCTCAAGTTTGTCTTCAAGCGTGAGGAGATCGATTTGTCCGGTGATGTGAGAGCCTCTGTCTCGGGCATGACGTTGTTTTGGGAGGCCTTTTTGCTGGCTGTCACCAATCCCAAGGCCATTCTTTTCTTCGTGGCTCTGTTTCCGCAGGTGATGCGTTCTGAGAGTGCGTTGCTGCCGCAAGCTGCTATCTTGGTTGCAACGTTTTGTGGGATTTCGGTTCTCTCCTTATGCAGTTACTCGGCGTTGGCATCCTTGCTGCGAGCACGCTTTATTACACAGGCCCGGTATCGACGGTTTCGTGTGGTCTCTGGCTTTGTCCTGTTTGGGTTTGCCGGGAAAATTGCTGGTGAGGTGCGTTAAAGCGGTTTGCATTTGTCAGGGGAGAGGTGTTCCTGCTTGAAACTTGATGAGGCTTCGCGCAGATAGGAGGTAACTGCAAGGAGATCTTCGATGAGAACAGAATTTGATCAGGAACTGGAAGAGCGTCTCGTTCGTTATGCTGCGATTGATACGCAGAGTGATGAGACCTGCCCAGAGTCCCCAAGCTCTCAGATCCAGCTCGACCTGCAAAAGGTGCTGCGTGCTGAGCTGATGGAGATTGGCGCAAGTGACGTTGAGCTGACTGAGTACGGCGTTGTTCTTGCAACCATTCCTGCGACTATCGAGAGTGATGCGCCTGTGATTGGCCTGCTGGCGCACGTTGATACTGCCCCTGCTTATCATGCGGAAGGCGTGAAGCCGCGTGTTCACCGTGCGTATGATGGGTCTGCGATTTCCTTCCCAGATGCTGCTGAGCTTTCTCTGTCTCCTGAAAACTCACGCTATCTGGGTGAGAAGATTGGTGATGACATCATCACCGCCAGCGGCAGCACTTTGTTGGGTGCGGATGACAAGGCTGGTGTTGCGATCATCATGTGTCTTGCGCGTCATCTGCTGGCAAACCCGCAGATCCCTCATGGCAAGCTGCGCATTGCGTTTACGCCGGATGAAGAAATCGGGCGCGGTGTTCATGACAAGCTTCCGGGTGATCTGGGTGCTGACTTCGCCTACACACTGGATGGCGGCAAAGTCGGTGAACTAAACTACGAGAACTTCTGCGCTGATGGTGCGACCGTGAAGATCACGGGTGTTTCTGTTCATCCGGGTTATGCGAAGGATAAGCTGGTCAACGCGCTGCATTTGGCGGGCAAGATCATCACCATGCTGCCGCATGCCACAATGACACCTGAGACCACGGATGGTCGTGATGGCTTCATCTTTGTTGCTGACATGGTTGGTAACGCAGCTGAAGCAGAATTGCATTTCGTTCTACGTGATTTTGAGCTGGAAGGCCTTGAAGCTAAAGCTGATTTGCTGGAGCAGGTGTGTGCTGCTGTTCAGGCGACTGAGCCGCGTGCGTCCATCACCTGTGAGGTGAAAGAGCAGTACCGCAACATGCATCACTGGCTGCGCGATGATATGACCCCAGTGGATCTGGCAAAGGCGGCTTATGAGGACATGGGCCTGACTGTTTCCTCCAAGCCGATCCGTGGCGGAACAGATGGTTCCGTTCTGACGGCCAAAGGTACATCCTGCCCGAATATCTTTACGGGTATGCAGGAAATCCATGGTCCGCTGGAGTGGATCAGTGTGCAGGATATGGCGATGGCCACACAGGTTTGCCTGAAACTGGTTGAGCGTGCAGTGAAGTAAGTTCGCTCGACCTGAAGAATTAATGGAAGCCGTCGGCTATTTGGTCGGCGGTTTTCTTTTTGTCTGTTGGCGTTTGCCGGTCGTCTTCAGCATGCGTTGAAAGGACGGGCACTCCAAATGGCTTGGGGCGGGGCAGTCGGCCACGTGGTGCAGGACATCGCGCAGGGCGGTGAGTTCCTTGATTTGCTCGTCGATCTGATCAGCACGTTCCCGGATCTGATCTCTCGGGATTTGCAGCTGACCTTGCTCTGAAAACATGCCAGCGATCTCGTTCAGCGAAAAGCCGCCTGCTTTTGCGAGGGTGATCAGGGCCAGCTTGGTCAGGATCTGCGGCTCGTACTGGCGCCTGAGGCCGTGCCGGGTGACAGACTGAATGAGCCCGACTTCCTCATAATACCGCAGGGTGGAAGGCTTTACGCCTGAGCGTTCGGTGATCTCTCCGATATCCAGCAGTTTCATGCTTGACCTCAAGTTGACTTG
Organism: Pseudovibrio sp. JE062; assembly: GCF_000156235.1. NCBI lineage: Bacteria > Pseudomonadati > Pseudomonadota > Alphaproteobacteria > Hyphomicrobiales > Stappiaceae > Pseudovibrio > Pseudovibrio sp. JE062. Next base: position 247,638 of record NZ_DS996806.1, read on the forward strand.
AAGTCGTATCCTGATCCCAACAGGGCAATTTTGCAAGAGGATAAGCAAATGAAACAAGTGCACGTGGAGCCCACACAACAGGTCTGGAAAGACCCGAGAGCCATTGCTTTGCTGATGGCGGCGACTTTGACGGTGATGGCGAATGCAACCATCAGTCCGGCGCTTGCCGGGCTGGAGGAGATGTTCAAAGATGATCCGAATGTGTTGTGGCTGTCTCGGCTACTGGTTTCGACACCTTCGCTGACCGTTATCATCTGCGCTCCGCTGGCCGGGGTGATTGCGGACCGTTATGGTCGGCGGGCGTTGTTGCTGGTTGGTGTTTTGCTGTTTGCCGTGATGGGGAGCGCTGGGCTGTTTCTGCCGGATTTGACAAGCATGCTGGTGAGCCGCTTGGGGCTTGGCGTGGCTGTTGCCATGGTGATGACGGCGCAAACGGCCTTGATTGGCGACTACTTTGTTGGCGATCAGCGCAGTTCTCTGATGGGATTGCAGACGTCTGCGCGTAACTTTGGCGGCTTTCTGTTTATCTCTATGGCTGGTGTGTTGGCGGTGAGTTCTCCGAGGTTGCCGTTTGCCATTTATGGACTGGCGTTGCTGATGGTGCCGTTTCTGTGGCGTTACATTAGTGAACCGGCAAGGCAGGCGGGTGGAGCGCGGAAAACCACCAATGCAGAAGACGATGGCGCGGTAGCCTGGGTGCTATTGCTGGCAGCACTAGCTCTGTTGCAGATGCTGACGAACATGATCTTCTTTCTGATGCCAACTCAGCTGCCATTCTTTTTGGATGCGCAAGGCTATGACAGCGCGAGTATGACGGGTGCCGCACTGGGCGCGTTGATGTTGTCTGGTGGAACGGCGGCGTTGCTTTACGGGCGGATCAAAGCGCGTGTTGGGTATAGCGGTGCGTTCACGTTGGCCTATGGATTTATGGCGGTGGGCTTGATGTTGCTGACACTGCAAAGAACGTGGAGTGTGTTTCTTGGAACTGCCGCCATGGGTGCAGGTTATGCGCTGGCAATGCCGAACTTTCCGGCTATGGCTTTGCAGGTTGCGCCGAGTTCACGCCGTGGCATGGCGGGTGGTGTTTTGACGTCCTCAGTCTTCCTCGGTCAGTTCCTTTCCGTGTTCGTTAGTATTCCGCTGATTGCAGCTGTTGGGTTTGCCGGAACTTTCCAGATCGTTGCGACTGCGCTGATGTGTATGGCTTTGGTTGGATTGCTGGTCTTTATCTGGCGTTCTTTCCGCAAAGCGACGACTGCGTTTGTAAGGCTGGAAAACTGAACTTGAGAGCTTACGAGAGCGTCAGCTTCACCGAGCAAAACTGTAGATTTTTGTTGATGCTCTTGTTTGCTCTGGAATAGTACGTAGACCGCGCAAATCGAAGCTGTCATGGTGCTCCGATTGCCGCGCTTGGGACGCGGTGAGATGAGCGCTTAGAACAGTTGGTAGGAGCCGAGATAAAGGCAGACTGTTTTAGGTGATGTAATGCCTTTGACATGGTTGCCATGTAAGAGCAGAGGCATAACTGAAAGCGTGCCTTTTAAGGCCTTATCTTGGAATAGCCGCATGAGTGATTTGCCGGTTTTAGGCGCAGCAATGTGCGTCAAACATCTTCCTCAACATCGTGAATGGTTGCTGGAACTTCCCCGAGACCTTGAGCTACAAGATTTCTATAACTGGAAATTGCTGGACAATGGGTGTGATGACCTGATCGCAGAAGCGAAGAAGCTTCTGGATGGTCATGAAGGACGTCTCGGTTTGCATGGTCCGTTCTACAATTTGGATCTGTCTGCAGCTGATCCGCTGTTTCAGCAGGCGGTTCGCAAACGGTTGGATCAGGGCATTGAGCTGTGTGCCAAGATGGGTGCAGACCAGATGGTGTTGCACAGCCCTTATACGATCTGGGATCATAACAACCTGGATATCTACGACAATGGTCGTCAGATGAAGCTGGAGATGATCCATGCCAACCTGAAGGATGTTGTTGCCAAGGCTGAGGACATGGGCTGTGTCATCGTGCTGGAGAACATTGAGGATCTGGATCCATCTTACCGGATGGACATCCTGAAGAGCTTTGACAGCGAGGCTCTGGCGCTTTCCATTGATACCGGGCACGCTCATTACATGCACTCCTGCTATGGTGCGCCGCCGGTTGATTTCTTCATCAAGTCCGCAGGCAACACTCTGCAGCACGTGCATATTCAGGACATTGATGGTTATGCAGATCGTCACTGGAACCCGGGTGAGGGATCTATTCCCTGGGAGCCGCTGTTTGCGGAGCTGGCAAAGCTGACGAGTAACCCACGTCTGATCCTTGAGATTATGGATGAGACCACTTTGCGCAAGGGTGCGGATTATCTGGTTGGGCTGGGTGTCGCCAGATAACAGAAGCGCTTGCTTTTGTGATGAGATTTTGAGGCTGGCTGAGCTGCCAGCCTCTTTGCTTATGAGCGATCCGAAGTAACCAACAAAACCAATTGTGATCGCGGCACATTGCATGCCTTTCCGGCAGAAATTATCGACTCAAGACAATCGTGGGTAGGTATGGGAAATTGTCCCACACTCCGCTAAACGGGCATGGAATTTCATGGTCCAGCATGGGAAAAGTGGCGTTTTGGCAAGGTTGATAGGTTAAATTCACTAGAGCCAATCAGCGAAATTCTTTCTTATGCCTCTGTAAAAACTGTGAGTACTTCTGGTTGTAATCGCATTTTCGATGCGTCTAACTCGCAGAAATCCCTGCGTAAACTCCTATCAATACTTCGTTTACCATAATTGGTGATAACTACCAGATGTTAAGGGGCATTCTTTTCGGTTTGAGCGGGTGGGTTCATTGACGTCCCATGCTATCCCATGGTATCCCATAGGCTCCCGGGGAAATCCGGTTTGTACTTCAGTAATCTTGTTGTTTTTGCCTGATTTTAGCGCTGGCTCTCCAAGGAGTGGAGAGTTGTTTGATGTGCCGCTGACAGATCAAGAAGATCTGGCTCATTAAAGAGGGGACCAATGGCTGGTTTTGTTTCGCACTTCACCAATCGGGTGGATGCAAAGGGTCGTGTATCGATCCCTGCGCCCTTCCGTGCGGCGTTGGCGAAAGACGGCTTTGAAGGTCTTTACTGTTTCCCATCTCCTTTTCAGGAGGCGGTTGATGCAGGTGGCAACGGACTTACCGCTGAAATCCAGAAACGACTAGATGCGTTTTCGACGCTTTCCATGGAGTACGACGCTCTGTCCACGGCGCTGTATGGCGCCAGTGAGACGCTGAAAATTGACCGGGATGGTCGGATTGTTCTGTCTGAGATGATCCGCAACCACACTGGCATTGACGGCGAAGTCACGTTTGTGGGGCAGGGGTTTAAGTTTCAGATTTGGGAACCGACCAGGTTCGCCAAGCACCGCGACGAGGCCATGAAGCGGGCGCTTGCAGTATTGTCTTCCGGCGGTGCGCCGGGGGCAGCAGCCGGAGGGGCACTATGATGACGGGCGGCGACGGAGACAAATCCGGTATCGCTGGCGGACCAGCGCGTCACATTCCAGTCCTTCTGGATCGGGTGCGGGAGGCAATGGCCCCCGCGCCGGGTGATGTGATTGTTGACGGCACATTTGGTGCCGGTGGTTACTCCAGCGCATTTCTTGAGGCTGGAGCCAGTGTGATTGGTATTGACCGGGACCCGGATGCGATCCGGGATGGTCGTGCTTTGGAACAGGCGTCTGATGGGCGCCTGAAGCTGGTTCACGGACAGTTTGTTGATCTTGAAGAGCATGCACGTGCGCTCGGCCATGATGCGGTTGATGGCGTGGTCATGGATCTTGGTGTTTCTTCCATGCAGTTGGATCAGGCAGCGCGTGGCTTCTCGTTCCGCTTTGATGGTCCGCTTGATATGCGCATGGAGCAGGATGGGCCAAGCGCTGCGGATGTGGTCAATACCATGGAACGCAAGGACCTGACACGCATCATCGGATTGCTTGGTGAGGAGAAGCGCGCTTCCAGCGTTTCTCATGCTATTTGTCAGGCGCGTGAAGAAAAGCCTTTTGAGACCACGCTTGAGCTTGCTCGCGTGATTGAAAAGGTGGTGAAGCGTAATCCGAAGAAAGCCAGCATTCATCCGGCGACACGCACATTTCAGGCGCTGCGGATTTATGTGAATGGTGAGCTGCATCAGGCAGCGGGTGCGTTGGCTGCGGCAGAGCGGATTTTGCGCCCGGGTGGTCGTCTGGTTGTTGTGACGTTCCATAGTCTGGAAGACCGCATTGTGAAGCGGTTCCTCGCGGATCGTTGCAAGACCCGCGGTGGTGGTTCTCGCCACATGCCAGAGGTGGATATTCCGCCTCCGACCTTCGAATTTATCGTGAAGGGCAATCAGGATGCCAGCGTTGAGGAGGTTTCTGAAAACCCTCGCGCACGGTCTGCTCGTTTGAGAGCAGGGCGCCGGCTGGATTCGCCTGCACGACCATTAGATATTCATGAGGCTGGCGTTCCGCGTCTTGCTTCATTCCACGGACTAGGGGGCTAGGCTATGCTGCGCTTCGTTAATCTGTTCTTTGTTGTTGCAGTGGTTATTGGTGCTGCGCTCGTTTACGACATCAAGATGTCCAACGAAAACCTTGCTGATCAGGTACGGCAGCTCTCTGCTGAGATCGCCAAGGAGAAGGACGAGATCCGCTATTACAAGGCCCAGTGGAGTGTGCTCAATCAACCGGGGCGCCTGCAGGGTATCGTTGATCGCTACAACGATATTCTCAAGCTTGAGCCTTTGCGTGCAGAGCAGATTACGACACTGAAGGCATTGCCAGTTAAGCCTGTTCTGATGGAGCCAGTTTCTGCTGATGCGATGAGCGGTTACGCCAGTCGCGTTACATCCGTGCAATAAGGGAGGAGCTCGTGGCCAGGAAAGCTGACAGCTCCTTTTTGAGGCGGTCTAACTTCAATCAAAAACATGGCACAACAGCGATGCGGGTTCGTGGCCCGGGTCGCTCTCGTATTGTTTTTGCCATGACATTGTTCGTGCTTGTGTACGGGGCGATTGCCGGTCGTCTGATCCTGCTTGGATTGCAGGATGGAGATCCGGCTCAGCGTTTCCTTGCTGCGCAGAGTACGGTTGCTCAAGCGCGCCCGGATATTGTTGATCGCAATGGTGAAATCCTTGCGACCGATATCAAGAGTGCTGCGCTTTATGCAGAGCCGCGCAAGATTCCGGATACGGATGAGGTTTTTGATGGCCTGATCTCCGTGTTGCCCGAGCTGGACACGCCTGCGATCAAGAAGCGTCTGGAAAGTAATGCGCTGTTTACGTGGCTGAAGCGTGAGATCACGGTTGAGCAGCGTCAGGCTATTCATGCGTTGGGTCTGCCGGGTGTTGGCTTCCGTGAGAGCAATAAGCGGTTTTATCCGGGTGGTCAGACTGTCAGCCACATTCTTGGTACGGTGAATGTCGACAACCAGGGCCTTTCCGGCATGGAGAAGTATGTCGATCAGGCGTGGCTGAAGGATCTGCAGGATCTTGGCTTTACGCAGGATCGCAACATGGAGCCTGTGAAGCTCTCCGTTGATCTGCGTGTGCAGCATGCGGTGCGTGATGAGCTGCGCCGCTCCATGGAGTACTACAAGGCCAAAGCGGCGATGGGTGTGGTGCTGAAGGCAGACACTGGCGAAGTGATTGCCATGACGTCTTTGCCAGACTTTGACCCGAACAACCGTCAGCAGGCGCTTGAGAAAGCGCGCATGAACCGCGTCACCGGTGGTGTCTTCGAGCTGGGCTCAATCTTCAAAGGCCTTACCATCGCGATGGCGCTGGACAGTGGCAAGGTGAAGCTGGAAGACGGGTTTGATGCGACCAAGCCGATCCGTGTTGCTGGTCAGAAGATTGATGATTTCCACGGTAAGCGCCGTGTGTTGTCTGTTCCTGAAGTTTTCATTTACTCGTCCAACATCGGCACCATCAAGGTTATGCAGCGTGCTGGTATTGAGGCGCAGAAAGAGTTCCTGTCAAAAGTTGGCCTGACCGAAAAGATGAACACCGAGATGCCTGGCGTTGCGCGGCCTTTGCTTCCTCCTAAGTGGAATGAGCTTGCTGCAATGACCATCTCGTTTGGTCATGGTGTGGGTGTAACGCCGCTGCAGATGGCTGTGGCTGGTGCAACGCTGGTCAATGGCGGCAAGTATCTTGAGCCAACCTTCCTGCCTCGCAGTGAGGAAGAGGCGGACAAACTTGCCAAGCAGGTTCTTAAACCAGAAACCAGTGAGATCCTACGGTATCTCAACCGCGAAAACGTTCTGCGCGGATCCGGTCGGCGGGCTGCTGTGCCGGGTTATGACGTTGGCGGTAAAACTGGAACAGCGCAGAAGGTTGTGAATGGCCGTTACGCGGAAGGTGTTTATCTGAACTCCTTCATGTCGGCGTTCCCGATGTCCAATCCTGAGTATCTCGTTTTGATTGTGTTGGATGAGCCGCAAAAAGTGGAGGGGCAACGTTATTCCACCGCAGGGTGGAATGCTGTGCCAACCACTGCATCTGTTATCCGCAGAATTGCACCAATGCTCGGCGTGGTGCCTGATTTCGCAGATGACGCAGAGACAATTCCGGTTTCCTATCAGAACCGGAACTAAACAGGAGAGGTGAATGGGGCAATACATGGAGATTTTGGGGAAATATGAAGACAATTATTCTCCGAAACTGCTTTGCCACATTCATGTCTCATAGGCCGGACATATCGACGCTATGTTGCTTAAAGACCTTACAAAACAAGAGATAGACTCCGCCGCAGGCGATGGGCCGGACGGCGCTGGTGCTCTCACTATTTCGGGGCTTACTGCTGATAGTCGGGCAGTGGAGCCCGGTTTTGTTTTTGCTGCCCTGAAGGGCGCGAAAGTTGATGGTGCACAGTTTATCGAGCAGGCCGTGGACGCTGGCGCTGCTGCTATTTTGATTGATGCAGACCGTATTGATGATGACATCCGCAAGAAGGCCAAACAGGTCCCTCTGATCGCTGCAAATGATGCGCGCCGGGAACTTGCTTTGATGGCTGCGGCTTTTGCTGGCAGACAGCCTGAAAAGATGGTTGCAGTCACGGGGACAGCAGGCAAAACGTCCGTTGCTGTTTTCGTTCGTCAGATCTTTGAATATGCCGGGCTTGTTTCAGCCAGCCTTGGTACCATCGGTACTGTGACCTCAACCGGTCAAAGTTATGGTGGTTTGACCACGCCTGATCCTGTGTCCTTGCATGAGGATCTGAAGCGTCTGGCAGAAGATGGCATTACCCACGCAGCGATGGAAGCTTCCAGCCACGGGCTGGATCAGCACCGCCTAGATGGTGTGCGCATTGTTGCTGCTGGCTTTACCAATCTTGGCCGGGATCACATGGACTACCACCCAACGGTGGAGGATTACTTGCAGGCAAAGCTGCGCCTGTTCCGTGATCTGCTGCCGGATGACGGTGTTGTGGTTATCGATCCGGAAGCACAATTTGCAGACCGCGTGTTGGAAGTTGCCAAAGAGCGCGGCCTGAAGACCTTTACCACCGGTTTCTTCGGTGAAGACCTGAAGGTGCGGAGCGTTCAGCCGGAAGGGTTTAGTCAGGTTCTCGAGCTTGAGACCGCTGAAGGCGTGTTCTCTGTTGCTCTGCCGCTTGCTGGTGATTTCCAAGTTAGTAATGCTTTGATTGCGGCAGGTTTGGCGATTGCTGCTGGTGTTCCGTTGCAAACTGCTTTGGAAGCGCTGACAGTTTTACGTGGTGCTCCGGGTCGTATTGAACATGTTGGTACCCGTGAGAACGGGGCGCTGGTGTTCGTTGATTACGCTCATAAGCCAGAAGCGCTGGAAAATGTGCTTGCGGCGCTACGTCCGTTTGCTCCGGGTCGCCTGATCAGCGTGTTCGGGTGCGGTGGTGACCGTGATGCTGGCAAGCGTCCACTGATGGGTGAGATTTCGGCGCGGCTTGCTGATGTTTCCATCGTGACGGACGATAATCCGCGTACCGAAAATCCAGACAGTATTCGCGAAGAGATTGTTGCTGCTTGTCCTGCTGCGCTTGAGATTGGTGATCGTGCGCTTGCCATCCGCCAGGCTGTGAAGATGCTGCAGGAAGGGGATGTGCTTTGTGTGGCCGGTAAAGGTCATGAAACAGGGCAGATTGTTGGAACTGAGGTTCTGCCTTTCTCTGATCACGAAGAAATCCAGAAAGCGCTCGCTGAAGCCTCTGAAGAAAATGGCGTTGCTCCTGTTGCTGAGAGTGGTTCGCCTGAGCTCTCCCTTGAGCTGGATGAGCTGGACCTTCTTGCCGATGAGGGTGATGAGTTAGCCGCTGCTGAAGCGCTTGATGATGACGACCTGCTGGCAGCTGTTCAGGCTGGTGTGGACGAGCTGGAAGCGGCTCTACCAGAAAATCCTGATGATGCACGTGATCAGGAAGAGGAAGACTGGCTGGCGCTGGAAGAAGAAGTTCTTGGTGCTGACGATCTGGCTGATGCGGAGCTGGCTGATGTTGAAAGCCATGACCCTGACTTTGGCAAGGATGGTTTCCCGAATGTTGCGGAAGATACACCTGATGCGCTTGAAGACGAGCTGCTGGGTGATCTAGCGGCTATCGAAGCCGAAGCCGAAGCCGAAGCCGAAGCCGAAGCCGAAGCCGAAGCCGAAGCCGAAGCCGAAGCCGAAGCCGAAGCCGAAGCCGAAGCCGAAGCCGAAGCCGAAGTTCCAGTTGAAGAGAATGCTGAGCCCGAGGTGCCGGCTGCATCTGATCAAGATGATGAGAGCACATCGGATACGGATGCATTTCTTGCGGATGGAGGTATCGAAGAGGTTGCTCCAGAGGTTGCCGAGGATGTATCGCAGTCCACTCAACCGGATGAGCAGGACGGTGCAGACGCTCTTGGTGGACTAGGTGCTTCTGAGGAACCTGCTGCTACGCCGGAAATCGCGGATTCTGAGGCTAAAAACAGCGAAAAACCACGCCTCAAGTCAGCGATAGACAAGCCTGAGTGGACTATCGTCCCCCACATCAACCTATTGGACCCGGAAATTAAGTCGGAATATGAGCGGCAAATGATTGAACTGCCTGAAATAGATCATGGGCCGCTGTGGCTGCTCAGCGATTTTCTGGAGGCGGTAGATGGGGATGTTCACGGTGATCTGGCGGATGACATAACCGGAATTTCCATTGATAGCCGAACGATCCAACCCGGAGAGGCCTTCTTCGCTATCAAGGGTGAAAACTTTGACGGTCACGCGTTTGCGGGAACGGCTGTCGAAGCTGGTGCTTCTGTGGCCGTTGTGTCGCGTGAAAAGCTTGGTGAGCTGCCGGAAGGTGGGCGCTATGTGGCCGTTGATGATGTGCTGAAAGCGTTGGAGCGCCTTGGTGTGGCTGCTCGCGCCCGTTCAAAAGCACGGATCATTGCGGTGACTGGCTCTGTCGGTAAAACAGGCACCAAAGAGGCTTTGCGTCTTTGCTTGTCCAAATCCGGCATTACTCATGCGCCTGTGGCGAGCTTTAACAACCATTGGGGTGTGCCGCTGACACTGGCGCGCATGCACGCAGATACCGAGTTTGGTATCTTCGAGATTGGCATGAACCACCGCGGTGAGATCACACCACTGGTGAAGATGGTTCGCCCGCATGTTGCGATTGTGACCACCGTTGAGCCTGTGCATCTGGAAGCGTTTAACTCCGTTGAAGATATCGCCCGTGCGAAGGCTGAGATCTTTACCGGTATTGAACCGGGTGGTGTGGCGATCCTGAACCGGGACAATCGCCAGTATGACCTGCTCCGTTATCTGGCTGCTGTGGCTGGTGTGAAGAACATCGTCAGCTTTGGTATGCAGCCGGGGGCACAGTCCATCGCCAAGAAGGTTGCGGTCAATCCTGATTGCTCCTGTCTCAATGCCAATATACTTGGGCAGGAAATTTCCTACAAAATCGGCGCTCCGGGCGCACACCATGTGATCAACTCACTGGGCGTGCTGACTGGTGTGATGGAGCTGGGTGCGAACCTTGCATTTGCGGGTCTGGCTCTGGCTGAAATGTCCGCGCCGAAAGGGCGTGGTGCGCAGACTGTTCTGGATGTGAATGGTGGGACCGCGCTGCTGGTGGATGAGAGCTATAACGCCAATCCGGCCAGCATGCGGGCAGCCATCAATCTGGTGGCTGGATTGCCAGTTGAGAAGAATGGCCGTCGTATCGCCGTATTGGGGGATATGCTCGAATTAGGTGCAGATTCTGACAAGCTGCACGCAGACCTTGCGCGTGAACTGGAGCGCGCAAAGATCGACATCGTTTATTGTGTGGGTACTCACATGAAGGTGCTCTGGGAACGGTTGCCTGCACAGACCAGAGGCGCCTATTCAGAGACCTCCGACAAACTGGAAAAAGACCTGCTGTCGGAAGTGCGTCCCAACGACATCGTGATGGTAAAGGGCTCCCTTGGAACCCGTATGGGTCCACTCGTGGATGCTTTGAAGAAACGTTTTCCTGAACCGGCTGCAACCGGTAAGTCCTGAGGTTGACTAAATGCTATATTTGCTGGCGGAGCTTTCAGAGGTTTATCCTTCCCTGTCTGCGCTGAATGTTTTTAAATACATTACGTTCCGTACCGGCGGCGCGATTATGACTGCTTTGCTGTTTGTGTTCCTGTTTGGCCCGCGCATCATTGATGCGTTGCGTTCGCGTCAGGGGCATGGACAGCCAATTCGTGAAGACGGACCTCAGAGCCATCTGCTGACCAAAAAAGGCACGCCAACCATGGGTGGCCTGATGATCCTTTCAGGGATGATTGTGGCGACGCTGCTGTGGGCTGACCTTCGCAACCCTTACACCTGGATTGTTCTGGGTGTGACTGTTGGGTTCGGCCTGATCGGTTTTTATGATGACTATCTGAAAGTCACCAAGTCTTCGCACAAAGGCTTTGGTGGTAAAGCGCGTCTTGGACTTGAGTTTTTGATTGCAGGTCTTGCTGCTTTTGCGGTGACGCTTCTGGATTCTGAGCCATTTTCCACCAGCATCGGCTTTCCGTTCTTTAAAGAATTGACGCTGAACCTTGGTCTGTTTTTCATCCCATTCGCTGCCTTTGTTGTTGTTGGCGCGGGCAATGCGGTGAACCTGACTGATGGTCTGGACGGTCTTGCGATTGTTCCAGTGATGATTGCAGCAGCAGCTTTTGGTCTGGTGGCTTATCTCACAGGTAACGCTGTGTTCTCCAACTATCTGCAGATCCATCATGTGGCGGGCACTGGTGAGCTTGCCGTTGTGTGTGGTGCAGTGATTGGCGCAGGGCTTGGGTTCCTGTGGTTCAACGCGCCACCTGCTGCGATCTTTATGGGTGATACCGGTTCTCTGGCTCTGGGTGGTATGCTGGGTGCGATTGCGGTTGCGACTAAGCATGAGATCGTTCTGGCGATCATCGGTGGTCTGTTTGTTCTGGAAGCGGTTTCTGTGATTGTGCAGGTGGCTTCGTTCAAGTTGACTGGTAAGCGTGTGTTCCGCATGGCCCCAATTCACCACCACTTTGAGCATCTGGGTTGGACCGAGAGCCAGGTGGTTATTCGTTTCTGGATCATTGCTGTTGTTCTGGCACTGATCGGCCTCGCCACACTGAAGCTGCGCTAGGAGGCCTAAAACATGATCCCTATCCGTCATTTGGCAGGTAAAGAAGTTGCGTTGTTCGGGCTCGGTGGTTCCGGGCTCGTGACTGCGCGCGCGCTTGAGGCTGGTGGGGCTCGTGTTGATGTCTGGGACGATAATGAGGCAAGTGTAGCCGCTGCTGAAGAGCAGGGGCTTGCTGCGATTGATCTGCGCGATGTGGACATGACCCGTTATGCAGCGCTGGTCGTTGCACCGGGTGTGCCGCTGACCCATCCGACACCGCATTGGAGTGTGGTGCGGGCTCAGGAAGCTGGCATTCCGGTGATTGGGGATGTGGAGCTGTTTGTGAATGAGCGCGAGGCGGTTTGTCCGGAAGCGCCGTTTGTTGCAATCACTGGCACCAACGGAAAATCCACAACCACGGCGCTGATCTCGCATGTCCTTAAAGAATGCGGCATGGATGTTCAGATGGGCGGCAATATTGGTCGCCCTGTGCTGGACCTTGAAGGTTTCTCTGAAGATCGCGTCTATGTGGTTGAGGTCTCCTCCTACCAGATCGATCTTGCACCAAGCCTTGCGCCCGATATCGGGGTGATGATGAACCTGTCGCCGGACCATCTGGACCGACATGGGAACATGGAGAACTACGCGTCCATCAAGGAACGTCTTGTGAAGGCGGCGCGTCTGGCTGTTGTGGGCGTGGATGATGAGTTTAGCGCAGCCATTGCGCAGCGCCGGGCGGAGAGTGGTGAGCCGATTGAGCTGATCTCCTGTCATGAGCCGGTTGAGTTTGGTGTTTATGCCGCTGATGGCAAGGTCATTGAAGTTTTTGATGAAGAGCAGGTGGTTGTTGCTGACCTGTCTTCCTCCAACACTTTGCGTGGCTCTCACAACGGGCAGAATGCATCGGCAGCGGTTGCTGTATGTGCAGCGCTTGGGCTGGAGCTGGACGAGATTGCCGGTGCTCTGGCAACGTTCCCAGGTCTTGCGCACCGGCTGAAGCTGGTGGCTGAAGCGGGCAAGGTTCTGTTTGTGAACGACAGCAAGGCAACCAACGCAGAAGCGGCAGCACATGCGCTGGCTGCGTTTGACCGGATTTATTGGATTGCGGGTGGCCGTCCGAAAGCGGGCGGTATTTCATCCCTGAAGGCTTACTTCCCGAAGATTGTTAAAGCGTACCTGATCGGCGAAGCGGCGGAAGAGTTTGAGCAGGAACTAAGCGGCTCAGTTGAGGCACACAAGTTCGGCAGTCTGGATATGGCTGTTGAAGCGGCAGCGCGTGATGCGGCGCGTGACAAGAGCAAAGAGGCAGTGGTTCTGCTGTCTCCGGCTTGTGCGTCCTTTGACCAGTTCAAGAGCTTCGAAGTTCGCGGGGATGCATTTGAGAGCGCAGCTGTTGCTGCTGCCAAAATGCTGAATGGTGAGGGGGCACGCTGATGGTTTCACGTACAGATCGCAGTGCGTTTGCAGAATGGCTTTGGACGATTGACCGCTACATGCTGATCGGCATCTTTACGCTGATGGTGTCCGGTCTGGTGTTGTCGCTTGCAGCCAGTCCTCCTGTTGCTGAGCGTATCGGGCTTGAGAGCTTCTATTTTGTAAAGAAGCAGGCCATCTTCCTTGTTCCAAGTGCTGCATTGATGCTGGGTGTTTCGGCGCTGTCTCCGCGCTATGTGCGACGGGTGGCTTTGCTGGTGTTCTGCGGCATGCTTGTGTTGCTGCTGGGGACGTTGTTCTTCGGGACGGACATTAAAGGCGCACGGCGCTGGGTGAGCCTGTTTGGTGTTTCCATTCAGCCTTCTGAGTTTATCAAGCCAGCACTTGTTGTGATCGTGGCGTTTCTGCTTTCTGAAGGACGCAAGGCGCAGGATGTGCCGGGGCAGCTGATCTCCATTATCCTGTTCGGGATTGTGGCGGCCATGCTGATTGCACAGCCTGACTTTGGTCAGACCATGCTGCTGACGATCGTGCTATTTGCGTTGTTCTTCCTGAATGGGCTGTCATGGCTGGCGATTGTGCCGCTTGGCGTCATGGGCATTCTTGGCGTGGCGGCTGGCTTTACGTATCTGCCTCACGTGCGTGGGCGTATCATGCGCTTCCTTGATCCTGCTTCCGGTGACACCTACCAGATTGATAAAGCAATCGACTCCTTCATTGCGGGCGGTTGGCTTGGTCGCGGTGTGGGGGAAGGCACTGTGAAGCGTATTCTGCCTGATAGTCATACGGACTTTATCTTTGCAGTTGCGGCAGAAGAATACGGCATCATCGTGTGTGTGGTGCTTGTGACTGTGTTTGCGTTTGTTGTGCTGCGCGGCCTTTACATGGCGATGCAGGATCAGGATCCCTTTGGCCGTCTGGCCTCATCCGGTCTGATCGTGATGTTTGGCCTGCAAAGCTGCATCAACATGGCTGTGAACCTGAACCTTATGCCATCCAAGGGCATGACACTTCCGCTGATTTCGTCCGGTGTGTCTTCCCTTATGGCGATTTCCCTGACGATGGGGTTTGTGCTGGCGCTGACGCGGAAGCGACCGCAGCCGCGTAAGAACCCGATTATCACTGTTACCCGCGCTGCACCTTTGCAGCACGCTTAGAGAGTTTTGTTTGTGTCGGAGAGTGAAATGAAGCCGAAGATTATGCTCACTGCTGGAGGAACGGGTGGTCACCTGTTTCCTGCGCAAGCGCTGGCCAGTGAGCTGACGCGCCGTGGGTATGGTGTTGAGCTGATCACAGATAGCCGTGCTGATAAGTATGGCAGTGCGTTTCCGGCGGACAAGGTTCATCTGGTCAAGAGTGATACCATTCGCGGCAAGAACCCGATCTCTCTTGCAAAGACTGCGATCAAGCTTGGTTTGGGTACTTTGCAGGCGATGAAAGCAATCCGCGCGGCCAAGCCTGCTGCGATTGTTGGCTTTGGCGGGTATCCGACATTTCCGCCTATGTTTGCGGGCCGCCTTCTGGGCATTCCATCCATTCTGCATGAAGCGAATGCGGTGATGGGCCGGGCGAACCGTATGCTTGCCAAAGGGGCAAGTGCTGTTGCGACCAGTTTCCCGCTTAAAACACTGCCTGCTGATCTGGCTGCCAAGGCAACTATGACCGGCAACCCACTGCGCGATAATGTGATTGCTGTGTGCGGTCAGACCTACAATGCGCCGGAAGAAGGTGGAGCGTTCCATCTGCTGGTGTTTGGTGGTTCTCAAGGTGCACGTGTGTTTTCTCAGGTTCTGCCGGAGGCGCTGAAGCAGATGGCGCCTGAAGATCGCGAGCGGCTGGTGATTGTACAGCAGGCGCGACCTGAAGATCTGGAAGGCCTTGAAGCTTCCTATCGTGAGATGGGTGTTGCAGCGCAGGTGGCGTCCTTCTTTACCGATTTGCCTGAGCGCATTGCGGCAGCGCATCTGGTTATCAGCCGTTCCGGTGCTGGTACTGTTTGTGAGCTGGCGGCGATTGGGCGTCCTTCTATTTTGGTACCTCTTCCAGGTGCCCTTGATAATGATCAGGGCCTGAATGCGAATGTGCTTGCTGAGGCAGGCGGCGCATGGCCGATCCCACAAAAAGAACTTGATCCGCAACGACTGGCCCGTGAGCTGAAAGAACTCATGGATAATCCGGGCCGTCTTGCACAGGCAGCACAGGCAGCACAGGCGCAGGGCGCGCCGGAAGCTGTACAGCGCCTTGCGGATCTGACCGAAACACTTGTTGGTGCTGCACCGGCAACTGAACAGAAAGAGATTACCTCATGAAAATGCCAGTAGACATTGGGGGAGTGCACTTCGTCGGTATCGGCGGCATCGGAATGAGCGGTATTGCAGAGGTTCTGCATAATCTTGGCTACCGTGTGCAGGGCTCTGACATGTCCGAGAATGCGAACGTTCTGCGTTTGCGTGAAAAGGGCATCAAGGTGATGGTGGGTCATGCTGCTGACAACCTTGAAGGTGCTGATGTCTGCGTGATCTCTTCTGCGATTAAAGGCAGCAATGTTGAGCTGAAGGCTGCGCGTGAAAACAACATGCCTGTTGTGCGCCGCGCTGAAATGCTGGCAGAGCTGATGCGCTTCAAGCAGGCGATTGCCATTGGCGGCACGCACGGCAAGACGACGACAACTTCCATGGTTGCGGCGCTGCTGGATGCTGGCCACATGGATCCGACTGTTATCAATGGCGGTATAATCAACGCCTACGGCACCAACGCTCGCATGGGTGAAGGGGACTGGATGGTGGTTGAGGCGGACGAGTCCGACGGAACGTTCGTCAAGCTTCCTGCCGATATTGCTGTTGTGACCAACATCGACCCTGAGCACCTTGATCACTACGGTGATTTCGATGGGGTTCGCGCTGCGTTTGCGCAGTTTGTTGAGAACGTACCGTTCTATGGTTTTGCGGTGATGTGTCTGGATCACCCTGAGGTGCAGAGCCTTGTGGGGCAGATTGAAGATCGCCGCATCATCACCTATGGCACCAACCCGCAGGCTGATGTTCGCTTTACGGATGTGTCCACCAAGGGTGGCAAGTCCATCTTCTCTGTGAGCATTCATGATCGCCGTGGAGACAAGGTGACTGAGCTGCAGGATCTGGTGTTGCCAATGCCGGGTCTGCACAACGTCTCCAATGCGACAGCTGCAATCGCGCTGGCGCATTCTTTGGGCATCTCCGGTGAGAACATCCGCAAGGGGCTGGCGAGCTTTGGAGGTGTGAAGCGTCGCTTTACGCACACGGGTTCTTGGAATGGCGTTGAGTTCTTTGATGACTACGCGCACCATCCTGTTGAGATTAAGTCTGTTCTGCATGCAGCGCGTGAAGCTGCTGAGGGTAAAGTGATTGCTGTGATGCAGCCGCATCGCTTCACCCGTTTGCAGAGCCTGTTTGAGGATTTCTGTGCTTGCTTCAACGATGCAGACAAAGTGGTGATTGCACCTGTGTTTGCAGCGGGTGAACAGCCGATTGAAGGGGCTGATCAGCCGGATCTGATTTCTGGTCTGCGCGCTGGTGGTCACCGTTCGGTTCACAGCATTGCTGGCCCGGATGAGCTGGCTGGCAAGATTGCCGAGCTGGCGGAGCCGGGTGATCTGGTGATCTGCCTTGGTGCAGGTAACATCACCCAGTGGGCTTACAAGCTGCCAGTTGAACTGGAAGCACTCTCCCCAAAAGGAGAGACTGTATGAGCCAGAGCGTAAGCTATCCTGATCTGCTGCCACTGCTGGGCGATGCTGTCGAAGATATTCGCGGTCGTCTGATCCCGAACCAGCTGCTCTCTGCTGTGACATGGTTCCGCGTGGGTGGGCCTGCGCAGTTGATGTTCCAGCCTGCGGATGAGGCTGATCTGGCCGTGTTCATGAAAGCGCTGCCTGAAGATGTGCCTGTGACTGTGGTTGGGCTGGGGTCTAACCTGCTGGTGCGTGATGGTGGCATTGAGGGCGTTGTTATTCGTCTGCCGATCCGTGGATTTGGTCAGGTTGAGTATCTGGGCGGCCATAAGCTGCGGGCAGGGGCGTCTGTTCCGGACAAAAAGCTGGCAGAAGAAGCTGCGAAGACTGGCACAGGTGGCTTTGCGTTCTACACCGGTATTCCGGGTGCTGTTGGCGGAGCGCTGCGCATGAATGCAGGCGCTCATGGTACCGAGACAAAGGACCGGGTTGTTAACGTTAACGCGGTGACAAGATCTGGCGAAATCCTCACTCTTTCCAATGAGGAAATGGGCTATGCCTATCGTCATTCTTCAGCTTCCAAAGACCTGATTTTTACCAGTGCGGTGTTTGAAGGTTTTGCGCAGAGCGAAGACGAGATCCGCGCGGAAATGGCTGATGTTGTTGCGCATCGCGAGAAAGCACAGCCAATCCGCGAGAAAACCGGCGGCTCTACTTTCAAAAACCCTGAGGGCAACAGTGCCTGGAAGGTGGTTGATGCAGCGGGATGTCGTGGATTGCAGATCGGCGGCGCAAAAATGTCGGAATTACACTGCAACTTTATGTTGAACGTTGCAGACGCTACCGCTCACGATTTGGAAATGCTTGGCGAGACCGTGCGGTCTGAAGCTCTGGCAAAGACCGGGACGCGTCTGGAATGGGAAATCAAGCGCCTTGGGGCGTTTGTGGACGGAGCGGCGATTGAGCCGTTTTTGGGTAAGGCGGACTAACTCCGTTCACGTGTTGTTTTAGGCGTTTAAATCAGGATTGGGTTTTGTGATGTCCAAGCATGTTGCAGTTTTGATGGGTGGATGGGTTGCTGAGCGCCCTGTTTCTCTGTCTTCAGGCAAAGACTGTGCGGATGCGTTGGAAGCTGCTGGTTATCAGGTGACCCGTGTGGATGTTGACCGCAACATTTCTGCTGTTCTTCAGGACCTGAAGCCGGATGTGGCTTTCAATGCGTTGCATGGACCGTTCGGCGAAGATGGAGCTATTCAGGGTATCCTTGAGGTGCTCGATATTCCTTACACCCATTCCGGTGTGATGTCCTCTGCGCTTGCCATGCACAAGGAAAAAGCGAAGGCCGTGATGAAGGCGGCTGGCGTGCCGGTTGCGAATTCCCTCGTGGTCAGCCGCGCTGACGCTGCGCGCCGTCATGTGATGGAACCGCCTTATGTGATCAAGCCAATCAATGAAGGGTCTTCCTTCGGCGTGTTGATCGTGAAGGAAGGGCAGGAGTACCCACCGCAGGAATTGACCCGCGATGATTGGGAGTATGGTGAGTTGCTTATGGTCGAGCGCTACATCCCAGGCCGCGAGTTGACGTGTGCGGTAATGGGTGATGTGGCGTTAGGGGTACTAGAAATTGTACCGCTGGGGCACGCTTACTACGATTATGATGCAAAATACGTCCCAGGCGGTTCACAACACATACTTCCTGCGGAAATTTTACCATCTGTTTACCAAGAAATACAAAAATCAAGTCTCAAGGCACATCATGCTCTGGGGTGTCGCGGCGTTACACGCGCCGACTTCCGTTTTAACGAAGGACCCGGTGGCCTAGGAGAACTGATCTGTCTTGAGGTGAACACTCAACCCGGCATGACGCCAACATCACTGCTACCGGAAATCGCGGCGCACGCCGGACATGATTTCCAAGAGTTGGTGAGTTGGATCGTGGAGGACGCAAGTTGCGGAAGATAAAGGCAAAATTTGATGCATTGCGGGAACGCACAGGCGTCTGGAGCTATCGCTTCAGAAGTCGTGGCGTATCGCGTTTGCACCAGAGACCCGCTTGGGGGGTCACTGGATTTTTTGCACTTATCCCGTCGTGGGCTCCAACTGCGAGCGCCATTGGCTTCCTTGCTTTGTCTGCCGGATACGGAATTACCCTTGGCGGACACGCCCGTGAAGTGAGCGAATCAGTTACATCTGCCGCCGGTTTTGCCGTTAACGAGATCAAAATGGAAGGTTTGCAGCGCGTCACCGAATTTCAGGTGCTGGAAGCGCTGGAACTTCATGAACGTCCTTCTCTGATGCTGTTTAACGCCAGCGAAGCGAAAGCACGTCTGGAAGGCATTGCCTGGATCCGCAATGCGTCGATCCAGAAGTTTTACCCGGGCACGCTGCGTGTGATGATCAAAGAGCAGGAGCCTTATGCGCTCTGGCAGCGGGGGAACATTACCTCCGTTATCACCAAGAAGGGCGAGGTCATCACCGATGAGGTGGATGGCCGTTATGCAAATTTGCTTCGCGTGGTCAATCACGGTGCGCAGCTGCGTGCAGGTGAGATCATGAGCGAGCTGGACAAGTTCCCGGGCATTCGTGCTCGTGTGCGCGCTGCGAAGCTGCGCTCCGAACGCCGCTGGGATCTGGCCATGGAAAATGGAATTACGGTGCGTCTGCCTGAATTTGATGTTGGTGACGCATTGGCTGAGCTGAAGAAGCTCGATGATCAGGGTGGTTTGCTCTCCCGCGATATCGTCGCGGTGGATCTGCGTTTGCAGGATCGTGTGGTGGTGCGTCTTTCCGATGATGCTGCCATTCGCCGCCAGACCACCATTGAGCAACGAGGCACCCCCTCCAGCACTGGGAGGGACACATGAGCTCGAATAAGAACGTGATTTTCCTGCCGCGTATGCGGCCTCTGCCAAGCCGTAGATCTGTTGTGGTTTCTGTACTGGACGTCGGCTCCACGAAAGTGTGCTGCATTATCGCGAAACTGGTGCCTGGTGATGAGGAAGACCTGATGCCAGGCCGCACCCACGGTGTTGAAGTGTTGGGTTACGGTTATCAGGCGTCTGCGGGCATGAAGTCTGGCGTTGTGGTGGACATGGATCAGGCTGAGCAGGCGATCCGCCGAGCGGTGGATCAGGCTGAGCGTATGGCCGGTGTGATGGTTGAAACCCTGCTGGTGACTGTGAGCTGCGGTCGCCTGCAGAGTGAGATCTTCTCTGCCACTGTGCCGCTTGGAACTGAAGGTGTTACGGAAGCCGATATTCAGCGTGTGCTGGCTGCTGGTTCTACCCATACAGCGACCGAAGGGCGGGCGGTGATGCATGCGCTGCCGATCTCCTACGGGCTGGATGGTAACCGCGGTATTCGCGATCCGCGCGGCATGATGGGCCGCAAGCTGGGCGTGGATATGCAGGTGGTTTCTGCTGAAGTGCCGCCAGTGCGTAATCTGGAGCTTTGTATCGAACGCGGTCACCTGCAGGTGGAGTCGCTGGTTGCAACGCCTTATGCGGCGGGCCTTTCCACGCTGGTGGAAGATGAGACCGAGCTGGGTGTTGCCTGCATTGATATGGGTGGCGGGACCACCACGCTTTCTATCTTTGTTGACGGTCAGATGGTGCATCTGGATGCGCTGGCTGTTGGCGGTAATCACGTCACCATGGACGTGGCGCGCGCGCTCTCCACACGGATGGAAGCTGCAGAGCGTTTGAAGGTTTTGCATGGTTCGGCCCTGCCAAGTGTGGTGGACGACCGTGATTTTATTCAGGTGCCGCCCGTGGATACGGATGGTGATCTGCCAACGCAGATTCCACGAGCGATGCTGACGCGGGTTATTCGCCCGCGCGTTGAAGAAATATTGGAGATGGTGCGTGACCGGATTGTCGCTTCCGGTTTCGCAGGCCGAGTGGGCAAGCGTGTTGTGCTGACAGGTGGGGGCAGTCAGCTGACTGGTCTTTCTGAAACCGCACGACGCATTCTTGGACGCAGTGTGCGTCTGGGTCGTCCGCTGGGTATCTCCGGTTTGCCAGAGGAAGCCAAGGGTCCGGCATTCTCGGCAGCTGTGGGCCTGCTGATTTATCCGCAGGTGGCACAGATCGAGCAATTCGAACCACGTCACCAACGCCGGGGTCTTACGGGCCGCGGGAGCTATCTGGCTCGGGTTGGGCAGTGGATTAGAGAAAGTTTCTAGTGGGGAAGCGCATAACCCCCACTATCACGAGTTTCGCCAGATGCGGCGGACGCACGAGAGGAAGAACGACATGCCCGGTTCGGGCATGTTATTAGGGTCGCGAGGTTAATATGACAATCAACCTGAAAATGCCTGATATTCAGGAATTGAAGCCCAGGATCACCGTATTCGGTGTTGGCGGCGGTGGCGGAAACGCCGTAAACAACATGGTCACCAGCGGTCTGCAAGGCTGCGACTTTGTTGTTGCTAACACAGATGCGCAGGCGCTTGCTCTTTGCCAGGCAGAGCGCGTGATTCAGATGGGTGTTGCTGTAACCGAAGGCCTGGGCGCTGGTTCCCAGCCTGAAGTCGGTGCAGCTGCTGCTGAAGAAGTTATTGACGAGATCAACGATCATCTGTCCGGCTCGCACATGGTGTTCATCACCGCGGGTATGGGCGGTGGCACCGGTACCGGTGCTGCGCCAGTTGTTGCTCGTGCTGCGCGTGAGCAGGGTATACTGACGGTAGGTGTGGTTACCAAACCTTTCCAGTTTGAAGGGTCCCGTCGTATGCGCGTTGCTGAAGCCGGCATTGAAGAGCTCCAGCGCAATGTTGACACTCTTATTGTTATTCCAAACCAGAACCTGTTCCGCATTGCCAATGCGCAGACCACCTTTGCTGATGCCTTCTCCATGGCTGACCAGGTGCTGTACTCCGGCGTTGCGAACGTCACTGACCTGATGGTTAAAGAAGGTCTCATCAACCTCGATTTTGCTGATGTGCGCTCCATTATGCGTGGCATGGGTAAAGCGATGATGGGTACTGGTGAAGCATCCGGCGAGAAGCGCGCAATTCAGGCGGCTGAAGCTGCGATTGCGAACCCGCTGCTGGACGAGACTTCCATGAAGGGTGCTCGTGGTCTGCTTATCTCCATTACTGGTGGTAACGACCTGACCCTGTTTGAAGTTGACGAAGCTGCGACCCGCATCCGCGAGGAAGTGGACCCAGAAGCAAACATCATTCTTGGTGCAACCTTCGACGAGTCTCTGGACGGTATTATCCGCGTTTCTGTTGTTGCTACTGGCATCGACAAAGAAATGCGCGAAGATATCTCTCCTGCAGAGGTTCGTATGGCTGAACTCACAGAGCGACTCCAGAGCGCTACTACGTCTACGCCCAGTCCAGCGGTAGCTGCGCCGGTAGAAGTAGCTCCTGCACCGACTCCAGTTCGTGCGATGCGCGCGATGGGCTCAGCCGCAGTTGACGCACATATGGAAGTTGAGCCTGTTGCAGCTGTAACAGATCCTGAAGTTGAGATTGCTCCTTATCAGGCCCGTCGCTACGAGCCAGTGCAGGAATATGACGCTCTTGAAGAGCCAACTCAGGTGGTTGAAGAACCAACAACCATCCCAGAACCATTTATTCCACCTGTTGCTCAGAAAGCCGAGCCACAGTCACGTATGCCACGTGTGGAAGACTTCCCGCCGATTGCGCAGCGCGAAATTCGTGCCCGCACTCCTCAGCAGGAAGCTCCAGCAGCACCAGCTCCACAGCCGGTTTCTGCTGCTCCTCAGCCAGCACCAGCCACTATGGCTCCGTCGGTTGAAGAGCACGAAGAGCATCACATGGAAGAAGAGCGCCGCCCAATGGGTCTCCTGCGCCGTCTGACTGGTGGTCTTGGCCGCCGTGAAGATGAGCACATGGAACTCCATGAGCCAGAGCAGACAGACGCATTCGCTGAGGCTCCACGCCAGCCAGCAGCGCCTCGTCCAGCCGAGCCTCAGAATCACGGTGCAACCGGGAATCTGGACGCTGGTGGACGCCCTGCGGCAGCACGCTCTCAGATGATGGAAGACGATCAGTTGGAAATCCCGGCGTTCCTGCGCCGCCAAGCCACCTGATTATCAACAGAACTCGCGCCTCTCGAGCAGCAATTCGGAGATTTCCGGATTGCTGCTTTGCGTTTTTAAGCGAAATTGTCGGTAAATGTACCTAAAATTTTCAGGACGTTACAAACCGTAATAAAGCTTTATTTTATTTGGTAAGCCCCAAGGGCTATGTTCCAGCCAACCCGGTGGGGGTATTCGAAAGTAGTGGCTCATGAGGTCTCGTATGTACCTAGAGCGGAATGATAAAGGCTGGAACATTATGGGAATGCGTGTCGAAAAACAGACAACGCTTGCAGACAGTGTAACCTTGAACGGAATTGGGGTTCACTCTGGCGGTCCAGCTTCCATTACCCTTCACCCTGCAGACGCAAACTCCGGTATTGTTTTTCATCGCAGCACCAAAGATGGGTATGTTGAGACGGAAGCAAGCTGGAAAGAAGTAACTGCAACCTCTTTGTGCACCGTACTCGGTGATCCTCATGACAGCGGCATCTCTACCGTTGAGCACCTGATGGCTGCTCTGCGCGGTATGGGCATTGATAATGTGACCGCTTACATCGATGGACCTGAGATGCCAATCATGGATGGTAGCTCCGAAGCATTCGTTGAAGCTATTGACCGCGTTGGCCTGAAAACGCTGAGCGCAAAGCGTCGTTACATCCGCGTTAAAGAAAAAGTCCGTTACGTTTCCGGTGATCAGTGGTGTGAACTCAACCCGTTTGACGGCACACGCTTTGATATCACCATTGATTTCGATCACGCAAAGATCGGTCGTCAGCAGCTTAAGTTTGACCTGACACCTGAGTTCTTCCGTGATGAGATCTCCCGCGCCCGTACCTTTGGTAGCGTGCAGGACGTTGAGAAACTCTGGAAGCTTGGCTTCGCTATGGGGTCTTCTCTTGAGAACTCCGTCGCTCTTGACGGTGACCGCGTTCTGAACCCTGAAGGTACCCGCTGGACTGACGAATTTGTACGTCACAAAAGCCTTGATGCAATTGGTGATCTGGCTCTGGCTGGTCTGCCTATTCTGGGTGAGTACCGTTCTTATAAAGGCGGCCACCGCATGAATCACTGCATCCTCGTGGAGCTGTTCAAGAACCCTGATGCCTTTGAAATTGTTGAGGCAGACGTGGCTCTGGAAGAGCGTTATGCACGCGAAAAAGGCCATGCAGAGCTCATTGGTGGGCTGCAGGCTGCTGCATTTGGTCCTGAGGTCTCCTAAGGCAAAAATAGTTATTCAACGGTTTTTGCCTCTATTCCGACATAAATTCGAGGCAAATGCTGTGGTACTACGTGACGTTATCCAAACATTGAGATAGAAGCGTGAACTTGGGAGGGATTTTACCCGAATCCCAACACGATAGGAGTCGGAGACATTGCTGCGTTCAGATGCTGCCGGGAATGCTTTGGGGGCCGATCGCCTCAAAAGAGTGATTAGATATGCCTCTTTGGCGTTGGCGCTCGTTGTTGCGGGCTGTGCCACCAAGGATGATGTTGACGACCTTGCGCTGGATGAAACTCCTGCGGAAGTGATGTTCAACGAAGCTCTAGCTCTGCGTGCTTCTGGCGATATCAGTGGTGCTGCGAAGAAGTTCTATGAACTTGATCGCGTCTATCCTTACTCCGAATTCGCGCGTAAATCGCTCATCAACATTGCTTACCTGAACTTCAAGATGGGTAAGTATCCTGAAGCGGTTGCTGCTGCGGAACGCTTTACTACGCTTTATCCTGGTAACAAGGATTCAGCATATGCGCTCTTCATCATTGGTGAATCCTACTTCCGTCAGATCCCTGACGTGGGCCGCGACCAGGCTGTGACAGCCAAGGCGCTGGATGCCATGCGTGAAGTTGTGCAGCGTTATCCAGATTCTGAATACACCAAGCAGGCTCGTCAGCGTATCCGCGCAACGGAAGACCAGCTGGCTGGTAAGGAAATGGAAGTTGGCCGTTACTATCTGGCGCGCCGTAACTACCTGGCGTCCATCAACCGCTTCAAGGTTGTTGTGACCAACTACCAGACCACTCGTCACGTTGAAGAAGCGCTGTATCGCCTGACTGAAAGCTACTACGCTCTGGGCGTGACCAACGAAGCGCAGACAGCTGCAGCGGTGCTTGGACACAACTTCCCGCAGAGCCAGTGGTACCAAGATGCCTATTCTCTTTTGAAAAAGGGTGGTCTTGAGCCTCGTGAGAACAAAGGTAGCTGGCTTAGCCGCGCATTTGGGAATATGAAGATCCTCTAAGCCTTTTAAAGGAATCGGGGTGACGTAGACTACCATGCTGGCATCGCTTTCTATTCGGGATATCGTTCTCATTCACAAGCTGGACCTGCATTTCAGCGATGGAATGAGTGTTCTGACGGGTGAGACCGGCGCAGGTAAGTCTATTCTTCTTGACAGTTTGAGCCTCGCCCTTGGTGGGCGAGGAGATGCCGGACTGGTTCGGCATGGTGAAGACCGCGGTCAGGTGACTGCGGTTTTTGACGTTCCAATGGCGCATCCTCTGCGCACTCTTCTTCAGGAAAATGATCTGGAACATGACGCCGACATCATCTTGCGCCGCGTGCAGGCGTCAGATGGTCGTACCCGTGCGTTTGTAAATGACTCGCCTGTGAGCGCTGGCCTGTTGCGGCAGATCGGAGCGCTGCTGGTTGAGGTTCATGGTCAGCATGATGATCGGGCGTTGATTGATCCTGAAAGCCATCGCCAGCTGCTGGACAGTTTCGGTGGTTTGGAAGGGGATGCTGCGAAGGTTTCAGAGAGTGCGAAGGCCGTTCGCAAAGCTGAGAAGACCTTGAAGGATCATGTTGCCCGCATTGAGGAAGCGCGCCGTGAGGCGGATTACTTGCGCTCCAGTGCGGATGAGCTGAGCACGCTGGACCCGAAAGAAGGGGAAGAGAACGAGCTCGCTCTGCGTCGTCAGGACATGATGCAGGTGGAGAAGATCGCCGGTGATCTGCGCGAAGGGTATGAGGCGCTGGATGGTCCTGCCTCTCCAATCCCAGAGCTTTCCAGCCTGCTGCGCCGTCTTGAGCGCAAGGTGGATCTGGCGCCGATTTATCTGACTAGCGTTGTGGAAGCGATTGGCGGATCTCTGGATCAGCTGGAAGAAGCGCGGAGCGGTCTGGAGCAGGCGCTGCGTGATACAGATTTTGACCCGCAGGAGCTGGAGCAGACCGAAGAGCGTCTGTTCGCGTTGCGGGCGGCGGCCCGGAAGTATTCTGTTCAGCCGGATGAGCTGGGCAAACTGCGTGAACAGATGGAAGGTGACCTTTCTGATCTGGACGCAGGTGAAGAGAAACTACAGGCGCTTGAGAGCGCTGTAGAGGCTGCCAAGCAGACCTATGATAAACTGGCCGCTGCGCTTTCAAAGAAGCGTCAGAAGACAGCCAAGGCGCTTGAAGATGCAGTCCACGCAGAGCTTCCGGCTCTGAAACTGGAACGGGCGCGGTTTATCATAGACATTGAGTGCGATGAAGAGCAGCGTGGCTCCTCCGGTATCGACACTGTTGAGTTCTGGGTACAGACCAACCCCGGCACCCGTCCGGGGCCGATGTTCAAGGTGGCGTCCGGTGGTGAACTCTCCCGCTTCCTGCTGGCATTGAAGGTGTCGCTGGCGGACAAAGGCTCTTCTCCGACACTGGTGTTCGATGAGATCGACACGGGTGTTGGCGGTGCTGTTGCTGAGGCGATTGGTGTGCGTCTGGCACGTCTGGCCAATAGCGTGCAGGTGCTGACGGTCACTCACGCCCCGCAGGTGGCTGCGCGTGCAAACGGGCACTTCCTGATCCGCAAGGATGAAGTGGAGAAAGACCGTGTGGCAACCCGCGTGACCGAGATCGCGCAGGAAGACCGCCATGAGGAAATCGCCCGCATGCTGGCTGGTTCCACCATCACCGAAGAAGCCCGCGCCGCCGCAAAACGCCTGATGGGCCAGCAAGAGCTGGTTTAAGCTTAATCCTCATGAGAGTAGCGTTACCTCATGCCCTCTACCTACCACCAGTAGGCAGGGTAGGCTGATCGCTTGCTCAGCTTCAGGAAGACCCAAGCCACAATCACCAACACGACTGCGCCAGTTAAGGTCGGGAATAGCAGGAAGTCCCAGGTTGGCTGTGCCAGAAAGATGATGACTGGGTTGGAGCCAGCTGGTGGATGAACTGTGCGGGTTGCCATCATCAAAGCAATTGCCAGTCCCGCTGCCAAAGCAAGTGACCACCATTCCGGACCAAACACGGTCAGAAACACCAGCCCTACAAAAGAGCTCAGAACGTGGCCTACCACGATGTTTCTGGGTTGAGAGAAAGGGGCTTCCGGAAAACCAAAGATAAGAACGCAGGATGCGCCGAAAGAGCCGAGTAACAAGGCTGCTTCGACACTGGCATCCATCAATGCCAGAACAGCGATGGCAACAACTCCGCCGATCCCGCCCATAAGAATGTGATTGAGGGGAGGCCTTGCAGGTAAAGGGCTGCCAGAAGACCTGAAGATGTTCTCGAACTGAGCCATTGGACTTTCCAAAGTTTGGGTTTTCGGTGAGGAGACCGATCTGTCTACTTGTGTAAGTAGACAGATCGGTATACTTCTGTCAATCAAATTCGCGTTGGGAGTAATCAGTATGTCCGCTAAGCGTCAGGAGCTGGTGCTCAGTGCCTTTGCACTGTTTTATGAAAAAGGTGTCCATGCCGTCGGTATCAATGAGGTGCTTGCGGTATCTGGCGTGGCCAAGAAGACTCTCTACAACCATTTTGCCAGCAAGGATGAGCTGGTGCTGGCTGTGCTCGATTATCGCAATGGAGCTTACTTGAACTGGCTGGGTAAGCGATTAGACCGTTTTGAGACGGGCGCTGGCAAGATTGATGAGCTGTTTGAGGCTCTTGATGACTGGTTCAATGATCGAGAGCAGGAGCTGCATGCATTTCGTGGTTGCTTCTTCATCAATGTGAGTGGTGAGTATGGCGATCCTGATAGCGCGATCTATCAAAGATGCGCAGATCACAAAGCCGCCGTTGAAGCGATGATTTCTGCGTCCGTTGAGCTGCTGCGATTGTCCAGAGAGGATAGTCTTGAGCTGACTGAAGCACTCAGTGTTTTGAAAGACGGTGCTATTTCAAAGGCACGGGTCCAAGGTGATCTCTCAGCAGCAAAGCATGCAAAAAAGGCGGCTCATCGTCTGATTACCAGTTTCCAGAGCACCTCGGTTTAAAGGTGAGAGGCGTCTCAGCTTCCTCCTCACTCATACTCCGCTTCCATGTAGATGGTGAAGCGGAGGGCTAGGATGATGGAGAGGGTTTGGGAGGCGGATATGCCGAGCATGATGGCGATCTGGTACTGGACGGCTTCGATTGGATTGAAACCGCCGAGGATCTGACCTGTCATCATGCCGGGCAGGGAGACTAGCCCCAGTGTTGCCATGCTGGCGATGACGGGGGAGGCGGCTGCACGCAAGGAAGCTTTGACGAGCGTTCGGCGGGCTTCCAACTTGGTAGCGCCCATGGTGGTGAGAAGTTCGATATGCTCCCGATCTTCCGGTGTTCTTAAGTTGAAGCGGCGCAGGGCGATGACCAGTGAACCCAGTGCATTGCCGAGCAGCATGCCGGCGATGGGAATGGTGATCTGCGCGGAGTACCATGGCACCGGGCGACTGAGCACGACGATGAACATGAGCAGCACTGGCAGCATGGCGATGAGGATGGCTGAGGTGAGCGGTATGGCAGACTTGAGCCGTGGCATCTCGGCTCGCCCAGCAGAGGTGATGGCTGCAATCAACGCCATGGCAACCAGCCAGAGGATGTTGAGGGCGAGATTGTCCAGATCAAAGACGGTTTGCAGGTAAAAGCCGATCACCAGCAACTGGATGCTCATGCGAACGATGGAAATGGCCAGATCTCTAGAGAGGTCCTTGAGGCCCATAGACCAGAGCAGGGACAGCGGGATCACCGCAATAAAGTAGAAAAACGCCAGATCACTCCATGCAACAGTTGAGGTCATTGTGAGCGTTCCTCTGTGTTGATGTGGTCTGGTTCGGGAAGCGTGATGACCCGATCTATTTCGCCTTGCAAATGAGCATCGTGGGTCACGACGAGCAAGGTTTCAGCCTGTTCTAAAAGCAGTTTGGCGCAGGCGAGGGCATGGGCTTTGTCGAGCGCAGCGGTCGGCTCATCCGTGATCCAGAGGGGACGTTTTAACAGTAAGGCACGGGCGAGGGTGAGGCGTTGGCGTTCTCCGCCGGAAAGGCTGTTGGTGGCCTGATCCAGCGCACTGTTTGGCAGGCCTGCTTTAGAGAGAGCCTCCAGCATTGTGGTGTCGGTTGGCTTAAGCTTCTGATTTGCGTGCAGCTCAAACGGAGCAAGGAGGGCGCCGCGAATGGTGTCTTCCAGCAGGCTGACACGTTGTGGCAACCAGTTGAGGTGCTTGTGTAGGTCTGCCCGGCCTCCTGACGTGAAGGCTTTGCCTTTGAAGAGCAGTTCACCGCTGTCTGGCTTGTCCAACCCGGCCAGTATGCGCAGCAGAACGGTTTTGCCGCGGCCTGATGGGGCGCTGAGGCACAGTTTGTCCCCTTCATAGAGTGTGAAGGAGAAGTGGTGGAACAGCTGGCGACCATGCTTGCTGACTGAGATGTTGCGGGCCTCGATGAGCGGCACACGCTCTGCTTCGGGAAGGGCGACCATAGGAACTCCTGATTGCAAAGGCAGAGTTTATCAGATGCCTTTGAAAATCAAGGTGCGGGTGGCAGTTAGCGAGGCTGTTTGCGTATTGTGAAGTTAGGAAAGTAAGCTTTGTTGTGTAACGCGCCAAAGCCGTGCGGTGCTGTGTAGGCAGCGGGTGCAGAACAGCACGGACTGCTATCTATTGAATGCGAGGGGCATACCTTATGCGTGAATGCCCCTCACTGGCTTTGCTCAATTAAGAAGTTGGCTTTTCTGCCTTGTTCATCATTTTAATCTCAGCAGGGGTCAGCTTACGGGAGCCTTTACCGCGCTTGAGGATGAAGTTAACCGGGTTTGGATAGTGGTCCAGAGTTGCACCGGTTGCCGCGTCAACGCCGACACCGATCACACCACCAAGCAAGACGTTACCAGCCATGCCAGCTGCGCCCTTGCCGCTGACGCGGGTCTCAACATCGATGACCTGTGTCTGGTAGCCTGGTGCAGATGCTGTGAGGGTGAACTCTTTTTTGCGTGGTACGTTGATGACACATGGTCCGACGCAGGTGTGAGCTGTTGTTGAAGTGATCTTCGCGTGCTCAGGCTCTACGTAGATCTTGATGTCTTCAGTTGTACCGCGAACAACTGTGCCGCAACCTGCGAGAAGAACGCTGGATGCAACAACGCCAGCTACTAGATAAGTTTTCAATTCCGTATACCCCATAATTACGTGGGGGCTTAGTAGGCCCGTGACACATTTCAGTCAAATTTCTTAATGAATTATCTGGTGATATCTTTATCCAATAAGTTGCGGGTAATGATTTGTTAAATTTTAGATACTTCTGAAATGCGTAGATTTATTCATCTTTATTGCGCAAACGCTGTTTCACTTTCCTAAAAGATTCTTAAATTACGTAGCGTATTCAAATAATTAACTTGGTATCTTTTAAACTCTTCGGCAACCAAGAGTTTGTGTTTGCGCAGAGCCCTTTCTGAAAACTGAAAGCAACTTAGGGGTAGCGCATAGTTGGAGGCCGGTAGATGTTTATCTCGTTCGCCCGCTTGCAGGTCTATTTTGTCATCGCGCTGCTGCTGATTGCAGTGGTTTATCCGATCTATTTGTTTGGATCGGTGATGGGGCTTGATGGATTCGATTTGCGCAGGGTGGGAGGAGACTTCTATCAGTTCCTGTTGGCCTCTCGCATGGCCGTCGCCGGACAAGCGGCGCAGCTTTATGACTTTGGCTGGTTCTATGATGAAGTTCAGCGCAATGTTGTGGGTGGTTCCGGCTTTTACGCCTGGGTGCATCCGCCGAGCCTGCTGGTGTTTCTGGTCCCGTTATCCGGCCTGACTTATCTGCAAGCCTATAGCCTCTGGATGGGCATGGGTGGTTTGCTTTCGTTTGCGGTTGCGTTCAGTCGCAAGGCGCCTATTCGGGCGTTCACGTTCTTCATCTTTGCTCCCGCCACATTGGTGAACCTGTTTTACGGCCAGTTTGGCATGCTCGCCGGTGGGTTTCTTTATGGTGGGCTGCGTTTGATGAACCGGCATCCGGCGTTGGCTGGTGTGCTGCTTGGGTGTGTGTCCATCAAGCCTGAGCTGTTCATGCTGATCCCGATTATTCTGATTGCCCATCGCAGCATCATTGCGCTGTGTGCTTGTGTGGCGACGGTGGCGTTTTTGGTGGATGCGTCTGCTGTGTTCTTCGGCTCCAGCTTGTGGTGGATCTATCTGGAAACCGTTCCGTCCTTGCTGGCGACGGTTATGGATCAGGGTGAGGGCAGCTTCCTTTATCTTATCCCGTCCGCGTTTGGTGCGATGCGGTCTCTTGGGTTCTCAGCAACAGCTGGGTATCTGGTGCAGTTGCCGTTCACGGTTATGGCGTTTGTGGTGACGTTCTGGCTGTTCATGCGGGAACGGGAGCCGGTGGCGCGCAACCTTGCTGTGACCCTGTGCGTGTTGCTGGCAACGCCGTTCCTGTTCCTGTGGGATTATGCGGTGCTTTCTCCGGCGCTCTATCTTTATGCCACCCGGACTGGCTTGTTTGATGATGATGCGGACTCCCCTTATGTGGCGCCGCTGCTTCTGTTTGCGGTTTATCTGCTGCCGATTGTCAACATTGCGCTGGCGGCGCATGGCTTCCCGGTTGGTCCAATCTTTACGGCACTGGCACTGGTTGTTGTGATCGTGCGGATGATGAGCACAGCCGAGACACAAATGAGTGTACCTGAGGATGCGCAGGAGGGGGATAACTCCTTTGCTGAGGAGCGTGAAAGCGATGAAGGGCTCGGGACGACCTGAGCCCGAGCTGCGTAAAACATAGCAACGCAGGTTTCACCCCAAAAAACGCAGAATAACGCAAAATCGCACAAAAGAACGCAAAACGAGATTAAAGCAGCTCGCATTTATGCTGAAATACGTGAACTGCTTTATCTTTTTTCTGCGTATCTTTATCCGAAAACCGGTTCCCACTTTTCGGCGATACAATCTAACTCTTTGAAATCTAACGGGATGGGTGTGGATGCCTCTCCTGATGTCGTTAAATCCTGTCTAAACTCCCCAGTACCGGGTGGTTTGTTATTCCCGGTGGCGATATGAATAATTCCCCTAATTGATGATTAAACAGGTGGGTAGACCGGTGAGCCTTGCTGATACCTCTCAAAAAGACATTGAAGCGCTGAATGCAGAAGAAGCTGCGCTGGAGCTGGAGCGGCTGGCAAGGCTGATTGCTGAATATGATGAAGCCTACCATACCCAAGATGCGCCGATTGTTGATGACGCTACCTATGATGGGCTGCGTCGCCGCAACGCGGCTCTGGAAGCCAAGTTTCCTGAGCTGGTGCGTGCAGATAGCCCGAGCAACCGGGTGGGTGGTGCTGTTGCTGAAGGCTTTGGCAAAATCACCCATGCCGTGCCGATGCTCTCGCTGGACAATGCGTTTTCCGATGAGGACGTGCAGGACTTTATTGGCAAAGTGCGCCGGTTCCTGAAGTACGACCCGCTGATGGGTGCGCTGGCTGTTACGGCTGAGCCGAAGATTGATGGGCTTTCTCTTTCCCTGCGCTATGAGAGTGGCAAGCTGGTTTATGCAGCGACCCGTGGTGATGGTGCAACGGGCGAAAATGTGACGGCTAACGCGCTGACCATTCAGGATATTCCGCAGGAGCTGCCTGCTGGCGTGCCGGATGTGGTTGAGGTGCGCGGCGAAGTTTACATGAGCCATGCGGATTTTGCGGCGCTGAATGCGCGCATGGAAGCCAATGGCGGCAAGGTGTTTGCCAACCCGCGTAACGCGGCGGCTGGTTCTTTGCGCCAGCTGAACCCGGAAATCACCAAGACCCGTCCGCTCAAGTTCTTCGCGTATGCATGGGGCGATATGAGTGAGGTTCCTGCCGATACGCAGATGGGCATGGTGGAGCTGTTCGGCGCGTGGGGCTTCCAAATCAACCCGCTGATGAAGCGCTGTGAGACAGTCGAGGCATTGCTGAAAGTCTATCATGGGATCGAGGAGGATCGTTCCGGCCTCGGTTATGATATTGATGGCGTGGTCTACAAGGTGGATCGGCTCGATTTGCAGGGCCGGTTGGGCTTTGTTTCCCGTTCTCCGCGCTGGGCGATTGCACACAAATTCCCGGCGGAGCGGGCATTTACTACCCTCAATGCCATCGAAATTCAGGTGGGCCGCACTGGTGCTTTGACTCCAGTTGCGAAACTGGAGCCTGTTACAGTCGGCGGTGTGGTGGTCTCTAATGCAACACTGCATAATGAAGACTACATCAAAGGCATCGGTCAGGATGGGGAATCCATTCGTGATAGTAAGGACTTACGTGTTGGCGATACGGTGATCATTCAGCGTGCGGGTGATGTTATCCCACAGATCGTGGATGTGGACCTGAGCAAACGGGCTGAAGATGTGCAGCCGTATGAATTTCCGACTGAGTGTCCGGTGTGCAACTCGCATGCGATTAGAGAAACTAATCCAAACTCCGGTAAGGTGGATGCGGTACGTCGGTGTACCGGTGGATTGATATGTCCTGCGCAGGCAGTCGAGAAGCTGAAGCACTTCGTCTCGCGCAATGCCTTCGATATTGAAGGGTTGGGCGAGAAGCAGATGGAGGCGTTCTACGAGTATGACATGGATAAAGGTGGTATCCGCACACCTGCGGACATCTTTACCCTGGCAGAACGGGACAAGGTTTCTCTCAATAAGCTGCGCTCCCGCGAAGGCTTTGGTGCGGTCTCTGCACGGAAATTGTTTGAAGCGATTGATAGTAAACGCCAAATCGAACTCAATCGCGTGATCTTCGGTTTGGGGATCCGACATGTGGGCGAAGGCAACGCCAAGCTTCTGGCGCGGGCCTACTCCTCGTGGCAGGGGTTCTATGACGCGATGATCGCCGCAACGGATACGACCTCAGAAGCCTATCGCGAGCTCAATGACATTGACGGGATCGGCGGCACAGTTGCCAATGCTCTGGTCGAGTTCTTTGCAGAAGAACACAACCTGACTGCTCTGGCCGCTTTGATGGAGCAGATCACACCGCTTGATGTGGTTGTGGCTGATACTTCGGGCAGCCCTGTTGCCGGCAAAACACTTGTGTTTACAGGTAGTTTGGAGCGCATGAGCCGTGATGAGGCCAAGGCGCGGGCTGAGAGTTTGGGGGCAAAGGTTTCCGGTTCTGTTTCCAAGAAAACAGATCTTGTGATTGCAGGACCAAAAGCCGGTTCCAAGCTCACTAAGGCGCAAAGCCTTGGCATTGATGTCATCTCTGAGGATGACTGGTTCGAGCTGGTTGGCGATCAATAAAAAAGCGAGGGAGCTGTTCGGCTCCTCTCGCTGCATTAGTAGGCTTGCGGCAGAGCCTACTTCTGCGCCAGTGTTGCTCTGAGGCGGACAGATGCTTCGGCACGTCCGCCGATATAGAGCATCATATTTTTCCCGTCCGTCTGAACACTCATCGGAATTGTTTTCTCGACCAGCTTCTTCAGCGGGTCATAATTTGCTTCAGCCTGCTCCAAAGCCTTGAGAGCTTTGTCGTATTCCTGGATTTTCTTCTTCACTGCAGGTTGCGCTTTGATCAGCTTTTTGAGTTCCTTAGCCGTATCGCGATAGTTGGGGTCGGTTTTCGGATCGATTTCCTTTTGCTGCAACTGGCTTTCCAGTACGCGTAACATCTTGTGTTTGGCCGAGATTTCGTCTTCCAAAGACTTCAGGCCCTGCACGAAGCGGTAGGTTCTGGATTTCTCTTTTTCCAGCGCCGCGATGTTGGAGCGGGCTTTCTTCATCTCTGGCGCATCCTCGACATGGTTGTCGTAGGTCAGCCGGATGGCAGCCTTTCCCTGGAAGATGAGTTTGTCGAAGCTTGCAGTGTCTGCCGCATGAATGTCCATCCGGCGTCTGATCTCAGCCCAGATGCTTGTGCGGTTTTTATAGAACTCGTCGTAGTTCTTATACTTGCAAATGACCTTCGGCATATCTCAAGCTCCATTCCAGTTGCGATGGAATGAGAGTGAGCAGAAAATCTTATCGAGATCTGTCGAGGGAGGCGTGCAATTGAGCCAAATTTGAAGATGTGATCGGCTCTTACAGGTGGAGATGAACGGAAACGCCAGCAAATCCGTTTGTCTTTGCCAGCGTTTCTTCATGTTTTGCAACGAGTTACCTAGCCGATCTGTTTGCGGATCTCTGCCAGCATGGCCAGATGAGTATGGATGAAAGCGACCAGAATGGTTGCCGTTGCCACATCCACGTTCACGGGCTTTTTACCTGCTTCCGGCGTTTGAACCGCCAGCAAGTCCTCATGTCCTGTGATTTCAGTCGAGATATAGAGGCGGTCAAAGTCATCGCCA
The DNA here is from genome assembly GCF_000156235.1 of Pseudovibrio sp. JE062. Classification (NCBI taxonomy): domain Bacteria; kingdom Pseudomonadati; phylum Pseudomonadota; class Alphaproteobacteria; order Hyphomicrobiales; family Stappiaceae; genus Pseudovibrio; species Pseudovibrio sp. JE062. The sequence continues at coordinate 282,902 of NZ_DS996806.1, forward strand.
GACGCGGCCTCCAGCTTCTTGTAGATGTCTTCCAGAGCGGTTGGGCGCGGTGGTGGTGTTGCACCTGTGGACTCGATGATCATGGAGACAGCGGCCTGTTCCTCGCGTTCCAGCTCCGCAAACTGGCGCACCAGCGGGTTGCTGGCCTTCATGGTCGCCATTTCACTGATAGCGAGTGAGAAGGGACTGATGGTGAGGGTTTTGTTGGTGTAGTCCGTAGAACCGTGATTGTCGGCCAAAGCGGAAGAGACCAGAGCAGGGGCGGCAATGAGTGAGCCGGACATGCCAAGGAGAGCGTTTCTGCGCGTCAGGTGTAACTTACCAGTCTTCATTGTTTTTCTTTCAGGTTGTTACAGTGATTTTTATGGTTTGAAAGTGAAGTTCGTCCCATTGATCAGTTCTGGAAATTTCAGGTCCAGATATACGCAGTCTTCCTCTTTAAATCGCTAAGGCAGCACTTGATTTTTCAAGTATCTGGGATCTGGCTTGATAAAACACCACAGAGCAAAGCAAGTTTCACCCAAGAGTTACTGGGCGAAGATGTGCTGATGCGCAAAACGATGTGTATCTCTTTGCTGACGCCTCGCTTCTTCAATGTTGTTGCTATATTGTTCTTCGTGAACTATTGGAGATTCTCCCTCTGATTTGAGAGGGGTATGCGTTCAAAGGATCCAACGAGCTCAATGGCAAATTCTTCTGGCCCACTACATCGCGGAATGCCTTCCAACCCTGCTGATCCTCTGGCTGCACCACAGCCCAAGGCAGGTGGTATAGCAGCGAGGGCCATGGCAGCACGGCAAACGACCATGCCTGCCTATATGGAAGGATTGAATGCGGAACAGCGCCTTGCTGTTGAGACGATCAATGGTCCGGTGCTGGTGCTTGCTGGCGCAGGTACGGGTAAGACCCGCGTTCTGACTACGCGTATTGCTCATATTCTGGCGACAGGGCATGCCACTCCGGGGCAGATCCTTGCAGTGACCTTCACCAACAAAGCGGCTCGCGAGATGAAGGAGCGCATCGGCGCTTACATTGGCGAGAACGTGGAAGGCATGGCATGGCTGGGTACGTTCCACGCGATCTGTGTGAAGATCTTGCGCCGTCATGCTGAGCTGGTTGGTTTGAAGTCTTCGTTCTCCATTCTGGATACGGATGATCAGGTTCGCCTGATCAAGCAGATCATTCAGGCGGAAGGTCTGGATGAAAAGCGTTGGACTGCAAAGACTTTTGCTGGATTGTTGGACAGCTGGAAGAACCGCGGGCTGACGCCGGAACAGATTTCTGCTGGCGAAGCTCAAGCTTTTGCGAACGGTTTGGGACGCAAGCTCTACCAGACCTATCAGGAACGGCTTTCCATTCTGAATGCCTGCGACTTTGGTGACTTGCTGCTGCACTGCATCACCATTTTCAAAGAGCATGATGATGTTCTGAAGAGCTTCCAGAGCCGTTTCCGCTACATGCTGGTGGACGAGTATCAGGATACCAACATTGCGCAGTACATGTGGCTGCGTTTGCTGGCACAGGGCAACTCCAACGTTGCCTGTGTGGGTGATGATGACCAGTCGATCTATGGTTGGCGTGGTGCTGAAGTTGATAACATCCTGAGATTTGAGCAGGATTTTCCGGGTGCGACTGTGGTTCGTCTGGAGCGGAATTACCGCTCGACCAGCCATATTCTGTCTGCTGCCTCTCATTTGATTGCCCACAATCAGGGCCGACTGGGCAAGACCCTCTTCACCGATCAGGTGGGATCTGAGGATGAAGATAAGGTGCAGGTCGCCTCTGCCTGGGACTCTCAGGAGGAAGCGCGCTCCATCGGTGATGAGATCGAAGCGCTGCAGAACCATGGCCATTCGCTGAATGAGATGGCCATTCTGGTGCGAGCTTCGTTCCAGATGCGAGAGTTTGAAGACCGGTTTGTAACGCTTGGCCTGAACTACCGCGTGATTGGCGGTCCGCGCTTCTATGAGCGCATGGAAATCCGTGATGCGCTGGCCTATTTCCGCTGTGTGATGCAGCCCTCTGATGATCTGGCGTTTGAGCGTATTGTGAACACGCCGAAACGGGGGCTTGGTGAGGCCACTTTGAAGATTGTGCATGCCTATGCGCGGGAGCGGGCTATTCCGTTGATGATTGCGGCGGGAGAGCTGGTGCAGACCAATGAGTTGCGCCCAAAAGCGCGTGCTGCTTTGGCTGATGTTCTTGGCATGTTTGAGAACTGGCGCAATCAGGTTGAGACCATGAGCCATACGGAGCTTGCGGAAATCATCCTTGATGAGAGCGGTTATACCCAGATGTGGCGTCAGGACCGGTCTGCGGAAGCACCGGGACGACTGGACAACCTGAAAGAACTTATCCGCTCCATGGAAGAGTTCGAGAGCATGGCTGGGTTCCTTGAGCACATCTCGCTTGTGATGGATAAGGACAGCGATGTGGAAGAGGATGCGGTGTCCATCATGACGCTGCATTCCGCAAAAGGCCTTGAGTTTGACACGGTTTTCCTGCCGGGCTGGGAAGAGGGCGTGTTCCCGAACCAGCGGGCACTGGATGAGACCGGACAGGCCGGTCTGGAAGAGGAGCGGCGTCTTGCGTATGTGGGTCTTACACGTGGTCGTAAGCGTGTGAAGGTGTGGTTCACCTCCAACCGCCGCATTCATGGCTCCTGGCAGTCCTGTATTCCTTCCCGCTTCCTGGATGAGTTACCCGCGGACAGTGTTGAGGTTGTTGAGGCCTCCAGCTCCTACGGTGGCTATGGTCTGAACAGCGCTGGTGGCGGTTATGGTGCCAGCCGGTTTGACAACAGCGACCCGTTCCAGAGCAAGTACTCCACCCCAGGCTGGCAACGCGCCCGCAAGGCGCAGGCTTCTGGTCAGCAGTATGGCCGGATGCATGGCGGGAACCAAACTCGCCGTGCCAAGAAGGCTGGTCCGATGACCATTGAGGGTGAGCTGGTGGCCAAGAGCGTTACTGAGGTTGGCAGTGATTTTGCCATTGGTGAGCGCATCTTCCATATGAAGTTCGGGTACGGTGCCATCAGCGACATTGAGGGGAATAAGCTCACTGTCGACTTTGAAAAGGCTGGCCAGAAGAAAGTGCTCGATAGCTTTGTCGAGCGGGCATAACCTGCAACTCAAGCGTTACTTACCTTTAGGGCAATTTGTGCTATCTCTCTCTTAAGTTGTGTTGGGAGGTGGCAATGGACAGTGTGGTTATCGCGCTTGCGATGATTGGTGTGGCAGGTGTAGGCGCCCAGTGGCTCGCCTGGCGATGGTCGCTTCCTGCTATTGTCCTGCTGCTTGTTGCGGGCTTCCTGATTGGTCCTGCAACGGGTATTCTCAACCCAAATGCGTTGTTTGGTGATTTATTGCGTCCAACTGTTGCGCTTGGCGTTGCAGTCATTCTGTTTGAGGGCGGTCTTTCCCTTAATTTTCAACGTATTGGTGGTGTTGAGAAGGCCGTTTGGCGGCTTGTGTTGCTGGGTGCGTTTATTGCGTTCTTATTGGGCGCGCTCAATGCCCATTATATAGCTGAATTAAGTTGGCCCTCAGCCCTTGTGTTTGCTGCCATCCTGATCGTGACCGGCCCGACCGTCATCATCCCACTTCTGCGTCAAGCCCGACTGGAACGCCGGGTAAGTTCGTTGCTGCGCTGGGAAGCTATTCTGGCTGACCCTCTTGGCGCGCTGCTCGCGGTGTTCATGTTTGAGGGCTATCTGGTTTATCACGGTGATCATGGCTTCTGGGTTCTTGCCGTGCGCGCGGTGGCTGGGTTGCTGATTGGTGGTGTTGGTGGCTGGGCGCTGGGGCGTGGGTTGATCTGGCTGTTTGTTGGTGGCCGGGTTCCCGAATTCCTGAAAGTTCCGTTGATCTTTGTGAGTGTGATGGGCGCTTATGCGCTTTCTGATCTGGTGCTTGAGGAATCCGGCTTGCTGACCGTGACTGTTCTGGGATTGGTGCTCGGCAACTCGCGCCTTGCCAGCCTTGAGGAGTTGAAGCGATTCAAGGAAGCGGTGACGATTATTCTGGTGTCTTCTGTCTTCATCGTTTTGACGGCTTCTGTTCAGCTGGGCAGTCTGGCTGAGTTTGGGCTGGAGGATCTGGCGTTTGTTCTGGTTCTGCTGTTTGTGATCCGGCCTATTTCCGTTTGGGTTGGCACGATTGGTGCTCACCTGAGCTGGAAGGAGCGTTTGCTGGTGGGGTGGATCGCGCCGCGCGGTATTGTAGCAGTAGCAGTGTCTGGCTTGTTTGCACGCTCGCTGGTGGAACATGGCGCCCCGGATGGTGAGCGGCTGGCGGTGCTGTCGTTTGCCGTGGTGGTTGCCACTGTGTTTGCCCACGGGTTCACGCTCGGGCCGTTTGCACGGTGGCTGGGGCTTTCCAGTCATTCAGGGCCTGGGCTGCTGATTGTCGGGGCAAGCCGGTTCAGCGTTGCGCTGGCGACCAAGCTGAAGACGCTGGATATCAACTCGCTTACCGTGGACCGCAACTGGGGCAAGCTTCGACTTTCCCGGAATGCGGGGTTGGCGAACCATTATGGCGAGGTTCTTTCTGAAGAGGTTGAGAACGAACTGCCGCTTGAGAACTATAGTGTTTTGCTCGCTGTAACTGACAATGACGATTACAACGCGCTGGTGACCACAAACTTCGGGCCGCTTATGGGGCGAGGGGAGGTCTATCAGTTTGCGCCGTCAGAAGAGCAGAGTGAGAAAGAGAAGTTTCGCCGTGTCGTGACGCTTGGTGGACGTCCGTTCCTGACACAGGAGCACAGCTACAACGACCTTGAAACGAAAATCCGCGAGGGCTGGTTTATTAAGGCCAGTGAGTTGACCGATACCTATGGCTGGGATGCGTTTCAGGAAGCTCTGCCCGAAAAAGCAATTGTGCTGATGCTGATTGAGCCGACGAAGAAGCTGCGCCCCATGAACAGCTCCGTGCCTGCGACGGTGGCTTCGGGTTCAACAATACTTAGCCTTGTTCCCAGTGAATATGCGGCAGAACGCGAGAAAGCCTCGTGAGCTCTGGCTTTTCGGCGCTGTGCATTCTATACGCCTATGCAAAGATATTGTTTGAGTTTTGATAGCTCATCGTAACTAAGGGTTTTTGCATGGACACGATCCGGGTTCGCATTCCGGCGCCTGAAGCTGAAGCAAAGGCACTCTCCGATATTATGGAGGCCCGCTTTGAAGATGATGGTTTTCCGGTTGCTGTTTTTGAAAGCTCCACTGATGGAACCATCTGGACAGCTGAGGTGCTGGTGCTGGAGTCCACGGTTGATGACGCAATCAATCTGGTAGAAATGCGCCTGTTTGATCAGTTTGAAGGTGGCGTCATCCCAACTTCGGCTGAAGTTGAAGCACTGCCGGATATCAATTGGGTTGCCAAGTCTCTTGAAGGTTTAAAGCCGGTTCGTGCAGATCGCGTTATTGTGCATGGGGCGCATGATCGTGATGCGGTCAACAAATCTGATATCGGTATCGAGATTGAAGCGGCGCAGGCATTTGGCACGGGTCACCATGGTACGACCGAAGGTTGCCTGCTGGAACTGCAGCGTCTGCTGAAGCGCCACAAGTACCATCGCATGCTTGATCTGGGTACCGGCACCGGTGTTCTGGGTATTGCTCTTGCAAAGCTTACCGGTTCTGAGGTTCTGGCAACGGATATTGATCCGATCGCGATTGAAGCTGCGATTGACAATGCGCGCAAGAACAATGTTGGTCCGCTGTTCAAAGCCTTTACAGGCGCTGGTGTGGAAGATCGTCGCTTCAACGAGTTTGGACCGTTTGATCTGGTTGTTGCCAACATCCTTGCAAAGCCATTGGTGCAGATGTCTGCCAAGCTGTGCAATCACCTTGCGCACAAGTCCACGCTGGTCCTTTCCGGATTGCGCATAGAGCACGGCCCGCGGATTATTTCCGCTTACGGCCAGCAGGGCCTGAAGCTGGTGCATCGCCGTGAGATTGATGGTTGGCTGACCCTGACTTTTGCTAAGGGCAACTGGGCGCCATAAGCTCATTTGCACTGTGAATAATTCAAAACCCTCTTTGCTTCTGCTTAGAGGGTTTTTTGATGTCTGATTGTTGGGTTGCAGAAAACAAAAAACCTTTGCTTCCTGATCCGGCAAATTGGGAGGAGGTTGCCGGGGAAGCAAAGGTTTTTTTGTGTGCCAAGCAACTGGGAGGAATTTGCTTAGCTTGCTAGATATTGGGAGGAGGTATCTAGCTATATGAGTGGCATTTCTAGCGCTTTATCAGCTGCTGATGGCTGCCGGCCATTGGTGTCGTGCGCATCACATTGGGAGGAGGTGTGATCCGCCGGTTTGCTTTGGGAGGGAAGCGCCCCGTCGACGAGAGGACTTATCCATTATTTTAGTTTGTAAAAAAAGAGATAGTTTCGCATGACACTTATGCATTTTTTGCATGTCTTGGGATTGTCATGATCTGAATTTGCATGGAGTACATAGCAGATCTGCGTATACGGCATGGATTGTGTACTTCTGTATCCTTTTGGCTTATTATGAGAGCATAAAATCCTCTGAGGAGGCTTGTTTGTGTGGTTGAGTTGCGCCGCGATCAGCATTAGCCTTCCGGCATGTTTCAGAGCTTTGACACAGTAAATGATAAATCTCGCGGGCCGGTTCGGTTGGCCGCTCTGCGGGAAGAGCTGGCCTCTCGCGGGCTTGATGGCTTTTTGGTGCCGCGTGCAGATGCACACCAGGGCGAGTATGTGCCTGACAGTGACTGCCGCCTTGAATGGCTGACCGGTTTTACCGGGTCTGCCGGCATTGCTGGCGTACTCAGTGACAAGGCTGCGATCTTTATTGATGGTCGCTACACCATTCAGGTGCGGGATCAGGTGGATGAAGAGGCGTTTGCCTATCGTCATCTGATTGCAGAGCCGCTGACTGACTGGCTGCGTGAGAATGCACAGGAAGGCCAGAAGATCGGTTATGACCCGATGCTGCATCCTGTTCGTCAGGTGCGCTCCCTGAAAGCGGCTTGTAAAAAGGCTGGTGCTGAGCTGGTTGCTGTTGACAGTAATCCAGTGGACGGGGTCTGGAATGACCGTCCAGCAGCGCCGCTTGGTGCGGTCAACATGCATCCAATGCAGTTTGCGGGTGAAAGCGCCGCTGACAAGATCAAACGTATTGGTGAGCTGATTGCTGAAAAGGAAGCTGATACTGCGCTTCTGACCCAGCCGGACTCCATTGCATGGTTGCTCAACATTCGCGGCAGCGATGTGATGCATACGCCGTTGCCTTTGTCTTTTGCTCTGGTACCGACCAAGGGCAAGCCATCCTTGTTCATTGATGGGCGCAAGCTTTCCAATGAAGTGCGTGATGAGCTGAGTTCTCTGGCGGACATCGATGAGCCGGGCGGACTCGCTCCAGCACTGAAGGCGCTTGGAACGGATGGCAAGCGGGTTCTGATTGATACCGGGCTTGCTGGTCAGGCGCTTTACGATGCGGTTGCTGACAATGGCGGCCATGTTGTGGAGGGGCAGGAGCCAACCCTGCTGCCGAAAGCGATCAAAAATCAGGCTGAGATTGAAGGCACCAAAGCGGCTCATCTGCGTGATGGTGTTGCGTATGCACGCTTCCTTGCATGGTTTGAGAAGACCGCACCGCTTGGTGGCCTGACTGAGGTTGTTGTTGCTGAGAAGCTTGAGGAGTTCCGCCGTGAGACGGGTGCTCTGAAAGACATCTCCTTTGACACTATCTCTGCAGCTGGTCCTCATGGTGCGATCTGTCACTACCGTGTGAGCTATGACAGCAACCTGCCGATTGAGCTGAACAGTGTCTACCTGATTGACTCTGGTGCGCAGTATGAAGACGGCACGACCGATATCACGCGTACGCTGGCTGTTGGAGCTGTGACTGCTGAGCAGTGCAAGCATTTCACGCTTGTTCTGAAAGGGCACATTGCGATTGCGACAGCGCGCTTCCCGGTTGGAACAACAGGTTCTCAGCTGGATACGTTGGCTCGCATCGATCTCTGGAAGCAGGGGCTCGATTTTGACCACGGCACTGGCCATGGTGTTGGTTCTTATCTGGGTGTGCATGAAGGTCCGCAGCGGATTGCGAAGGCACCGAACAGCATTGCGCTGAAGCCGGGTATGATCCTTTCCAACGAGCCGGGATACTATCGTGCTGATGAGTATGGCATCCGCATTGAGAACCTTGAGCTGGTGACACCTGCTGCTGCCATTGAAGGTGGAGACCAGAAGATGCTTGGCTTTGAGCCGCTGACATTGGCGCCGATTGATCTGCGCATGGTGGACACCAAGCTTCTCTCTGAGTTTGAGCTGAACTGGCTGAATGCTTATCACGCGCGCGTACGTGAGCTGGTTGGCCCACTGCTTGATGATGAGACCAAGGCATGGCTGGAAGAGGCGACCCGTCCGGTTTCCTGATCATGATCTGCTTTGTTATGAGATAAAGAAAACCCCGCTTCAAGGAGCGGGGTTTTTGCTTAGATGACAGCGAGTGCCATTCTTAAGACCACGACACTGACAACGCCGATTGTCATGGCTGCCAGCATGGGCAGACGTAGGGCTGCGACGGCGGTGATAGCTGTGGCAGCGGTTTCTGCTATGCCGGTTGCAAAGGCGGTTGGGGCGACAACCGACATGAGGATTGCCGGAGGCACGGCCTGCAGAGCTGCTTCTGTTCTGCCGGAGAAGGTGACGAACTTTGTCAGTACCAGTCCTGCAATGCGGGTCAGGTAGGTTCCGGCTGCCATAACCAGAATGGTGAAGAGCACGAGCGGATCAACTGCGAAGATTTCTGAGGTCATGACTGGAGTGCCTCCGCAGAGTTCTTAAGCCCGTTCGGATTGTCGTCATATTGAATGGCAGCTGCAATGACGCCAGCAACGGCCCCGGCAATTATGTACCAGGCACCCGGCACAAATTTGTGTGTGAGAACAGCTGCAAGACCGCTGGCTGCGAGGACTACGCCTGTCTTTCGGCCCTGCCAGAATCCCATCACCAGGCAGATGAAGAGAGCGGTGAAGGCAAAATCCAGGCCGTAGCGGGACGGATCGCCCATGACTGCGCCTATCAGGCTTCCTGCAACTGAAGCGGCTTGCCATGTGATGAAGAGAGTGAGACCAACACCCATGTAGAAGCTGAAGGTTGTGTGCTGTTTCATGGCGCGCTGCTCAGACAGGGCCCAGACTTCATCTGCCAATATGAAGAAGCCGAGGTATTTTTGCAGAGGCGTCCAGTGCCCCAGCTTAGGGGCCAGAGAGGCACTCATGAGTACGTGGCGCAGGTTGATCAGGAACGTTGAGAAGGCAATGGTGAGCCAAGGCAGTGGGTCTGCCCACAGATCCAGTGCGAGGAACTGGGAGCCACCTGCGAACACGAACGAGCCCATCAGCAGCACTTCTAAAGGAGACATTCCTTTTTGTGCTGCGAGAGCGCCAAACAACAGGCCGATGGGCGTTGCGGCGAACACCAGTGGGAAGAACGTGGTGACGCCGAGAAAGAATTCATTGGGGCCAGCGTTGATCGCTGATTTGTTTTGGTTGCTTTTCACAAAACCCTCCTAAAAGCATGGAGTGTTTTTAAGGCAGAGCGGCCGGAGCCGTCTTGAACGAAATTGCGCTTCTACTACCAATTGGTGGTAGGTCGCGGATATTAAATGGAAATCACGGACCGCTGGAAGGCTGCCGGAGTGGTACCGACGCGGGATTTGAACTGGCGTGTCAGATGCGCTTGATCCGCAAAGCCACAAAGTGAGGCTGTTTCGCTTGGTGAGGTGCCTCTGACAAGCAGGCGTCTTGCATTGCGCACGCGAACGTCTGTCAGATAAGCATGCGGGGTCTGGCCCGTAGCCTTTTTGAAGGAGCGGATGAGGTGGTATTTGGAGCGGCCTGAGATGTTCACCAGATCATCCAGATGCACGTTGCCCATGAAGCTTTCTTCCAGATACTCACGTGCTCTTCTCACCGCGACCGGATCTTTAGAGTTCATGTCACTTTCGCGGAAGCTGCCGTATTTGGCGAGCATCTTGGCGAAGATCATGTAGAGCGGTTCTTCGGCTTCCAGATCGATGGAGCGGTTCTGTATGGACTTGTGAGCTGCAATGAACTCCTGACAGAGCTCAGGGTCATGGACGCAAGCCTCCGGGAAGTACGGTGTCCCGCTTTGCGGCTTGTCTGTCAGGTCTTCGGCGATCTTCTGCAGCAAGGATATGCTTGGGTAGGTCATCCGGTAGGTGTAGCCGTAGCCTTCCGGTATGCCGTCGTGCAACTCGAAGGGGTTCACGAACACCAGATCTCCGGGACCGGCAAATATCTGCTCGCCCCGTTGCCAGTAGCACTGACAACCCTGGAGAATTCCGCCGACAACGAAGGTGTCGTGGGTGTGGGGTTCGTAGACGTGGGTTCTGAAACTCGCCGCAAGACATTCCAGTCCGTCAAAGTTGGGAGCGCTCCAGAACTGAGCGTTTTCTCCCGTATTGAGCGGAGTTGCTTCCAATGCAGCTTTTTGAGTGACCGGTTTCATAGACCCAAATTACCCAGCGAAGACAATGATGTCTTGAACGAGATTGCTGTTTTTTACGGATGGGTCAATGGAGATTATCTGGGGTTTGGCTAGCGGTGCTCCTCAACATTCGCCTGAATAAGGGCGGAGTTGAAGTAGCGTAGCGCCTTCACGTGGCTTGCATAGCCAATGACTTGCGTTGGGTTTTTGGGGTCTATGACAGGCAGCGTGGCCTTGCCGGCATCGTCGAAGGCCTTGAGGGCTTTTTCCAGCGTATCCAGCGGTGCGAGGAACGGTTCTTCTGACTCTGGATCGAAGGTGGTATCGGTGTCCGGGCGGGGAGGATCGGCGAAATCTTCCACGTGCACGATGCGGACGAGCCATTTGTGGGCTCCATCCTGCAGCATCACGCCGCGCATTTCCAGCTGCCAGTGGAAATAGGAGCGGCCATGGATTGCCTGATTGAGGCCAGTTGCGATGGAAACTGAGATCAGCAGTGCGATGGAAAGCTCGTAACCGCCTGTCAGCTCGAACACGATCATGGTGGTTGAGATCGGTGCTCCCAACACTGCGGCGGCCACTGCACCCATGCCGAGGATGGCGTAAAGACCATGGCTGGAGGCCATCTCTGGCAAGTGGTTCGCGGCGATAAGGCCAAAAGCACCGCCGGTCATGGCGCCCAGATAAAGAGAGGGCGAGAAGATGCCGCCGCCGAAGCGGGAGGCGAGGGTGATGGCCGTTGCAGCTGTTTTGGCAACCAGCAGCGACAGCATCAAAGTGAGCGACAGTTCTGAGTTAAGTGCGCCATCCGTTGCTTCATAGCCAACACCAATGACTTCCGGATAGAAGACAGCGATAGAGCCGACAAGCACACCGCCAACAACCGGACGCAGCCAGATTGGCATCTTGACGTTTCGGGCGACCCAGTCGGACCCGATCAGAGCAAACTGGAAGGTGATCGCTACAATCGCGCAGATGATGCCGAGCAGGACGAAGGCCGGGAACTCCCAGTAGGTGTTGATTTGATAGTGCGGCAGGATGAATGCGGCCACATCGCCAAAATAGAGGCGGGAGACCAGCGTTCCCATGGCAGATGACAGCACAATTGGCACGAAGGCTGACATGGCGTAGTGGCCGAGGATCACTTCGTGAGCGAACAAAACACCTGCAATCGGTGCGTTAAAGCTGGCGGAGACTGCGCTGGCGACACCTGCTGCCAGCAGGATACGCATTGTTGAATCGGGCAGATTCAACCGAGAAAAGACTGAGGTGCCAAGGGTCGCGCCCAGGTGCACCATTGGGCCTTCGCGGCCCGCGCTGGCGCCACTGCCAAGAGAGATGACGGTAATCAGAGCAGAACTGATGCCGGGCCAGAAGGGGAGGCCAGTGCCGCCGTGAGCGCGTGCTTCAATCACATCTGCTACACCACCGGCGCGTTGTTTCTTCTGGATGGTTTGCAGCAGCAAGCCAACGATGGCGCCGCCGATGACCGGGGCCAGAACAATCACATACCAAGGCTGTGCGTTGGCAGCGCTGATCATGCGCTCTGAGGCTGTGCCGAGCCAGGTCCACTGGATCAATCCGATGCCGATACGGAACAGGATTGCTGAACCACCCACTGCGGCCCCGATGATGAGTGCGAGGAACCAGACAAGCGGAAGCCGCGATGACAAAAACAAACGTAAATTTGGTTCGACCCATTTATAGGCTATACGCATTGCGATTTTCAGCGGGTTAGCTTGGTTCTGCATACTAGATTAAGCGATAAGACAATGAACGATTGGCACTGTCTTTAACGAGATTCCCCGGGAAACGCCAATCAGGATATGCTCTGATCTTCGAAATTCGGCTCATTATTTTCGATAAGCACTGAGAAACACTTAAGGCGTCTCCAGAGACCGCTACGTAAGGGCGGGTTCTGTCTTGCCAAAAGCTCAATAATGACGACCATGCAGAATACTATAATTCCAATAAATGCCGAGTCGTGGCCTTGGGTTTCGACTATACGCTTGCATGAGCGCTTTCTGGGGGAAGCATCTGGAATATGAGGGAGGTCTGCCATGTCTTTGACAGGGATGCAGCTAGAGGTGACACGCAATGCAGAGGGGATCGACAAAGCGATCGCGACCCTCACAGAACGGTTTGGAGACCGCTGCCAGACTTCCTTGAGTTTACGGGAGCAGCATGGACACACGACGTCCTGGCTGCCGAACCAGCCACCGGATGCTGTTGTTTTTGCCCAGTCGACAGAAGAAGTCTCTAAGATCGTAAAGCTTTGTGCTGAGCTGCGTGTGCCGATCATTCCGTTTGGCAGCGGATCTTCTCTGGAAGGGCATCTGAATGCACCGGGCGGCGGTATCTCGCTGGATCTTTCCCAGATGAATGAGGTTGTTGCCGTTCATCCTGAGGATCTGGACTGTGTGGTGCAGCCGGGTGTGACGCGTAAGCAGCTCAATGCTTACCTTCGTGATACCGGTTTGTTCTTTCCGATTGATCCGGGCGCCGATGCCACCATTGGCGGCATGACGGCAACGCGTGCCTCAGGCACCAATGCGGTTCTTTATGGCACCATGAAAGATATGGTTCTGGCGCTGACTGTTGTCATGCCGGACGGGACCATCGTGAAGACCGGTAGCCGCGCCAAAAAATCCTCTGCGGGCTACGACCTTACCCGTCTGATGGTCGGCTCTGAAGGTACGCTTGGAGTGATCACCGAAATCACGCTGAAGCTGAAGGGGATACCTGAAGCGATTTCAGGCGGAATTGCCTCGTTCGACAGCATCGCGGATTGCTGTAACACTGTGATTGAAGCTGTTCAGTATGGCATTCCTATTGCCCGCATTGAGCTTCTGGACACACTGACTGTCAAATCAGTCAATGCCTATTCGAAGCTGGATTTGCCAGAATCACCATTGCTGCTTGTGGAATTCCACGGCTCTGAGGCTGGGGTTCGGGAACAGGCTGAGCGATTTGGTGAGATTGCTGCTGAAAACTCTCTGAAAAAGTTTGAATGGGCAACTGATCCTGAAGAGCGCAACAAGCTTTGGGCTGCTCGTCATGATGCCTATTGGGCAGGGCTGGGGTTGGCTCCGGAACGGACCGGTCTTTCAACGGACGTGTGCGTGCCGATCTCGCGTCTGGCTGACTGTGTGACTGCTACACACGATGATATCGAAGAAAATGGCTTGATTGGTCCGATAGTTGGCCATGTTGGTGACGGCAATTTCCATGTGCTTGTGCTGACGGACCTGAATGATCCGGAAGACATTGCCAAGTCAGAAGCCTTTGTTGAGCGCCTCAATTATCGTGCCATTGAGATGGGTGGAACCTGTACTGGTGAGCATGGTGTGGGGCAGGGCAAGATGAAGTATCTGCCGAAGGAACATGGTGCCGGGGTTGCGGTGATGGCCGCGGTGAAGCGTAGTCTTGACCCGCTGAATATCATGAATCCGGGCAAGATCGTTGCCTTAGATGCCGAGTAAAGAAGTGCCATAAATACGCACTTGCTTCGTTCCATTCATAAACATTGCCTTAAGTCGTTGCTGTCGTCTTGTTCCTGCTGTAATTCACTTAGATAAACAAGTGTTTGCATGCAGCTCATAGGCGAACAGCGCGGCAAGGTATGCGGTTCGAAGTGGGTAAAGGAGCTTAACGTTGAATTCGGTTTATATCACCGTTGGTGGGACTTTGATCTTAGCGCTGGTCATCGCGCTTGTTGGCCCTTTGGTCATCGATTGGTCAGCTTATCGTTCCCTGTTTGAAAGCTATGGTGAGAAAATTCTGGGGCATCAGGTTACGATCCTCGGAGAAACTGACGTTCAGCTGCTGCCTGCCCCTTATGTGAAGCTCTCTGACGTTCGCGTTGGTGCTGTCGAAGACCCGCTGATGACCATCAAAGGGTTTGAGGGACGTATTGAACTGCCTTCGTTGCTGCGCGGCGAAGTGCATGTGACTGAGATGAAGCTCAATGAGCCCGAGCTCAACCTTTCTCTTGATGAGGGCGGTCGCCTTGATGTGCTGCAAACCAACTCCCGCCGCTCCGTTATCTCTGAAATCGATCCGACATCGCTTATCCTTGAAGATGTGAGCGTTCGTAACGGTTCTATCGTGCTGACTGATGCGCGCACCGGTGAAGTGCGCCGTGCAGGCAATGCAAATCTGGAGCTTTATGCCGGCGGTTTGCAGGGCCCGTTCAAAGCGGAAGGCGCGATGCTTTATGAAGGCGTGCCGTACACGTTGAAGATCGGCAGTGGCCGCTTGGAGCGTAATGGTCAGATCCGCGTTAAGACCCAGGTTTCTCCCGCTAATGTTGCTGCGCAGTTTTCGACTGATGGTTTCCTGAGACACCAGAATGGGGTTGTCTCCTACTATGGTGATGCAGAGGTTCAATCGGTCACCAGCGAAGGTTCTGATGATCTGGAATGGGCTGGTAAGAGTAAGTTCAATCTGGATGGTGAACGGCTGGAGCTGACCGAAAGCACGTTGCGCCTTGGTTCAGAAGATCGCCCGATCACTGCTGAAGGCGGCGGTGTTTACAGTTTTGGCCCTGAACCAGAGTTTCAGGCCGTTGCGCAGTTCAAGCAGGTGGATTTGGACCGCATGATTGGTGGCGGGCCGCAACGTCCGCTGGTTCCATCCGAAGCTGTGATGGCGCGATTGGCCGGTGGCCTGCGCTCTTTGCCACTGCTGGATGTGAAGGGCCACATGGATCTAAACATTCCGGTTGTTGTAGCTGGCGGTTCTGTTGTTTCCAATCTGAGTACGCTGCTTGAATCCACCGGTACTGGATGGAAGATTGATGAGCTTTCCGGTGAGCTGCCGGGTCGTAGCCAGTTCAAAACCAGTGGTTATCTGGATCTGCGCAATTCTGCTGGATATCAGGGCGACTGGGAGATTTCTTCCCGTCAACCACATCAGCTGGCGCATTGGTGGCTGGGTGAACGCAAGGATGCGTCCAAGCGTTTGTCTCCTGTTGCGTTGAAGGGGCGTGTTGAAGCTGGGTCTGGTGCTCTGCGTCTTCCTGACTTGCGGATTGATGCGGGTGATGTGCGCAGTGTTGGTTTGATTTCCTTTGAACATCCACTCGACCGTAGTCCGTTGATCACCGTTGATATGGATAGTGACCGTGTCAATCTGGATGAGATCCAGCGCTATGTGGAAGCGTTTACGGGTAAGACAATCAAACCAAGTGCGGTTGATATGTCCATGCGGCTTTATGCAGATGAGCTGGTTGCCAGCGGTGTGAAAGCCAAGAGCTTGGCTGTGAGTGCGAGCCTGAGCCGAGATGCGCTTTCTATTGAACAGCTGAAGATCCGCGACTTTGCTGGTGCCTATATCGATATGAAGGGGCGCATTGATGATCTGAGCACCACGCCTCAGGGGAACATCAAAGGTACGCTAACGGCCTCCTCCCTGAGTGGTGCTGTGGCTGTGCTGGAGGAGTATGCGCCTGAACATCCATTGATTGAGCGCTTGAAAGTAGCAGCTCCTGATCTTGCACCTGCCAACCTGAAAGCTGAGCTTTCTGCATATGCTGAGAAGGGGCGGACGGATATGTCCCTGAACCTTTTTGGTGAAGTTGGTATGAGCGATCTGGATCTGAACGGCACCTTTGAGGGCCGTATTGACGATTTTGCTGAGGGTGATCTTTATGCAGAAGTGACCCTTGGCGGCAAAGATGGTGTGAAAGTGCTGCGCCAGCTTGGATTTGAGGCGATCCCGATTACTCAGCTGCAGCCTGGTGAAGTTCGGCTGTCGTTGTCTGGTAGCCCACGTGATCAGCTGGCCTTTGGGTTCTCCAGTGATCTTGTCGGGATGAAAATCCTTTCTGACGGTACTGTTCGCATTCCAAGCCGTTCTGCTGCCGTATGGTCTGCCAAAGTGGCGCTGCAATCTGATGATCTAGCGGATTATGGGCTGGCATTTGGCAAAGTTTATCCGATTTACTCTGGCCCGTTGACCGCAAATCTGACTGGGCAGGTTGAAGGGCGCGGTCGTGACTTCACCGTTTCAGAGTTGAAAGGTCAGCTTGCAAGTATGGATCTGAAGGGTGACCTTGAAGGTACTCTTGAAAAGAATGGTCCGCTGAAGGCCTCCGGTAAGCTGGAGCTTTCTGAGCTTGATATGCGCAGCCTGAGCGAGCTGCTGCTGGGCTCTAATGTCTGGGCGGGTGTTCTTCAGGAGGATTCTGTCTGGTCTTCTCAGGCGCTGGGGCAGAGCCTTGCCGATGGTGTGGATCTGACGCTTGATGTGACCAGTGATCGTGCGATGTTTAGTGATGAGTTCCGTTTGGATGCCGCCAGCGGCCAGCTGCGTTTGCGCTCTGATCTGCTTTCCATCAATGAAGGTAAAGGCCGTTTTGCTGGCGGTGAGTTCTCTGGTGCGTTTGATTTACAGCGTGATCAGGGACAGGCGACACTTTCTGGTCGTTTCCGTTTGGATGATGCGGACTTTGAAGAGCTGGCCTGGACTGATGAAGGCCGAGCGCTGGCGACTGGTAAACTGCAGGCCATTGCCGAGTTTGAGGGGAGTGGTCGTACGATCTCAGGTCTTGTTTCTGGTCTTTCCGGTGGCGGTACATTCAGTGTGACGGATGGTGAAATCCGCCGGGTTAACCCGGCAGCTTTTGATCTGGTGATCAAAGCAGCGGATGCGGGGATGGAGCTGGATGAGGCTGCAATTCAGAGTGTGTTTGCTGATCATCTGGACGCGGGTTCCGTGACCTTCAACCGCGTTGATGGTTCTATAGGTATTGCCAGTGGCCGTATTCGTGCACGCAACATCTCTGTTGATACAGCTGGCACCACGTTGTTTGGTTCTGCGCTGATTGATCTTGAGAAGTGGGCACTGACTGGTGATGTCTCCATGAAGACCCGCGATGAAGCGCAGAAGGTTGCCGGGGCAGAGCCTCAGGTGGCTATCCTTTACTCCGGGCCATTGGAGAATCCTGCGCGCAAGCTGGATACGGGACCATTGCTTTCCTACCTCAACCTGCGTGCGATTGAGCTGAATGTGAAGCGCATTGAGGAAGAGCAGCGCAAGATTGCCGAGCAAGAGCGCATGCTTGATGAGCTGAAGAAAAAGCAGGATGAGGAAGCTGCGCGCAAGGCCAAGGCGGCTGAAGAAGAGAAAGCCCGTCAGGCTGCTGAAGCGGAAGCTGCTGCGGAGCGTGAGCGTCAGGCTCAGGCCGAACGGGAAGCTGAGGCGCGTGCGGCTCAGTTGGCAGCAGAAGAAGACGCTCGGAAAGCAGAGGCGTTAGCTGCTGTAAAACGTGCAGAAGAGGCTCAACGTGCTGCAGAAGCCAAAGCAGCTGAGCAAGCGCGTGCAGAGGAAGCCAAGAAGAGCTCTGTTCAGGATTTCAGTGCGCGTATCCGGTCTGTGCTTGATGGAGATGCTGCTGAAAAAAAGCCCAATAGTCCCTCTGTTTCCATCGTTGACCCTCCCAAACCACGTGCCAAGTCCAGCTTACCTGCTCTGGAAGCTCCAGTGACCATTGGCGGTGTGAATGAGGCAACTGTGCCAGCAGGGGAGGTCGATCTGCTCGGGCCAATCATTCAGTCCGGTGCGCCGAAGAACCTTGGTGTGCTTGAAGCGGGAAATGATAATCAGGTGCTGCGTGGTCCGCTTCCAGACTTGCCAACTGATGAGCGTGGCACGCCGAAGTTTATTGAACTGCCGGGTGGGCGGTTGCTGCAGGTTAACTGATCAGTTGGCTTTGAAAGTGCTTGAGCACGGCAACGCGAATGCAGCTTGAGAGATTGTTCTCAGGATTTCTTTCATCATCGATGCCAGCGATGGTCGCTGTGATGTTTTTTCCCTGACTGCGTGCGAGATCTTCCAGACCTGACCAGAACTCAGGCTCCAGCGTAATGCTGGTTCTGTGGCCGTGCAGGGTTATGGAGCGCTTCTTGAGGCTCATGATTGCCTCAGTCTTCGTCTTTACGGGAGGAGATGGAGGTGAGCTTGTGGCCCTCAAAGCGCTTGGTCTCCAAGGTGGCTTCAGCTTCTTCCTGAGATTTTTCGGCTTTGGTGCGCCCGAACTTCCGGCGATTTTCTGCAGCGGACTGGGCTTTTGTGTCTCTGGCCTTTTGCTTGCGGGCCTGACGTAGATTAATAACGGTCGCGCTCATTCAATCATCCATACGTTGGGTTGATGAGCCGACCGCTCTTTTCTTGATCGGAGCGATTAGCTCTTTTTGCGGAATGCATCCAAGGAAACAACCTGAGCACTGCCGCTTTCTTCGGAAGAAGTTTCGTCAGCTTCAGACTTTTCTTTGTCTTCTTCAGCATCGCCAGCTGTGTCTTCGGCTGTGGAAGCGGTTTTGGCTTCTTCCTCTTCAGCTTGCTCAACAGCAGTTTCCAGACGTGCATGGAACTCTTCAACGGAGTCCAGATCACGTTCTGCGATGCGGAATTCTGCAGGCAGTTCTTCCCCGGTTTTGCCCGGCTCAAACTCAAGAGCGAACTGGACGGATGGGTCGAAGAAGCCTTTGATTGCAGAGAACGGAACATAAAGATGCTCCGGAACACCACCAAAGGACAGGCCAACCTCGAAAGCATGCTCAGTGATCTGCAGATCCCAGAACTGGTGCTGCAGCACGATCGTCATTTCTTTCGGGTAGCGTTCCTTCAAGCGGCTTGAAATCTTGACGCCAGGGGCCGTGGTTTCAAAGGCAATATAAAAATGGTGCTCTCCGGGAAGTCCTGCCCGGTTGACCTCAACCAATATCTTTCGAACTGCGCTTCTCAGCGCGTCCTGAATGATGATGTCATAGCGGATTAAATCTTCAGCCATGCTCGGCACCGCTCATCCTTTGCGTTCTTATTCGGCCTAACTATAGCGTAGAGGCGACAAAAAGGCCTGTCTTTTATTTCTATACCCTGAATCGGCGTAGAATAAGGAAAGAGCCTTTTAACACTAAAGTGGAGGCTT
Organism: Pseudovibrio sp. JE062; assembly: GCF_000156235.1. NCBI lineage: Bacteria > Pseudomonadati > Pseudomonadota > Alphaproteobacteria > Hyphomicrobiales > Stappiaceae > Pseudovibrio > Pseudovibrio sp. JE062. Next base: position 302,321 of record NZ_DS996806.1, read on the forward strand.
CTGTTGCCAGGTGCCCCCGAACCCCGCCTGAAGGTGCTAACCAACAGGACTTAGTGGACTACCGGAACCGCATTACGCAGCTACAGCGTTGTCCATAGCGTAGTTGTCATTTGCAACTATCATTTTGGTCCGATAACGGTGGTACCATGCCGAGCAAAAGCAAAGCCTTTACGCCCTCGTCGATCCTATTTCGCCCCCCCGAAGACCGCTGGAGTACAACGGGCTTTGGTGGAGGCGCCGGGTACCGCCCCCGGGTCCGAATGGTTTATTGCGCTCGCAATTTATTGCCGTAGCCAGTGAACTGGCAGGGGGAATATAGGTGCACGCACTGCCAAATGGAAGTGCAAAAGCTCATGGTTGTTGGCGCAAGACTAAGAGAAGCTGTTGACAAAGCGGCATATTCACAGGGCAATTTTAACAAGTGGCGTCACTGAAGATTTGTAAATGACGCATTTGCAGGGAATTGTCGGAAGCAGATGATCTCTTGGCGTTTTCATGGTCTTTTTATCGACGGAAGCTTGGGGTAAGACCGCTCTTGCAAGATGGCACAGAGGCGTTTTTCAGGAGATTGGCTATACTGTGCGCGAGCCGAATCGTAGAACAGGAGATGACCCTTCGTGCAGCAATATCTAGAGCTGATGCGCCGCATCATGGATGAAGGTGTGGTCAAGGAAGATCGCACGGGTACAGGCACAAAATCAGTCTTTGGTCATCAGATGCGATTTAATCTGTCTGAAGGCTTTCCGGTTGTTACGACCAAGAAGCTGCATCTGAGATCCATCATTCATGAACTGCTGTGGTTTTTGGCGGGTGATACCAACATCAAGTACCTTAAAGATAATAAGGTGCGTATTTGGGATGAGTGGGCAGATGAGAATGGCGACCTGGGGCCAGTTTATGGCTATCAGTGGCGCTCCTGGCCCAAGCCTGATGGCAGTTCTATCGACCAGATTGCCAATGTAGTACAGCAGATCAAAACCAATCCTGACAGTCGCCGCCTCATTGTATCAGCCTGGAATCCGGCTCTTGTTGATGATATGGCGCTGCCGCCGTGTCACTCGCTGTTCCAGTTCTATGTGGCGAACGGCAAGCTCTCCTGCCAGCTTTATCAGCGTTCCGCCGATGTGTTTCTTGGTGTTCCGTTTAACATTGCGTCTTATGCGCTGCTGACCATGATGATCGCTCAGGTCTGTGATCTGGAGCCGGGCGACTTCGTGCACACGCTGGGTGATGCTCATCTTTATCTCAATCACATGGAACAGGCTGAACTGCAGCTCTCACGGGAGCCGCGGGCTTTGCCTGTCATGCGTATCAATCCAGCAGTGAAGGATATCTTCGCATTCCGCTATGAAGACTTTGCTCTGGAAGGTTATGACCCGCATCCACACATCAAGGGTGTTGTTGCGGTTTAGTTGTCTTTGACTTTCAAAAGGAGTTCCCATGCGAACCCTTATTTGCGTTCCTGCGCGCATTGGCTCAACTCGTTTTCCTCGTAAGCCACTGCATCCTATCAGTGGGCGTAGCTTGCTGGAGCGTGTTGTGCAGGTTGCCCGTGTGGCTGCCAAGCAGACCAACTCTGATTACGTGGTTGCTGTTGATCATGAAGAGGTCGCTGAGCACTGCCGCCATATTGGTGCACCGTTTGTGATGACCGATCCTGAGCATCCGTCCGGGACTGATCGTGCGCTTGCTGCTTCCAAAGCGTTTGGCACGCATCCTGAGTTTGTGCTGAACCTGCAGGGGGATGCGCCGTTTACACCACCGGCACATGTGGCAGCACTCATTAAGGCTGCGGAAGCGCGGCCTGATGCGGATGTGTTTACCCCGGTTATCCGGCTCGACTGGGAAGGGCTTGACGTGCTGCGTGAGCACAAGAAGGCTCATCCGTTTTCCGGCACAACTTGCGTGCGCAAGGATGACGGCACTGCTTTGTGGTTCTCCAAGAACATCCTGCCTGCCATCCGCAAGGAAGAGAAACTGCGTGAGACGGACAAGCTTTCTCCTGTGTTCCGTCACATCGGGCTTTATGGCTACCGTGTGGATGCGCTTGAGCGTTTCAATAAGCTGGGCCTTGGCTACTACGAGCAGATGGAAGGACTGGAGCAGCTTCGCTTCCTGGAAAATGGCATGGTTGTTCATGCGGAAGAAGTTCAGCCACCGAAGCTTTCTATGTCTGGCGTGGATACGCCAAGTGATGCTGAGCTTGCAGCGCAACTGATTGCTAAGTTTGGTGACCCGTTTGATCATCTGGAGACTGGCCTGTGACGCGTATTTATATTCTCAGACACGGCAACACCTTTGATAAAGGCGATGTTGTCACGCGTGTTGGTGGCCGGACGGATCTGCCTCTGAGTGTTTCCGGTCTGGAGCAGGCTGAGAAGCTTTCTGAGCACTTTGCTGAGCTTGGTGTGTCCTTTGATATGGCCTTCTGCTCGCCGCTTCAGCGCACCAAGCAAACCGCTCAGATTGCGCTTAAGACTCAAGCTGAAGAAGTTGACCTCAAGGTTCTGCCGTTTTTGGTGGAGATCGACTACGGGCCTGATGAAAACAAGCCTGAGGAAGAGGTGCGTGCCCGCATTGGCGAGGATGCTCTTCGTGCGTGGGAAGAAGAAGGTGTGCCGCCCAATGGTTGGCATATTGATCCACCAGCGGTGATTGGCCGTTGGCAGGAGTTCTTTGCGAATGCACCAAAGAAGTATCCGGGCAAAACCCTCCTGGTGACCACCAGCAATGGCATCGCACGTTTTGCACTGAAAGCCTTGGCTGATGGTGGTGCTGGCGCTGACCTGAAACTGAAGACAGCTGCCTATGGTGTGTTCGATGTTACAGACGATGGCAAGCCGTTAATGCTTAGTTGGAATGTGAGGCCGTAGGCTCGTTCTACTGTCTTGAACTGGTTTGGATGAGAGCAGCCATGCTCTCGTCTCTCGACTGCCCCATGTCTCTTGCCGATTGAGGATAGGATGAAGCAAATTTCAATGATTTCAGCTGTTGCTGAAAATGGTGTGATTGGCGCGAACAACGACATGCCATGGTCTGTTTCTACCGATCTGAAGTTCTTTCGCAAAACGACGACAGGCAAGCCAGTCATCATGGGGCGGCGTACATTTGAGAGCATTTGCACGACGCTTGGTAAACCTCTGCCGAACCGCAAAAATATCGTGATTACGCGTGATCCGAATTACGCCTATGACGGTGTTGAAGTGGTGAGTAGCCTTGGGGATGCGCTTACTCTGGCTAATGATATTGCCGAGAATGATGATGTCGACGAGATCATGATTGTTGGTGGCGGGCAGATCTACAAAGAAGCCATGCCGAAGGCCTCGACGCTTTACATCACCCGTATTCATGCTCAGCCGGATGGTGACACCAAATTTCCTGAAATCCATGAGGATGAGTGGGAACTTGCGGAGCGCACGCCGTTTGATCGTGGAGAAAAAGACTCTGCAGATTCCTCACTGGAAATCTACCGCCGTCGCCTCTGATTAGTTGCCGCGGGCTGAGGATTTGGTCGAGAGATCAGCACGTAAAGCTAACCGGTGTGCAGTGTGGGCGTTTTGAGAGTTGTTGGTACTTGGTAAACGCCCATGGAAACCTGTTCTATCCCAGATCAGCAATGTGTTTGCTTGAACATTAAGCGGTAGGAGTGGTGGCAGGTCCAGCTCCTGCAGGTCGCTAAGCCCTGTGATGGGGGACTCTTCTTCTTCATCTATTTCTGCAAGATCGATATGTCGCTGGTACTCCCAGAAGATACGCTGCTCTGTCATTCGGTGAGAGCCGGGGATATAAAATAGGGCGCCGTCTTCTGGTGTGATGGTTTCCAGAAACAGTAGCGCTGTTGCACCGGGTGCGCGTGCGTCATGCTCAATTTCAAATGGTGGAGTGCTGTTTCCATCCGTTTCAAAGCGGAAGGCAGGTGCACACTGAGCCATTGCCTCCAGCTGATACATGGGTTTGCCTTTTCGCCCTGCTGCATATTGCAAGGGCGGAGGGATCAACTCGTCGGTGATCGCTGATTGCAGGAATGGTTGCCTCAGCAGATGCGTGTAGTTGAGCGGAAGTGTGAAACTCTGCGCGTTGTGCCAGTTGGACAGGAGGCGCTTGTTGCGATCTCTTTGCCCCACGAAATAATCGAACGCCTCGAACTTCAGTCTGCGGAAGAACTCTCTGGGTAACGCGTTGTGTTTGATCCAGATGCCATGAGTTTGCAGAGCCTGCGCGCAGGAGGCGGGCAAGGTCATATGCAGTTTGGCTTGTTTTTCGCGTTTCTGGTGATGCAGGTCTGAGAGCTCATGATGGAACCAGCTTGGTACCGTTTCCTCATCCCATTCTGACTGGTAGGCGGAGGATGGCAGAAATCTGCGCTGCAAGCTGTTCATCAGGTATTTTGGCTTCATTGCCCGCATACGCATCCCCGCCTCTATTCATTAACAAGAGGTTAAGGGGATCGGCGCGTGCGGTCTTTCCTTCTGTTTCTGCGTGTGAAATCTGCCTAAAGATTAGTTTTTGGCAGCAATTCCCTTGCAAAATGAACGCTGAAGACCAACATAACAGAGGGTTTGAGGCTTGCTCCGTGGGAGTAAGCTGCGGAATTTTTGAGGTGGAATGTCCCAGTTTCTTGAGCTTAAAGACTTCAACGAGTTCAGTCTTGAACAGCTGTACTCGCTGCTGAAGCTTCGGTGTGATGTGTTCATTGTTGAACAGGAATGTGCTTATCCTGACGTTGACGGGCTGGATCCGGTCGCCAAGCATGTGTTGGTGCTGAATGATGCAGGCGAGATCATCGGAGCATTGCGGATTCTCCTGAAGTACGAAGATGGCGATGTGTTCAAGATTGGCCGCGTGATCGTTGCCAAGGAGGCACGAGGGCAGGGCATTGCACGGAAACTGATGGATGCAGCGCTTTCTTATTGCGCCGCCACCAATAATGACGCCCGCGTTGAGCTGCAGGCTCAAGCCTACCTTCAGGATTTTTATGGTCAGTGCGGTTTCTTTGCGATTTCCGAGATTTATCCGGAAGATGGCATTCCGCATGTGGACATGCGTTTGAGGTTGCCGCCTGAAAGCTGAGAGGGTGTGAACCTGCACGTTTCTGCTGTGTCTTGGGGTGGTTTACGTTTTGTTGAGCAAAACAGCAAGAATTTGCCAGAATATGCCTTTAATTCTTACAGCTGAAATTTGTAAGTGAGCTTTTGAGCGTCGGTTGAAACGCGCGAAAGAAGGCTTATCTTCTTCAATAATGTCCGGTTTCTGTGGGGTTTGGGTGTTTTTCCATAAAGTGCAGCCTTTTGGCTTATCTGCATTCGTTGAAAGGCGCTGGTAACTTGCCTATAACCCTAATCAAGTAATAGTTGGCTTAGTCCAACTCTCATTTATTTGTCGGTTTGTCCGGCAGCATACCTAGTAAAGGGATCTCTCTATGCCTTGGAGCAATCAAAGCGGAGGTGGCGGCAATAACGGCGGCCCTTGGGGGAACTCCGGCGGCAACAAGGGCGGTGGTGGCCCTTGGGGCGGTGGCGGCGGCCCACAGCGTGGCGGCGGTAACAACGGCGGTAACCCACCTGATTTCGAGGAAATTTTAAAGCGTGGCCAGGATCATCTGAAGACTGTTCTTCCAGGTGATGGCGGTGGCCTTGGCTTTAAAGGTGTTCTGTTCGCGATCCTCGTTGCTGTTTTGATTTGGATGGCTACCGGCCTTTATCGTGTTGACGAAGGTTATGTGGGCGTTCCTATGGTGTTCGGTAAGGTCGTGGGCCAGACCGGTCCAGGTCTGAACTACAACTGGCCGTATCCGATTGGTTCTGTTGAAACGCCAAACGTACAGGGTGTTCGCGAAACCACCATTGGTCTGCAGCAGTTCTCCGGTCGCAGCGCGGTTTCTACACGCGATGTGCCTGAAGAAAGCCTGATGCTGACTGGTGATGAAAACATCGTTGATGTTGACTTCAAGGTTCAGTGGGTCATCCAGAACACTCCTACTGGTGTTCAGGAGTTTCTGTTTAACATTCAGAACCCAGAAGGCACCGTTAAAGCTGTTGCTGAAAGTGCGATGCGTGAAGTCGTTGGTAGCTCTCAGATTGATGCGATCCTGACTGAAAGTCGTACACCGATCCAGCAGGCTGTTCAGAAGCTGATGCAGGAGACTCTGGACAACTACAAGTCTGGTATCCAGATCACCAACGTGCAGATGCAGAAGGTTGACCCGCCAGCGCAGGTTATTGAAGCGTTCCGTGATGTTCAGGCAGCGCGTGCTGACCAGGAACGTGTACAGAACGAAGCGCAGGCTTATGCAAACCGGATTGTTCCAGAAGCGCGCGGTTCTGCTGCTCGCGTCTCTGAAGCAGCACAAGGTTACCGTGATAAAACTGTTGCGGAAGCAAAAGGTCAGGCTGATCGCTTTACCAAAATCTATGAGGAATACGCGAAGTCTCCGGACGTTATTCGTCAGCGCCTCTATCTTGAGACAATGGAAGAGGTCTTGAGTAAAAATCCAAAAATTATCATTGACGGAAACGGTCAGCAGAATGGCGTGGTGCCATACCTGCCGCTTGACCAGCTGAACAAGCGTGCTGGAGGAAACAACTGATGAAAAGTGGTCTTCTTGGCATTGCAATTGCTATCGTTGCGCTGGTTCTTTACTGGTCCACATTTAGCCTGAACCCAGCACAGCAGGCATTGGTTCTGCAGTTTGGTGAAGTACGCGGCGTTCAGACAACTCCGGGTCTCAAGTTCAAAGCTCCTTGGCAGAACGTTCTGATCATCGACAAGCGTATCCTTGATCTGAACATGCCTCCAATCGAGCCAATCCTTGCTGACAAAAAGCGTCTTCTGGTTGATGCGTTTGCGCGTTACCGGATTTCCGATCCAGTCCGCTTCTATCAGTCCGTGAACAATATCCCTGCGGGTGCTTCCCGTCTGGCTACGTTCCTAGATTCCAGTCTGCGTGGCGTTTTAGGTAACGCAACTCTGGAGCAGGTGGTTCGTGATGATCGTTCCAACCTGATGGAGCAGATCCGTCAGGACGTTGATAAACGTGCTGCTGCGATTGGTATGGACGTGATTGACGTGAAGATCCGCCGTGCGGATCTTCCGGAAGCGAACTCCCAGGCGATTTTCCGCCGCATGCAGACCGAGCGTCAGCGTGAAGCGACTGAAATCCGCGCACAGGGTGAAGAGCAGTCCCGCCGCATTAAGTCCCGTGCGGACCGTGATGCGACCGTTATTGTTGCCGAAGCTGAGCGTGATGCGCAGGTGATCCGCGGTGATGGTGATGCGGCTGCCAACCAGATCTTCGCTGAAGCTTATGGCAAAGACCCAGGCTTCTTCGAGTTCTACCGCTCTATGCAGGCGTACCGGACCGCAATGGAGAAGGGTGATACCTCTCTGGTCCTGTCTCCGGACTCTGACTTCTTCCGCTACTTCAACGATCCACGCGGAAATGTAAGTGCTCCGGCGGCTGGTGCTGCCCAGTAATGAATGATTTTATTGTGGCTCTGGGGCTTGTCCTCGTTGTTGAGGGAGTGGTCTACGCTCTTGCCCCGGGTCATTTGAAGGAGTTCATGCGGAAGGCTCAGGAAATTCCTGATCAGTCTCTCCGTCTTGGTGGTGTCGCAGCAATGGCGTTGGGTGTTCTGATTGTATGGTTGGTGCGTTCGCTGAGTGGCTAGACGCAGATTTGCCAATGATACAACTGCGAGAATTCAGCCTGACGCTGTAAAAAAATAAATGTTAGTTTTGCCCGCGCTTTATTAACCAAGCGCGGGCATATTTGTTTTCAGAATGCGTTCTGGTGGCGCGTGTATGCTCACCTGATAATCTGAGGAGATGGCTTATGGCCGGTGTTTTCCCTCGCCTTGAGCTTGGACGATCAATCAAGGCAATTGTTTTTGCGAGCGTGCTTGGAGTTGCGGCAGTGACCGGCAGCTTTAATAACGCTCAGGCACGTGGCCCTGAATCTCTGGCGGATCTTGCGGAAGAACTTGGCGATGCGGTGGTGAATATTTCCACTGCGCAGCGTGTGAAAGCTAAGCGTTCTCTTCAGTTGCCGGATGTTCCGGAAGGATCTCCATTCCAGGAATTTTTCGAAGAGTTTTTCAACGGGCAAGAGCCTGAAGGTGAAAGTCCTCAGCGGGTTCAATCACTTGGTTCAGGGTTCGTGATCGATGGTGATGAGGGCATCATTGTTACGAACAACCATGTGATTGAAGGTGCTGATGAGATCACCGTCAACTTCAATGATGGCACCAAGCTTTCTGCAGAGCTGCTTGGCTCGGATGAAAAGACTGACCTTGCTGTTTTGAAGGTTGAGCCTCAGTCCACACTGGACTCAGTCAAGTTCGGCAGCTCCGAAGTGCTGCGTGTTGGTGACTGGGTGATGGCGATTGGTAACCCGTTTGGCCTTGGTGGCACTGTGACAGCTGGTATCGTTTCAGCGCGTAACCGTGACATCAATTCAGGTCCGTATGACAACTTCATTCAGACCGATGCTGCGATCAACCGCGGTAACTCTGGCGGTCCGCTGTTCAACATGGACGGTGAGGTTGTGGGCATTAACACGGTGATCTTCTCACCGTCTGGTGGGTCTATCGGTATTGGCTTTGCTATTCCTGCTGAAACCGCAACTCGTGTGATTGCGCAGCTGCGTGAGTTCGGTGAAACCCGACGCGGTTGGCTGGGCGTTCGTATTCAGCATGTGACTGACGAGATTGCCGAGAGCCTTGGTATGGACAACGCGCAGGGTGCGTTGATTGCCGGCGTTTCTGAGGATGGTCCTGCAAAGGAAGCAGGCATCATGCCGGGTGATGTGGTGCTCACCTTTGATGGTCGTGAAGTGCCTGAGATGCGTGATCTGCCGCGTATGGTTGCGACCACCACAATTGGCAGCACCGTGCCGCTGACTGTTCTTCGCCGCGGAGAGGAAGTTGAGATCGAAGTTACGCTTGGCCGCCTTGATGAAGTGGCTGAAGTAGAACAGGTTGAAGAAGAGCAGGAAAGCCCGAAGGATAAAGCTGACGAGACCGTTGTGCTGGGTCTGTCTCTTGCCAAGATCGATGAACCACTTCGTGAACGCTTCGCGCTTTCTGATGAGATCGAAGGCGTAGTGATCACCCGCGTGGCTGAAGGCAGCTCTGCTGAAGATAAGCGGGTGCGTGCTGGTGACGTGATTGTTGAGGTCGCTCAGGAGCCTGTGGCTTCACCGAAAGACGTGGTTGATATGGTTGAGGCTCTGAAAGCCGACAAGCGCCGCTCTGCGTTGCTGTTGCTTTCAAATGGTGCTGGTGAGCTTCGCTTCGTTGCGGTTCGCATCGAAGAGTAAGACGCTCATATAAGACACGAAAAAAGCCGCTCCCGGGATTGGGAGCGGCTTTTTTGTTGGTGGGTGAAGTTTAGTTCTTCACGAACTCATTATAGCTGTAACCCTGCAGATAGAGCAGGGCGGTCAGATCGCCATGGTTGATCATAGCGCGTGCTTCAGCCGCGACCTTTGGCTTTGCGTGGAAGGCAACACCGAGGCCTGCAGCGCAGATCATGGCAAGATCATTTGCGCCATCACCGACTGCGATTGCATCTTCCAGAGCGATGTTCTTTTCTTCGGTCAGCTCGTTCAGGCGATCCAGCTTAGCCTGCTTGCCGAGAATTGGCTCAGCAACCTCTCCAGACAGCTTGCCATCCGCTTCCAGAAGGGTATTGGCTTTGTTTTCGTCAAAGCCAATGACCTCAGCGATCTTCCGGGTGAAAGACGTGAAACCACCTGAGACCAGTGCTGCGTAGCCGCCATTGGCTTTCATGGTCTGGACGAGTTCTCTGCCACCTGGTGTCAGAGTGATGCGGTTTTCGATGGTTTTTCCGATCACCTCGGTGCCGAGGCCTTTCAGCAGGGCAACGCGTTCACGCAGAGCAGGCTCAAACTCGATCTCGCCGCGCATAGCACGTTCGGTGATGTCGGAGATCTTTTCCTTCAGTCCCAGCTCAGCTGCCAGTTCGTCGATGCACTCCTGCTGGATCATGGTGGAATCCATGTCTGCGATCAGGAGTTTCTTTCTGCGGCCATTCTGGGGTTGAATGAAAACGTCAACTGGTGCATCTGCAAGGTTTGTGCGAATAGAGCTTTCGAGCTCTTCAGCATCTGCAGGTGCTTCGACTGCCAGATCAACTGCGATCTGTGGTCGGAGAACTTTAACCTGAGGAGCTGCGGGCAGAAGGGCACTGATCTTTTCGATAAGGTCTTCAGTGACAGCAGGTTTGGCTGGATTGGAAATGAGCGTGACAACAAACGACATAAGCAGCTCTCGAACTGTGCAAGTGAATGGCACTGGGAAAAGGCCTGTTGCCGTGTTGATAGCCGGACCGACGGCCAGCGGCAAGACAGCTCTTTCCATTCAACTGGCAAAAGAGCTGGATGCGTGGGTTGTTAATGCAGATTCCATGCAAATCTATTCTGATCTGCACATTTTGAGCGCCCGACCGAGTGCGGAAGAAGAATCGCAAGCACCTCATTACCTGTTTGGCCATGTAGCCAGTGAGCAGCCTTACAGTGTGATGAACTGGCTGACCGAGTTTGGTGAGCTGTTGGCGAAGGCTCGTGAGAATAATCGTCCGCTGGTGGTTGTTGGTGGAACCGGGCTGTACTTCAAATCAGCTTTGGAAGGCCTCTCTTTATTGCCGGATATTCCAGAGGGCATTCGCCAGCATTGGCGCACCTTTGCGCAGGAAGCTACTTCTGAGGAGCTTCATGGGGCACTTGGAGAGCGTGATACGGCTATGGCAGAGCGGTTGCACCCTTCGGACACACAGCGCATCGTACGGGCTCTGGAGGTCATTGAGGGGACAGGTAAGTCACTTTCCATTTGGCAGAATGAGCGAAGCACACCTTTGCTTGCTGCTGATGAGGCAATGACCGTTGTGCTCTCGCCGGACCGGAAGGTGCTGCATGATCGTATCCATCGCCGGTTTGATATGATGGTGGAGCAGGGGGGCGTTGAAGAAGCTTGTGCGCTCTGGGCCAAGGGCCTTGATCCAAACCTTCAGGTGATGAAGGCGATTGGGGTGAAGCAGCTTGCTGAAGCTGCCAGTGGACTCACCACGATGGAATGGGCGATTGAGAAAGCGAAGACGGAGACTCGCCGCTATGCTAAGCGACAATCCACGTTCTTCAGGGGACAACTTTCCAGTTGGTCGAACCTTGATCCGCTGAATCCTGATGATGTTGCCGAGTTTGTCGAAACTGTGAAGACAGCTTTCTCAGAGAAAGCGTGACGCCCGATTTTATTGATAGGCGAAATTCCCTGTTAAAATTGGCAGATAGATAGTTTTACGAATGAATTTCTGAGTGACAACTTTCTATGGTTTCTTTAAAGAGAGGCGCACGTTTGGCAGAGGCCGCCAAGCAAGCCATACTTTTTTCCGAGAATTTAAATATGCGGCGGAGCTGAGGCTCCTTAGAGCTCTGGTCGGTGTGAGATTACTCCACCGACCAGTACTAATTTTAAGTGATTGTTACGGGTGCTGTTAGGGTTGGTTTACCTTAAGTCATTGTGCGGATCGCATAAATAGCGTTATCCGGCAAATCTATGGTAATTTAAGAACGTAATTTTGCCGCAATAAATGTTGTCTGCATACTTTCTTCGAGAAAATCCTACTGAATTTCAAAGGATTGCATGAAACAAGGGTTCTGACGCTTTTTAGACATATTAAAGTGCCATCAAGCACTCGCCTTTAAGTTTCGCCCATGCTTATGAGCATAGCGCATGCATTAAAAGTGGTCTTTCTTCGGGAAACTGATCTCCGAAAATGACCAGAGGCTGTTGGTCTCACGTGGCCTGTTTTCACGGACTGGCTGGCGTGTGATTATAATGGAGGAAGCGAGCGTGACACTCCCAATTCTGGAAACCAAACGGCTCCGGGCACGTCCTTTTACCTCTGATGATCTGGCAGATCTGGTTTGCCTCCATAGTAACCCGGTCGTTAACCGGTATCTGCAGCCCACCAATGTGGCCTGGGACATCTCTACCGTGAAAAAGCGGTTGGCTGGTTTCATTGAGACGCAGGAGCTGATGGGCTTCAGCAAGTGGCATCTATCTACGCGTGATGGTGAGTTTGTTGGACGAGCCGGCTTCTCTCTTTATGAGAAGACCGCTGAAGTCGAGATGGGCTATACCCTGCATCAGCACTACTGGAACCAGGGGCTAGGCAGTGAGATTGCGCAGGCGCTTGTGGAGTGGTTCTTTGAAAACACCTACTACTCCCATCTGCTTGCCTTTGCGCATCCGGAAAACCATGCCTCCAAGAAGGTGATGACACGTGCTGGCTTTGAGTTCCGTGAAACCCGGATGGTGGATGGTATGCCCTGCGAGTTCTATCAGGTGCTGAGCCCAAGCTGCCAGAAGCTGGCTGTTCCTGCCTAAGCAGGCACAAAAAAGCGCGGGCATTCAACCCGCGCTCTTTCCTTGAAATTGTATAGGCTTAAACGCTGATTGCGTCCTCTACGTTCACCTGACGCTGGCGGCGAATGGCCAGTTTGTTCAGTGCGGAAACATAGGCGCGAGCGGATGCGACCAGTGTATCGGTGTCGGCACCTTTACCAGTTGCGATCTTGCCATTGTCTTCCAGACGAACGGATACTTCAGCCTGCGCATCGGTGCCTTCGGTCACTGCATGTACCTGATAGAGGGACATGGTTGCATCGTGTGGCCAGATTGCCTTGATGGCATTGAAGGTTGCATCGACAGGGCCGTCGCCAGTAGCTTCACGTGTTTCGTGCTTGCCGTTGACGTCCATGGTCAGGATGGCCTTCTGTGGTCCGCCGGTGCCTGCGATCACGGTCAGAGCGATAACCTTGACGCTTTCGCTTTCGATGGTGATCTGGTCTTCAACCAGTGCTTCAATGTCTTCGTCGTAGACGTTTTTCTTACGGTCTGCCAAGTCTTTAAAGCGACGGAAGGCTTCCTGCAGAGCGTTGTCGCCTAACTCGTAACCCAACTCAGACAGCTTGTCTTTGAATGCATGACGGCCAGAGTGCTTGCCCATGACCAGAGAGGTTGCGCGAACCCCCACGTCTTCCGGACGCATGATTTCGTAGGTTTCTGCGTGTTTCAACATGCCGTCCTGGTGAATGCCGCTCTCGTGAGCAAATGCGTTCTTGCCTACGATGGCTTTGTTGTACTGGACGGGAAAGGACGAAACGGCGGAAACCAGCTTGGAAGCGCGGGTCAGGTAGGCTGGGTCGATGGAGCACTCGTATGGCAACACATCGCTGCGGGTGCGCAGGGCCATGACGATTTCTTCCAGAGCCGCGTTACCTGCACGCTCGCCCAAGCCGTTGATTGTACATTCGATCTGACGTGCGCCACCCGCGACACCAGCCAGAGAGTTTGCAGCGGCCAGACCCAAGTCATTGTGACAATGCACTGAGAACACTGCTTTATCTGAGTTCGGAACGTTCGCGATGATCTGCTCGAACATGCTCTGATATTCAGCAGGCGTTGCGTAGCCGACGGTGTCTGGCAGGTTGATGGTGGTTGCGCCTGCGTTGATAGCGGCTTCCACGCAGCGGCTCAGATACTCGATGGAGGTACGGGTGGCGTCCATGGCGGACCACTCGATGTCATCGATCAGGTTACGAGCCTGTGTCACGGTTTTGGTGATGATCTCCAGAACCTGCTCTTCGGTCTTGTTCATCTGGAACTGCAGATGGATCGGAGAGGTGGAGACGAAAGTATGGATACGGCCTTGATTTGCCAGCTTAATCGCTTCTCCAGCGCGATCGATGTCTGCCGGAATTGCGCGGGCCAGACCTGCGATGATGGAGTTCTGTGAGCGTTTGGCGATTTCACTGACCGCTTCAAAGTCACCCTGAGACGCAATCGGGAAGCCAGCCTCAATGATGTTAACGCCCATTGTGTCAAGTAATTCTGCGACTTGCAGCTTTTCTTCCAATGTCATGGACGCGCCTGGAGATTGTTCTCCGTCGCGCAGGGTGGTGTCGAAAATAACTACTTGGTCTTTAGCGGATGCGGTCATTGGTGATGCCTTCAACTTTGCCCCGACAGCTTGCTTGTCCTGAATAGCGCCTGGGGATTTTCCTTCAATCTCAGATATTTAGATGATCCCCTAAGTGCCCGCCCAGATACGGGGCAGCCGACGCCTAGGGGCATCTAAGTAGAAGGAGGGTGCGTAGGAAGAGGCCGCCATGCGGGCGCATGGTGCTGTTTTCATTCAGATTGTCGCGGTTCGCGATCATTATCTGTCAGCTGCCTTTTCGTCGCTATGGCTCAGAATCAAACGTTTCTAATCACTTAGGTGTCAGATACTCGTCTGAAATTACTAGCCAATTCTTCTTTAAGCGTTACCGAGTAAGTCTCGTTTTTGCCAAATCTGTAATTTTCCTAGCGGATATGAGGTGGAAACGCAAGAATTTTACTCAAAGACAGGGCTCTGATTACTCAAAAGTATATGCAGCTCACGCTGAGATAATCTCAATTGGTTCACAGTGCTGCGGGAAAGCAGAGGAGGCTTGAAGCGCCCCTCCGGAATAATCGATCAAAGCAGCAGTTCGCCGCGGGCGAGGACAACTGCCTGTCCGCCAATGCGGTGCGCGTGGATTTTGCCGGACTGCATCTCCATTTCCAGTGAGATGGAGGAGGGGCGACCCATCTTGAAGCCCTGCTCGATGAGATACTTGTGTGTGCCATCCAGCGGGGCATCAAACTCGGCAATGGACCCGGCGAAGGCAGCGACTGCAGAACCAGTTGCAGCGTCTTCCCTTGGCAGGCCGTTTTCCAGATAGACCATGCGGGCGTGGAAAGCGCTGTCCACATGGATGGTCTGGCGGCAATAGGCGAAGGCGTTGTTGTGTGCGATATCGCCGAACGCTTCGTCCCAGTACTTGTGTACGGGCTGGATGCGGTTGATGGCGTCCATGTCAGCTACCGGAACAAATGCAAATGGAACACCAGCTTCCCAAGCTTTCGGCTTGTGGTTTTCGAAAGTGATTTCATTTGGTTCCAGCGAGAGCGCTGCGGCGATTACATCTTTATCGCCCAGTTTCTGCGCTGGCTTCGGCAGCCTTGGCACATCAAATTCAGCGGAGGTGGCTTTACCTTTTTGCAGGGCAACAGCACAGCGAACCAGACCGACTTTCTCTTCCAGCAGTACCAGCATATCCATGTCGTTGTCCGGTGCACCAAAGCGGTTCTCAGCCAGCAGCACTGCAGTGCCGACGGTTGGATGACCTGCGAATGGCAGTTCCATGGATGGTGTGAAGATGCGGATGGAGGCGTTGTGGGCGGGGTTTTCCGGCGGCAAAACGAACACGGTTTCAGAGAGATTGAACTCGCAGGCGATCCGCTGCATCTGAGAGTCTGATAATCCTTTTGCGTCCAGAACGACTGCAAGCGGATTACCTGCCAGCGCCTTATCAGTGAAAACGTCTAGCAGGGCATAAGGTCTGGCCATTTTAAAGTCCAATTATCTCAGTTTGGTGCTGGGCTGATGGCCTTGGAGCATGAGCCCAGCATGCGAAAAATGTTAGCTTGAGCGCTACTCAAGATTGTTTTGGCACCAAATACAAGTCTGCAAATGAATATAGCTCGTTAATTTAACAGATGTGCGGTGAGCGCGATTGCATAAGGTGGCACGCTATAGGCCTTAAGATCTTCCGGTGATGTAATGATAACTGCTTCTTCCAACTCAGGTTTTTCCTGGTTTGCGTTGAAATGTGAGATTTTTGAAAGGATTTCGTCTGAGCTGAGTTGCAATGTTAAAATACGGGCAATGGCCAGCCGTGGTCCGTCTTCAATGGCGAGCACCTCACCCAGATCACCCTGATCGAGTGTGAGACCGGTTTCTTCTTCCAGCTCACGAGCAATGGAGCCAAAGATATCCACCTCACCGGAGGGAGTGATATCATTGAGATCAAGATTTCCACCTGGTGGGTAAACCTGACCGGCGGTTGCGGTGTTGTCAGCCATTTTACCAAAGACCAAGTGACCTTCTCTGGAGCGCAGTACAGTGCAGCCGAACAGGTTCTTTGCACTTCTGTCTGGGAAGCCCCAGTCGCGCCATGCCAGAAATTCTGAGTAGTTGATCTCTACCAGCTCGCCAGTGAACTGGGTGTTGTCGAAGGAGTATTGATAGAGTGACAGAACCTTGCCATCCCAAAGATCCGGATTGTCAGAGATCAGGGTCTGCCAATTGGCTTTGATTGCTTCGCTGTTGCGGGTCGCAAAGTCCCAGGTGGCGGCCATATCGAACTTCAGGTCAATTTCGGAGACCTTGTGGATCTGAGGTGTGAGATCCTTCTGCATGTGCTCAATCGGGCCAGCACCCTGAAAGGCACTCGGCCTGTTGCTGGTGCTATGGTAGCCGTGATGAGCATAGAACGGAGCTGCATTTGCATCTGATTCAAGGCGTAGCTGGGTGCATTGCATGCGTTTGGCGATTTCCTCTGCGCCTTCCAGCAGCCATGCGCCATGGCCTTTTCCGTGTGCCTCTGGCAACACAAACAGACAATCGAGCAGCGCAACCTCCGTGCTTTCTTTGAGAACACGGGCAAATCCGATGGGATGATCTTCCTCCGAGATCACAAGGATCGGATCTTTGTCGATCATTTCTGGTGTGATCTTCCAGTGGTCGCAGAACTCCTGCATGTCCTGAGGATCATAGCCCCAGTGGCCTTTGGCTGCGTGCATTATGTTTGTGAGGGCAATGGCTTGGCTTTTTTCAGCCGGGCGCATTTGGCAATGCATTCTTCTTGGTTCTCCAAAAAACAACTTATGACGAAAAGCAATAGTGCCCGAGGAAGTCGTGGCTCTGGATTCGCCAGCCTTCTTTTCGGTCTAGTTGAAACAACCAGCCAATAGTGGCCCAAAAGAGGAAATGGTTTCAAGTGACCAACGCGATTTGAAGGATACCCAACCCGAAAAGATTAACGATTAACTACTTGCATGAGGTTCGTTGGCTGACAAGAGCTTTCCGGGCAGGCAGACCCTGTTTGACCCTATCGCATGGCGCTCTTTGTGACCCGTGACAATCACAGTTGAGAAGGTTCTCATGCGCATTCTGGTTTCACTCCTATGCTTGCTTGCGGTTGCCAAAGGGCTGCCTGCTTATGCTGTGAGCTGGCAGGCGACCGGGAGTGAAAAGGAATTGCTGCTGACCAAGGGCGTTGGTGGATTGACGCTGTTGCATAACAGAGCAGGGAAGATCCATCGTTCCACACGGGCAGAAATGTCCAAGAGTGCGCTCATCAACTCACTGAGTGCAGAGGCCCTTGCGGGCAATGCGCAGGCTGTCTTTGGACTGGCTGTTGCGCATGAGATGGGCCATGGGGTGCCGCGTGACTTGCCGGTTGCCATGGAGCTTTATGAGCGAGCAGGCGAGATGGGGCTTGCTGCGGCTTACAACAATCTGGGTGAAATCTACCGACAGGGGAAGCATGGCGAAGCTGACCCTGTGAAGGCGCGGGAGCTGTACCAGCTTGCTGCGGATTGGGGCGATGCCTGGGCGCAGAACAATTTGGGCCTTTTGTATCTGCATGGCATTGGTGTTGCGCGTGACCCGAAGCTGGCTTTTTATTGGGTGAAGGGTGCCGCTATGGCGGGGTTGATGCAGGGCATTGAGAACCTTGCTGGCCTTTATCGGGATGGTGTTGGTGTTGAGCGGGATGCGATGCGCTCTCGTGCGCTTTATAAAAAGGCGATTGCACTGGGTTCCATTGATGCGCATGTGCCATTGGGCGAGCTGCTTGAGAATGGAGATGGCGGGAAGGCTGATCTGATGGGGGCCATTCGCCATTACCGGGTTGCGGCGGATGCAGGGCACCTGCTGGGGAACCATTATCTCGGTACGCTTTATGAGGATGGAGTTGGCGTTCAGCGGGATCTGGAGCTGGCGTTTTATCATTATGAGCGGGCGGCGAAGCGTGGTTTGGCCCGCTCTCAATTTGCTCTTGGGCGGTTCTATCTGCTTGGGCAGGGAACGAAGCCGAACCTGAAGAAAGCCATTGGCCTTTACAAAGCAGCTGCCAAGCAGGGCAATGCGCAGGCATTGAATGATCTAGGTGTGCTTTATGAAAATGGTCGCGGGGTTCCGCAATCCTACGAGTTGGCACTGGAGTTCTATACGGCGTCCTCTGCCCGGTTTCCGTTTGCACTGACCAATGCAGGGCTGCTCTATCTCAATGGGCGCGGTGTACCGCAGGATATTGAGCGGGCCAAGGATCTGTTCCGGGAAGCATCTGAGCGCGGGGAGCCTGTGGGGGATGTGCTGCTGGGCAAAGTCTATTTGCAGGGCTTTGATGAGGAGCCGAACCCGAGTGAAGCGGCGCGGATGTTTTTGCTTGCAGCTTCCAAAGGCGTGCCGGAAGCCTTTTATCTGCTGGGTTATTGCCATGAGAGCGGGCGGTGTATGGACCGCAATCTGGTGAAAGCTCGTGATTTTTATAAGATGGCGGCAGAGCAGGGCTATCGGGATGCGGAGCGGGCGCTCAACCAGCTTGAATGGCGATTGCGA
Source organism: Pseudovibrio sp. JE062 (assembly GCF_000156235.1). NCBI lineage: Bacteria > Pseudomonadati > Pseudomonadota > Alphaproteobacteria > Hyphomicrobiales > Stappiaceae > Pseudovibrio > Pseudovibrio sp. JE062. The sequence goes on from NZ_DS996806.1 coordinate 320,831, forward strand.
ACCCAGCCACATAATTAAAGCGTATTGCTGAAAAGTGGTAGCCGGTTTTCAGATTAAGATACGCAGAAGCAAAGACAAAAAGAGCCGGTTTCAAACCGGCTCTTTTGCTTCACCGTGAGAGATGACTGTTACTTACTGGTGCCGCCCTGATTGGCTTTGTCCAATGGCACTGGGCGAACGATGTTGAACCAGAAGTCAAAGGTATCCAGCATGCCGAGCAGATCGGTGAGCTTGGAGGCTTCTCCATCAACTGAGATCATGCCGGATTGGATTGCTTCTTCAAAGGTTTCCATGCCAAGCATGATGTTGTCGAGGGTGCTTCTGTCCATGGTGACGGTCGCGTCAGCATTGTCCAGCTGATAGCCTGCGATGTGGCTGAGCGCTGCGTTCTGCAGTTCCATAGCGTACTTCTGATCGGTATCCGGGAAGACCCAATTCAGTTTGATTTGCTGGTTGCCTGCCTTGGTGTTGTTCAGACGCATGGCTGCATAGTCGAACAGCAGATCAATATCCATGGAGCGGATGATATCGGGGCTGGCGGTGTCGACAGCGGGCAAGTCTTCAATGCCGCTGCGCAGTTCCTGAGCGCCTGATAGGTAGAAGTTGCGCCACGGACCAGACTCCGCCTGATAGCCGAGCTGCTCCAAAGCATCTGCCTGCAGTTTGGCGGCATCCTTGTTATCCGGTTGAGCGAAGACCAGGTGGTTGAGCACTTCCACGACCCAGCGATAGTCGCCTTCATCGTAGGATTCCTGCGCCTTTTGCAGGAGGACGGCCGGACCGCCCATGAACTCAACGTATTTGGGGCCGGAGATGCGTTCAGGGTACTCGTGCAGGGTAGCCGGGTTGCCGTTGAACCAGCCGAGATAGCGCACGTAGGTGGATTTGACGTTGTGATTGAACGACCCGTAATAGCCGCGTGCACTCCAGTCGTGCTGCAGGGTTTCCGGCACTTCCAGTATCTCCGCGATCTCCGTCATGCGGAAGCCGTGGTTTGCCAAGCGCAGTGGCTGATCGTTGATGTAACGGTAGAGATCGCGTTGGTTGCGCAGGTGCTCCATAATCTTGTCATTGCCTGACAGATGCCAATGGTGCGGAGCAAAGAGGATCTCTACATCCTTGCCGTACTTGTAGATGGCCTCATTGATGTATTTGGACCAGCCCAGAGGATCTCTCAGTTTCGCTCCACGCAATGAGTATGTGTTGTGCATTGTATGGGTGGCATCTTCAGCCGTGCACAGCGCTTTGAGCTCTGGAATGTAGAAGAAGAACTCAGAAGGGGCTTCAGAATCCTGCGCCATCCAGAAATCGAAGGTGAGGCCGTCGATGGTGTGAGTTTCGCCGTTGTCCTTGATGATGTCCGTTGGCGGAATGAGGGTGACGGTGCCGGTTGATGTGGTTGGGCCGAGGCCTGCGCCCACTTGTCCTTGCGGGGAATGGGGCAGCAGGTTGCCGTACATGTAAGAGGCTCGTCTGCTCATGGCGTTACCGGCCATCACGTTTTCCGAGACGGCGTGTTCCATGAAGCCTTCTGGCGCGTAGATCTTTACTTTGCCGTTGATCACGTCCTGCTCATCCACCACGCCGCGCACACCGCCGAAGTGGTCGACGTGGCTGTGGGTGTAGATGATGGCTTTGACTGGCTTCTTGCCACGTTGCTCGTAGTAGAGCTCCAGAGCGTAGCGGGCGGTTTCCTCGGAGATCAGCGGATCGACGATGATGATGCCTTCGTCGCCTTCAATGAAGGTGATGTTGGACAGGTCTGCCGCGCGGACCTGGAAGATACGCTCTGACACCTGAAAGAAGCCGCTGAGCAGGATCAGCTGAGACTGGCGCCAGAGGCTTGGGTTGACGGTTTCCGGGGCGATGGAGCCCTGCATGATGAAATTGAACTTGGAGAGGTCGTAGACGATCTCGCCCTTGGCATTCTTCACCACACCGCCATCTGGCAGAGGGGCGAGATAGCCGGCCTGCGCATCCTTGAAGTCTTCCTCATCAGCAAAGGGCAGCTGCTTTAAGATGTTCTCGTAGATCTCACCTGTGAAGCGCGTTGCTGGGTTGGTGACAGTTGCAGCCATGGTTGCTGTGAGGGACAGGGACCAGGCCACGCTGACACCAAGGGTCGTGCATAGGATTTGGCGGGCAAAGGATTTTTTGGTTTTGTTGAGCGTCATTCCCGACCTCCGGAGTAGAGTTGCCTTTTCCTTATCGCGTTGCAGTTAAGGGGGAGGCTCAACCAGTGTTTGAAATGAGGTTTTTGGTTGCTGAAGGCCTAATCGCATGCTGCAACCTTGGGTTATTACGTTTAGGGGTTGCGTGGTTTTGATTGACTTCCGATTGGAGGGGAGTGAATGATTGCCTAGTTATATTTAAAGGTGCTGTTTCAATGATTTCGCGCGTTCTTTCTGCCTTTCTCCTGACCAGTGTCTGCATGGGTTTTGTGCAAGGCGTCTGTGCGGCTCCCTATGCTGAACAGGAACGTGGGGCGGGGTTGCGTGAGGTACTGGAACAGCGTGGCTATAAGCGCTCCGTTCTGGAAGAGCATCGCAGCAAAGTGGAGAGCATCGATTTTGATGAGCTGCGGCTGCGGGCAGAGCAGGGTGATGTGAATGCTCAGTACCAGCTGGGGGAGTCGTTCTGGCTGGGAGACGGCGTAGCGCTGGACTATGAGCAAGCGCATTACTGGCTGACGAAAGCGGTTGAACAGCAGCACGTTGACGCCAAGGTCCTGTTGGCGATCATCTATGAGCGCGGACACTTCGTGGTGCCTGATCCTGAACGGGCTGCTGAGCTTTACTTTGAAGCTGCGCAGCTGGGGGATGACTGGGCGCAGGCGCAGTTGGGGCGGCTGTATGTGGATGGCGAAGGCGTTCGCAAGGATGTTGCTTATGGTCTGAAGATCCTGAAACAGCTTGCGGCTCTTGAGCATTATGTGGCGCTGGATTTTCTTGGTGACTTTGCCAAGGAGGGGATCTTGGATGGCTCTCCGGATTACGAAAAAGCTGCTGAGTATTACGAGCGTGGCCGGGAGGCCGGAAGTGATGTGGCAGGCTCCCGACTGGCTGAGCTAATCTATGACGGGCATCTGGGTGAGGTCGACATTGAGCGGGTACTCAGCCTGCTAGAGGAAGAGCTGGAACATTCCTCTCCCGGCGCTGCTAGCGATTTAGCGGATATCTATCTGGAAGGGCGCGACGTTCCCAAGGATATTGCCAAGGCGGTTGAGTATTTTGAGCTGGCTGCCGAATGGGGCTCCTCTTACTCGCTGGTGAGGATTGGTGAGCTTTACGAGGAAGGGGATCTTGGGGAGCCCGATTATGGGAAGGCCGCGGAGTACTATCAGCTGGCCCGTAAGCAGGGGAATGGAACGGCTTCTGGCTATCTAGCCTATCTCAAGAGGTATTTGACGCCTGAGGACAGCACTCCTGAGGAAGTGATTGCGCTTTATGAGGAAAGTGTCCTGCGAGGTGCCCGGTCTGGTATGGTTGGACTGGGGGATTGCTTCCGCGATGGTTACGGCGTTGAGACTGATCATGCCAAGGCGCGGGAGTATTATCTGCAAGCGGTGGAGGTGGGGTCTTCACTGGCTCTGGTGCGGCTGGGTAATGTTTATGATGAGGGCCTTGGCGTTGAAAAAGATTACCTGAAGGCTCGGCAGTACTACGAAGACGCGATTGCGGAGGGGTATACCAACGCGAATGCGGATCTGGCATTTCTTTATCAGCAAGGGCTGGGTGTTGAGAAAGATGATCAGAAAGCCATAGAGCTTTATGAGTTGGCGCGAGAGGGAGGAAGCACCTTTGCTGCCTATCGTCTTGGTATGATTTCCTATTACGGGGATGGCGCAGAACAGGACTACTCCCGCTCGCTAAAGATGTTCCATGAAGCGACGCGTGGCGGAAGCAAAAGCGCCTACGATTATCTTGGCTTCCACTATCACTATGCGCTGGGCGTAAGGGCGGATTATATCGAGGCGCGGTATTGGTACGATGCAGCGCTTGCCGCAGGTATTGATGATGTGAAGATCGATCTGGCGTTTCTGGAAGAGGATGGTCTTGGTGGACCACGGAACAAAGCCCGTGCCAAGCGTCTCTACAAAGAAAGTATCGAGATCAACTCAGAAGCACGCTTCCACCTTGTTCGTATGGAAGATGAAGCTGACATTCTGGATTTAAAACAGGATGAGCATGTTGCAGCCTATAAAGCTGCGATGGAAAAAGGCAGTCAAGCTGCCAAGCTTGAACTTGCCAGCATCTACTTGTTCTCATCGGACAAACACAAGGATGTTGAGGCGGCAAAGCAGTTGCTGCAGGAACTCGTGAAGGATGGCTACTCAGATGCCTACGTCTACATGGGGGCGTACTACGACGAGGTGAGCCCTGAGCAGGACAATGCAGTGGAGCACGCCGTTAAGTGGTTTAGCAAAGCGGCGGACCTTGGGAGCCACTATGCTGCAAAGCGACTGGTCTGGATCGTTGAGAACAATCCCCCTGATGGTGAGCGGCCAGATAAGTTGGCCCATTGGCGTCAGGTTCAGGGGCTGAATGGGGATGCTGTTGTGGCGCTGGAGGCCGCGAAGGATCTGGAATACAGCCGGATTGATCAGGACTTAAAACTGCAGGAACGCCTATACACTGTTGCGGCAAATGCTGGTCTTTTACAGGCGCAACTGGATCTTGCAAGGAAGTACATCTTTGGCTCTGAGTTCCCCGGCAACTATGAAAGAGGCATTGAGATATTGCGGGAGGCAGTTGGCCTTCATGGTCCTGCGCAAGCCTACGAGATTACCCATCAGCTTTCCGGTGGGATGACGGTTGATGAGATGCTGAAGACGGATGGCACCAGCAGAGACTGGGACAGGAAGCATCTGACAGCAGTGAACCTGCTTTATGGTCTAACAGTGCCGAAGAACGTTGAGTTGGCAGAGAAACTGGTTCGCTCTGATCCGGATCGCTGGGTGTATTCTCCAGAAACACGATATACCCTTGCCAATATTGTTTTTTCCAAGGAGACACCTACTCAGACCGAGGTTGAAGAAGCCCTGCAGGCTTTGGAGATCTCCGCAAACAGTGGTTACATCAGTGCGCAAAGAAAGCTGGCGGAGCTTTATGAAGAAGGGCGCCATGTTGACCAGAACTATCGCAAAGCGGGTATGTGGTATCGCATTGCTTCCTCCAAAATCCCGTCCCTTAAGATCCATGTTGCAAGGCTGATCCTCAACGGAAAAGTGGACGCCAACTATGGTGAGAATGCCTTGGACATTTTGACGAGTGCGGCTGAGCAGCAAGACTTGCTGGCGATTGAATTGCTGATTGAGTATTGGGCAGAGGAAGAGCCTGATGGCTATGAGCACAAGCGGTGGGCGCGCCGATATAAAACGTTGAGCAATCCGTCTTCTTAACTGTGGCGGCTTACGAGTTTTTTGTTGAAGCGGACCATCAGACGTTTTGAGGGATCCATTCTGATAAACCCGAACTGGCTATAGAGTTCATGGGCATCAGCCTTTTGCCGGGTGGTTGGCACCCGGCAAACAATGACTGAGTATTCGTGCGGACTGGTGCTTCTAGGAGGTCTGGTAGACCGTTTTGTTGTGGCGCTCCATCATTCGATCTGGTGTGCTCAATGGGGTGAAGCCGAACTGTTTGTAAAGCTCATGCGCGTCTGCTGTGGCTAACATGAAACGGCGCAGGCCCTGCAGGTCCGGGTGTGCGTCGATCGCTTTCATGAGATTTTTGGAAATGCCTTTGCCGCGCTGGGCCGGGGTGACGAAAACGTCCGCCAGATATGCAAAGGTGGCTTGATCAGTCACCACGCGAGCAAAGGCCACCTGCTCTCCGTTTTCCAGATAGGCGCCAAAGCAGATGGAGTTGGCAATGGCTTTGTCAAACGTCTCTCTCGGCAGACCTTTGCTCCAATAGGCTTCCTCTGAAAGAAACTGGTAGATCTTGTTCAGCTGTAGTTTGTTCTTATCGGTTGAGATTTCAAGTTCAAGAATTTCTGTCATTTCAATGGCTTAGTTAGGAGGATGTTTGCAGGCTGGTTTCAGGTTTGGGTGCGCGGATCATCAGGAGGATGCCTGCGGAGAGGAGGGTGAGGAGGGCGGAAAACTGGATCGTGTTTCCGAAGGAGGTGATGCTGGCCACCGTACCTGTGGTCATGTTGCCAATCAAGCCGCCGGCAAAGAGCGCATTGGTGTAGTAAGCCGTGGCGATGCCGGGTCTGTGCGGTGCGTAAGATTGGATGAAGGTGAGACCAAGCCCAACGTTGATGCCGTAATAGAGCCCTTCCAGTGCGCAGAGCAGATAGACCTGTGTTGGGTCAGTTGCCCGAACGATCAGCAGGAAGAAGAGTGTGCCGAGCATTGCTGAAAACAGCATGGCATTTCTCTGCCCGATCTTTTGAGCGGGTTTGACCACGAAGAAGATCGCAATCACCTCCACAAAGCACTTCACTGAAAAAGCCAGGCCTGGTGTTGCGGTTGGGAAGCCCATTTCCTCAATGAAGAAGACTGGCCCTGCTGACACAAAGGTGGTGTTGGCAGCGGTGAGCGCAAAGATTGGCAGACAGGCAAAGATGAGCGCAAACGGCACGGGTTCGATACCGCCGCCGTTGCTGGCTTTTATCGGATGGTGTGTGGTGAAGCCTTTCGGAACGATCATAGCGCCCATGGCCAGCCACAGAATGCTGAGCACGCCAGCAGTTGGGAAAATGGAGCTGACACCAAAGATGCCATAGAGCGTGAAGGCCAGCGGTGTGCCGATCATCCAGCCTAAAGACATGGAAATGCGCAGGTGGGAGTTGAACTTGGCAGGCTCCCGGTTGGTTTGCTCTGCAAACAGGCGGCCAAAAGAGAACATGGTGGAGAGCACTCCACCGGAGACCCCCATAAGCGGCACACCGAGCAGCAGTATCCAGTAGGACGGAATAGCGGACTGCAGGCCCATGTTGAGCATGTACAGCGTGGTGCACAGGATCAGAATTGGCTTCAGGCGGGCGCCCGCATCAATGCGCGCGCCGAAGTAACGGTTTGAAAACAAAGTCACAATGGTGGAGCTGGCGATGTAGATGGCAAGCTTCCAGGCTGGTTCGCCCAGCTCTGTTACTACGTAAGAACTGTAAAGCGGGATGAGACAGGCCACGGCCAGCGAGCCGATGAGCATGTACGCATGAATCAAAAAGGGAAAGCGATCCAGCATTGCCAGAGCAGCGGGAATTGAGCGCATGGGAAATCCACGGGTGATGGGAAAAGAATTACGAGAAACGAGGGGATGTACGTATTGATACATCTCCCTGCAGGAAATGCAAGCAGGAGATGTTAGAGTGCGCTTTTACGTGCTTGTAGGACGCATGCGTTAGCTTAAGAAGTTTGCGCGATCTGCTCGCTTTGCGGTGGCTTGATCACCAGCAGAATCAAGGTGGCTAAGGCTGCGAGGACAACGCTGCTCAGGATCGTGTTCTGGAAGCTGGTATAAGATGCAACGATACCCGTGAGAATGTTGCCGGCCAGCCCACCAACGAAGATGGCGTTGACGAAGTAAGAGGTGGCAATGCCGGGTTTGTGGCGGGCATAGTTCTGGATGAACGTGATGCCAACACTGGCGCAAATGCCGTAGTACATGCCCTCGATGATGCAAAGCATCAGAACCTGATTGATGGAGGTGGCGCTGGTGATGGTGGCGAAGAAGAGTAGTGCACCCAAACCGGAAAGCAGCATCATATTGCGCTCGCCAATACGCTCTGTCGGCTTAATGGCGAAGTAGATGATGACGACTTCAAACAGGCTTTTGGTGGCAACAGCCCAGCCGGGAACAGAGGCTGGCAAACCCATTTCTTTGATGAAGTAGACTGGCCCAGCCGAGAAAAAGATGCTGTTGGCTGCTGATAAGGCAAACACAGGAATGCAGGCGATCAGCAGCATGGCTGGGACTGTATCAGCAGCGCTGTTTTGCTGAGTCTGCTTTTTGATGTGCGTTTTGAGCGTTGCCGGAATGAACAGAAGACAGAGAGTGAGCCAGATGAACGCAGAAGCAGCGGCTGCAAGGTGGATCTCTCTGAAGCCATAGGTGCCATAGAGCAGGAAGGCTACTGGTGGACCGAACACCCAGCCCAATGACAGGCAGATGCGCATGTGCAGGTTGAAGGTGCCCGGATGGCGCCCGGTCTGTTCTGCAAACAAGCGGCCCGTGGAATACATGGTCGACAATGCACCAGCGCTGATGCCGATGAGCGGAATGCCGAGAATGACGAGGGTCACATAAGACGGGGCTGCGATCTGGATGAGCGCATGGAGCGTGAAGGCGCAGATGTTGATGAGGAGCAGCGGCTTGACCCGATTGCCGGCATCAATGAGCCCACCAAAGACGCGGTTGGTGACGAGAGACACCAAAGAAAAGCCGCCGATGACCAGCGCAAGGTTGAACGCTGGTTCTTCCAATTCCTCAATGATGTAAGTGCTCAGCAAAGGGATTACGAAGGCAATCGAAAATGCGCCAAAGAACATCACTGCAAAGAATAAAATCGGAAACTTATCAAGTCTTTGTAAGGGACCGCTAATAGGATTCAAGAAAAACTCCACGCCCTGACCTTGCAAATATTGGTTTCGGGCTAATTGCTCTAATACTACGTAAATTACCTGATGGGCTATGCGTGTAAAGTGAGCAATTTTAAGCACAAAAAAACCCGGTTCTGGACCGGGTTTTTCTGGATATCGCGTATATCTAAGCCTCTGGAAGATTATTGATTATTGCTGACTTAGTATAGCTGAGCTGGATTAAGGTTGCATTCCGTAGGGTTGACTTGGAAGGGCCCCTTTGGGCCAGCTCAACCTCGAAGCAGCTTGATTTGCTTGTGCATTCAGACCGCTTCGAGTTTTGCTTTTCGCGTTGTCTTATCCGGGAACTGCTGAGCAGTTCTGTCGGATAGTCGCTTAGTTCTTGGACTTGTCGACCAGCTGGCCAGCAGAGATCCAAGGCATCATGCCGCGGAGCTTTGCGCCAACTTCTTCGATTGGGTGCTCGTCGTTCAGACGACGGGTTGCTTTGAACTTCGCGCCACCAGCCTTGTATTCCTGGATCCACTCAGAGGTGAAGGTACCGTTCTGGATTTCTTCCAGGACGCGCTTCATCTCTGCTTTGGTCTCGGAGGTCACGATGCGTGGACCGGTCTGGTACTCACCCCACTCAGCAGTGTTGGAGATGGAGTAGTTCATGTTCGCGATGCCGCCTTCGTAGATCAGGTCTACGATGAGCTTCACTTCGTGCAGACACTCGAAGTATGCCATTTCTGGTGCGTAACCAGCTTCGGTCAGGGTCTCAAAGCCTGCGCGGATCAGCTCAACCAGACCGCCGCAGAGAACTGCCTGCTCACCGAACAGATCGGTTTCACACTCTTCGCGGAAGGACGTTTCGATGATGCCGGAGCGACCGCCGCCAACGCCGGATGCGTATGCCAGACCGAGGTCTTTTGCGTTGCCGGTTGCGTCCTGGTGAACAGCGATCAGGCAAGGTACGCCGCCGCCCTTCTGGTATTCGCCGCGTACGGTGTGGCCTGGGCCTTTTGGTGCAACCATCAGAACGTCGATAGAAGCTTTTGGCTCGATCAGACCGAAGTGTACGTTCAGGCCGTGTGCGAATGCGATTGCAGCGCCGTCACGGATGTTGCCTGCGATTTCGTCTTTCCAGATGTCTGCCTGCAGTTCATCAGGAGTTGCCATCATCATCAGGTCTGCATCTTTTGCAGCTTCTGCAACGGTCTTACAGGTGAAGCCGTCTGCTTCTGCTTTCAGACGCGTGGTGGAACCTTCGCGCAGAGCGATGGTGATGTCGGTCAGACCACTGTCTTTCAGGTTCATTGCGTGTGCACGGCCCTGGGAACCGTAGCCAATGATGGTGACTTTCTTGTTTTTGATCAGGTTCAGATCGCAATCGCGGTCGTAATAAACGCGCATGGTATTACCCCTTGTTTCCCTCGTGCCTTTCCCAAAGCATGTATGGTTTGTTTCTAATTCCGTGCTCCGTAGAGCTGTATGAACTGTTTGACTGCTGTTTGGGCAGCCAATTCCAAGTCTTTTGCCGATGCCTGAGCAGTGCCGCCCAGAAGCATGCGGATGTGCTGGTCGCGAACAACCAGCCCGTAAAGTGTGCTGTAGGCTTCCTGCGGGTCTTCGCAGTGCAGGTAGCCAAGTGTGCATCCCTTTTCCAGCAAAGCTGTGGTCTGTCTGCCGATGCGGGCGCGGCCACTCTTTTCGAGGATGGCGCCAAGACCGGTTTCAGATTTGCTGGCTTGCCCGATGGCAAGTCTGTTCAGGGCCAGAGAAACGTCACCGGAGATGGTCTCCAGCAGGTTTCTGGCAAATTCTTCCAATGCGGCGCGCAGGCCGTCTTCGCTCATGTTGGCTGCAGGATCAGCACCCGGAATAACCTTGGAGGCCTGACGGGTGACGATTGCGGCCAGCAATCCATCGCGATCTCCAAACCACTTGTAGAGGCTCTCCTTGGAGCATCCCGCAGCGCGGGCGATAGCAGCTGTTGTCAGCGCTTTTTCGCCACCTTCCACGAGCAGCTCCAAAGCTTTGTCCAGCACCGCGCGCTGACGGTCTGTAAAGTCTGGTTGTTCTGGCTCAGTGGACATATGCGGTTCTAATTCCAGCGGTTTGGCTTGTTTGATTTTCTGTACCGTACGGTACGGTTCGGTTATGGCGCAGAATCGAAATGGATGCAACAGGAAAGTGAGGGGAAATGCAGAGTTGACGCAATAAAATTAGGTGTCTTTAGGTGAGCTTGGTTTGATCCTTTCAAAACCGCGCAAAAAAATGCCCCGAAGGTCTGTGCTCCTCCGGGGCATTGCTGATCTGAACCAAAGTCAGTTCAGTTGGGGGCTCTTAAGTTAAGCATGCGCCGCGTTTGAGTTGACGGATGCTTCCTTGTTCTGATCCATGCCGCGATCCACTTTCCATGGGCGATACATTTCCAGTGCGATCATGACGACGACGAGGGCTGCTGCGGTGATGAGGCCGAGCATCCAGAAGGGCAGGGATGGGAACAGATCAGCGTAGGTGATCTTGCCGAAGCTGCCCATGTCCAGCGCGCCGTCGATGAGTGATTTGTTGTAGCCGTAAAATGCTGCGCCCATGATACCACCGATGACGGTGAGCCATGCATCTTTGTAACCGCGGCCAATCTGGGCGAAGACTGTGCCCGGACAGGCGCCAGCGATAGCGATGCCAACGCCCAGAATGGTGCCGCCGACGATGATATTGCCGACAACGAAGCTCTTTGGATGCAGTTCAGCAAGGCCGAGTGCCGTCAGGCCGGAGAGGGCGACTAGGCCGGTGGCTGTGGCTGCGAGGAACATCTTGAGCATGGTGTAGTCTTTGAAGAGGAACTGACCGATGAGAACGCCGGGTTCCATGACGCGAGACTTTTCCAGTGCAATGCCGAAGATGATGCCCATGGTGAGGCCGAGAATAACAAGCCAGAAGATTTCCATGTGACCTCTCCTTAGGATGTGCGTTTGTAAAGAAGGTTGGCTGCGACGATGCCACCGGTGAACATGGCTGCAACAGCTACACTGGAGCCAACGCCAAGCTGTGCGAGGCCGGAGATGCCGTGGCCTGAGGTGCAACCGCCTGCGATGCGGGCACCGACCAGCAGAACAAAGCCGCCGATGAAGCCTTGCAGAAGTCGGATGACCGGTGCTGAACTTGCGCCGATGGTTTTCCAGCTTGGAGAAGAGAAGCTGGCTTTACGACCGCTGGCTTTGTAGGAAATCAGTGCTCCCAGAGCGATGCCGATGACCAGTGCGCTTTGCCAGAAGTATTTGTCCTTGGACATGTACTTGGCGAAGTACTTGATCTCCGTGATGCTGGAATCGAAGAGTGAAAAGATGAAACCGGTGCCGGTGACGAAAGAAGATGAAGCGCCCAGTGCGGTATCAACCAGCAGGAAAGCCGGGATTTGCAGGAGCCCAATAATTATGCCCGCCAGATAGGGGGACCAAACGTTTTGCCTGAGAAGATCCAATTGATTGCCCTCCGATCTCTCTTTAATTTAGAATATTAATATATACTAATAAACTAAAATACAAGAGGAGTTTGCAAGAAATTGTGGCTTCGCTCCGACAGCAGAACTTATCGTTTTCGCAAGATTTTCCAGCCTTTTCTCAATGCAATCAAATGCGTTGGTTAGTTTGTTTGATGCGCGGGTGATGAAGTTCTCCGGTGATTTTAAATATTGGAAATATGAAATTCATACTCCGAGTATTGGTTATTGTGAGACCTGCGTTTTCCTTCAGGATGTAGCTGCTTTGCATTTGGGAGGGATAATGTCTTTATTTGAGTATAAGGGAAATGATGCTCGGCAACTTATGTCCGATGCTTTGGACTTGATGCTTTATAGCTATCATGGGTTGGATGATGCGCTTGGGAGTGCGTATCAGGCCAATGGCTTTTCGCTGGCAACGCTGGTTGGAACCCTTTGGGGCACTGAAGATCAGGCGGGCTTGCTGAGCGGGGAGAGTGAGCAAGCGGCACGTGACCGGATTGAGGAGAAGGGGTGGACGGTCCTTTCTGCTGAAGATCTTGGTTATGAGGGCGCACTTGTCGATCATAATGGGACGTTTCAGGGGGAGACGTTCAAGTTCAAGGATGCGCAGGCAGACGTGCTGGCCAAGTATGATGAGCATGGCAATGTTACTCAGGTGGCCTTGGCGTTTCGTGGAACGACGGGAACTTTGGACAACATTGTTACCGACACCATTGGCGATGTGATTGACTATCTTGAGTTCTTCAAGGATGAGCCGCATTACGTGGAAGAGGCGTTTGGTGGGCTGCTTGCTGCGCTTAAAGACTTCATGGTGGGGCATGGTCTGGACGGCAGTGACCTGATCGTCACCGGGCACTCTTTGGGTGGTGGTGCTGTTGCCAACATGGCAGAGCGCAGCAACGACTGGCTGGATGGGTTTTTCGTGAATGCCAATTACATGGCGTTTGCCAGCCACTATGCGCCAGAGGATGGTGCTGCGGTGTTGAGCAGCGGAGCTGAGCTTTTCAGTTTCGACCTGGAGAATGATCCGGTGCCATCGGCGATTTCCTCCGATGGTCTGGACCTGACCGGCAATGACACAGACTATGGCTATGACACCAGCAATATCGTCATCTTCAATGATTGGTATGATACGCCGCTGTTTTGGGATGGTGGCGGTTTGCTCAACCTGCCAAGCTGGTCAGCCCATTTGCCGTTCAACTACAGCACAGCGTTTAACGCCATCAATGCCTCTGAGTTTTACAGCGAAATGAACCGGGACAGTGTGGTGATCATCTCCGGGCTTTCTGATCAGAAGCGCGATGATACGTGGGTTGAGGATATTCAGATCCCACTGGACCCAACCGGGCACCATGGACAAGACGCCTACATTCTTGGGTCAACCTCCGATGACTTGTTGCGCGGCAATGATGGTGATGATGCGCTGGAAGGCTTTGCCGGGAATGACCATCTGCGCGGCGAGGATGGCAACGATCGTTTGCTGGGTGGTGCTGGTGATGATGTTCTGGAAGGCGGGGACGGTAACGACGTTCTCCATGATGGAGCTGGCCGTGACTTCCTTGTTGGAGGGGATGGTGCAGATACGTTCTGCTTTGCGGATGATGGCGTGAAGGATGTGATCGACGACTTTAAGGTTGGCGAGGACACCATCGATCTTTCAGCAGCCGGGGTAAGCTCGTTCTCACAGCTCGATATCGACGAGAGCCTGCTTGGTGGCTGGATCACGATCTCCTACGGCAATGATGTGCTTGAGGTGGATACGGGGTGGTTGTTCACCTACAGCCTGAGTTCTGAAGACTTTGTGTTTGCCTGATCAACAACAGGCTTCTCTCGCTGTTTGGGCGAGGGGAGCCTAACTCACAGTTGCTGAGGCTCGTGTCTGAGCATGATAGGCTCGTTCGTTCTTCAGTAACTGAGGAGCATTGAGGGTGCTGATGGGGACGGACTTGTCCTTCGGGATGTCATCGGTCACCTGCAATGACAGATAGCGAAGGCAACATACGCGCAGGAAGCTGGTGAAGTTGCCGAGGTCATGTCCGGCTTCAATGGACTCATTGTGCAAGCGCGTCAGGAGCTGGCCGACGGACATGTCATCTCGCCGGGCGATTTCTTCCAGAATGGTCCAGAAGTAGGTTTCAAGTCGCACACTGGTGACCATACGGTCTATGCGAAGGGAGCGTGTGGTGCTCTCCCACAGATCAGAATCTGCCTTGATGAACAGCTCGCACATGGTCCCCTCCGCTTTATCCCGTGCTATGCCTCAAGCATAGGCAGGCTGGTTGAGCAGGGCAAGGAACTGCTTGAGCCATGCTGGGTGAGCTGGCCATGCAGGGGCTGTCACCAGATTGCCGTCTGTGACTGCATCGGCCACATCGATATCGGCAAACTTGCCGCCGGACATGATGACCTCAGGTGCGCAGGCTGGGTAAGCGGAGCAGGTTCTACCTTCCAGAACGCCAGCAGCGGACAGGAGCTGTGCGCCATGGCAGATGGCGGCGACGGGTTTGTTTTCAGCGAAGAAGTGGCGGACCATGTCCAGCACTGCCGAGTTCAGGCGCAGGTACTCAGGGGCACGGCCGCCCGGAATGACGAGGGCGTCATAGTCTGCTGGATTGATGTCGCTGAAGGTGGCGTTGAGAGTGAAGTTGTGACCGCGTTTTTCGGTGTAGGTCTGGTCACCTTCAAAATCATGGATGGATGTTGCAACGGTGTCGCCAGCGCTTTTGTCCGGGCAAACGGCGTGAACATCATGACCAACGGCGCCCAGTGTTTGAAATGGCACCATGGTTTCGTAATCCTCGGTGAAGTCACCGGTGATCATAAGAACTTTCTTTGCGGACATGTTTCCCTCCCAGATGTCGCTGTGAGGGAAACCTAGCAAGGGATGGGACTGAGCGGGTAATAACGTATTACTACATAGCCCAGTCACATCTTGAGGTCTTAGTCGACTTCGTTGGTGGAGAGTGAAATCCAGCGCTTCAGCTCTGGCAGATCAGAGCCAGCAGCGGTGCGGTCGTTTTCCTGCAAGGTGGATGTGCCGAACTGGAAGAACGCGCCAAAGCGGAACTCATGGACGACTGGTTCGTCGGACTCATCCCCTTTGATCTGGAAGTCATGACCGTTGTAGGACGCGCTGAGGCCAACTGGCAGAGCGGTGAAGTTCTGCTTGAACTCTGCACCCCAGCTGAAGATGTTGACTTCACCGTCACGTGCATCACCTGGGTTTGGACGATTGTAACGATCGCCATTGACGTAAGACAGAGAGCCGGTCAGCTTGGTGTTTGGCGTGAAGTAGTAGCTTGCACCACCGCGTGCAAACAGGCCGTTGTCGATGGTTTCGTACTGGTCATCGTCGCCATCGAGGAAGCCAGCCTGACTGAACAGGGTGATGTCCTGAATGTAGTACTGGCCTTCAAGACCGATGAACTGGAAGGTCTTGTTGGAATCGTCGTCGCCACCGTCAACCGTCGCACCACCACCAGCGAAGACGCCAAACAGGCCTTGCTGCGGGTCTTTGTAGGAGAAGTGAACTGCTCCCAAACCGTCGCGCAGGGTGTTGTCGCCGTCTTTGGTGTCGAACTGATAAAACTCGATATCACCATCTACCTGCAGGCTGAAATGCTGGAAGAGTGGGATGGCGTAGGAGCCGTAAAACCCGAGGGTTTCTGGCTGGTGATCTTTGGTGTCAACCTGATCAGCCTCAAGATATGTGCGGCCAACGTTGACGCCGACGAAGCCGCCCGCCTGCAGCTCTGTTGGTGCTGAGGTCTGTGGCGCGGCTTCCTGCGCACTGAGGGGATGTGCGGCGAGGGCAAGTGGCAAAGCTACGAGATACAAATGACGCATGGTTCTATTATTCTTGATGGGGGTATCCTTAGGGAATGTCTAACCTAGCAGAAATCCCTATCTCAGCAATTTGAGGGTAATAAACTATTAGTTATCGTTACGGAGTGTTGCTAATTTGCATGGCGGGTTCAGGCGCTATTATTTTCATTGTTTCATAGGCTTGATGTGATTTTGGTCGATAATCTCTGATTTTCTGTCTGTGTATGAAAGTTACTGTCTAGGTAGTCTTCTTGTGTTCTTTGCAACCTATGCGGAGTGGGTGATTTAGTTCAAAGGTCTCTGATTTCTTCTACGGTTTGCACTCTGCGTTGGCTTTAAGGTGCCTGGTACATCTTGGAGTAGATCAGACATGACGCAGTTTTCTCAGATGCAGTCTGCCTCAAAAGACGCGCTGGCCAAGCAGATAGGGCAGCTGAAGCAGCGGGGCGTGCATTCGGTTATCACGCAGGTGCCGGATATGAATGGACTGCTTCGCTGTCGGCTTCAGCCGCTGGATGGGCTGGAGAAGGGTTGCTCCACTAACTCCTCGCTCTATCTCATCCCCCATGGTGATGGTCAGCCAGCGGGAGAGTTGATCTACGAGTCTCCGCATGTCTGGTATCACACCGGCTTTGGCAATCTGTACAGTCTAGCGGATAGCAACACGCTGTTTCAGTTGGGCTGGCGGCCCGGGATCAGTGAGGTCTTGCTCAACTGCTATAACCGGGATGGGACGCGCTTTGTGCTGGATGTGCGCCGGCCCCTGGAGATGCTGGAGGAGCGGCTTGCTGAGATGAAGCTGACCATGAAGGTTGGTCTGGAGTTTGAGCTTGGGATTTTCCATTTTGACCGCGCGCTGGTGGAGGCTGGAGAACATCACAAGCTGAAGCCATTCGGGCATTCCTTGCAGTATGATTCCGTAAATCGTGATCCCGACTACATGGACCTGATGGACGCCTTCCGGGAGCGGATGGAAGGGCTTGGGATTGGCGTGTCTTCCATGGAGAGCGAGATTGGCTGGGGGATGTATGAGGTTGCCCTTGAACCTGCCAGTCCGTTGCAAGCCGCTGACAATGCGGTGCGGGCGCGGCATCATCTGAAGGAGCTGTGTCGGGAACGGGGGCTGATTGCCACCTTCATGGCGCGTTATCAGCCGATGGGGCAGGATTCAGCCAATGGCACCCATGTGCATGTGAGCCTTTACGATGAGATGGGGCATAACATCTTTTATGACAAAGACGCTGCGTTGAGCGAGCAGGGCCGACATTTCGTGGCGGGTCTTCTGGCGCAGATGAAGGCGTCGCATCTGGCGTTTCGGCCAACCATCAACTCCTACCGGAGGCTTTCACGGTTTACGGGATGTCCTGAAGAAGTGTGTTGGGGGGAGGAGCATCGTGTGAGTGCGGTGCGAGTGATCTCCAGTCCCGATCCTCAGGCGATCCGGTTGGAGCATCGGTGCTCAGGTGCTGATACGCATCCCTACATCATTCTGGCACTGATTGGTGCCGCTGGGCTGGATGGCCTGCAACAGCGGGAGGAGCCGCCTGCGATGCTGATTGGGGATCCGGGCAAGGATGAGGATCTAGAGAAACTGCCGCGCTCTTTAGAGGAGTCGCTTGAGCTCTTCCGGGAAAGTGAATTTGTGCAACAGGCGCTTGGTGTGGCCTTGGCAGATCAGTACGCGCGGAGCCGGGAGAATGAGCTGAAGGCGTTCCGGGCGTGGATTGAGAAGGACATCACCAGCTTTGAGTTTCTGCGATATTTCGAAGGTGTTTGAGGCTGTGCCCAGGCACAAAAAAAAGCCTGCGATGCGGGGCACGGCAGGCTTTCTTGAAACTTGATAGGCTCTTATAGCTCGACTGGCTCACCAAGCGCTTTGCGGAAACGGCGGACGCTTTGGGTGAAGCCGTGTTCCAGAGCATCGGCGGTGAAGCCGTGACCGATGGAGACTTCGGAGATGTAAGGTACGCGCTCGATCAGAGCTGGCAGGTTTTCAACGGTGAGGTCGTGGCCTGCGTTGACCATGAGGCCAGCGGCTTTTGCAGCTTCTGCTGTTGCGACGACTTTCTCCAGCTCAACCTTTTCAGCTTCTTTATCAGAATGGCAAGCGCCATAAGGGCCGGTGTAGATCTCGATCCGCTCTGCACCTGCTTCAGCTGCGAGCGGTGGCTGGCTTGGCTCTGGATCTACGAAGAGAGATGTACGCACGCCCCAGGACTTTGCCTGAGCGATGACGTCTTTCAGGAGATCCATGTTCTCGGAAAAGTCCCAGCCATGGTCTGAGGTCTGCTGGGATGGATCGTCCGGTACAAACAGAACCTGTGTCGGGCGGACTTCTTTCACCAGTTCCATGAAGCGCTCATCCGGATAGCCTTCGAGGCACAGCTCCTTGCCGTGCAGTTCCTCGCGCAGCATCTTGGAGATGTCTTCAACATCCGTGCGGCGGATGTGGCGCTCGTCCGGGCGTGGGTGCACGGTGATGCCTTTGGCTCCTGCGTTGAGGGCGAGGGCTGCCAGATGCGTCACGCTTGGCCACGGAACGTCGCGGCGATTTCGCAGAACAGCTACAGCGTTTACGTTGACGGATAAGCGACTTGGCGTCTTCATGGGGGCTACTCTTTATTGAGTTTGTATTTTAAAATAAAACGGCGTCTTCACAGACTTGCAAAAGACGCCGCTTAATATCAATAGGACAAAATTGTCCTCTAACTGTTAAATTTCGTCGTGAAGATCTTTGAGACCCTGACCACCACGTGCAAGTGCGGCAACACCCGTACGCGAAACCTCTACGAGGCCCAGTGGAGTGAGGATTTCAATGAACTGATCGATTTTATTTGTACGGCCAGTGATCTCGAAAACGAAGTGATCAATGGTTGCGTCAATAACAGTTGCCTTGAAGGCTTCTGACAAGCGCAGTGCTTCCAGACGCTTTTCGCCTTCACCGCGAACCTTAATCAGGGCCAGCTCACGCTCAAGCGGCTTTTCCTGATTGGAGTTCTTTGCAGCCACTGTCAGATCGCGGACGATGTGAACCGGTACGAGGCGGTCCAGCTGGTGGCGGATCTGCTCAATCACCTGCGGGGTACCGGTGGTGACGATGGTGATGCGGGACACGTGCTTTTCGTGTTCTGTTTCAGACACGCTGAGGCTGTCAATGTTGTAGCCGCGGCCAGAAAACAGGCCGATCACTCGGGCAAGAACGCCCGGCTCGTTATCTACAATGATTGATAGAGTATGTGTTTCCAAAACATCGCTGGTCTCAGCTAGGAAGTAAGCTGATAGTGCGTCAGTTTTTTGTGCGTTCATAATGAATCTCCCAGCTTTATCCTATACCAATGACTTGCCTGCGGTGTCGATGGCATTTGCAACGGCTTCATCAGTTGCTTCGTCCGGCAACAACATTTCGTTGTGGGCTTTGCCTGACGGGATCATCGGGAAGCAGTTGGTCAGCTGAGCGACGCAGCAATCGAAGAGGACTGGCTCAGGAGATTCAATCATTTCCTGAATAGCATCATCCAGTTCACCCGGCTTGGTCACGCGGATGCCCTTTGCACCATACGCTTCTGCCAGTTTTACAAAGTCCGGCAGGCTGTCGGTGTAGGAGTGGGAGAGGCGGTTGCCATGCAGCAGCTGCTGCCACTGACGAACCATTCCCATGTAAGAGTTGTTCAAGATGAACGTTTTAGGCGCCAGACCGTGCTGAACAGCGGTCGACATTTCCTGAATGTTCATCAGGATGGAAGCATCCCCTGCAACGTTGATGCACAGTGCGCCCGGATGAGCGACCTGAGCACCGATGGCTGCTGGCAGGCCGTAGCCCATGGTGCCAAAGCCACCTGAGGTCAGCCAATGGTTTGGAGATTCAAAGCCCAGATACTGGGCAGCCCACATCTGGTGCTGTCCAACCTCGGTTGAGATGTAAACGTCTTTGCGGCCTTTGATGGCTTCGTTCAGGCGCTGCAAAGCGTACTGAGGCATGATGACGTCATCGCTGTGGCGGTAGGACAGACAATCCCGGGCGCGCCACTTCGCAATCTGTGTCTGCCATCCCTTCAGCTCTGGCTGGGAATGGAAGCTGGACGCGCGCCAGATGCGAACCATGTCTTCCAGAACGTGGGCAACATCACCAACGATTGGCAGATCAACGTGCACGATTTTATTGATGGACGATGGGTCGATGTCCACGTGGATCTTGGTTGAGTTCGGAGAGAAGGCGTCCAGACGGCCTGTGATGCGGTCATCAAAGCGTGCACCGATACAGATCATCAGATCACAGTCGTGCATCGCCATGTTGGCTTCATAGGTGCCGTGCATGCCCAGCATGCCGAGCCACTGTTCGCCAGATGCCGGATAAGCGCCCAGACCCATCAGGGTTGAAGTGATCGGGAAGCCTGTCAGGTCTACCAGTTCGCGCAGCAACTGGCTTGCAGCCGCGCCGGAGTTGATGACGCCGCCGCCAGTGTAGAACACCGGGCGTTTGGCTTTGGACATCAGCTCAACAGCCGCGCGAATGGCGTTCATGTCGCCTTTCAGCTGTGGACGGTAGCTCTTGTGGTTGCTTGGGTTTGCCTGAGGGCCTTCATAGGTGCCGGTTGCAAACTGAACATCCTTTGGAATGTCGACAACAACAGGGCCCGGACGACCGGACTGTGCAACGTAGAAGGCTTCATGCAGAATTCGTGGCAGATCATTAACGTCCTTCACCAGCCAGTTGTGCTTGGTGCAAGGGCGGGTGATGCCAACGGTGTCACATTCCTGAAAGGCGTCAGAGCCAACCAGATTGGTTGGAACCTGACCGGTGATGCAAACCATCGGGATGGAGTCGAGCATCGCGTCTGTCAGCGCGGTGACCATGTTGGTTGCGCCCGGACCAGAGGTTACCAGAGCAACACCGGCTTTACCGGTGGAGCGTGCATAGCCTTCAGCAGCGTGGCCTGCACCTTGCTCATGACGGACGAGGATGTGCTGGATCGAGTCCTGCTGGATCAGCTCATCATAAATGGGTAGGACTGCACCACCAGGGTATCCAAATACATGTTCCACCCCGTTGTCCTTCAGCGCCTGGAGAACCATTTCAGCGCCTGTCATCTCCCGTTGCATCATCAAGTCCTTGTTGCCTGTATCTGCTCGTTTCGCCCGATTGAAGGGTGTGCAATCAATCCAGCTGTTTGTTTTGCAGAGCTGCTCTTTTAAACATCTCTGCGAATTAGCCATAAAAAAAGGAGCCGTTTGGCTCCTTGTGCGCGTCTAACCGTTCCGAGTGAGCTAGCTCACTCCGGCGACGCGCTTCCCACCACGATAAGAAGAATTGAAGTTTGCATTCTGGTATTGGGAGCCTCAGGGCTCCACTCTCCCTTAACATAATTCCAACCGTGTAAGAGATTACCGCGCTTCACCATTGAATCGCTCAGGTAAACTCTAAAATTCGGGGTGAGATTAGGCTTAGATACGTAAAAGCGTCAAGTGGCTTCTTCTTAATGTTGCGCCGCAATGACCTCTTGTTTTCTTGAGTTATCTGCAAGTGTCGGGGTGCTTTGCGAAAGTTGCGCAACGTCAGAAGATGCTCGTTGTGTTTGCATCGGGTTCTGCCGGTGCATTTGGTGCGCTTTGGAGAACCCGCAGAATTGTGCGATTTTGCAGTGCGGTGACGTCTTATGTCTTTCAGTTGCAGTGCGGTGTCCTACTGCTCCTGTTTGCAGGTGTAGGAGGGAGCAACACAATTTTGGCGTGGAGTGGGTGTTGGACTAATTACTAACAGGGCTAACAACCTCAAATTGGATTGTTTTTTCGCGTTTCACACTCTGCAATTGTATTTGTGCTGCCAAAATTCGTAGATTTGCATAGGTTAGTCTGGGATAAGTTTACTTTACACAAGACATTTTTGAAAAGTTGCAGTTAGGGCCTTGCGCTCTCGCAAAAGGCTTTATATACACCCGCCATCGCTTCGGCGGGAAACGTTTGGGTGTATAGCTCAGTTGGTAGAGCATCTGACTCTTAATCAGACGGTCCCGGGTTCGAATCCCTGTGCACCCACCAAGCGTATCACGTCATGTGAGCCCGTAGCTCAGCTGGTAGAGCAACTGACTTTTAATCAGTAGGTCCACGGTTCGAACCCGTGCGGGCTCACCATTTTCTCCCCGAAAATTGGTGACTGTTTCACAAAGGCTTATAAGCCTGTGATGCTTGTGCGTAGCTTGTTTCTGCTGTTCGCCTCCTCCTCTTTGCTTTCCTTGTTTGAATTTTGCTGATTGTGTCTTAGCGAGGTCTCATGCCGCGTTTTGTCATCACCGGTGCGTCTGGTGCCGGAAAATCTACATTGCTGAACTCATTAAAGCTGCTTGGGTACGACTGCCAAGAGGAGGTTGGACGGCAGGTGGTTCGTGAGCAGCTTGCATCAGGTGGGTTAGCTCTTCCTGATAGGGATGCAGTTGCTTTTCGGGATTTGCTGTTTGAGCGATCAATTGCTGCTTTTGATGTTGCCCCAAGTTCGTCAGATGCTGCGGTGTTTCACGATCGTAGCTTTCTTGAGGCCATCGCGTATAGCAGGATCATCGGGGCTCCTGTCTCAGAGGAGATGAATGCAGCTGCGCGAGCGAGGCGGTTTGCGGATCCGGTGTTTGTTTGTGCGCCATGGGAACAGATTTTTGAGAAAGATGCGGAGCGGACGCACGATTTTGAGTTCGCTTGTCGTGACTATGAAGCGAATGTTGCTGTCTATCGGGCATTTGGATACGAGTTGATTGAAGTGCCGCAGATGCCAGTTGAAGAGCGCGCCCAGTTTGTGACTGAGCAGGCTGTGAGAGCGCTCCAGACCTAATTTCCAGAATCGGCCATGTCACAAAAAGAGAGCTGGGCTGTCTATTAAGGGCAGGGTGAAACTCGGTCTATGAGATTGGCCTTATGCCTTTTCCGGGTTGTGTGAGGTTTAGAATTACACCTTATAGGTTGTTAACAGGCGTGCATCGTGTTTCAGGTTGTGTTGTAAATCTGCAAAGTGTGTACGGTGAAGTGGCGTAAGTATCTGGAGCATATCAAACTTTTTTTGTTGCTTTGAGTGTATTTACTGAAGGTTGTAAGCATCAATTTATACAACCCATAAAATTGCGATGGTTTTCCAAAAACAAGAATATCCGTAGCGTCAATCGTATCGAAACGGACAATTTCTCTCGAAATAAAGTTGATGTCAGAGCGCTGGGGCGGTGTTGCTGTACCTGCTGCGATGTCTTGCTGAAATTATCTGGAGGTTTGTCTGTAATACATTGAGGTGTGGCGGATGTATTACAAGAATACACGACTTGAACATCTTGATGGGCGTCAGGACCTAACGCCTGTTTGGAAATACTGGAACGAGCATAGGAAAAAGATTTTTGGCAGAGCGTTTCACCTTACGGGTGGTGACATGGATGCTGCCGAGGAGTTGATGTCAGCAACCATTATCAAGGTGGCGTCTCACTTTGAGCAGCGCCCCCTGAATATGCGGGAGCCGATTGCGTTCTTCATGTATGCGCTCAAGAACGAGTTCATCAGCCAGTATCGCAAGAAGCGCTATGAGTATCAGTTCAGAGATGGCGAAAAGGATGTTTACGATGAGCACCTTGCCAACGCTGAGGTGGAAGCGGCACCGCAAGAAGTTCTGCTGGCGCAAAAGGAAGAGCTTGCATTGATTGGCAAAACGCTGGAGCGGCTGCCAGTTATCTACCAGCAGATTTTTTCTCTCAAGTTTGCCGAGGATCGCAGTTACAGCGACATCTCGGAGGAGCTGAACATCTCTCAGGCTCTGGCACGCAAGCGGGTGCAGTTCCTGCGTGAAAAGCTGCGGGATGCGCGCAAGAAGAAGCGCAGAAGGTTCAATTGATCAGATTGTGTTCACAGGAGGGATGTGAGTGCGTCTCTCCGAATAGTTAACGATTTCAGACTGCGAGGGCACTAGCATGGCGGAAGAGACTGTAAATGCTCAGGTGACGGATGCCGTTACCCAGACAAATGTGAAGGTGGTGGGCGAGGCGCCCTCTCAGGCAATCGCTAATTTGTATCAGGTGGTTAGCAATGCAACGGGGCTCTCGGTGCAGAATGCGACCCATGCCCAGCAATCCATGAACCAGATCTCGACAGCCGTGGTTTCCAAGGGCGTGCAGCTCATAATGGAGATCGGTCCAACGTCTGGCTCTGAATCTACCCCATCAGGTGGCTAGTTTGAGGGAATTTGATGGTGAGGGAGAGAGGTGAGAGTACAGCTTCTCAAGAGTATGAGAATGCGATTACGCGTCGTCGGCGCATGATCTCTCTGCTCCAAGGGCCTGTGAGTGATAATAGTTTGCGTTCCTCAGCTCAGGCCACTGCTGCATCCAGAACACAGGATGTGAAGCAATCCTCCCCGGCAGTCAAAATGTCCTCACAGGCGGAGCAGCAAGCCGTCAACCCAGCAAGTGAGAGCAACAGTCAATCCGGAGCGCAACAAACCATGATCATGGATAGTGAAAAGGGATCTGCTGGCGGTGCTGGCTTTGAGGCTGCCACTGGTGCTGGCGGTCAGTCGCAAGGCGTAGAAGCCAGCAAGGGATCCGAAAAATCGTCTGGCCCATCCTATCCTCCGTTGCCAACCACAGCGCCCGCGACACCTGCTTTGAATGATCAGATCACTCAGGCTGTGCAGTTCACGAACTTCCAGAACTTTCAAGGTCTGGAGACCATGATCTCGGTGCCTGAAGACGTGATGACCAAGCAGTCCAGCGGGCATGCCTCGCAGGATGCAGAGACCTACATGAACGGGGTGATGCAGATCTCTATGGCCGCGCAGGCGATTGTGGCGGCGAAGATTGCGCAGGATCCGGCACTTGCGGCAACGCCGGCGCTGACTGAGCTCAACACCATGGTGACCAACGCGATCTCTGCCTTTCAAGAGGTGAGTGAGTGATCTGCCGGGAGAAGGATGGATGAGCGCTCGTGCTGAACGGCCCCGTTATGGCTTTGAAGCTGCTGCAGATGTTCGGTCTGAACCGGATGATGTGGAGGTGGATGAACTGGCGGAGTTGGTTCGGGAGGTCACACGGTTGTTTCAACGAGACTACATTTTGCTTGCGACTTTTCTTCGGGCTCTGACGCGATAGACAGACCCCTGTCAGCTCAAAAGGTGAGATATGGAACGGGACGTTACATACATTCGAGAGGAATTGGAGGAGGTGATCCTCAATCAGTTGCGCCGCTGGGAAGGAGTTATCGAGCAGGAAGAAGTGCGAACATTGTCCCGGTCTGGCGTTGAGGGGTTACCGGGGATGCTGTGCCACCTGAGCCTAGCGCGGGATGCTTTGGTGAAGGCTGAAGGGATGCTTGGCAGTGAGGGTGAGATTTCGGCGGCGGATCTGGTGCTTGGGTTCCGGGATGAGCGGCTTCAGGAAGAGGCAGATCGGTATGACGACCGGGATGATGAAGAGCGGTTGGTGCAGGACGGGGTTGAAGAGGAACTCCTTGCCCGGTTTACCTCGACTGGTGACATCGAGTTTGAAGAGCGGAGCGAGGAGCGCGGGCCGGACCGGAACTCTGACTACAACTGGTAAGACAGGACGTGAGGAGTGGGGCGATGAGTACAGCCGTGAATGGAACGCAAGACGCTGGTCCGCAGAAGGTGACGGCGACACCGGGGCCGGAGCTCAACTCTGCGCTGGATGATGCTGTGGTGCAGCTCACCAAGGTGAAGGAGAATGTGGATCAGGCCGCCAGCGAGTTTGCTCAGCTGCGTCAGGGCATTCCCAACTACAACGAGGTGGTGGCGGAGATCCGGCAGCAGCAGGCGCAGATCAACAGGGCCTGTGAAGATGCCACCACATCCGCTCAGAGCATTGTGTCGGAGGTGGAGCAGGCGGCGGCCAAGCTGTGTACCTCCATTGATGAAGAGATCAATACGATCAAGAGCGTGATTGGCACCGGGAGCGAGCAGGCGGAGGCGCAAACACCGCAGACGCCTCCGGTCCAGCCGCCACCGCAGCTGGCGCCGGGGCAAGGTGTACCTCCGCCTCAGGCTGGGGCCGGGATGGCACAGTTTCCGATGACTGGGCAGCCGGTTCAGGGCGGTGTTGCCAATCAGGAAATGATGGCCGTTCAGGTGGCGGAAGCTCTGCGGGATTATCTGAAGAAGGAGATCAACTCTGAGATTTCCAAGCAGATTGGGCCACTTAATGAAAAGCTCTCAGAGCTTCTGATTGGGTATCTGCAGCAGCGGTCTCGTGATCGCTAAGTGAATTGTGAAGGAAACCTTAGCGAAGGCTGGGGCTCTTAGGAAAGAGTTCACAAATGAGGAGGAGCGGCGTCAATAGTCTGTAAATGGCAATAATAACAAGCATATTGGAGAAAAAATGCCAAAGACTATTGAAGAACAATGTGGCTCAACAAAACCCTCCGATAGCGGAGCCGTTGATGCTGATATCATTGCCCTTCTGGGAGTAGCGCCAGCGTTTGCGCTGGGGCTTACCTTTCTGACAGCGGCGCAATCAACGGGGGTGCTTTTTGAGAATTCTGTCGCGAATGCACAGCGCCAGAATATCATTGCACAGACGGCGTTAAGCCAGGGAATTTTGCATACTTACTCTGTTGGTTCCATGGCTGCTGCAAACAGCATTTCGCATATGGATCCGCAAGAGATCGAGCAGGTGAATGAGAGTTTGCTTGAAACATTGCGTCGGTACTTTTCGCGTTAAAGCGTATTGAGAAGTCACTCCCACATTTCGGGAAGGCTTTTCCAGTTTTCTAAATCATTGAGAGTTTGCCTCTGGTCAGTGCACTGCCTGTGTCTGATCAGGGGTGAAGCAGGGCTGCGTTTTTCCGAACTGCTCTTGAGTTCGGTTGTTTAGAGCATGTCGCGTTCATTCGCATTCACGCATCATGCTCAAACATTGTTAGTTGAGCGAATTCTTGTCGTTTGATTGAACTCAATCAAACGGAAAGCGCTCTAGGTGGGAGTGACTTTATGGCGGATCTACCGGGGATTTGTCCCGTAATACCAGAGGATGGCATGGTGACAGATGCTGTGACGCAAACCCATGTGTCTGTGATTGGGGCTGCGCCTGCTATTGCAATGGGGAACCTTTACACATCTCTCGCTCATTCGACGGGCATACTCTTTCAAAACTCCGTTGCGACGGCTTCTCAATTTTCAACTCTTGCGCAGGCGACGACCAATCAGGGCGTCATGCAAATCTACTCAGTCAATACAACGGCCGGGGCATCGGCCACGGAAAAGGTTGCTCAGATCGGGACATCTGATCAGCTGAACACGCTGCTGACTACCTTGCGTAGTCTCAATCAATAACCGGAACTTTCGAGCTTCGCTTTCTGGTGCAAGGCCAGAGCGATGAGAATGGTTCTGATGCATCCTTTCAGTTGTAGTAGTGCGTACTCCTTTGGAGCCAGTTCAAGGAAAAGCAGAACCGGATTTTGACCAGAACTGTATGAAAGAGGACTATTAGAATGCCAACTACTGTTAGCCCAATGATCACTGACGCTGTTACCCAGTCCAACGTAAAGGTGGTTGGTGAAGCCCCTGCAATGGCAATGGGCAGCGTCTATCAGACAATGGCTCATTCCACCGGAATTCTCTTTGAGAACTATGTTTCTGCAGCACAGCAGCAGAACATTCTTTCTCAGGCTGCAGCTAACCAGGGAGTTATGCAGATCTACTCCATGGATACGATGGCTGGTGCTGGTGCTACCGAAAAAGTTGCTCAGAGCGGCACACCAGATCAGCTGAACACGCTGCTGACAATTCTGCGCGTATTCAACCCGACCTAATAGGTTCTGGCGTCGCCGTCCGGCGGCGTTTTCTCAAACTGCTGTTTAATGGTGTCCGGTTGGTTTTCAGTTGGGCATGCCCTTGGTGGTTCTCTGCAAGACCACCGGACACGACCTCTCTCTTTTGTATTGAAGGATGATGACTATGCCAGATACGGTTAGTCCAATGATCACAGACGCTGTGACCCAGGCGAATGTGAAGGTGGTTGCAGAAGCACCTGCCATGGCAATGGGGTCGCTGTTTCAGACTATGGCGCATTCCACCGGAATTCTCTTTGAGAATAACGTAGCTGCCTCTCAGCAGCAGAATACGCTGGCACAGGCTGCAACCAACCAGGGTGTCATGCAGATCTACTCCATGGACACCATGGCCGCAGCTGGGGCAACGGAAAAGGTTGCTCAGTCTGGTACGCCAGATCAGTTGCAAACTCTGCTCACGATCCTGGAAGCTTTCCGTCCGCGGTAATCTCCGCACCTCGGAAATTCCAGAGTTCGATGACACAATGGGCGGTTTGCCCCGGAACCTTCCCTGCCTCGGTAGGGGAGGTTTTGTCGTTTTGGGAGAGTCTCTCTTGCTGACAGACAGGGGGGAAATGAGTATAGGTATTCTCACGAATAATGCCAAAAGGCTGAGAATGACACCTACACTGACCCCCATTTTGGTCTGTGCGCTCTATAAGTTTGTTGAGTTTGCAGACTACGAAGACATGCGCGAACCGCTGCTTGCGTTCTGTAAGGAGCGAGGCATTCGCGGCAGTCTTCTTATTGCCCGTGAAGGCATTAACGGCACCATCGCTGGTGAAGAGCAGCAGATGCGTGAAGTGATTGCGTACTTGCGCAATGATCCACGTTTTGACGATATCATCGTCAAGGAAAGCTGGGCGAAGAAGCTTCCGTTCAAGCGCATGAAGGTGCGGTTGAAGAAAGCCATCGTGAACATGGGCCTCAATCATATTGATCCGAACGACCTTGTGGGCACCTATGTTAAGCCAGAGGACTGGAATGCGCTGATCTCCGATCCTGAGACGGTCGTGATTGATACGCGCAATGATTATGAGTTTGCGCTGGGCACGTTTGAGGGTGCTCTTGATCCTGAAACGGAGACGTTCAACGAGTTTCCTGAGTGGGTCAAACGCAACGACAACTCTCTGCGCGCTAAGAAGAAAGTTGCCATGTTCTGCACGGGCGGTATTCGCTGTGAGCGAGCGACCGGCCTGATGCTGGAGCAGGGGTTTGATGAGGTTTATCACCTTGAAGGTGGCATTCTGAACTATCTGGAGAAAGTGCCTGAAGAGGACAGTCTCTGGAAAGGTGAGTGCTTTGTGTTTGATGACCGTGTGTCCGTCGATCACAAACTGGATGCAGGCTGGGGCAAGAACCTGCCTGAAAAAACCAAGAAGGTTCTTGCGCCTTATCAGATTGACGATAAGCCATCTGAGCCAAGTGAAGGCTGAAGCTGAGAGTTTTGAGGGGCAGTTTGACTGCCCCTTTTTCTTTCCGGCTGCAGAAAAACTTATCCCCGCTGACAGTGCATGACCCATACTTATCTCATGTCCACGTAAACGGGCAGCTGGCGGACCGACCGTCAGTGCGGCGTGGGCTGGGCGGGGCTACCGGGTGAAGTAACGCATCATCCGGCGGGTCCGTTGAAACACCCCTTGAAAGTCTTTAGTGCAGGGACCAAGCGGAAGCTGGCCACCCGATGGGCGTCTACACTGGCAGCTGCAGCTGTCACGGACAGGTCAAACTGTTCCAGATAGCAACTGCTCAGAGGGGGAGGTTCTGATCAAAGCCTTGTGCTTTGTGAGGGCTGATCCTGATGGGTAGGCACCTGCTCCCAATGCCTTTCGGTGGAGATCTTGTTTCATGCAAAAACGCCCGGGCGAGGCGAGCAGCCAATGCCGAAGAAACTAACCTACTTACAATGCGCAGGCACTGCCTGCTCGCCTTGCTCACCCCGTATCTGGGGCAAAACGAAAACACCGCCAGCATGAGCCAGCGGTGCTAAAAGTGTTTGTCTCTTCGTGCCGGTTTGCCTTTCGGCAGGTTGTTTTATCCAAAGCGGTAGGTTGGCAGGCCTTTGTGTTCCACATCCATTGCGAAGATGCCGCCGGACTTTGGGAACTCTTTGAGGAGTTCGTCATCGCCATGCGGGCGCAGGCTGGCGACAACAAGCGTACCCAAGTTTGGTCCTGCAAAACACGGGATTGTCGGGCGCGGCACTGGCATTGCGATGGACTGCAGCAGTTGGCCATCTGGTGCAAAGCAGTTGATGTTGCCAGCGGAAACGCCTGCGGACCAGTAGTTTCCATCTATGTCAACGGTCGCGCCGTCCGGTCTGCCAACGGTGTTGTCCAGCTGTGCGAACTTGCGCTGGTTGGTGACAGCGCCGAAATCGCGGTCAAAGTCATAAGCGAAGACTTCACCTGAACCGGTGTCGGAGTGGTACATAGTCTTGGTATCCGGGGACCATGCTAGACCGTTGGATGTGCGGATCTCTGTGGCGATCTGGGTGACATTGCCGTCTGGTGCCACGCGGTAAAGGCTGGCGATTGGAGTTCTTGGGCTGATGTCATCCATGGTGCCCACCCAGAACGCGCCGTCTGGTCCAACCTTACCGTCGTTGAGGCGGGTGCGTGGATTGTCCGGTTCAATCTTTGCGATGACCTCGTAGATTTTGGTCACGGTGTTGAACAGGATGATCTCGTCCTTCATTGCCACAATGAGGCGGCCATCCTTGCAGAGGCCGAAGGAGCCGACGACTTTCGGGAAGTCCCATGTGGTGACTTCTTTGGTATCCCAATGCATTGCGTGGATCTGTTTTCCAAGGATGTCGCAGAAGAACAGGTGTTTTGTCAGTTCATCCCAGAGGAGACCTTCGGCCAGCTCGAAGCGACCGTCCAGCAAGCAAGTGATAATTGGGGTCAAAGTCGTGCTCCATACTCATGCAGCTCGGGAGAGCTACAAGCGAAATACAATTGAGCGTTGTTATAGTGTGGTTTGGCAGAAGCGTCGAGTATGCCTGTGAGAAAAACGCAAGGTTTATGAAGGCGGTTTAGCCTTCCGAGATAGGTAGAGCGCTGCCTTGTTTGGTGGAGCGAATTGCGAAGGAGGAGCGCATACGAACAACGCCGGGCAGGCGGGTGAGGTGGTCTCGGTGAATGCGCTCAAAATCGACCGGATCATCTGCCATGACACGCAGGATGTAATCCGCATCGCCGCCCATCAGATGGCACTCCATGATTTCGGCGGAGCGGTCCACGGCCTTCTCGAATGTGGAGAGGGCTTCTTCTGATTGGGAACCAAGGGAGATCTCGACAAAGACACTCATACGCTTGCCGAGCTTCTTGGGATTGAGCAGGGCGACGTACTTCTCGATAACGCCTTCTGACTCCAGTGTGCGGACACGGCGCAGGCAGGCAGAGGCGGAAAGGCCCACATGATCTGCTAGGTCAGAATTGGAAATACGGCCATTGTCCTGCAGAGCGCGAAGGATCTTTTTATCAAGCTTGTCGAGTTTCATAGCTTTGCCGTTTTCGCAGATTATTGTGTCTGAACGATGTTTATTCGTAGAAGTTTGCTAAAATGTACCGTGTTGAACGCACATTGCAAGCATCTGCCACCGAGATTTCCATAAGCTATGTAGAAACACAGGTCCGAAGCTGATTGGGAGAAAAACATGCTTGTAGGTGTTCCTAAGGAGATTAAAAACCACGAGTACCGCGTTGGTCTGACACCAGACAGCGTGCATGAAGTTGTTGCTCATGGTCACGAAGTGGTTGTTGAAACCAATGCTGGCGTTGGCATTGGCGCAAGCGATGCTGACTATATCGCAGCTGGTGCATCCATCCTGCCGACTGCTGCTGAAGTCTTCGCAAAAGCAGAAATGATTGTGAAGGTGAAAGAGCCTCAGGCTGTTGAGCGCAAGATGCTCCGTCCTGACCACCTGCTGTTCACCTACCTGCACCTGGCTCCGGACCCAGAACAGACTGCTGACCTTGTTGCATCCGGCGCGGTCTGCATCGCTTATGAAACAGTGACTGACCAAAAAGGTCGCCTTCCCCTTCTGGCGCCAATGTCTCAGGTTGCTGGTCGTCTTTCCATTCAGGCTGGTGCAACTGCTTTGCAGAAAGCAAATGGCGGTGCTGGCGTTCTTCTCGGCGGCGTACCAGGTGTAGCGCCTGCGAAAACCGTTGTGATCGGCGGCGGTGTTGTTGGTGCCCACGCAATTGAAATGGCAATCGGCCTTGGTTCCGACGTGACCGTTCTGGACAGAAACGTTGATGTTCTCGACGCTCTTTCCGCTCGCTTCGGTTCCCGTCTGAAGACAGTGTTCTCCAACCGTGCAGCGCTTGAGAAAGAAGTTCTGGCAGCTGATCTGGTTGTTGGTGCTGTTCTGGTTGCTGGTGCTGCTGCACCGAAGCTGGTGACCAAAGAACACATCAAGGCAATGAAGCCGGGTTCTGTTGTGGTTGACGTTGCAATCGATCAGGGCGGTTGTTTTGAAACTTCCCGCGCAACAACTCACCAGGATCCAACTTACATCGTTGATGATGTGGTTCACTACTGCGTGGCTAACATGCCAGGTGCTGTGGCTCGCACTTCAACCTACGCCCTGAACAACGCAACACTGCCTTACGTTCTGGCACTGGCTGACAAAGGCTATGCTGCTGCTCTGCGCGACATTCCAGGCTTCCTGCCGGGTCTGAACGTGTACAAAGGTCAGGTGACTGTTGCTGAAGTGGCTGAAAACCTGGGTTACACTTACGTGTCTCCAGAAGCAGCGCTGGCGCAGGAAACTGAAGCTGCCTGAAAGTCCAACTGGACGTGATGAGTTTTGAAAGCGGGGGCCTTCGAGCTCCCGTTTTTCGTCGGTAAAGGTTCTGTTTACCCTGTCTCGGGTTTGCCGCGGTGTTAATCAGTTTGCAGGTCTGACTTGGATATACTGGTCAAAATTTACTAGTATTTTTCGGGTTAGGCGGCGTCATGTATCATGATTTGGAATTGGTTCTTCAGCATGATTTGATTGTTGAATGGAAAGAGCACTACAAAGAGGTGTTCGGCAAGCATACGCTGCTGCTAAAAAACCGATTGCACGAACTGCCGGTCTTTTTGCCAGAAAATCTGGCGCGTCTGATTGAGGCTACTCCCTCTGAGCATTATGACTTCGTGCGTCCCGGTGCGATTGGCACCAAGAAGTCGCAATGGCTTCAGGGCAGCATTGAAGGTGCCAAAGGCGAGGATGTGCTTCGTGCTGTCGAAGAGGGGCGCTTCTGGCTTTCCCTTCGTGCATTGCAGGAATGGGATGAAGGCTTCCGGCAGATTACCTCGAAAATCTTTGATGAGCTTGAGGTGAAGGTTCCGGGCTTTGAAACCTTCAAGCACAAAACAGGGATGCTAATCTCTTCCCCCGGTGCTCAGGTGTACTATCATGCTGATGTACCCGGTCAGTCTCTTTGGCAAGTGAAGGGCCATAAGGACGTTTACATCTACGAGAACAGTGATCCATTTCTTTCTGATGAGCAGCTAGAAGGGATCTTTCTTGGTACGACTGAGGAGGAGATCCGGTTTGAGCCCTGGTATGATGAGTTTGCCACAAAGGTGACGCTGAGCCCGGGTGAGATGGCGCATTGGCCGCTCAACAATCCGCATCGGGTGGAGAACCATGATGAGGTGAACATCTCGGTGACGACTGAGCACTTCACCAAGGAGATCCGAGACTTTTACGCGATCGTCTACGCCAATGGTTTGCTGAGAGCTGCTGGGATTTCCGGTAGTCGGCACAGCCTCGGGGCTATGAAGTACGCCAAGATGGCTTTGGCGGCTGCGCATAAGATGATCTACAAGAAGATGGTGCGACAGAGTTCAAGCGCCAAGAGTCCGCGCAGCTTCAAACTGGATATGGCCGCGCCGGACTTTATGTCTGATCTTTAAAGCAGATTGCCGTCAGCAGCGATAGTAATAGGGGCGACCATATGCGTCGTATCCAACACAGCGGCGCGGTGTGGTTGCTACACCGATCAAACCGCCTGCCAGTGCACCGATGCCAGCGCCTGCGAAGGCGGCCCCAACATCACCCGTTGCGGCACCGATGGCTGCACCAGTTGCAGCGCCCAGGCCACCGCCGACGAGGGCGCGGTCTGTTCTGTTGTATTCGCTGCAAGCACCGAGTGTGAGCAGGGTGGCTGTTATTATTATTGTTTTTCTCACGGTCCTACCCATGGTCTGATTGTTTGAAACCCACGGTAGTGCCGGACCTGTTGCGGATGAATGAATGTAGCTGATGAGATGGGAGCGTGGTTAAGCAGAGGCTTTCTGTCTGTTGCAACTTGTAGGTATGCAACAAAAAAGGCCCTGCGGGTGCAGGGCCTTTGGAATGGTAGAACCAAATCTTTTTGCGAGGCTTATGGGCACTTCACGCGGTAAGGACGGCCATACTGATCGTAAGCTGTACAGTTCTTCGGTGTGGTGACGTTACCGATGATACCGCCAGCAACGCCGCCGATTGCAGCGCCTGCGAGTGCATCTCCTACGCCACCGCCTGTAGCAGCACCGATAGCTGCGCCTGTTGCGGCACCAAGGCCACCGCCTACGAGCGTACGGTCTGTGCTTGAAGTTGAGTTACAGCCAGCCAGAGCCAGTAGACCTACACTTACGCCCACGAGAGCAAGTTTCTTCATTTTCCAGTCTCCTTTTGCTGCCAATCCCAATTTGACCGGACCCCGATACCTCCTGGCAGCTCGTGTTTTGTGAGGACGAGCTAACAAAAAGAACATGGTTAAAGTTTGTTAGAAATTAGAGGTTCCGTGCCTTCTTTAGGTATTTCAACAAACCTTGGGTCGAACTGTCCTTGTTCGCTGCGGATTGACTGCCTTCAACCATTGGTAAAAGTTGAGTCGCGAGTTCTTTTCCTAGTTCAACACCCCACTGGTCGTAGGAGTTGATGTTCCATATTGCGCCTTCAACAAAGACGCGATGCTCATAGGACGCGATCAATCTACCCAGTGTGAATGGATCGAGACGATCATAGATGAGGGTGGTTGAAGGCCGGTTACCCGGGAACACCTTTTGTGGAGCTAGTTTGGCAATCTCTTCTTCAGACTTGCCATCTTTACGAAACTTGTCTTCAACCTCTTCCAAAGAGCGACCGCGGAGCAGGGCTTCACTTTGAGCAAGGCAGTTGGCAAGCAGGAGGTTGTGGTGGTTCTGCAGGTCGTCTTCGTGGCTGTTGGCAGCAACAAGGAACTCGCAAGGGATGATGCTCGTACCTTGGTGGATCAGCTGGTAAAATGCGTGCTGACCGTTGGTGCCAGGTTCGCCCCAGACGATTGGGCCGGTCTCGGTTTCAACGGCAGTGCCGTCTTTGGTGACGCTCTTGCCGTTGGATTCCATATCCAGCTGCTGCAGGTAAGCAGGGAAGCGGGAGAGGCGCTGATCGTATGGCAGTACTGCGCGGGTGTCGTAATCCAGCACGTTGCGATGCCAAACGCCGACAAGCCCCATCAGGAACGGGATGTTGTCTTCGATCGGTGCAGTGCGGAAGTGATTGTCCATGGCGTGTGCGCCACCGAGGAAATCGGAGAATGCATCCGGACCAATGGCGATCATGAGTGGCAGGCCGATGGCTGACCAGATGGAGTAGCGGCCGCCAACCCAGTCCCAGAATCCGAAGATGCGTTCTTCGGAGATGCCAAAGGCTGCGACTTTGTCCAGAGCGGTGGAGACTGCTGCAAAGTGTGCGCCAACTGCTTCTTCACCGCAGTGCTTTGCGATCCATTTGCGTGCGGTTGCCGCGTTGGTCATGGTCTCAATCGTGGTGAAGGTCTTACTGGCGATGATGAACAGCGTGGTTGCCGGGTTCAGCTTAGCCAGTGTGTCAGCGATATGAGCGCCGTCAACGTTGGAGACGTAATGCAGGTTCGGGCCGTCGTGGTATGGAGCCAAAGCCAGTGTGGTCATGACAGGACCGAGGTCGGAACCACCGATGCCGATATTGACCACATCGGTGAACTTCTCGCCGGAGTGGCTTGTGATTTCGCCAGAGCGAATGCCTTCTGCGAAGTCACCCATGTTGACGAGCACTTCGTTGATGTCTGGCATGACGTCTTTGCCGTCGACCAGAACAGGGTTCTCGGACTGGTTGCGCAGAGCAGTGTGCAGAACAGCGCGGTCTTCAGTGGTGTTGATGTGCTCACCTGCGAACATGGCATCGCGCTTTGCTTCCACATTGGCAGCGCGTGCAAGCTCTAGCAGAAGTTCTAAGGTTTCTTCGGTTAGCTTGTTCTTGGAGAAGTCGTAGAGCAGGTCATCAGCAGAACGGGAGAACTTGTCAAAACGAGAAGGATCTGCAGCGAAGAGATCAGTGATCTTGGTGGAATGAATGGCCTGAGCGTGCTCTTCAAGGCGCTTAAAGATATCTTTTGGATTTGCGGTCGGCATCAAAGCCTCCATTTATTCTTGTAATAGCTTCTGGCTGGCAGCGAGTATCGCGCCTTGCCAATTTACCCAAAAGCAGCCTGCGCGCTTCGTGAAGCGTGCAAACTGCTTTAAAGCTTTGTTTTTATGCGTACTCTTACCCGATAGCCGGTATCTGCTTATCGAGAATGTTGGCAGGTCTTTGATGTAAGACCCCGGGTAAAATATTCAATGCAATCAATCGTGATGGTTCGCGATCAAACAGTCAATGCAGTAGCTTCACGTGCCCGCTTTTCAATGCCTGCCCAGTCTTCAGATTCAATTGCTTTTGCATCTGCAATCCAGGAGCCACCAACGCAGAGAACGTTTGGCAGAGCGAGGAAGTCACGTGCATTGCCAAGGTTGATACCACCAGTTGGGCAGAATTTAGCCGCAGCCAGTGGAGAAGACAGACCTTTCAACATCGGAGTGCCACCAGCTGGTACTGCCGGGAAGAACTTGAGGCGCTCGTAGCCAGCTTCCAGAAGCTTCATCACTTCGGAAGCTGTTCCTGCGCCCGGAAGAAGTGGGGCTTGCGGGAAGTCTTCAGCTGCTGCGATCAGGTTGTCTGTAGCACCAGGTGAAACAACAAAGGTTGAGCCCGCTTTGACCGAGGCTTCGTACTGCTGATGGTTGAGGACAGTGCCAGCGCCAACCAGTGCGCCTTCCACATTGTCAGCCACTGCTTTGATGCAGTCCAGTGCGTTTGGAGTGCGAAGCGTGATCTCAATGCCCGGAATGCCGCCACGGACGAGCGCTTCTGCCATTGGAACTGCTTTTTTAGGGTCATTTACAATGAGAACTGCGATCACCGGGGCGGCGGTCATGATTGCTTCTACACGCTCGATATTCTGAGCCATTACACTGTCTCCATTGCGCTGACCACGTCAGCATTCCTTTGGGTTTTGATAGTCTGCTCCAGATTGAAAACGCGTGCGCCGGTATCGGCAGAGCTCACGTTTGCTCTGAAGCTTGCGAATAATTCTCGTCCCGTTCCACTCTGGCAGCTTTGCAGGTCTGCCGGGGTGATTTCACGTAGGGCTAATTCTTCAGCTGGAACAAGCAGTTCCAGTGTGCCATTAACTGCATCGAGGCGCAGCAGGTCGCCGTCTTTCACCTTGGCAATCAGGCCTCCGTCTTTCGCTTCGGGAGTAACATGGATTGCAGCTGGAATCTTGCCACTTGCGCCGGACATGCGGCCATCGGTTACAAGTGCGACTTTATAGCCCCGGTTCTGCACAACACTGAGTGGTGGTGTCAGTTTATGGGCCTCTGGCATGCCGCAGGCTTGCGGGCCCATATAGCGGAGGACGACAACCACATCTTTGTTGAGTTCTCCCGCCTTGAAGGCTGCCTCAACATCTTCCTGCGTATGGAAGACCTGAGCGGGAGCTTCGATGATGTGTCTGTCCGGGGCAACGGCAGAACTTTTGATGATGGCAGCGCCAAGGTTACCTTTGAGCACTTTGAGGCCGCCGTCTTTACTAAAGGGAGCGGACATTGGTGCGAGGATTGTCTCGTCCAGAGCTTTTGCTGGTGCCAGTTTGCGGAGAACACTTCCGTCATCATTCAGAAAGACGTTGACCGTGTAGCCATCTAGCCCTGTACCGTTGACGGTTTTGACATCTTCATGCAGCAGGCCAGCGCTGAGCAGTTCACGGATGAGGAAGCCCATACCACCGGCAGCTTCAAAGTGGTTCACATCGCTCTTGCCGTTTGGATAAACGCGTGCCAGCAGCGGGATGATTTCAGAGAGGTCTGAAATATCCTGCCATGTCAGCTGAATGCCAGCTGCTGCTGCGACTGCAACGAGGTGCATGGTGTGATTGGTTGAGCCGCCTGTTGCATGGAGGCCAACAACACCGTTTACAATCGCGCGTTCGTCGATGATCTCGTAAAGCGGCGTAGGCGTGCTGCGCTGTGCTGTAAGCTCAACAACCTGAGCAACTGCTTCTTCGACTAGGGCTTTACGTAGTGGTGTCAGCGGGTTGATGAAAGAGCTGCCCGGCATGTGCAGGCCCATGATTTCCATGAGCATCTGGTTGGAGTTTGCTGTGCCGTAGAAAGTACAGGTGCCCGGAGAGTGGTAGGAGGCGCTTTCTGATGCCAGCAGCTCTTCGCGTGTAGCTTTGCCTTCAGCAAACAGCTGACGGATGCGGGCTTTCTCATCGTTGGCGATGCCGGAGGTCATTGGGCCAGCAGGGAGGAAGATTGCTGGCAGGTGACCGAAGGACAGTGCGCCGATCAGCAGACCGGGAACGATCTTATCACAAACACCGAGGAATACGGCGGCGTCGAACATGCCGTGGGACAGGCCAACGGCGACGGACATGGCGATCAGGTCACGGGAGAACAAAGACAAGTCCATGGCGGGCTGGCCTTGCGTGACGCCATCGCACATGGCTGGCACCCCCCCAGCGACCTGAGCGGTAGCCTGAATTTTACGGACTGTTTCGCGGATGATTTCCGGGTAGCTCTCGTAGGGTTGATGCGCTGAGAGCATGTCGTTGTAAGCGGTGATAATGCCGAGGTTTGGCTGCTTGTCTGTGGCGAGGTGCTGTTTATCTGCTGCAGGGCAGGCCGCAAAGCCATGCGCGAGGTTGGTGCAGCCAAGGTTAGTGCGTTGTGGTGCGTTGGTGTGCTGCGCCTTCATGCGACGAAGATAGTCTTGTCTGCTTGTAGCGCTGCGCTCGATTATGCGATCTGTAATCTCTTTGAGGCGAGGATGAACCATGTCTTGTGCTCTGCCTTTTGTTCTTTGACTTTTCATCAGCCAAACCGAACGGCCCTTAGCGGGATTGGGAGGAGGGGAATCCCTGTATTGAGCCGTTTTAATCGATTTAAATTCTGAACCTAATTTTTATTTTGACAACTCTGCCCATAGGCAACTTTGATTGTTTCGGAGATTGGCGCAAGTGGGAGAAATACTTGCTTGGGTGAAGAGGTGCCGGTGGACCGGCACCTGATGCTTAATCAGTAGGTTTCATCATGCCATGTACGGCCATCACGCTCGATGAGGGCGATGGAGGCTGATGGGCCCCAGGTGCCTGAGGTGTAAGGCTTTGGAGCTTCTTTGATCTGGGACCAGTGCTCGAGGATCGGGTCGATCCACTTCCAAGCTGCTTCCACTTCGTCGCGGCGCATGAACAAGGTCTGGTTGCCACGGATCATGTCCATGATGAGACGCTCATAAGCATCCGGGTGACGGGAGCTGAAGGCTTCTGCGAAGGTCATGTCCAGCGGTACTTCACGCAAGCGCATGGAGCCTGGGCCCGGGTCTTTAATCATGACCTGCATCTTCACGCCTTCATCAGGCTGTAGGCGAATGACCAGTTTGTTTGCAGCAATCCGACCTGCGTCTGGCAGGAAGATGGAGTGCGGCAGGTCTTTGAACTGGATGGTGATTTCAGAAACACGGGCAGCAAGACGCTTGCCTGTGCGCAGGTAAAATGGAACGTTGGCCCAACGCCAGTTCTCGATGTCTACCTTTGCCGCTACGAATGTTTCAGTGCTGGAATCGTCGCGGCCCAGTTCTTCAAGGTAGCCTTTTACAGCACCACCTGCGGAAGCGCCCGCGCGGTACTGACCACGAACGGTGTTGCGTTCCACCATTTCAGCGCTCATTGGGCGCAGGGCTTTGAGAACTTTCAGCTTCTCATCACGAACACTGTCTGGTGCCATGGACTCAGGTGGCTCCATTGCGACGAGACAGAGGAGCTGGAGCAGGTGGTTCTGGACCATATCGCGAAGAGCACCTGCGGTGTCGTAATAGCCAGCGCGGCTTTCGACGCCCAGTGTTTCAGCCACAGTGATCTGAACGTGATCGATATGAGCTGCATTCCAGAGAGGTTCGAACAGTACGTTGGCGAAGCGCAGAGCCATGAGGTTCTGTACGGTTTCTTTGCCGAGGTAGTGGTCGATACGGAAGATCTGGTGTTCTTTGAAGACAGAACCGATGGTCTCATTGACTTCGTGTGCAGACTTGCCGTTTTTGCCGATTGGCTTTTCGATGGTCACGCGGGACTTTTCTGTCACCAGATCGTGCTCTCCGAGAGCAGAACAGATTGGGCCGAAGAAGTCTGGAGAAACTGAGAGATAGAAGGCGCGAACAACGTCTTCGCGGCCAGAGAGCTTTTCTTCCAGTGCTTCCCAGCCGGTGTTTTGCGCAACGTCTACAGCAACATACTGGATACGAGCGAGGAAGCGTTCCAGTGCTTCTTGATCTACTTCGGCAACGTGCTCGCAAATAGCTTTGCGGGCCCAGTCGCGGTATTCGGTGTCGCTGAGCTGACGGCGGGAGACGGCGATGATGCGGGCGTCCTCACCCAGATGACCGACTGGTTCGCGGTGATAGAGAGCCGGGAGCAGCTTGCGGTGTGCAAGGTCGCCGGTGCCTCCAAATACAACGAGATCAAATGGGTCTGATTGAGTTGGACGGTTCGCCATGGAGTTCCCTTAGTCGTGAGCCGGTATCGGATATCCGACTTCAATTGCTTGGCATGCGTTTTTCAGTTGGAGAAATTGCAAGAGCAAGCCCGCAGGCCAACTGAATTAAATTTGATTGTAGAGTTGTGAGAGGCGCGGATCTGGGGCCGCAAGCTCGGCAGCTGGGCTGCTCTTATGTGCGTCAAAACTCATACAAAGGTTGCATTTATGAAATTGCACCTCTGTTTGATGCGGGTTTCATCAAATTGCAAGCAAAAATACGAATGTGCCTAGAAAGTAGGCAAATCAGACTGCCGAAAGGGGATCTAGAGACCAAAAACATCTTGTTTCTGTGGGTTTTGTTTTCTCACTGACATGATTTGTACAATTCCAACAAGCATTTGTATTGGCGGCATTGGGGAGCCCGCAATCTTTTGCTAGGCTTGCCCTTAGGGAAATATAAATGAGGGAGTAACCCAATTGCTTCCTCTGGGAGGACATCACATGGGATCTCGCCAGCAGAAGATTGCCGGTTTAAAAACACTCATTGATCAAGGGCAGGGCAATGCACCTGCTGATCTTGTGCTGAAAAATGTTGAGCTGTTCAGTGTAATCGACGGCAGCCTGACCAAGACCGATATTGCAATCTCAGGCGAGAAGATTGTTGGCACCTATGACACATATGAGGGCGTCAAAGAGATAGACTGCAGCGGTAAGATCGCTGTTCCCGGCTTTATTGATACCCATCTGCACGTGGAATCATCTTTGGTCACTCCTTTTGAGTTTGACCGGTGCGTGCTGCCCCATGGTGTGACGACGGCGATTTGTGATCCGCATGAGATTGCGAATGTGACTGGTGCAGCAGGGATCAAGTATTTCCTCGATAGCTCGTTGGAAACCATTCTGGATTTACGGGTGAACCTTTCTTCTTGTGTACCTGCGACCCAGTTTGAAACAGCAGGTGCTCGATTGGAAATTGACGACCTTATGCCGTTCAAGGACCACCCGAGTGTCATTGGTCTTGCGGAGTTCATGAACTTCCCGGGGGTTCTGGCGGGTGATCCTGATGCTTTGGCAAAGATTGCGGAGTTTGAAGGCGAGCACATTGATGGCCATGCTCCGCTGGTGCGCGGCAAGGCGCTGAACGGGTATCTTGCTGCGGGAATTCGCACAGATCATGAAGCGACGACAGCGGAAGAGGCGCTGGAGAAAATATCCAAGGGGATGACAATCCTGATCCGTGAAGGATCTGTCTCCAAGGATCTGGATGCGCTCGCACCGGTGCTTACGCCTGAACGGGCGAGCTTTGTGGCACTGTGTACGGATGACCGGAACCCACTGGATATTGCGGAAGAGGGACATCTGGACAGTCTCATCAAGCGTTTGATTGCGCATGGATGTGCGCCGCGTGATGTGTATCGGGCGGCGAGTTGGTCTGCAGCCAATGCGTTTGGGCTTCGTGATCGTGGCTTGCTCGCACCGGGATGGCGTGCAGATATCGTGCTGCTGAATGATCTGGAAAGCTGCGATGTAGATCAGGTGATTAGTGGTGGCCGCGTCGTGACCAATGAGTTATTTGCGAGCCGCAAGCTGGTTGAGCCAGAAGGGCTGCTGGATAGTTGCCATGCTGAGCCGGTGCATGCTGAGAGTTTCCGCGTGCCTGCGCAGCGGGAGACCTCCGTGATTGGGGTGAAGCAGGGGCTTATCATCACGGAG
The DNA here is from genome assembly GCF_000156235.1 of Pseudovibrio sp. JE062. Lineage (NCBI taxonomy): Bacteria > Pseudomonadati > Pseudomonadota > Alphaproteobacteria > Hyphomicrobiales > Stappiaceae > Pseudovibrio > Pseudovibrio sp. JE062. The sequence continues at coordinate 363,073 of NZ_DS996806.1, forward strand.
CATTTAAGGATGGATCTGCCGGTTGAGCAGAACTTCTCTCAGATCGATCTGGGGCAGGACGCCATCAAAGTCGCGGTCGTGGAGCGTCACGGCAAGACTGGTAACATCGCGACTGGTTTCGTGAATGGTTTTGGCATGACAGCCGGGGCAATCGCATCTTCTGTTGGGCATGACAGTCACAACATCTGTGTGGTCGGTGCTGATGAAGAAGCGATGGCGACTGCGGTGAACAGGTGCATTGCACTGCGCGGTGGCTTTGTTGTTGCAGATGGTAATCAGGTGCTGGCGGAGATGGAATTGCCGCTTGCTGGATTGATGAGTCTGGAGCGATTTGAGGTGGTCAAAGAGCGTTTGGAAGAGCTGCGTGCTGCCGCAAAATCGCTCAATTGTGTGCTGCCGGAGCCGTTTTTGCAGGTCGCATTCTTGCCTCTTCCGGTTATTCCCCACCTTAAAATTACAGATTTTGGCTTGTTTGATGTGTCGAGTTTTCAGCTCATACAATAGAGCAGGGCGTTGATATCTCTGAGTTTCTCTAGAAAAAATCAGTGGAATGGAAGAAAGTGTCGCATTGAAGTTCAATCGTATGTCTGGGTTGACGTAATGGTCAGCCTGTCCCAAGTTCCACGCAAAGCATGATGAAATAAGGTTTTTCTGATATGTTGCGCACATGAACCTTGGCGCTCAGCTTCGGTTTCCTGTCAACTTCGTCTGAAGAACTATAATAATTCGGGGAGGAGATCTGCGCATGGCGACAGGTCGTGAGGGACAAGTGGAATTTCCAATTCGTACTATCGATAGCTATCTGGATGATACCGTAAAGAACTATGCGCATCGGCCTGCTATCTACTTCATGGGCAAGACAACAAGCTACGGCGAATTGGGAGATTTCGTTGAGCGTGCTGCGGGTGCCCTGCAGGCGATGGGTGTGAAGAAGGGCGACAAGGTTGGCCTTTGTCTGCCAAACACGCCGTACTACACCATCTTCTATTTTGCGATCATGAAAGTTGGCGGCGTCGTCGTAAACTTCAACCCGCTTTATGTTGAGCGCGAAATCGCGTTCCAGGCGCGGGATTCTGGTGCACGCATCATGGTGACCATGGATCTTTCCGTGATCTATGATCGTGTTGAAGCTGTTCGTCAGGAAGGCGCGCTGGACAACATCATCGTCTGTCCAATGGCTGACATCCTGCCTCAGCCAAAGAAGCTGCTGTTCCAACTGTTTAAACGCAAAGACGTTTCCAACATTCCTGCTGACAGTGCTCATATCCGCTTTAAGGATTTCCTTGCAAAGTCCAAAGGCGTTACGCCGGTTGCGATTGAGCCTAAGGAAGATGTGGCGATCCTGCAGTATACCGGTGGTACGACTGGTGTACCGAAGGGCGCGATGCTGACGCATTACAACATCACCTCCAACATGGAGATGCTGGAGAGCCATTACGGTGGCTTGAAGCGCGGTTACGAGAAGACGCTCTGCGTGCTGCCGTTCTTCCATGTGTTTGCGATGACCGTGCTGCAGAACCTTTCTATCCTTGGTGCAGCAGAAATGCTGCTGATGCCGCGGTTTGATCTGAAAGATCTGCTGGATCTGGCTGCCAAGAAGAAGCCAACACTGTTTGCTGCGGTGCCAACACTTTACACGGCGATCAACAACAGTGAGCTGACCAAGAACTACGATCTGACTTCAATCCGCTATTGTATGTCTGGTGGTGCGCCGCTTCCTGTGGAAGTGAAGCAGAAGTTTGAAGCGCTGACCGGCTGTGTTCTGGTGGAAGGCTATGGCCTGACCGAGAGCTCACCGGTGGCCTCTGCGAACCCGATGGACGGAACAGGTAAAGACGGCTCAATCGGCGTTGTTATGCCGGGTACAACTGTTGAGTTCCGTGATCTGGATGAGCCTGAAAAGGTTGTTGCTCCGGGTGAGAAGGGTGAGCTTTGCATCATCGGTCCGCAAGTGATGAAGGGCTACTGGAACCGTCCTGATGAGACAGCCAAGACGCTGGAAGGTGGCCGTGTGCTGCATACCGGTGATGTTGGTTACATGGATGAGGACGGATTCATTTTCCTCGTAGACCGCATCAAAGATCTGATCATTTGCTCCGGTTACAACGTATATCCGCGTGTGATTGAGGAAGCGCTGTACCAGCATGCGGCTGTGGCTGAAGTGATCGTGATTGCGATCCCGGATGGATATCGCGGTCAGGCGCCGAAGGCCTTTGTGAAGCTGAAGGATGGTCAGAGCGCGACTGAAGATGAACTCAAAGAGTTCCTGAAGGGGCATATCTCCAAGATCGAGATGCCGAAAGCGATTGAGTTCCGTGATGAGCTGCCAAAGACAATGGTTGGCAAGCTCTCCAAGAAAGAGCTGGTTGAAGAAGAAGCTGCCAAGACGCGCGCAGCTGAAACCGCGACCTGATCTTTCTGCTATCTGACAAAGAAAAAGCCCTCGCAGTTTGCGAGGGCTTTTTTGTTGGAGAGGCAGATCTGCTCTAGTGCGTTTTCGACGGGGCTGTTCCGGTTGCCACCTTCTTGCCCAGCACTGTTTCACGGTGCAGGGTGTATAGGGAGGCTGCAACGATGATTGCGCCGCCGAGGTAAGTGGTCCAGAGCGGCCAGACACCGAAGATCACGACCGAGATAATCGCCGCGTAGACGAGGCGGATGTAGTCGAATGGTGCGATTGCGGAAGCTTCACCAAACTTCAGAGCCTGAATGTTGCTCATCTGCGCGCCCCAGCTGACGCCAGCCAGACAGAGCAGCAGGATTGCGTCGTTCAGATCGATGGAAACCCAGTTGTAGATGCCGAACGGAGCCATTATCAGGCCGACGAAGGTTGCCTGAAAGGTCAGGATCGTAATTGGCTGATCTACCTGAGTGACCTTGCGCAGGATGATGCCGACCAGTGCAGCACACGCGGAGGCGAGGATCGCCATGAAGCTGTAGATGCTCATTTCTGCGCCGGTGCCGGGCTGAACGATGATCATCACACCTAGGAACCCTAGGATGGTTGCGGATATACGGTGAACGCCGATGACTTCTTTCAGAAAGAAGACGGCGAAGATCGTGATGAAAAATGTGCGTGCAAACCCAATCACTGTGCTTTCGGCAAGTGGCAGGTGAATGACGGCTGTGAACCCGAAGTACATTGCTGAGGAAGCAAGCAGGATGCGTCCCAGATGAAGCAGTGGAGCCTGTGTTTTGAGTGAGCCCGGAAAACCTCTGATAATGACCGGCGCTGAGATCACCAGCATGAAAAACTGGCGAAGCATAAGGATTTGAGTAACGTGTAGACGGTCGCCGAGCAGCTTAATGATTGTGCTCATAACGGCCATAAGAAATGTTGCCAGAAGGGCCCAGCAGATGCCGCGTGTATTGTTAGACAGGCTTTGCCATTTTTCGGAAAACCTTGTTTTTAACGCAGCAGGTGATGAGCTGCCTTCAGGCTCTGCTGAAGGAACAGGCATGTAACTGCTTTCGAAGCTGCCTTGTTACCGGCAAAAGGACCAGACCCGATGTCCGGTGCAAAATGGTGCGCACCTTTGCGGCGTGCAAATGTAACAAGGATCAGATGGGTGTATGACTTAAATAACCTAATGTTCGCGGTTTGGTCAAATTCTAAAACAAATTTTAGATTGAGAGTTTCGACAGAGAGCGCGAAGCTCCTGACAACTTAGAGCTACAAACATCTCTCCGCATTTTGCTCCAGATGATGTGTTAGTGACGTTAAGTTACTCTGGAAACAACACCTCTGTGGTGCACCAGAAAACACTTGCAGGTTGAGAAAACCACTGTACGTTCTCTGCTGATACGTAAAAAGCTGTATTGGGAGGTGCGGTGTTGGGTCGCTCTCCAGATTTTTGAGGTTTTCATGAATCAGGTTGCTACACCGAAGTTTGGAGTTGGTGCTCCCGTTCGCCGTAAAGAAGATGCCGCTTTTATCTCCGGAAAGGGTCATTATACGGATGACCTGAAAGTGGAAGGTGCAGCGCATGCCGTTGTTTTGCGGTCTTCTTTGGCGTTTGCAAAGTTCACTCTGGGGGGATTGGACGATGCGCGGGCCATGGATGGTGTACAACTGGTTCTGACTGCTGCGGATATTGAGGGGACGAACTCCATTCCGTGTAAAGCCGTGCTTCGACAGCTGGATGGCACGAAGCACTGGGTGCCTCATCGTGAAGTTCTTTGCTCTGACACGGCCCGGTTTGTTGGCGATGCGCTGGCCTTTGTTGTGGCCGACACGGTGGAACAGGCGCGGGCGGCCATGGAGATGATTGAGGTCGATTATGAAGATGTCGATCCTGCAATTGGAACTGAGGCTGCGCTAGAGGATGGTGCACCGCTGGTTTGGCCGGAGCATGGATCCAATGAAGCCTTCAACATTGGGATGGGTAACAAGGAAGCGATGGAAGAGGCCTTCCAGAATGCGCACCATGTTACCAAGATTAAAGTGGTCAATAACCGTCTGGTTTCCAATGCGGTGGAGCCGCGGGCCTGTATTGGTGAGTTTGATGGCGACAGTGGACGTTACACACTGACCACCGGAACGCAGGGCGGTCATGCTATGCGTGATCTGATTGCCAAGAACATACTCAACGTCGACCCAAAAGATATCCGCGTTGTGACGCCGGATGTGGGCGGTGGTTTTGGAACCAAGATGTTCACCTATCTTGAGTATCCGCTATGTCTGATCGCCGCAAAACGTCTTGGTCGTCCGGTGAAATGGCTTCAGGAACGGACTGAGCATTTCATGTCTGATGCTCATGGGCGAGATAATGTATCCACGGCAGAGCTTGCGCTCGACGAGAACGGCAAGATGATCGGCCTCAAGGTGCATGTGCTTGCAAACATGGGGGCTTACCTACACGAGTTTGGTCCGGGTATTCCTCAGGTGGGTATCACGATGACCTCAGGCCTCTATGATATCCCCGCCACATGGGTGGAAGCGACTGGCGTTTATACCAATACAGTGCCGGTTGATGCCTTCCGTGGGGCAGGGCGTCCTGAGGCGCTTTATCTGATGGAACGGTTGGCTGATAAGGCTGCGCATGAGATGGGCATGGATCCAGCGGAGTTCCGCCGTAAGAGCTTTATCCCCGACGACGCCTTACCTTATACAACAGCGCTCGGACGCATGTATGATACTGGTTCCTTTGGTGCTCATCTGACCAAGGCGTTGGACGAGATCCATTACGGCACTTTTGCGGAGCGAGAAGCGGAGAGCAAGGCCAAGGGCCTATACCGCGGTATTGGCTTGTCGACCTATGTGGAGGCCTGTGCCTTTGCGGGTGGTGAAGAGGCCAAGCTTGAGCTGAACAAGAACGGCAGTGTGACATTGCTGATCGGGACGCAGAGCAACGGTCAGGGTCATGCGACAGCTTATGGTCAGGTGATTGCCGAGTATCTTGGTTTGCAGCTTGATCAGGTTGAGATGGTGCAGGGGGATACGGACCGTGTGGCGACCGGTGGTGGCACTGGTGGATCACGTTCGATCCCGATTGGATTGCCTTCTGTGAAGGCGGCCTCTGAGACACTGGTTAAAAAGATCAAGGAGATCGCCAGTGAAAAGCTGGAGGTTGGTGCTGCGGATCTGACGCTGGAAGCCGGGCAGGTGCGTGTGGTCGGAACTGACCAGCAGATCAGCCTTGCTGATGTTGCGGGATCACAGCCGGATACCTTGAGCGCTGCAGAAAAAGTCATGCAGGATGAGTGCACTTATCCGAATGGCACGCATGTGTGTGAAGTGGAGATTGATCCGGAAACCGGGAAGACGGACGTGGTCAATTATGTGATCGTGGACGACTTCGGGGTGACGGTGAACCCGATGCTTCTTGCTGGCCAGGTGCATGGTGGTACCGGGCAGGCGATCTCTCAGGCGCTATGTGAGAACACGGTTTATGATGAAACCGGACAGCTGCTGTCAGCATCCTTCATGGACTATCATGTTGCGCGTGCTGATGATTTGCCGAGTTTTGATTTCTCGACAAGCAACGTTCCTTCCACGACAAATGCGATGGGCATTAAAGGGGCTGGTGAGGCTGGTTCTATTGGCGCGGCGCCGGCGGTGATGAATGCTGTGCAGTATGCGCTGCGCAAGAATGCCGGGGTTGAGCATATAGATATGCCCGCGACGCCGGTTGCTGTTTGGAGTGCTATTCAGGATGCTCAGGGCTGAGCGAAGCTATTACCAGACATTGAAACGGGATTGTGCAGGCGGGCTGGTGTCCCGCCTGTTTTCGTAGGTATCAGAATGCTTTGAAGGTAATGATGGTTCTGGTGTCCTGGATGCCTTCGAAGACCTGTACCTTGTTGGCAACGAAGTGTCCGATGTCTTCATCGTCGTTGATGTAGAACTTGGCCAGCAGATCGAAATCCCCGGAAGTGGAGTAGATCTCGGAGGCGACTTCCGCGTCTGCGATGGCGTTGGCAACCTGATAGGTTTTTCCGAGCTGGCATTTGATCTGTACAAAGAACGGAATCATTAATCTGCTATCCTTCTGTCCCGTAAGCCTGTTTTGTCTTTCCGGGTGCGCTCAAAATTGAGTTTGCGTTGTTTTGTGAGCATTTTGCGTTGAAGCTGCGTTTTTTTGCAAGCTTTTGCGTTTTTTAAGCGAAATCTACCCCCAGTTGCCTATTGTCGCGGTCTCTCGTTTCCACTTGCAGTTCGCTTGTGGGTTTGCTAGCAAAAAATTCTAACCAATGGGGGTGCTCGGTAGTGACTGCCGGGCTGAGAGGCGGAAGGCCAACTCCTAGAACCTGATCCGGGTCGTGCCGGCGGAGGGAATTGGGATGAGTACCAAGGTAATCGTTCCCGCCGTAATCAATAGGGAGCGAAACAAATGTCCTACAAAGCTGAAGATCTCTGGCAAGTGTTTGAGAACCTGCGTGAGCGTGGTGTGCGGGTTCATTGCCTGACGAACTCTGTTGCGCAGAGCATTACCGCGAACATTATGTTGGCCTGTAACATTGTACCGTCCATGACAGCCGCTCATGATGAAATTCCTGCATTCGTTCAGGGTGTCGACGGGTTGCTGGTCAACCTTGGGACGCTAGATGGAAAGCGCAGGCATGGGATCCGGTTGGGGCTTGAGAATGCTGCGAAGAAATCTATCCCCGTGGTGCTGGACCCGGTTAAAGTGGATCGTACTGACATTCGCATGGAGTTTGCGAAGGACATTTTGCAGGACAACATCTCCATCCTGAAAGCAAATATGACTGAAAGCGCTGGGCTGAGTGGAGCGGTCCGTGAGGATACGCTGCTTGTACGCACCGGAAATGAAGATGCGGTGTTTGGCCGGGAGGCAACCTACACCATCGGCAACGGGCATGCCTATATGGACAAGGTGACTGGCATCGGCTGTGCATTGGGGGGAGTACTGGCGGGTTTTGCTGCTGTTGAGCCGGATCAGGAACTTGCCGTGGTTGCGGCGCTGGCTGTCTATGGTGTATGCGGCGAGATTGCCGCAGAGCAGGCAAATGGGCCGGGAAGCTTCACTCCAGCTTTCATCGATACCCTCTATGGCTTGAAGGCTGACCAATTCAACGAGCGCCTCAAGCTCGAAACAATGAATAATAAAGGTGGGGTATTGGCCTAATGAGTGCGATTGCAGTCACAATTGCGGGCTCGGATTCAGGCGGTGGTGCTGGCGTTCAGGCAGACCTGAAAGCCTTTTCGGCTCGCGGTGTTTATGGGGCCAGTGTGATCACTGCGCTGACGGCCCAAAACACCAAAGGTGTGACAGCCATTCATGATGTGCCGCCAGCATTCGTGGCGGACCAGATGGATGCTGTTTTCTCTGATCTGAAGGTGGATGCCGTGAAAATCGGCATGCTTTCACAGCCAGAGATTATCGATGTTATTGCCACAAAGCTGGCGGAATATGATGTTAAGCGCGTCATCCTTGACCCGGTGATGGTTGCAACTTCTGGTGATGTTTTGTTGCAAACCTCCGCTGTTTCGGTCCTGAAGCAAAAGCTGTTTCCTATGGCGGTGTTGATTACGCCGAATATGCAGGAAGCGGCCTTTTTGCTGGACCAGCCGGTGGCCGGATCCCGTGAAGATATGCACAGCCAAGCTTTGCTTCTGCTGGACATGGGCGCAAACGGGGTTCTGCTGAAAGGCGGACATGGATCTGATGATACATGTGATGACCTCTTCCTCTCCCGCGATGTGGAGAGGTGGTACACGGCGCCAAGGCATGAAACGCAGAACACACATGGGACTGGCTGTACCCTGTCTTCTGCGATTGCGGCGGAACTGGCCAAGGGGCTGGCGCTGCAAGACGCCATTGGCGAAGCGAAAGAATATATTAGTCAGGCGATTAAAGCTGCAGATACGCTTGACGTAGGCGAGGGACATGGGCCTGTGCACCATTTCCACGAATTCTGGTCTGAATAAAAGGCGGAGATAATGACCAAGAACAAAGATAATAATCTGACCCGCCGACAGGCGCTGGGGCTAACCGCTGGGGCGGTTGCTGGTGGCGCTGCACTTGCTGCACCTGCTCTGGCTCAGGATGCTGAACCGGTGATCGAATGGCGCATGGTGACCAGCTGGCCGAAGAACCTGCCAGGTCCAGGAATGTCTGCGCAACGCATTTGTGACCGCATCAACATTATGAGTAATGGTCGGATGCGTGTACGCCTGTTTGCTGCAGGTGAGCTGGTTCCGGCTTTTGAGGTGTTTGACGCTGTTTCAAGCGGCACTGCACAGATGGGCCATTCCGTTGCTTTGTACTGGGCTGGCAAGATGCCGGGCTCAGTGTTTTTTACAACCGTTCCTTTCGGTCTGCTGCCTCAGGAGCATACTGCCTGGGTGGATCAGATGGGTGGTCAGGAATTATGGGATGAGCTTTACGCGCCGTTTGGCGTGAAGCCGTTTATGGCCGGTAATGCTGGCCCAACCATGGCGGGCTGGTATCGTGAACCTGTTGAAACGCTGGATGACCTGAAAGGGCGCAAACTGCGCATGGTTGGTCTCGGTGGTGAGATCCTGCGCAAACTGGGCGTTACCCCGGTCAACATTCCAGCTGCAGAAATCTTCACCAGTTTGCAGACCCATGTGGTGGATGGCGTGGAGTTCCTCGGACCTTGGACTGACAGTGCGCTGGGCTTTCACAAACTGGTCAAATACTATTACGGTCCGGGCTTTAATAAGCCAAACGGTACTGGCGAAGCGATTGTGAATGCGGTTGCGCTGGAAGGTCTTTCTCCTGAGCTTCAGGCGGTGGTTGAAGAGGCTTGCCGTGTGGAAGCTGATCTGGCGCTTTCTGAGGCCAATGCACAGAATGCAGCGAGCCTGAAGGTGCTGCAGGAAGAGCATGGGGTAGAGGTGCGTGAGTTCCCTGAAGAGGTTCTTGCTGCCTTGAAGGAAACCAGCATTGAGGTGCTGGATATCTATACCCAGAAAGACAAAATGGCTCGTAAGATTTATGAGAGTTACATAGAAGCGCAGGGGCTTCTGGCCGGCTGGAGCGCCCTTTCGCTGGGCAAAAACATCGCTGCAAGAAGCTAACTGGCTCATCAAACCGTGTTTAAAAGACCCTCCACTCGGAGGGTCTTTTGTTATGTGGAGGTTTTGCCACAGAAAATGTTTCAGTTTACTTGCACGAAATACGCATAACTAAATGCATGGAGCATCTACTGTCATTGATGTTTTGTGAAGGTGGGCAGGTAAACCTTTAAAACTACCAGTGCAAGAATTTGATAATATTTGGAATTCTAGTTGTAAGAGCCGAATCAATAAGTAACTCGTAACTTGATCATGGCGCTGCTTGATTGTTTTCTTGAGAACAGAAAGTACCGTGCATGTCCAGATATCTGCCCATTACGATCGCCAGTCTCTCCACGCTGCTGATTGCCTCTGATGCCTTCGCCGGTGCCTTTGCTGTTCGTGAGCAATCTGCCTGGTTCCAGGGCCTCTCCTTTGCCGGAAATGCGACAGTCTCAAAAAGCCTTTCCAGTATGTACTGGAACCCAGCAACGATGACGGGACATGACGGCATTCAGGTTGAAACTTCCCAGACCGTTGTGTTTCCTCGTGCCACGATTGATCTGGAAACAGCCACTATTGATGCGATCCCAACACCAGTGACGGGGGTTCCTTACTCCTCAGGTGATATAGGCGTGGATGCCTGGGTGCCTGCAGGGTATGGCACTTGGAAAGTGGATGAGCGCCTCACCCTTGGTGTCAGTTCCAATGCACCTTATGGCTTTGAAACGAAACCTCAAATTGAGTGGGCAGGACAGGTTTATGCCCGGTCCTCCCGTGTGCTTTCTGTCAATGTGACACCGATGGCAGCTTATGAGCTTACCGAGAAATTCTCCATTGGGGTTGGTTGGCAGCTTCAATATTTGCAGGTGAGGCTGAAGTCTGCGACGGGTGTTCCACCCATTGCTGCAAACTCTCCTACGGCGGAGCTGCGGGGTGAGGATTACAACCTTGGATTTGGTGCCACCGTTGGAGCTCTTTTCAAGCCGTGGGAAGGTACACAGCTTGGGATTGGCTATCGCTCGCCCATTGAACATAACCTCAAAGGGCGACTTGTGGTCGGTGGCAATACGCCAACTCCAATTCGCGCTAACATCATTATGCCAGAGACGGTGACGGTTTCCTTCCAGCAGGTGCTGAATGAGCGCTGGCGAGGGATGGGTACGTTTGAGTGGACGCACTGGTCACGGTTTGGCACCTTCCCGGTGTTCAATCTACAGGATCAGGTGGTTTCAGAGTTGCCGTTCCAATACAATGACGGCTACTTCATCTCGCTTGGCACGGAGTATGATTTTACCGAGAACTTTACTGGTCGGTTTGGATTGGCTTACGAATGGTCCCCGATTGATGAAGCCAACCGGACGCCGCGTTTGCCGGATGCGAACCGGTTCTGGATTAGCGCAGGGTTGAGTTACTTCTACGAGGATTGGCTGGAAGTGGATATTGGTTACTCGCACCTGTTCCCGGAAAGCGAGAGTATCAACATCAACCCGGACCATCCGTTCTATGAAGGGATTACCATTCAAGGGCCGGTGAATGACACCAATGTGGACATTGTTAGTCTCGGTGCCCGTCTGAAGTTCTAAGAGCTTTGTTCGTTCATTTGGCGCCTCCCCAGAGTGATGCTTTGGGGAGGCGGTTTTGCTTTAGAACGCGCTTGGGTAGAGGCCGCCGTCGAGCAGTAGGTTCTGGCCGGTGATGTAACCAGCATGGGCTGAACACATGAAGGCGCAGGCTTTGCCGAACTCTTCAGGATTGCCGAGACGCTTGGCCGGGATCTCTTCGGAAGACAGGCGTTTTGCTTCTTCAATGGAAATGCCGGTTTGTTCCGCCTGACGTTCAAAGCCACCTTTCAGGCGGTCGGTGTCGAACTTGCCGGGCAGTACGTTGTTGATGGTGACGTTGTGCTGTGCGTATTGACGGCAGACGCCCGCCAGAAATGCGGTGAGGCCAGCGCGGGCACCGCTTGAGAGATCCAGTCCCTCGATTGGCATTTTCACAGACATGGAGGTGATGTTGACGATGCGGCCAAATTTGCGCTCTGCCATGCCATCAATGACGGCTTTGATCAGCTCAATCGGGGTGATCATGTTCTGGATGACACCATCCTGAATGGATTGGCGATTGAGCTCTTTGAAATCGCGGCGAGGTGGGCCGCCGTTGTTGTTGACGAGGATATCCGGGTTTGGGCAGGCGTTGAGGACGGCTTGCTGGCCTTCTGGAGAGGAGATGTCAGCGGCGACGGGAGTGACAGAGATGGAGTGCTTTGTAGCCAGATCCTTGGCGATCTGATCAAGCAATTGCTCGTTGCGGCCGTTGATCACCAGATCACATCCGGCTTCTGCCAATGCTTTTGCTGTTCCCAATCCCAGCCCGCGGCTGGATGCGCAGACGATGGCTTTGCGCCCCTCAATTCCCAAGTTCATTTGAATATCCCACTGAATCAATGCGTTCTGCGAGGCAGCTTACTGGCTCTGAGGGATTTGAGCCAGTGACCATCAAGCTTAGCAAGCGAATAGAATAATCACTTGAATTGCACGGGCTTGCTTTTCTCTCCCCTAATAAACGGGGAGTAATGTTGCTTGAGGTTCAAGCAAGAAACTGCAAAGTTCGAGTAAATGTATCCTGTCATATTTGTTTCTTGTGAATCAATTTAAAGGAAAGAAGGTTTTCTTATTCCGGAGGCTTTGTGGTGACCGGGGATTCTACTAGCAAAAAGTACAGAAGCTTGTTTCTGTCTGATGTACATCTGGGCACGCGCGGATGTCAGGCAGATTTGCTGCTGGATTTTTTAAAGCACAACGATGCTGACACGGTTTATCTTGTTGGAGATATCATCGATGGGTGGCGCCTGAAACGGTCTTGGTACTGGCCTCAACTTCACAATGATGTGGTGCAGAAGCTGTTGCGCAAAGGGCGCAAGGGTGCGCGTATCGTTTACATTCCCGGCAATCATGATGAGTTCCTGCGGGACTTCTTTGGCATCCACTTTGGCGGGGTGGAGGTGGTGGACCAGTTCATCCACGAAGGAGCCAACGGCAAGAAGTATCTGGTAATTCATGGTGATCAGTTTGACGTGGTGGTGCGGCACGCCAAGTGGCTCGCATTCCTTGGAGACTGGGCTTATGTGACAGCGCTGAACCTGAACACGGTGCTGAACTACTGTCGCCGTAAACTTGGTCTGACCTATTGGAGCTTGTCTGCATGGGCAAAGCTGAAGGTGAAGAACGCGGTCAACTTCATCGGTAAGTTTGAGGAGACGCTTGTTTCTGAAGCGCAGCGGCAGAAAGTGGATGGGGTGATCTGTGGTCACATTCACCACGCGGCGGACCATGAGACCAACGGCATTCATTACATCAATACGGGTGACTGGGTGGAAAGCTGCACCGCTGTTGCCGAGAACTTTGACGGAACCTTTGAGTTGATCCGTTGGGGGGATGGCAAGCGGGCTGCTACTGAGCCTTCGAAGGAGAGTTCCGGCAGTCGGGTGGCGGCATGAGCTCGATCTTGATTGTCACCGATGCGTGGAAGCCTCAGATCAACGGTGTTGTGCGGACGCTGGAGCGGTTGGCTGTTGAGTTGCGCCGCATGGGTATTCGCGTTGAGTTTCTGACACCGCAGTCGTTTCATAGCGTACCGATGCCATCTTACGGAGAGATCCGGCTGAGTCTGACGCTGCCTCATATCGTTCGTGGGTTTATTGAAAAGTACGACTGTGATCATCTGCATATCGCGACCGAAGGCCCTTTGGGGTTGATGGCGCGGCAGGTGGCGAAGCGGGATGGGCGGATTTTCACCACGAGCTATCACACACGTTTTCCTGAGTATCTGCAGGCACGCTATCCGGTGCCGCTGTCCTTCAGTTATTCCTGGCTGCGCCGGTTCCACAACAGTGGGCAGGGATGCATGGTGGCGACGGGGACGTTGGAAGCGGACTTGCGGATGCGGGGGTTTGAGAAGCTGCTGAGATGGTCGCGTGGGGTGGATCATCAGCGGTTCCGGCCTTTACGGACTGCTCTGCTGGATCATCTGCCGGGGCCACGGTTTCTCTATGTGGGGCGTGTGGCGGTTGAGAAGAATATTGAGGCGTTTCTTCAACTGGCTTTGCCGGGCACCAAGGTGGTTGTTGGTGGTGGGCCTCAGTTGGAGGAGTTGAGACTGGCGTATCCTGAGGTGCTGTTTACAGGGCCTGTTGAGGGGGATGAGCTGGTTGAGTATTACGCCAATGCAGATGTGTTTGTGTTCCCAAGCCTGACGGATACGTTTGGCAATGTGTTGCTGGAGGCGATTGCCTGTGGGACACCTGTTGCTGCGTTTCCTGTGATGGGGCCGATTGATGTGATCGGGAACAGCGGGGCCGGGGTGCTGAAGAATGACCTCCAGGCGGCAGCGTTGGAAGCGCTGGAGATTTCCCGTGATCACTGCCGGGATGTCGCCCTGCGGTTTACATGGCGGGCGAGTGCAGAGCAGTTTCTGGCAAATGCTGAGCATGCGTATGATCCGGCGATGCCTGCAGGGTTTCGGCAGGGTGCTGGTGCAGGTCAAAGATCTGTCGGAAATCACCTGAATGGTTGAGCGGATCTCCTTGGGGGCGTTTCAGATTAAGATCAGCCTGCGTAATTTTGCGTGTTATAGATAGCCTCATATTGCAGTTATCGAGGTTCTTATGGTTTTAGATGTTTCCAGTCCCGTTGAACTCACCGTTTCCGAAATTGAAAAAGCTAAAACAAGGCTGCAGGGCTATGCCAGCCTGACACCGCTTTTGAACTTTCCGGTGTTGGATGAACGGGTGAATGGCCGCGTTTTCATCAAAGCGGAAAACCTGCAAAGAACCGGAAGCTTCAAGTTTCGTGGAGCGTTCAACCGCCTTTCTCTTATTCCAGAGGATAAACGGCCTGCGGGTGTTGTGGCCTGTTCTTCCGGTAACCACGCGCAAGGTGTGGCTGCTGCGGCCAAGATCCTGGGCTTCCCTGCTACTATCGTGATGCCGAAAGATGCTCCCGAGTTGAAGATCCAGCGCACCAAGGCGCTTGGGGCTGAGGTGGTGCTTTATGATCGGGAAACTGAGGATCGTGAAGCGATTGCCAAAGGCATCTGCGAGGAGCGTGGTGCGACGTTCATCCATCCTTACAACGACAGCGGTGTGATTGTTGGGCAAGGGACCACGGGTCTTGAGATTGCCGAGCAGTGTGAAGTGCTGGGTGTGACGCCTGATCTGGTGATCAGCTGTACGGGCGGCGGCGGCCTGACCAGCGGTATTGCGCTGGCGTTGGAGGAGAAGCTGCCTGAGGTTCAGATCTATACAGCGGAGCCAGACGGGTTTGATGATTACGCACGCTCTTTAGAGGCTGGTGAGCGGGTGAGCAATCCGGCGCTTGGTGGCTCTGTATGTGATGCGGTGCTGACTGAAACGCCGGGTGATAAGGGCTTTTCCGTTTTGAGCCGGCGTCATGCCAAGGGATTGAGCGTGAGTGATGAAGAGGCGCTGAATGCGGTTGCCTTTGCTTACTTTGAGCTGAAGCTGGTTGTGGAGCCGGGTGCTGCTGTTGCGCTTGCCTCCGTGCTTTCCAAGAAGATTGATCTTTCAGGGAAGACCGCGGTCATCACCATTTCTGGCGGTAATGTGGATCCTGCTGTCTTTGCGACTGCACTGAAGCAGTATTCTGCTGAGACAGTTCCGGCCTAAGAAAAAAGCCGTTTGCGCGGGAAAAGGCGCAAACGGCTTTTAAAAACTTTGGTGTCTCGTTTCTGATCAGGAGAATAGAGCGAGGCGCTCACCTGTTGAGAGGTGGTGCAGCGGGTCTGAGTTGCTGCTGCGCGGTGCTGTAAGAGGCGGAGATTCTCCCTCGATCTCAATCGGGTTCTCTTCCTCTTCCACCTTTGCTTCTGCTGCCAGTGGCTCAGTGTCATTTGCTGGCACAGTGCTTTCAGTCGCAATCAGATCATCGTCTTCTTCATCATCAAGAACAGCGACTTCAGAAGTTTCGACCACTTCCGGCTGGTCTGCCATATCGTCGAGCTCAACAACTTCAGCCGCTTCCTCTTCCAGCTCAGCTTTCGCTTCCTGAAAGGGGGCTTCTGCGCGTGCCTCGGCAGCAAACTGGACGACGTTCTCATTGAGAGATTCTTCAGAGGAGGCCGGTGTTGTGTCGAACATGGCATCGATGTCTGCCTGATCTACACCTTCGCCATCCATCTGCGGTCCATTGAGCAGGTGGGCATCCGGACGCTTGTCGACATGACGGTCATCGTCATCATGTGCCTCATCCAGATTAATCTCTGGGCGGTTTTCGTCACTCAGGTCCACGCCCCAGATGCGGATCATCTTGGAGATGCGGCCTTCTAGGTAATGAAGGGCCTTCACTACTTTGTTGATGCGCTGGCCAGTGAGATCCTGGAAGGAGCAAGCCATGAGGATTTCCATGGCCATTTCTTCAATGGCATCGCATGGGGCATCTTCAGCCCCGGACGCGCGTAGTTTGTCCACCAGATCCTGAATGGCTTCAGATGATTCCAGAATGACCTGGGTTGCGCTTTCAGTGGATGTGACGATTGCATCCAGCTCGTCAGAAGCTGCTGAAAAGCGGTTGTTGTCGGCGTTCTCAAGCTTGATCTTGGAGATCTCGTCTTTGGTTCGCTCAATCGCCTCATACATTTCATAGGTGTGCAGGCGATAGCTTTCCATCTCTGATGGAAGTTCGCGCTCAACCAGTGTTTTCTCAAGTCTTCTCACAGCTTCCAGGAGGTCTGCTGTCTCAGCTGATCTGTTCAATGTGAGATGATCGTGAAGGAAAGCGCGGCCTCTTTCTGTCTCAGAGAGTGCGCTTTTGATGGCATCAAATTCCTCGGGGCTCAAAAGGACCTTTCGGTTGTTGCCAGCCATAAGTGGCTCCTTCATAACTAACTAAGAATATACTACAAGTTTATATAACAGTTCCTACGGCTAATAATTGGTTTACATTGATTTGGATAGTCCCTATTAGCACAAGTAATAGGAGTATCCCTTCCCATCCTTATTTGTGGGTACTCTCCACCCCCATTTGTAGTGTTTTCCAATGACTATGCCCAGAAGCAGTTCCCCTTTAGGGAAAGCCCATAATCTATTCTGGATCGCCACAGGCGTTAGTGGTCTGTTTGCGGCGTTCAATTTTGCGAACGCATTCTTTCTTGCGTATTTTCCTCTTTTTCTCGAGGATATTAACTTCAGCCCTGTGCAGATCGCATTTGTTATTGCCTTGCCGAATATCGTCCGGATTTTTGCAACTCCGGTGATGACAAGCATCTCTGATCGGGCGGGTCGCAGGCGTCATTCTATGGCGTTGTTTAGTGTGATTGCGCTGATCTCGTTCTGGGTCATGATCTACTCCAGTGACTACTGGGTGGTCATCGGCCTCGTGATTTTCCTTTCCATTTTCTACACGCCAATTCAGCCGTTGCAGGATGCATACGCATATGAAACCGTGCACATACTTGGCCTCAATTACGGGCCGATGCGGTCGTGGGGCTCCATTGCGTTTGTGGTCGCCACGCTGATTGGTGGTTGGTATCTGACATTTGGTGAGCCTGCTGAGCTGTTGTTCCTGACTGTAGGCGCCCTCGGCGTGTTGGCGCTGACATCTGTTCTGCTGCCGGGCATGCCTTCTGAAAGCCGCAGTTCCACCAAGGAGAGCGTCTGGAAAGCGGAAGAGCTGCGTGATCCGCAGTTTCTATTGGTGGTGCTGGCTGGTGGATTGTTGCTGGGCAGCTTCTCGGCGCTTTATGCCTTTGCCAGTATCTTCTGGCTGTCCGTTGGCATCAGCGATGCCATGGTTGGTGGCTTGTGGGCGCTTGGTACGCTGGCGGAGATTGGTATCTTCGTGTGGGGCTCGTTCTTCATGCGCTATCTTGGTGCGTGGGGTCTGATGGTGACCGGCGGCGTGGCGAGTATCATTCGCTGGCTGCTGTTCCCGTATGCTACTGAAACCTGGTCTGCTGTGCTGTTGCAGCTGCTGCATGCGGGTAGCTTCGGTATGGTGTTCCTAGGGCTTGTTGCCTACACGTCCAAGCTGGTTTCCAGCAAACGCCTTGGTACAGCGCAGGGGCTTTCTCAGACGGCCTTTGGTGTGGTGATGGGCGTGAGCGGCATTGCCAGTGGTTGGCTCTATGAGATTGAGCAGGCCTACGCCTTCTATCTGATGGCAAGTATCTGTGTCGCCGGTGTGGTGACGCTGATGTTCGTGACCAAGCGAGTTTAAAAAGAAAAAGGCGGCCTCTGAGAGAGCCGCCTTTTTCTTGATCTTAACCCCAGAGCTGCGGGGAGGAAGGGTGCATCAGGCTGCCTTCAAAGCGGATCGCATGGTCGCGGTCCTTAGCGAGCAGCAGTGGTCCATCCAGATCTACAAAGTCAGCGTTTTGCGCCAGCAGCATGGCGGGTGCCATGGCCAGAGACGTGGCGAGCATGCAGCCGACCATGATGACGTAGTCCATCTCTTCTGCTTTACGCAGCAGCTTCAGGCCTTCAGTGAGGCCGCCGGTCTTGTCGATCTTGATGTTGATGGCTGAGTAGCGGTTGCGGAGGCTCTCCAGATCCGCTGAGGTGTGCAGGCTTTCATCTGCGCAGATCGGGATGAGGTGTTCTACCTCGGCCAGAATGCCATCTTTGCCTGCTGGCAAAGGCTGCTCGACCAGACCGACGCCTGCTTGCTGACAGGCTTTGATGTTGGCTTCCAGATTGCTTTCCGACCAGCCTTCGTTGGCGTCGACAATGAGTTTGCTGTTTGGGGCTGCCTGTCTAACGGCGGCGATGCGTTCCACATCGCCATCGCCTGCAAGTTTGACTTTGAGGAGGGGGCGGCTTGCCGCTTTGGCTGCATCCTCTGCCATCTTCTCAGGTGTGCCAACGGAGATGGTGTAGGCGGTTTCCAGAATGCGCTGGGACTTGATGCCGGCCAGCTCTGCCACGGTGGTGTTCTGGCGTTTGGCCGTCAGATCCCAAAGGGCGCAATCCACTGCGTTGCGGGCAGCGCCTGCCGGGATGAGGCTTTGCAGCTCTTCGATGGAGACGCCAGCTTCAATGGCAGCGCGGGCGGCTTCGATCTGTGCGGTGACGCTTTCAACGCTCTCGCCATAACGGGGATAAGGCACGCACTCGCCACGTCCGGTGAGGCCATCCTGTGTGAGGCTTGCGGTGACAACGTTCACCTCGGTTCGGGAACCGCGGGCAATGGTAAAGCTTCCCGCAATTGGGAATGTTTCAGCTTCAATAGATAGGCGACAGGTCAAACCAGTTTAAACTCCGCGCAAATATGATCAATGATTGGATCGGTCCCGAAGCGGACAGGATCAGTTGCGGGCAGTTTATGCTCTTCACTCAGCTCTTCAATCAGGTTTTTTGCATGATTCTCAGAAAGCATCATGGTGTTGATGGCAAGGCCGACACATCTGATGTCCGGGTTTGTCAGGCGGCCAAACTGTACGTTCAGGTCGATGATTTCCTGAATGGATGGAATTGGTGTTGAGACGCCGCGCATGGTGGAGCGGGTTGGCTCATGGCAAACCACAAAGGCATCTGGCTGGGAGCCGTGGAGCAGGCCCAACGAGACGCCTGCAAAGGATGGGTGCAACAGGGAGCCCTGACCCTCGATCACATCCCAGTGGTCGTCTTTGGTTGCTGGGCTGATGTATTCCGCTGCGCCAGAGATGAAGTCTGAAATAACGGAGTCGATGGCAATGCCGCGCTCGGCGATGAGGATGCCAGTCTGGCCGGTGGCGCAGAAGTCTGAGCTGATTTTGCGTTCTGCCAGGCCACGTTGCAGAGCGATTGCACTGTATTTTTTGCCAACAGAACAGTCTGTGCCAACAGTTAGCAGACGTTTGCCAGATCGCTTCTCGCCTTTGCCAGTTGGGAAGGTGAGGTCGGTGAAGCGCAGATCATGGAGTTTGCGGTTGTTCTTTGCAGCGGCTTCGGCAATCGCTGGAATGCTGCCGAGTTGGATATGCAGGCCTGCTGCAATGTCGAGGCCATTGTTGAGCGCATCAACGATGGTGGTGATCCAGTGGTCGGGTAGAACACCGCCTGCATTTACGCAGCCGATCACCATGGTTTTGGCGCCTGCTTCAGATGCTTCTGTCAGGCTCATTTCGGGAAGGCTGGTGTGGGCTTTGCAGCCGGGAAGTGTAATTTGACCCAGACACCACTCCGGTCGCCAATCAAGTACGCCATGCGCAGTTTTTGCTGCGAGCTCGTCTTTTACGTCCCCAAGAAATAATAGATATGGCTTAGAAATAGACATTATTTTATCCGTTGTACTTGTGGCTGAATGAGGATTACTAGACGACACACTACAGAAACCTGTATAGGATCAATAGGATTTTTGGATTATAGGGCGCAGGGTCCCGAGATGAAGCTGAGTGATAAATTTGATGCGCCGGACCTGGTAACTGCTGAAGACGGGGCGTTACTTTTGCTTACGGCTTCCGGTGCCTGGGGCATCCGGCAAGGGGCCACTTGCGAAAATCTCATCAATCAGGTGGCGGCGTCTCTCACTCACTCTGTAATTTGCGTGGATTTAAAGGCGGTTAGTTTTCTCGACACCGCTGGTGCCTGGTTGCTGCAGCGGTTCCAGATGGAGCAAGCGGAGCAGGGCCGGGAGGTCAAGTTTCTCTATGAAGACGAGCGTTTCGACATCCTGCTGAAAGAGGTTGACCGGCAAGAAGTTGACAATCCAACCGAAGAACACTCTGGTAACTCTTTCCTCAATTACCTCGAAGCCGTAGGCGAAGCGACTCGCCAGCTGGGGCGTGATACGCGCGATATTCTGGCCATGCTTGGCAGCCTGACGGCAACGATTACAGCTGCTGCGACCCATCCAAGCCGGTTGCGGCCTATCTCCATCGGCGTGCAGTTTCAGCGTTCCTGTATGGGCGCAGTGCCGATTGTATGCCTGATGAGTTTTCTGATTGGCGGCATCATCGCGCAGCAGGGCGGGTTTTATCTGAAGCAGTTTGGGGCCGAGATCTTCGTGGTGGATCTCTCCGGTATTCTGGTGCTGCGTGAGATCGGCGTCATTCTGACCGCCATTATGGTCGCTGGCCGGTCTGGTTCTGCTTACACGGCTGAGCTGGGATCCATGAAGATGCAGGAAGAGATTGATGCGCTTCAGGTGACTGGCTTGCGGGTGACAGAAGTTCTGATCCTGCCGCGTCTGGTGGCGTTGATGATTGCCCTACCGATCCTCGTGTTTCTGGCGAATATCGCGGCTTTGTTCGGGGCTGGGCTGACTTGCTGGTGGTATCTGGGCATTGTGCCTCATTCCTTTATTGCACAACTGCAGGCTGCTGTTACTGTTGATACACTGATGGTCGGCATTGTGAAGGCGCCGTTTATGGCGCTGATCATCGGGCTTATTGCGTGCATGGAAGGTATGAAGGTTGAGGGCTCATCGGAGTCGCTTGGGCGTCATACGACTGTTTCTGTTGTGAAATCTATTTTTATGGTCATCGTGGTGGATGGAGTTTTTGCTGTGTTCTTCGCGTCTATCGGGTTTTAACCAGTATGGGACAAGGGCAAACAGGGCCGATGAACGGATCAGGCTCGGGTCACCAAGCTGCTGATGATCGGGAAGTGCTGCTTCGGGTTCGGGATAT
The DNA here is from genome assembly GCF_000156235.1 of Pseudovibrio sp. JE062. Lineage (NCBI taxonomy): Bacteria > Pseudomonadati > Pseudomonadota > Alphaproteobacteria > Hyphomicrobiales > Stappiaceae > Pseudovibrio > Pseudovibrio sp. JE062. The sequence goes on from NZ_DS996806.1 coordinate 384,182, forward strand.
TACCGTTGGCTTTGGCAATAAGCTTATTCTGGAGAACCTGAACCTTGATGTGTACCGCGGCGAAGTGCTTGGCTTTGTTGGTGCATCAGGCATGGGCAAGTCCGTGCTCATGCGTGCTGTGCTGGGGCTGACACGGAGGCGTTCCGGTACAATTGAAGTGTTTGGGCAGGACTTTGATGAAGCCACGGATTCTATGCGCCGTGAAATTGAGCAGCGCTGGGGTGTGCTGTTTCAGCAAGGGGCGTTGTTTTCCTCGCTGACGGTGAAGCAGAACGTGCAGGTGCCGATGCGCGAGCATCTGAAGCTTTCTCCGCGGCTGCGTGATGAGCTGGCACTGCTGAAGATTGAGATGGTCGGGTTGCCTCTGGATGCGGCAGATAAGCTGCCTTCCGAGCTTTCCGGCGGTATGATCAAAAGGGCTGCGCTGGCACGATCGCTGTCGCTGGATCCTGATCTTTTGTTTTTAGATGAGCCCACTTCCGGACTGGATCCGATCGGGGCGGCTGATTTTGATGATCTTATTGTAAAACTGAAAGAAACTCTGGGACTTACGGTTTACATGGTCACCCATGATCTGGATAGTCTTCATAGTATTTGTGATCGTATTGCCGTGCTGGGTGAACGCAGGGTTTTGGTTGAAGGAACCATTGAGGATATGATGCAGGTGGAGCACCCTTGGGTTAAGTCCTATTTCCGTGGGGCGCGTGCCCTCAATCGGGTGTGAGGAGGATGCATGGAAACCCGCGCAAATAATATCGCTATCGGTGCATTCGTTCTAACTGTTGTTGGCATCGCCTTTCTGTTTACGTTCTGGCTCTTGAGCGCGGGTGATCGCTCGAGCCGTCGTGACATCAAGATTATCTTTCCCGGTGCTGTGACGGGCCTGCCGATTGGTGGTCAGGTGCTGTTTAACGGTATCAAAATCGGCGACGTGAGTGCGCTCACGTATGATGCTGAAAATCCGAAGCTTGTTGTGGCGACTGTGCGTGTTGATGCCAATGCTCCGCTGCGCCGCGACACGGTTGCTTCTCTTGGGTTTACCGGCCTGACGGGCGTTGCCTATGTGGATCTATCCGGCGGGTCTTCGGAGTCTCCACCGCTGTTTTCCAAAGCGACTGATACTGTTCCGGTGATGTATGCCCGAAGGTCTCAGTTTGAGGATTTGCTGGAAGGGGCCAAAGACATCATGCGCAAGGCGGATTCCACGCTGACGCATATTGATGAGCTGGTGATGAACGCCCAACCGGACGTGCAGAAAACCATTCAGAACGTTGAGGTCTTCACGCAGGCGCTGGCCAACAATGCCAAGGGCGTGGATGACTTCCTTTCCGGCGTGACTGAGACCAGTAAGGCGCTGACCGGGCTTTCCGGCAAGATTGGCAATCTGGTGGATCGCGGAGATGACCTGCTGGCGAATGTACCGCCAGACAAGCTGGGTCAGATCGTCACCAATGTAGAGAGCATGACCAACAAGCTGTCAGCTTCTACAGATGGTGTTGGGGAGATCATCGCCAATGGCAAGCTGGCTTCTGATCAGCTGGTGAACTTCACCACAGAGCTGAATGATGAGCTTGAGCAGCTGGAGAAGGTGATTGCTGCGGTCAAGCCTGAAGAAGTTGGGCGTATTTTGAAAGGCGCCTCGGATCTGGGCGGTGTGCTGACGGAGCGCCGTGGGGACATTAACACCATGCTGTCCTCTGCTTCTGTTGTTGCTGAGAATGCGCGTGAGCTGACTGTTGAGCTGACCAAGAACAAGGAAGCGATTGATCGCATCGTGAAGAATGCAGAGACAGCTTCCAACGAGATTGTACTGACCACTCAAAACGCCAACCGCATTTTGAGCATGGTGAAGTCTGATCAGGTCAGCAGTATTGTGACCTCTGTTGAGAAGGTGACCAAGACACTTTCCGACAAGGATCAGGTGATTGCAAAAGCTATTGATGATGCGGGTGCTGCAACGGCCAACATTCGTGAGGTGAGCAACACCATTGCCGGGCGCAATAAGGAGATCGACAGCGTGATTGTTTCTGCGCGCGAGGTTGGAACCAACCTGAGTGCGGCGTCTGATCAGCTGAGTGAGACCATGGATAACGCCAATACGCTGATCTCCAACACCAACGGTATTGTGGAAGCGATTGATCCGGCCAAGGTCTCCAACATTGTGGCTTCAGCGGACAAAGTTGCGACGACGCTGGCTGAAAAGACACCTGAGCTTTCCAAGGCGATTGATGAGATCGGCAATGCTGCCAAGTCCGTCAACGACATGACTACGGAGCTGAAGAAGAAGGTTCCTGACGTTGATAAGGTGATTGATCAGGCGAAGAGCATTGCCACAAATCTGAATGCGGCTTCTGTGCGTGTGAACACCATTTTGGAGAAAGTGGACGGCATGGTTTCTGCTGATGGGCAGGGCTTCATCAAGGAAGCGACTGATGCAGCAGCTTCCATTCGCAAGGTTGCAGACGCTTTTGCTAAGCGGGCAGAGCCAATTTCGCTGGCCCTGTTGAAATTGAGCCAGCAAGGCGGACAGGACTTTACTGCGGCAATGCAGCAGTTAAACCAGACACTTATTGAAATTCGACGGGCCGTGAATAATTTTGACCGCAACCCAAATCGTGTGATTTTTGGCGGATCGGACACACCTGTATTTAATGGGGCGCAGCGGCGTTGAGTTTTTGGAAATGTTTGACAAAACTATAGGGAAGCGACTCGAAAACCCACGGGTTGCCAATGGCAGTAAGCTGGAGCTCGGCGTGTTCGGTTCGACACTTAAAAAATTGGTTGTTGGTGCCGTTCTGTTGGGTGGTCTGGCAGGGTGTGGGGCAAGTGGCCCTGAAGCCCTGTATGGTTTGACTGCGCCGCGCGATGTTCCCGTTAAAGTAAGAGCTTCCGACTATCAGGTGCTTGTTGCAACGCCGGTTGCTTTGCAGGCGCTGGATACGAGCAATATTGCGGTGACACAGGGCGGCGGTCCGATTTACTCGTACTTCCCGAAAGTGGCGTGGACTGACACGCTGCCACGCGTCTTCCAGGCTAAGCTTGTTGAGACGCTGGAGAACACTGGCAAGCTGCGTGGTGTTTCCCAACCGGGGCAGGGTTTGCTGATCGACTACCAGCTGCAAACCACTCTACGGGCTTTTGAGCTTCAGGTAGACGGTGGTGACAAGGCTTATGTGGAAGTGGCTGCTCGCATCGTGGATGATCGTGACGGGCGCTCCATCGGCATGCGCGTGTTTGCGGCAAGTGTTCCGACAACGGGTGATACTGTCACGGATGCCATTCCGGCGCTAAATGCGGCCTCAGATAATGTGCTTTCTCAGATTGCCAGCTGGTCCGTCAACACCGTTGGCCGCATTCCGCGCTCCAAGGCTGCTGCCAAACGTGCAGAGCTGAACACTCAAGAAACTGCTGGCAACAGACAGGTCGCTGCTGTCGCTCCAGCGATGGCTGAGGCGGCGGGCAATTAAGCGGGATTAGCCTCGGGCTTCCAGCAGTTCGATTTCTACGAATGCGCACTCGAAGGTGTTGGCGTTAATGACGTCGTGCTCAACGCCAGTCTCTCTGAAATAAGGGATGCCGTTTTGCATGGCGGCTTCCATTCTTTTTTCATCTCCCAGATCGATCTCTAACGTCCCGGTAAAGAGCGGAACGACGATGTAGTCGTAGGCATGGCGATGCCAGCCGGTGTTGTCTCCGCGCTGCTTAAATCGCCATTCAGTCACTCTGACACGGTCATTCTCAATCAGAACTGTGGGCTTGGCCGAACCGGTTGATGAGCACATTGCACTCTCCTTTGTTGTGCGTGTGCTCATGTTAGGAATGCAGTGGTGCAGAGCATAGAGCCAGCGCGTGGCTGGCTGGATGTCAGCTGGCTATGCGGGGCTTTTTTCTGTCTTGGTTTGCCCGGAGAGAACAAACTGCAGAACCAGATCATCCCGCCGTTTGGCAAGGTCCTGCATGGTGGTGTTGTCCAATGAGGCTTTCACGCCATCTTCGAGTGTATCGACTACTTCTGGCGTGATCCGCGGGGTGCCGAGGTCGTCCCACCAGCTTTGGAAGGGGCCGCCGAGGTGATCGCAGAAGGAACGGATACCGCCTTCCCCTCCGCCCAGATGCAAGAGTGTGTTTGGCCCCATGGCTGCCCAACGGAGGCCCGGGCCGTACGCGACAGCTTTGTCGATATCCTCAACGCTGGCAACACCTTCCATTGCTAGATGGATGGTCTCACGCCAGATTGCGGCTTGCAGGCGGTTTGCGATATGTCCGGGGACTTCTTTGTTGAGACGGACGCAAACTTTGCCGATGCTCTCGTAGAAGTCTTTTGCTGACTGGAGCACGTCTGCATCTGTCTTCTCGTTGTCCATCAGTTCCACCAATGGAATGAGGTGTGGTGGGTTGAAGGGGTGGGCGAGGATAAAGCGCGCTGGATTGTTAAACCCTGCCTGCATATCGGAGAGCTTTAGGCCCGAAGTTGAGCTGCCTATGATGACCTCTGGTTTCAGGTGCGGTTCAATTTGCTGATAGAGCCCGTGTTTGATCTCAAGACGCTCTGGAACGCTCTCCTGAATGAAGTCAGCATCTGACACAGCTGCTACCGGATCATTCGTAAACTTCAGCTTAGTTGTATCGCCTGCATGCTCCCATCCAAGGGCTGCGAGCGTTTCTGAAGCGTTCTTTACCAGAGTGATGACCCGATCTTCCGTTTCCGGGGAAGGATCGTAAACGGTGACCTGCCGGCCCGTGGCTGCAAACAGCGCTGCCCAGCTCATTCCAATTGTTCCGGCCCCGAGAATTGCAATGTTTGGGTACTTCATGTCAGCTTTTCCTGTTGTTGCCCGAATTGAATGAGCTGCTCAGTCTGGTGCGGAGATTGCCCGGTACACCAGTGCAGGTAAGCAGAACTACTATGATGTTGTTTTCTGGGTCAATTTGGCAATTTGGAGGAAGGTTACGAGGAGCTCTCCGAATAGCAAAGTTGAAGGCAAACAACACTGCCAGCAAAAAAGGCTCCTGAGAGTTTCAGGAACCTTTTTAGATTTCTAAGGCTTGCTTGCAGAGCGATTTCCACCTTACAGGTCAAAAAGATGGTGATGTGATCGGTAGAACGGTAAAGACAGCAGAAGTTACCTCCGTACTGCCTAAACTGCTTTGTTGTTGCTCTCACATTCGCGGGCTTTAATCATCTAATCTTATCAGTGACGCAGTACAGGTTGCCTTTGAGTTCTGCATTGTATGTGCGTAGACGTTCTGGTGCTTCAACCTCGATACAAAGCTGGAACTGCTTAGCGGAAAGCTTTTTGTAAGTGATTTGAGATGCATATCCAGTGAGCAATTGAGGATTACGTGCGCAGCTCATAGGATCTAACTCTTCTGGAAGGTCTTTATTGCGGGTGGCCTTGCAAAACGTGATACCCTTTTGAAGCAGATTGATATCAGAGATACGTAGTTGATCTCTGCGTTCTAATTGTCCATGCATTGGACCGCCAACGGTCCAGAATGATGAGGCCAGTACAAGTGCTGCCAGTCCACTTGGTATCCAAGTTGCAAATAAGCAGCCTAGTCTGCTGATATTTTCCTGAAGTTGTCGACCCTGATGAAAGTACTGGATGACTACGAGTGATAGGAGTGCGACTGCACAAGATTTAGCAATAAAGCGGGCTGTCAGATCTCCATCAAGGAAACGGTAGATCAGATAAATAGCATCGCAGAGTAGTGTCATTGCAGCTGCAAAAATCGCAATGGCGGTGAGCCAGCGTCTGACACTGCTATATTTGCTTGCTGGATTTGTGCTGCTGTCACGCTCATCTTTGAGATGAAGCCAGAGGAAAACTGGAGTAAAAATAATCAATGCAGCCATAGACCAGCGAAGGCTGCGTAGGCCACTGCGGGAGAAACTATCGCCAACCTCTGGTATCCAGAGAGTAATCAGCCCAAGCAGCAAAATCAAAGTGTTGCCAATGACCATCCCAAAGGCTGCGAAGAGAAGCGCGTAGAAGACTGCATCCCATGCTGAAGTAGAGCGCTGTGGTTGAGGAACTGCCCCAATCGTTTCATCGTAGGACCAGCTTTTCAGAGCTGTATCTATTTCAATAGCAGTCCAGTCTGACGGGCTCAGGCTTGTACGGATGTCATCCTTAGAGAAGCCCTTGTTTAGCGCATCACGCACGAACTCGGAGAGTGAGGCGGGGATCTGCATCTGAAAATCCTTTGAAAATCAATAGTAAAGTAGGCGTGTGCCTGAGTTTGGAATTTTCAATTTTGTCTGGGTAATACGCCTTCTCATTTTACATGTGCATGTCTTTTCATGCTGTTCAAGGTTTTCCGAGCCTAAACTTGTTGCTGGCTCCGATAGTTCACAGCGGAGATGCAATAACTTATGCGACCGGCCCAACAAAAAAGGCTCCTGAGAGTTTCAGGAGCCTTTTTTGATTTCTAGCGCTTTACTGCAGCTTAGTCGAAGCGGCCGCTGGCGTGAGCGAGCATGGTGTAGACCTTGCCGGTATCAGAGGTCAGGTAGGTCTGACCGAGCTGATTGTCGCTGTCGCTTCTGGAGACCTGAGACAGAAGCTGCTCGAAGTCCTGAATGTAACGCTCTACAGCGCTGCGGAATTCAGGATCACGACCGTACTTCTGGCGGATCTCGTCGAAGGTCTGCTGACCTTGCAGGGTGTACAGGCGACGGGTGAAGACGTCGCGCTCACCGCGCTTGTAACGCTCCCACAGGTCCACAAAGGTTTCATGGTCAACTGCACGAGCAATATCCATGCTCAGGGAGTTGAGAGATTCAACCATGTGCTGCGGGGTGCGTGCGTTTGCTGTGTCGTGTGCGTGTCCGCCCATGCCGTCTTCATCGTCGGAAGCGCGGCGGAGCAGGTCGCTGATCCAGCCCTTGGATGTGCCGTTTCCCTGTTGTACTGCTGCCGGCGTTGCCTGCGGACGCTTAGCGCGCGGGGCAGGGGCTTCCATGCGGCGTGGAGACGGGGACATACGTGCAGGCTTTGCACCGGTTGCCGCAACCTGCTGCAGGGTTGGTGCTTCAGCTGCTGCATACTGGCCGGCTGCTGCCACAGCTGCAGGAGCAGCGTTGACTGCGCGTGCTGGCTCAGCTGGCGTGGACACATCGAACTGAGAGGACTGGCGAGACACGATGCCGGAGAGTTCCTCCAGTGCCTTGACCTGTTCACTCACGATGCGGCGCAGAGCGGAAGTGGATGCTTCTGCTTCATCCGGCAGAGCCAGAATACCTGCGTTGAGTTCAGAGCGGGTTGCTTCCAGTTCCTGATGAACAGAGCGGGCCACATCGCGCATACGCGCTGTTGCGTCGGTGAAGCGCTCAGATGCCTCGGTGACGGTGGACTTCATGTCATGGAGGATTTCGTCATGGGCCGCGCGAACTGCGTCACGTGCCTTCTGACCTTCCATGCCAGCGGTCATGCGCATGCTTTCGAACTGCTCAGTCACAGACTTGGTAGCCGCTTCAGCAGCAGCGCGGAGCATGCCGGAAACTTCACGCGCCTTATCGTCAGCAACTTCAAGCGTGTCACCAAGGGTGTTGGTGTAGTTCGCCATGAGCACTTCGACATCCTGAGTTTTCTTGATCAGGGTGTCTGCGACCATCTCGATTGCCATGCGACGATCGGAGAAGCGGCTGTCCACGTGGGTGTTGGTTGCTTCCAGATCTGCAATCGCCTGACCGAGAAGCTGGTTCTGGTCTTCCATGCGGCCTGCGATCTTCGCAGCGTCTGCAAGCACAGTGTGTGTTGTGTTGCGGAGCTGACCGACCTGCGCCTCGATGGTGGCGTTTGCAGCTTCGGTTTCGGTGACTGCACGATCGATCGCGGTTCTGAACTCACCTGCACGGTTTGCCAGGTTGGTTTCAACTTCAGACAGGTTCTCGCTTGCAGAAGCAAGGATCTGACGAAGGCTGCCGTTGGATGCGTTCAGGCGTGTCAGGATTTCGGAGACGTCTGTTTCAAGACGCTCTTTGGTGCCTGTCATCACGTTCACAGCCATGCGGGTGCGATCTTCGATGGTGTTGCCGATGCCGTCGATGGTTTGTGTCAGCGCCTCGGTTGCCACTGCACCCTGACGGGTCACGGTGTCCGCAACTTCCTGACCCTTCGTGGAGACTGCGTTGAGCAGGACGTTCATGTCGGCCTGCATGCGCTCGCGGCTGTCATCCATACGGGTGGTTGCGATGGTGCTGCGCTCGTCGATTGCGGTAACGATCTTCTCACCAGCTTCAACCAGCTCACGGGTTGCCTGCAGACCGTTCTGTGCGAAGCGGTCGGAGACTTCACGGCCCTTCACGGTCACTGCATCCAGAATTGCGTTCTGAACTTCGTTGACGCGTGTGGTGAGGTCGTGGGCCCGGTTCTCGATAGCAAGGATAAGTTCGCTGCCATCCTTGCCAATGATCTCGGAGAGCTCGGAAGAGCGGCTGCCGAAGGCATCGTTGAGGTTTTCAGCTTTAACCAGCAGCTCGTCTGCCACGGACTTGACGCGGGTGGACAGCGTGCCAGCTGCTTCTTCGATGGTGGTGAAGACGCGGGCACGAACTTCGTCGGTTTCGCCTGCCAGAAGCTTGCGGACGTCTTCTGCAGATTCTGCGAGGATCGTCTTGGAGCGCTCGCTTTCTGCGGAGAGGCGGCCAGTAACCAGCTCGATGGTCTGGGACAGGTCGCCACGGACCTTGTCGCTTTCGCCGGTGAGGGCGCCAGACATCTCGGCAAGAGTTGCGGTGTACATGGCGCGGGCGTTTTCGCTTTCCACGGCCAGTGCATTTGCTGCCTGTGCCACGGTTGCAAGAACGCGCTGTGCGACCTCGTCACCTTCCTTGGTAAGCGTACCGCGGACGTTTGCCATCGCATCGGAAACAGCTGCTGCTGCTTTCTCGCCTTCGCCTTCCAGAGAATTGCGGGCTTCGCCGATGGAGTTGGAAACGATTTCCTGCAGACGCTCGCCTTCTTTGCTCAGGGTACCGGAAAGCTGCTCTACGGAGCTGACAACCTTCTCGGTTGTGAGGTCGCGTTCCTGAGCAAGGCGATCGGATGCCTGACCAACGACATCGAGGATGAGGTCGCGAACACGGGTGCTTTCGGAGCCAAGGGAAGAGGTAGCCTCTGCCATTGCTGTCGTAAGCGTGGTTGCTGCCTTCTCGCTCTCGTCGCCCATTGTGGTTGTGATAGCTTCGAGGCGATCGGTGAGGATCGTTTCGAGAGCTTTGGAGCGGCTGTCGAGGGTTTCTGCAACTTCGAAGACCTTGGAACCGAGAGAGACGTTGATCTCTGCCACCTGCTCGGAGAGAGCGTCGGTGAGGTTCTTGGACTGCTGAACGATGATGCTGCCAGCTTCTTCCAGACGGCTGTCGAGTGCTTCGTTGATCTCTGTCTGACCGTCGTGGAATGCTTTTGCAATCTCACGGGTGCGGGAAACCAGAGTTTCGGAGATCTGCTTCGCACGTGCGTCCAGAGCCTGATCAATGCGCTCAGTACCGGAGGACAGGGACTCGGAGAGATGCTCTGCGCGGTCAGTAATGACTGTTGCAGCTGCCTCGACCTTGTCGCCCACAGCCTGGTCGAAGGTGGACAGGCTGTTGGAGATGGTTTCTTCGATTGCTTCGGAACGTTGAGCGAGGATTTCGCCGATCTTCTCTGCACGGTTGGAGAGGGAAACGCCAACTTGCTCCACACGCTCGGAAAGGTTGACCGCGATGATGTCGGTGCGATCTTCGAGGATCTTGGAGATGGACTGGGTTTTCTCTTCCAGAGTGCTTGCGATGATGCCGGTGCCCTGTTCTACAGCGTCGGCCAGCTTGGTGGTGCGGCTTTCGATGGTCTCAGTCAGGGCTGCTGCGCGGGTATCGAAGCTCTGCTCGAAGGTAGAGGTGCGTTCTTCCAGTTTCGCGTCGAGGGACTCGATGCGGCTGTCGAAGGATGCACCGATGTTCTGGCTGCGCAGGTCGATGGACTGGACGAGATCGGAACCGCTTTCGGTAACAACCTGCTCCAGTTCTGCCAGCTTGCTTGCCAGACCGTCGTTGAGGGCGCGGCCACGGATGTCGAGGGTTTCGGTAATGCGATCGCCGATTTCGGTCAGATCAGCCGTTACGCGCTCACCACGAGAACCGATGAGGTACGCCAGCTGTGTACCGGTGTCAGCCAGTTTGTCAGCCAGTTCCTCAGTGCGCAGGCCAAGTGCGCCGGTGATGTCGGATGTTGTGCTTTCAAGAGCGGTCTTGAAGGCGGAAGTCTGCTTGCTGATGGTGTCAGCCACTTCTGCGCCACGCTCTGCCAGACGCTGATCCAGCTCAGCACCGTTGATGGTGATGCTTTCGTAGATCTGAGTGCTGACGTTACCAAGACGATCAGCCAGCTCGCCGCCGCTGACAGTGATGGTGGTGCCGAGTGTGTTTGCAGTCTCATCCAGACGGGTTGCGATGTCGCCACCACGCAGGGAGAGGTCAGCAATGATGCTTTCACCTGCACCGCGCAGCACTTCGGAAACCTCAGTGGAGCGGTTGGACAGGGTGTCGATGAAGTCGGTGCACTGAACAGCGATTGCTTCGTTGATCTCGCGACCACGGTTTGCAATGCCTTCTGCTGCCTGTTCGCCGGTTGCGCGCAGGGCAGTGTCCAGGTTGGTCACACGTTCGTCGACAACGCCCATCATCTCTTCGGTGCGGCCAGTGATTGTGTCGATCAGGCGGCCACTTGTAAGAGACAGGTTGGCATTGATCTCTTCGCCGCGTGTAAGGATCTCGTCGGAGAGGCGAGTGCTTGCGGAGGAGAAGTGCTCGGTGATGCCGGAAATGGATGTTTCCAGAGTCTCATGCAGCTGTGCGTTTGCGCTGCCGAACTGATCGGAAACCGTTGTGACTGTCAGGTTCAGCGTATCGGTCAGCTGAGTGTTGGCCGTGTTGACGGTCTCGTTCAGGCTGCTGACGCCAGTGTCCATGATCGTGGAGATCTGGGAGCTTGCAGAACCGACAGTTTCGTTGAGGCTGCCAACACCAGCGTCCAGAGTTTCGGACATGATGGTGTTTGCAGTCTTGACGGCATCTGTCAGGCTGCCAACGCCGCTGTCCATGACAGTGGAGATCTGGGAGCCTGTTGCATTGACTGTTTCGCTGAGCGTAACAACGCCACCGTCTAGCGTCTCGGAGATCTGCTCTTTTGCACCAGAAACAGTTCTGCTGAGGCTGGAAACACCGTCTTCCAGAGCGTCTGTGATGTTGGCGGTTGCGCCAGAAACAGAAGCTGTGAAGTTGGATGCGCTAGCGTCCAGAGTTTCTGTCAGCTGAGCAGACGCACCGTAAACGCTCTCGTTAAGATTGGTTACGCCGCTTTCCATTGTTTCTGCAATGGCAGCGGTGCTATTGGTGACAGTCTGAGAAAGAAGCTCAACGCCGCTGTCCAGAGACTGGGAGAGTTCGCCGCTGACGCCATCAACTGTACGGGTGATGGTGTCGACGCTGCCCTTCAGGGTCTCGGTCAGGTTGTCGTTTGCTGTTGTGATCTTCTCGGTGACTTCGTTGGAAGCGGTGAGAAGTGTAGTTGTCAGCTCAGAACCTGCGGTTTCGACGCTCTGGTTGATGGAAACAACGCCAAGGTTCATTGTTTCGGTCAGAGTATCATTTGCGCTGTTGATCTGGTCTGTAACAGTAGAAGTGGTTGCTGCCAGGGCTTCGGAAAGCTCGGTGCTTGCGCTTGTTACGCTTGTGGTCAGCTCGGTTACGCCGTTGGAAAGAACGGCGCTGACCTGAGAGCTTGCGCCTTCTGCTGCGGAGCTGATGGACTGTACAGAAACATTGAGGGTTTCTGTGAGGGTCGCATTCGCTTCTGTAAGCTGCTCGCTGACAGTAGATGTGGTGATGACCAGTGTCTGTGCCAGCTCGGAGCTGGTTTCGGAAACGCTGGTGGTGAACTCGGACAGACCGTTGGTCAGTGTGGAGTTCAGCTCTGTGTTTGCAGCGCTGATCTGGCCGACAACTTCGCCGGATGTGGTGACCAGAGTTTCGGTCAGATCGGAACTTGCACCTACGAACTGGGCAGTCACAGAAGAGACGGTCTCTTCGATGGATGCGGTCAGTTCAGTACCCTGCGCCTGCAGAACGCCTTTCATAGCTTCTGTCTGGTCAGTGATGGTTGCAGACAGTTCTGCGCCAGCTGCGCCGAGTGTTGCGTTCAGTGCGTCGCCGCGTTCTGCCAGCAAGTCGCTGATTTCGTTGCCGCGCGCAGAGAGGCCTTCAACGATCTCGGTACCAGTGGTGGACAGGGTTGCGGTGATTTCATCGCTGCGGCTTGCCAGATTATTGACAAGTTCCTCAGATGTCTCAGAGAGGCGGCTGTTCAGATCAGAACCGCGCTCGGTGAGGTTGTCGATGAAGGAGTTCGCAGTTGAGGAGAACTCTTCATTAATAGAAGAGCCACGCTCATGAAGTGTTTCAGAGAGCTTGGAACCGGTTTCAGAAAGAGTTTCAACCAGTTCGGAGCCAGTTGATGTAAGACGCTCAACGTAATCGTCGGAACGGATGGTCAGCGAGGAGACCATTTCGCTTCCGGCTTCCGTGAAGCTGTCGGTGACTTCTGAGACGCGGGTTTCCAGCTTGCTGTTCATCTGCTCAAGCATAGAGTCGATCGAACCGGTGAGGCGTTCCCGGGCGCGATCAACGGAGGAGGCGAAATCCTCTGAAGTGTTTGCGAGCTGTGAAGCAAGGTTTTCGTGGGAGCCGGAGATGGTTTCACGCACCAGTTCTGCATTGGCCTGAATGGCTTCACGCTGGCTGACGAGTTCTTCCACCAAACGGCGAATTTTCAGTTCGTTGTCATTATATGAGTTCTCAAGGGAAGACACTTCCTTATGGATGAGAACTTCCAGCTCACTGGCACGGGCAATTGCGCGTTCGATACCGTCGCCCATGGCAGCGGCTTCGCGGCGGATCGCCTGACCAACGTTGAGGATGCTTTCTTTTGCAACATCTTCCGGCTCAGCCAGACGAAGCGCAACTTCTGTCATGCCCCGTGCGACGTTGCGCATTTCCTGCGCGCGCCAGAACATGAGGGCCATGACCCAAACAAAAGCGATTGGAACAACAATAAAGACGGAAACGAGAACCAGTGTCGGGTTTTCGAATACGCCTGCGAATGAAGATGATTTTTCGAGCTGCTCAGCAAATGCGCCCCAGGACATTGCAAGGCCGAGGCTGGCCCAGACAACGGAGACTGCAAATGCGAACCAGAACGGAGCTGCAGACGGCTTGCGCTGCAGAGCGAACATCAAAGAGCCAATGGACTGGCGATCATCGTTGCTTGCTGTTGGCGGGCGGCCACCACGGCCACGCTTGCGAACCTGTCTCGGTGCCTGATTTTCTTCTACAAGCTGAGCCAGTTTTTTATCAGTGGAAGGCGCAGTGGTTGCAGCCTCCTTTGCAGGGCTAGCCGACATCTGCGGTGTGTCCGCACTCGTGCTTTCCTGTTCGCTGGATAACATTGACTCCTGTGGAGCGCCAAAATCAGCCTGAAGGGCTTCTTCTACCGCTGACAGAGCCACTTCCGATGGAGCTTTCGCCTTCGGGGTGTTCGCCATATCTCGCCTCGCGTCCGTACTCTCTACTTGCCGGTCGTCAGCACATCATTTCGCCTTTTGTGCCGGCGCCGTCACCACAAGGTGTCTGCCTTACGCGAAAAGCGCTCCTCCCAAACAGAAACGCATTTCAGACAACAATGGGTTTGGCCCCATACAATCCGACAGCTCTGAATTGAGAGCACCGCCGAACTTCTAGGGCCAAAAACAGGGAGTTTTCAGAATCAAAGCGGACCGTTAATGTTAACGGTGCATTAAGATTTAGATTTCCCCACCTTGCAGCTACCCTTAACCTAATGGCACAATCCGGTGGACTGTACAACAGAAGTTGCCGGGATTTTTAGGTGCCCTACGATAAGTCACAGGCAGCATTTTTGGGGGGAACTCACTATGGCTAATCGCGAAAATTCTCCAGTCAGTTCTAAAGGTCCCAATCGGCCGAGTCCTACACAACTCAAATGGTTAAGGCGAGGTCTTAACGAAGCAGGTGGAAAGTTGCCACTGTTTGATGAGAGCGGTCGACAAGTGCCAGCTGCAACTGTGCGGGCGTGTGTTGCGGCAGGGTGGGCGGAGCCTTGGTTTTCCAACCCATTGAAGCCCGATTGGCTCATATGCAAGTTGACTGACAAGGGACGCGAGATGCTGGAGCGGGATGGTAATTCGAAAAATCTTGTTAACCATCTTTAACAGAGCACCTTGTCAATTTTAACGTGTGATGGCAGTGAAGGCCGGTGGCGGGGCTCCGAGTCTAGATTTGAATCTGGGCAGTAGGATGTTGTTAACCATAAAATAAAAACCTGTGTTTTCTTTTGGGGAATAGATTCCGTTGCCTATGGGAAATGAGGGATAGAGTCACTGCAGAGTCATAGCGGTGGCAGGTTTTGAGTCACTCAAGCGAATCAACTTTCCGAATAACTTGATAACTTTGAGTCACTTGGCTGTGTTTGGAGGCGTGGCGTCAACTTGGCACTGGAACTACATAAAACTACAAGTGCGATATGCAGGGATCACTTCTCTTCTGTGACGTTTGATGACCCGGATTTGCAAGGTCAGATCCTGGAGATGTTTGAGGAGCAGATCGATGAGTTCCGTCGGGGCTTGCAAGGTTCGTCAAGTGCTGAGGTGCTGAAAGCTGTGCTGCATCGCTTTAAAGGATCAGCGCGCGGCGTTGGTGCCTTTGCTCTGGGTGATGCGCTGGAGCATGCTGAGCATGAGGCTGCGGGAGGGCAGGTGCCAGTGCTTGCAACTGTAGAGGTTTGTCTTGATGCTGTATCTGCTGAGCTTCGGGAGCTGCGTAAATCGTGACGTGAAACTGGCTGCGCGGGTTTGACCATAAGGTCTGGCTCAGAAGTTCTTGAATAGCTGGGCGCCTGCATGTATCTGAAGACAACAGAATAAGCCAATCAGGGTCGGGACGACTTTAAATATGCCAAAGATTACTTTCATCACCTCATCAGGTGAAAGCCATGAGGTGGATGCTGCTGCTGGTTCTACCGTTATGGAGAACGCGATCAAGAACATGGTTCCTGGAATTGAAGCGGAATGTGGTGGTGCCTGCGCTTGCGCGACCTGTCATGTGTACGTGGACCCAGCATGGAATGACAAGACTGGCGAACCTGAGCCAATGGAAGAGGATATGCTCGACTTCGCTCAGGACGTTCGTGACACTTCCCGTCTTTCCTGTCAGATCCGTGTAACAGACGAGATGGATGGTCTGGTGGTTCATATCCCTGAGAGCCAGAGCTAAGCTGCAGCTTAAGAGTTTAAATGAAAAAGGCTGGTCCGATTGGGCCAGCCTTTTTTGTTGCGTATCGTGAAGGGCTTACTCGGCGCCGACGGCCTGTGGTTGGCGACCTGAGACCCACACGGTTTCCATACCCGGCTCAGGATGGCGGGGGATCATGCGGCTCAGGATCAGGCTGATGGCAGCCATGGACGCGCCTGCGATGAACACCAGAGCAGGTGAGAACAGCCAGATGGTGCCGAAGACAACCGGGATCACCACTGCAGCGATGTGGTTGATGGTGAAGTCCACGGCAGATGTTGGTGCAATGTCTGCCGGGTCTGCGATCTTCTGGAAGTAAGTCTTCATGGCGATGGCCATTGCGAAGAATGCATGGTCGATCACGTAGAGCGCGCCTGCAACCCAGACGTTGGTGACGAAGGCATAAGACAGGAACACGATGATCAGGCCGATGTACTCGCAAGTCAGCGCAGTTCGTTCGCCGACGCGACCGATAAAGGCGCCGATCTTGGGAGCGAGGAACATGTTGATGGCGCCGTTCAGCAGGAACAAGGCTGCAACTTCATGCACTTCGTAGCCAAAGCGTTCCACCATCAGGAAGCCTGCAAAGACGGTGAAGATCTGACGGCGCGCGCCACTCATGAAGGTGAGGGCATAATACAACCAGTAGCGTTTGCGCAGGATCAGCTTTTTGTGCTGCTCAACGTGGGCTTTGTATTTTGGGAAGGCAACTGCTGCGAAGATGGTCAGCGCCATGCCGGCAATTCCTGCCCAGAGGAAGACTTGCTCATAGGACAGATCAAAGGTCTTCCAGCTGAGCATGATTGTGCCGTAGATGCACAGAGAGACCAGAGACGAGACAGCGATGATCTTGCCGAGCAGGGCCGGTGCATCCTTCTTTGGCAACCACTGCAAAGACAGAGACTGCTTGAGCGTCTCGTAGTAGTGGAAGCCGAAGGACATGATGAGGGTGGTGGCGTAAAAGCCGATTGCGGATGGGAAGTAGCCGGTGATCGCAATGCCGAAGCCCATCAGGCCCAATGAAATCAGCGTGAAGGTCTGCTCTTTGAAGATGAGCAGCATGAAGATAACGGTGAACGCCAAAAGGCCCGGGATCTCGCGGATGGATTGCTGAATACCAATTTCCTGACCGGTGAAGCCGAGTGTGTTCACTGCGAAGTTGTTGATGAGGTTCCACCACACAGAAAATGAAAGCTGTGAGGCGACCGTGAGAACCAGCAAAAATACAAAGGGTGAGCGCCAGTCGGCTCTGATGTCTTTAATGATATTCAACATGGTGCTTCGTTCTTATGAAAAGGTTTTGCAATTAAGTAAGCGAAAAGTTTGTTTACGTGATAGCACTAGTTTGCCAAAAAATGTTTTGGAGTCGCCAAGAGGTGTTCGATGCCTATTCACGCTGATGTTTACATGGATCCGCATGAGGTGGATCGCCCGCAACCCATTGTTGCTTATGCGGTAGATATGCCCATTGGAGGGCAGGGGCAGCCGCATTCACATGCGCGTGGTCAGTTGGTTCACATCATGCAAGGCGCGACCACGGTGTTCACCGAGGAGGGTACGTTTGTTGTGCCGCCGGAGCGGGCAGTGTGGGTTCCGGGTGGGATGATGCATCGAACGGTCTACCCTGTCAAAACCCAGTTCCGAAGTCTGTACTTGCGTGAAGATTGGTCTGCACGGCTCTCTGATAAGCCAGTGGTGGTGCAGGTAACACCGCTGCTGCGTGAGTTGATACAGGAGCTCATGGCAGCGCCTAGGGATTATGCGCTTGATGGGCCTGTTGCGCGGATTGCTCAGGTGATTGTTGATCAGCTGAAGAGTTTGCCGGATGCGCCGTTACAGCTGCCTATGCCGGTCAATCATGCGCTGCTGAAAGAGCTTTGTCAGTCGATCCTGTCTTGCCCGGCGCATTTGCCAAGTCTTGCAGATGCAGCGGAACGGACATGTATGTCTCAGCGGACGTTTGAACGGCGGTTCTTTGATGAGACGGGCTGGAGTTACCGGAAGTGGTGCGGGCAGGCGAAGTTGTTTCGTGCGCTGGAGTTGCTCTCAGCAGGGCGAAGCGTGGGTGATGTGGCCTTCAAGCTTGGCTATGAGGGGCCAAGTCCGTTTATCTCACAGTTTCGCAAGGCGTTTGGTACGACACCGGGCAAGTACTTTAAGCCGCAGTAGTTGTTACTTGCCGCTGCTGCAGGCGCGGATGAAGTCACGAACTGGTTTTGCGCTGCCTTTGAGGCTGACGTTGTAAATCGCGTAACCGCCTAGGTTGACCTTGAGCTCGTTGTCCCGTGCCATTCGGTTCCAGAGAGAGGAGCCGTTGCTTAGGGTGAGAAGCGGCAGAGAAACTCCGGCTTCCGGATCCAGTGCGCTGCCAACGCCTACATAGCTTTCCTTGAAGCGCTTGGTGCTTAGTGAGATCAGGATGCTGTCGCCCGGCTTAAGTGCAGGAACTGTTGACTGGAACATGATTTCGATATCGCCGCTGCCAGCTATGCAACGGGCATAAAAATCGGTGTCGTCGGTTTCTGGTACACCGTGAACAAGCACTTTGTTGTTATCACCTGTTGGTAGTCCAGATACCCAAACATATGCGCCGTCAAAACCATTCAGCGGTGCTTTCTCATTCAGGAACTTGTCCGGATTTGGCAGAAGATCTTGCGTAATGAGGTCGGTGTTTTGCTCATGGAACACAAAGTGCTGAGCGGTTCTGCCGCTGCTGTTGAGTGCGCAGGAGAAGTTGAAGGGCACATACATGCCCTGACTTTGGTAAACACCGCGACCTGCCAGCTTGTCGCCCGTGCGCACCAGCACAGGCTTCTGGTTCAGCTGGTCATTTGTGAACGTACCAAGGCCCAGATAGACAGGAGGCAACTCTGAAAGGGAGTTCTTAGTGGCAATGATTTTGCTGCCAAGCTTGGAGCAGGCGCGGCGGGCGTTCCAAAGAGGTTCTGCTACGCTGATTACAAGATCATCTTCCGGAGCGATCTCGCTGTTTTCCAGTGGTGGCAGGTCTTGTGTCACCACTTGTGTTGGTGGGGCAGCTTGCGGAGAGCTGCTGTCCCGCTTCAGCTTGTAGTAACAGGCCTTCCGAGCAGCCGGGTCTGGATCTCCGAAGAAGTCAGTTCGGCAGTGAACATCGCCCTCAGCGGTCTTCTCGTAGAAAGCGCCGGGTCTGCCAAAGCGAACAGTCGTCGGGTATGGCAGTTCGCAGACCTGAAACTCCAGTGCGCACTTGCGCCAGCCATCTTTGGTAAACTCGGGAAGTTGCGGGATCGGGGTGATCACACCGCCAGAACTTGCTGACTTTACTGGTGTTTTGAGCGCAGATGATGTTGCGCTGACTGTGTTCACGCTTTTGCGGGAATATGGTTTGTTGCCCACATAGAAGATGCCTGCACAGCCTTTGTCTGTCCAAAGGTGTGATGGGACCACTCCCCAACTCTCGTTGAGCTTACACAGTGCATTGGATGTTTGGCGCAGAAGCTGGACGTAGTTGCGGTTGGCGTTCGAGATTCTGCACTTGGTGTAAGCAGCGTTCTCAGAAGCGCAGACGACGACGTTGGTTTCGTCCAGGCGGTCTGGCGTGTTGGCAATGTGGTTTGCGGTTGAGGGTCGATGTGTTGGATCGCTGCGATGAACATTCTCACCCTCATGTTGCTGGGTGAGGGTGTTGGTCAGGCAGTCGATAAACTCTGGGCTATCCAGCGATGCATCTGTCTTGTCCAGGCAGCTTTCAATGATCAGCGCCGGGATGAGTGAGTTGATCGGCGGGATAGTTGTTGCGTTGGCGTTAGCTACAAGAAAGGGTGCAATGAGGGCGAGAGTGCCCGCAGATTTCCTTGTGAACAGTTGCCACATATTAGATTTGCTCACAGCATAGCCTCTCTTAGCTCGTCTGGTGCACTTGTTGCCTAACGCAATCAGCTTGCGCCCAGCTTAAAGCTTTGCGTCTCGTCTTCTCCAAAATGGCAAGGAAACGCGCTACAGCTGAACACATGGTGCTGTCTAAATCTCAAAGCTATTCGCAGTCTAGTTGTAAAAGTACAAAAGAGGGAAGTTAAATACGCAGTGTTGTTAGCGTACAAGTTCCTTCATGGCAGAATCCAGTCCTTCCAGCGTCAGGGGATACATGCGCTGGTCAAACAATTCTTTCATCATGCCGATGGAATGGGTGTAATCCCAATGCTGCTCGCGCGCCGGATTGAGCCAGACGGCCTTTTGGTAAAGGTCCGTGACACGTTTGATCCAGGTATGACCAGCTTCTTCGTTCCAGTGCTCAACAGAACCGCCCGGATATGTGATCTCATAGGGGCTCATGGATGCGTCGCCGATGAAAATGACCTTGTAATCACTTGGGTATTTGTGGAGCACATCCATGGTGTTGATGCGCTCAGTATGGCGACGGCGGTTGTTCTTCCAGACGAACTCATAGAGGCAATTGTGGAAGTAGAAGTACTCCATCACTTTGAACTCCGTCTTGGCGGCAGAGAACAGCTCCTCGCAGACGCGGATGTGGTCATCCATTGAGCCGCCGATATCAAAGAACAACAGCACCTTGACTGCATTGCGTCGTTCCGGGCGCATGTGGATGTCGAGCAGGCCTTTGTGAGCGGTGGATTTGATGGTGTTGTCCAGATCCAGCTCGTCCGCTGCGCCGGTTCTGGCAAACTTGCGCAGGCGCTTCAGGGCAACTTTGATATTACGGGTGCCCAGTTCAACGGTGTCATCCAGATCTTTGAACTCACGCTTGTCCCAGACTTTGACGGCGCGGCGGTGGCGACTGCCGTCCTGTCCAATGCGGATGCCTTCAGGGTTGTAGCCATAAGCGCCAAACGGGGACGTGCCACCCGTTCCGATCCACTTGTTGCCGCCCTGGTGGCGTTCTTTCTGCTCTTCGAGCCGCTTTTGTAGCGTTTCCATGAGCTTTTCAAAGCCGCCCATGGACTCAATGAGTTTCTTTTCTTCTTCGCTCAGGTGTTTTTCGGTGAGTTTGCGCAGCCATTCCTCAGGGATTTCCGTAGTTGGCACTTCGCTCATCAGATCAAGGCCGTTGAACGTGTGTCCGAAGACCCGGTCAAACTTGTCCAGATTGGCTTCGTCTTTGACCAGCGTGGCACGAGCGAGGAAGTAGAAATCCTCGACGCGCTTGTAGGCAAGGTCAGCGTCCAGCGCTTCCATAAGCGTTAGATACTCGCGTACGGAGACGGGCAGGCCAGCGGATTTGAGCTCTTCGAAAAACTGAATAAACATGGGGTTACACTATGCGATAGGGCTGTGTGGTGTCGAGAGTGCATTTGACACCTTAGGCAAAAGCATAGGGATCAGTAAGAGCCTCTGGCCCAATCGATTGCTTTGGCCAGATGGAGCTCCACGAAGTTACTTTTGCCTTCACGGTATCCGACTACATCGCCGTTGACGTCTTGTGCTGTTTTCTTCTTCAGGTGCGCATACTTCTCGCGTACCTCGGGATGGGCTTTCAGGTAGTCACGGAAAGCGAGGTGGCGATAGACGTGCGGATCGCCGGTTTTGAAGGCGTGGAGGTGATGTGTGCGGTCATCTCCACCTTTCTCAAAATAGCGACGACCTTCGATGCCGTGTTCGCCCTTTGCGACATAGCCGATGTTGATGAGCTTTGCGGACTGAGCTTCAAGCGCTTCAATATCCGAGACTTCTAAGAGGATGTCGATGATGGGTTTGGCTGCAAGGTCTGGCACGGAAGTGCTGCCTATGTGGTGAATGCCTTCGACGATGTCTCCGAGAAGATCGTGCAGGACCTCCTGTTCTTGTTGGAAGTCCTCGGCCCACTGGGCCTGTGCATCTACCACTTTGACTTTGCGTGTGATCATCGCTTTGCCTGCCGTTGTTGTGCCTTATGAGCCCTGAACATAGCAAATGCCCAGGAGATGTGCAGGGCTCTGTCAGATCCTCGTTAATCTTGGTCTACAACCTCATCTGGGGCAGATTTTGTTATCTCACTCATGAGCTCAGTCAGAGAAGGGCCTTTTGTTGCGATGAACGGAGCCGGGCGGCAGGTCTGAATGGCGGCTACACCAATGCGGGCGGTAAGGAAGCCGTTGACCAAACCTTCGCCCAAGCGGGCGGAAAGTTTTGCCGCCAGACCCTGGCCGATGAACTGTTCCAACAAGCTATCACCTGCAGCCATGCCGCCTGTTACGGCAAGATGGGCGGCGACATCGCGTGCCAGTCTCCAGAAGCCTAAAGCGCCGGGGCGAGCACCATAGAGGCGGGATACACGACGTACGATGCGCAAGTTTTCGTAGAGTACGATCAGAATATCAACGAGCGCGCGCGGGGACAGGGCAGTCACCACAGATACACGCTTTGCGCTTTCCATAACGATCAGGCGAGCGCGGGCATCCAATGGGGCCATCAGATCGCGTTCTGCGAGTTTAACGAGGTCTCTGCCGTCGATGATCTCCTGCATATGCCCTTTCAACTGAGTGCGGCCATGGGCTGTTTCAGGCCTATCGGCATAAAGTGCCATCAGTTTTTGCAGGGCTGCGCGGGCTTCTTTGTCGCTGTCGTTGTCAGCTGCGGTTTGCAAATCGTCGCGGATATGATCGATATGTTCTAGCCGCGAAAGTGCGCGCCATTCTTTGAAGAACAGACCGATCAAGCCGAGGAATGCCAGAGCTGTCAGACCAACAGCTGTCCAGCCTAGCCAGACATAGTGAGCGAACAGGTCTCTGATGAGGCTGTCGACTGCAAGGCCAACGGCAAGGGAGACAAGGCCGCCGCCACCGATGGCGATGATCTTGCTCCAGCGGCTTTTTGCTGGTTTGGGCTCCGGTGCAATAGCGCTTTGCGGCAGTGCAAGAGCGCTGTCACTTTCCTCCGAGACAACTGCTTCAGAAGAAAGTGGTTCATGGGCGAACTCTCCTTCCAGCCGGACGGAGCTGTCATCCAGTTTGAACGCTTTCGGCGCGCGGCGCGCCTGTGGCTTGTGCTGATGTGTTTTCTTGTTGGTCATGCAAGTTTATCTCCCAGCAAGAACTCCATAGCGCTGTCCAAGCGGATGTGAGGGAGTGATAATGTAAGTCCTTCTGCAGTTCGTTCCAGCTTGGGAGGGCGGAAACGAACATACTTCAGTGCGGTCTGATCTTCTGGTTTGTCCTGGTCTTGTTCTGCCGTGAAAAGGTCGCTCAGGTCATCTGGTAAGTCACCAGGGAAGATTGCGGCTTCTTCATCGCCGTCAAACTTCATTGAGCCGATGGTCTCATTGGGCATTGGCGTGCCGAGTAGCGCAGGTGTTTCGACGCCGTCGTGATGGACGGTTGCTTGCCGTGTTGCTCTGACAGAGGCGAGAGCAAGGGTCTCGACGGATGCGCCGGAAAACTCTGCTCGATTGATTGCTTTTTCGACCAGCTGTTGCAGAAGCATCTCAAGATGATCGTGATCTTCTCGCCGCAAGTGATCTGCTTTGGTTGCTGCAAACAAGATGCGATCGATCTTGCGTGACAGGATCGAAAACAGCCAACTGGACTTGCCGGGTCTGAAGGCACCCATGATTTCCGTAAGTGCGCGGCTCAGATCGTCCAGAGCTTCTGGCCCGGCATTGATGGCGGTCAGCGCATCCACGAGTACAATCTGCCGATCCAGACGCGCAAAGTGGTTCTTGAAGAACGGTCTGACGACGTGCTTGCGGTAGGCTTCATAGCGGCGCTCCATAATGGCGAGGAGCGTGCCTGCTTTGGGCCTAACCTGCGTGTTGCTCAAATCCAGTGGAGCAAATGTGAGTGCCGGTGTTTCTTTCATGTCGCCAGGCATGAGGAAACGCCCCGGAGGCAGCATGGAGAGCGCGTTCTCATCATCCCGGCAGCGGCTCAGATACGTTGTGAATGTGCTGGCTAACTCTTTGGCGACTTCCTCAGAGAACTCATCGTGGAGTTTATCCTGATAGAGAGCGAGCGTTTCCAGAAACTCCTTGGAAAGATCTGGTCTTGCCTTGGCTCGGCGGAGCGCTTCCTCTGAGAAGCGGCGGAAATCCTGCCTCAATAAAGCAAGATCCAGAAGCCACTCGCCGGGGTAATCGACAATATCGAGATGCAACTTGCCACCGCCCAAGCGTCTGTTCAGGAATGTGGCTGACTCGTACTCGATTGTCAGGCGCAGCTCTGAGATCTGGTGCGTGGATTCTGGCCAGAGGCGATCTTTTGTGAGCGTTTCGACATGCTGCTCATAGTTGAAGCGCGGAACATCGTCATCAGGCTGCGGCTGGAGATAGGCACGGGCCAGTCTTCCTGTACCTGCGGCATCCAGCAGAGGCAAGCGACCGCCTGCAATAAGGTTATGGACGAGGGCAGAGATGAAGACGGTTTTACCGGATCGTGCCAAACCGGTGACGCCCAGACGTACGGTTGGGACTGTCAGATCAATTGCTGAATCCGTCAGATTGTCCAATGCGGTTTGCGCATCGTTCAGGGCCAGCTTCGCGTTTTTAAATAATGAATTCAGTGGGCTCACAGATCATCCTCCAAGGAACGATGTGGTGCGTTCTTTGGAGGAATGCAATCGCAAATGCCCCAATAATTGTAGAGTAAAGCAAAATTTTCCTAGTCAGGAGCCGGAGACAGCCTGTAAGTGTCGCGGCTGGAAGAAGGATACAATCCGTCCTTGTCTACGTTCTACCTCTGACCAGCGGTGGGCTTCAAAGTCTATAACAGCTAGTGCGCCGGTTGGGTATTTGGCCTCCATCTGATGGATATACTCTGGGTTGCCTTTGCCAACCAGTTCAAGAGCCGTGTCCTGAATGGCTGTGTTGTGCCCGACAACAAGAATGGTATCGAACCCACCGCCGTAAGCCCGGATAGCATCGGTGTAGTCGCCTTCGCTGGAGTTGTAGAGATCTCGTAGTAACTGGATGCGGGTATCGCAGCGTAGATAAGGCATCACTTCCATGAGTGTTTGCCGGGTGCGCAGTGCGGTTGAACACAGAATGAGCTTAGGGTGCAGTTGATGCTGGTGGATGTGAGCTCCGACCCGTGCTGCAGCTTTCCAACCACTGGAGTTTAGAGCGCGGTCATGATCGTGGACGCCTGCGTCACTCCAGTCGGATTTTGCGTGTCGCAACAGCATTAGGCGAAGCATACGTTACCCTCCAGTTATACGTTATTACTTTATGTTCCTAAGAGGCAGAAACATTCTAAGTTGTATTTATGCTGCTGTGCGATATTGCAGTGCAGCAATATTGGATGGACTTATTTGTTTATTACTTGCTTTGTCTCTGTTTGAAACCTACATGTTTTTTATGTGATTTGGAAGTCGATAGTATTCCCCTAATAGTATGGGGTTTTTATCTCATAATTACTGAAATATTTATTGGTGATACATACATTATTAAATGCAGCATTTTCATCTTTTAAACGACAATGTAGGTGCTTGCTTGGGGCTTTGCTTCGGTGCTTCAGGGAGTTGGCATGAATGGTGAGCGATGTGTGATCTGCATTGTATAAGCTCCCCGCACGATTTGAGGGAGATTAGTTGCGCTGCTGCTCTTTCTCAATGCGCACTGCCAAGCTCTTAAACAGGGCTCTGATTTTCTCAAGCTCGCTCACAGGCAGATCGTCGGAGATGGATGTCCAGACGGTATAATCTGCACTAGGGGCTGTGTATGCGACAAAGCTCTCGACACGTCCCATATTCATTGTTGTCTCGGTTCTGAACGCGACCTCGTTCTGCGGTGTCTTCAGGTTCAGCGGTTTGAAGTGACTTTGGCGATAGCCGCTTTTGAAGTTATTAATGAGTATGGAGGCCGTCTCTTTTTTGTGACGACGAAAGATAACTTTGATCTCGCCGTTTTCTGTCTCATACACGCAGCCGGTTCCCAGTTCCTTCAAATCCGGCACCAAAGCAGATCTGGAGAGCTGACTGATATAGTCCGGGCAAAACATGCCGGTGAAGTGGGTTAGGGCATCAACGTCTTTCCGCCAACCATTGTGCAGTGTGTGTGGCTGGTAGAGGAGGCTTTCAGAGATAGTGCTGTTTGCTTGAGCTGTTGTCGTGAATGAGCTGCTTAGTAGGACTGCACAGCTCATCAGTGCCGCCAGAGGTGCGCGCATGCGTGCTGCGAGGCTCAAAAATCTTGCGTTCTTTTGTTTTTTCATTTTCAAGCCAAACAATCGACGTTAGCGGCGGTTCATGAAGGCGAGGCGCTCAAACAAGTGAACGTCCTGCTCGTTTTTAAGAAGGGCGCCGTGCAGAGGCGGAATGATCTTCCGGCTTTCAGTCTCGCGCAGTGTCTCAGGATCAATGTCTTCATTAAGGAGCAGCTTGATCCAGTCCAGCAATTCAGAGGTGGATGGCTTCTTCTTCAGGCCCGGCAGATCTCTGAGGTTATAGAAGGCGTTCAGTGCTTCTTTGAGCAGGCGATCTTTGATTTGACCAAAGTGAACGTTGACGATCTCGCTCATGGTCTCTGCATCAGGGAACTTGATGAAGTGGAAGAAGCAACGGCGCAGGAAAGCGTCCGGCAAGTCTTTCTCGTTGTTGGAGGTGATGATCACGATTGGGCGCTGCTTGGCCTTTACGGTTTCACCAGTCTCATAAACGAAGAACTCCATGCGATCCAGTTCCTGAAGGAGATCGTTCGGGAACTCGATGTCTGCTTTGTCAATCTCATCGATCAGCAGCACCGGGCGTTCGTCCATCTCAAAGGCAGTCCAGAGTTTGCCTTTGCGGATGTAGTTGCGGATGTCTTTTACACGCTCATCGCCGAGCTGGCTGTCGCGCAGGCGAGAAACCGCATCGTACTCATACAGGCCTTGCTGTGCCTTTGTCGTTGATTTGACGTTCCATTCAAGAAATGGGACGCCAAGGCTTTGCGCGATTTCCTGAGCTAGGACGGTTTTGCCGGTTCCCGGTTCACCTTTTACAAGCAGGGGGCGTTCAAGGGTAATTGCTGCGTTGACTGCGATCCGAAGATCCTCTGTGGCAACGTATTGGGAAGTCCCTTCAAATTTCATTGCTAAATCCTGCTTGAACATCGTGATTTGGCGAAAACACTAATCTCTCGATAGGCAATGGGCAATCCCTGCAGGGTTGCACCATTGGGCTTATCTAGTGGTTTCGGTTCTGAGTGGGCTTTTTTTGTGTCTATGGGAATTATGTGCCGAGTGCGGCGAGTTAATTGCCGGGTTTAGATGGGAATTTTTATGTTTAACAATAAGTTAAAATTGTAAATTACTGAAATAGCTGAATAAATTAAGTATTTTGAATTGGCATGCAAGTTGCATCGAGTGTTCAAAAATCTGCGCAAGTTTGAGCGAATTTGAATTTTAGGTGGGCTCGATGAGTATTTATGGTGCAATCAACTCTGCAACGACCGGTCTGGACGCACAGTCCAAGGCGTTGGAGAATATTTCCGGTAACGTGGCGAACTCCTCGACCACCGGCTACAAACGCCTCGACACAAGCTTCTCTGATCTAGTCTCAAGCACGGGTAGCCGTCAGGCAGAGCAAGTGTCAGGCACAGTTATTGCTACGTCACGTGCAACAAACTACTTGTCTGGCGATATTACGTCTGCGGATCGTAACACCTATATGGCGATTAATGGTCCAGGGTACTTTCTTGTGACAAACCGCGATGGCCTTGGTCAGGAGACGCCTGAGAGCTTTTATACGCGTGCCGGTGATTTTGAATTGGATACAGAGCGTAATCTAGTAAATTCAGCAGGTTACTTTTTGCAGGGGTACCCAATTAATCCTGCTACTGGTGCGGTAAGCGACCGGGCTGTTCCAATTCAGGTGTCTGATGCTCCTATGCCTGCACAGCCCTCAACGCAGATTAACTATCAAGCAAACCTGCCGTCTAAGCCAACGACTGCGAACTATCAGAAGACAGATGGTGCAGCTAACTCTCAGTATGTTGATCCAAGTGTGTTTGCTGAACCGCACGAACTGCAGACGCCAGTATTGGACGATACCTCATCAGTTAAACTAACTGCTGATCAAAAGCTTACTGATGCAAAACAGTTTTCTCTCAATGATACGATAACGTTAAGCTTAGGGGGGAATCCGGATGAAGTCTTTACCGTTAAAGCAGATACGACAGTTCAGGATTTACTAGACAAACTGAGTAGTATGCACGGCGTAACAGCTGAGCTGCAGGCAGATGGCAAGATCAATATTTCATCTTTAAGTGAGCTTAACGTTGTTCAAGCTGGTACAGCTGTGCCTGGTCAAACTTTCCTGAATATGGATTTTGATCCGCAGCCATTAGCTTCAACCGGGACGTACGATCCTAATGTAGTTACTGGTGATAAAGCGGATGACTTCATCAAGTCATCCATCGCGGGTGGACAGGAGACTGTCTACGATGAAAATGGTACGCCAGTAAACGTTGAACTCCGTTGGGCGCTTAATGCTGAAAACAAATGGTCACTCTTTTATAATACTAACACCAAGGCAACAGGTGATGAAGTGGCCTGGAAAAAGATCAGTGATATGTCATTTGATGCGGCTGGTCGGTTGACGTCCCCGGCATCTGGCTTGGTTGATATCCCTGATCTTGAGGTCAATGGTGTTGGTATGGGCGACATCACCCTTAAATTTGGTCTTGATGACCTGACGCAGTACGAGGATGTAATTGGTGGCGCATCCAATATTGGTACATCTCAAGATGGCTTCCCTTCCGGTAAGTTGCAGGATGTTTCTGTTGACGCGGAAGGTAATGTGATCGGGAAGTACTCAAATGATAAGTCCCAGAAGCTTTTCAAAATCCCTGTAGCCACTTTCGCTGCAGAGCATGAGCTGCAGCGTGTTGATGGTGCGGCATTCTCAGAAACATCAACATCCGGTGAACCTGATTTCCGTAATGGTGGAACCATTCGTGCGAAGGCGCTTGAAAGTTCAAATGCCGATATTGCTAAAGAGTTTTCCAAGCTGATTATCACCCAGCAAGCATACTCGGCAAACTCGAAGGTTCTGTCGACTGCGAACCAGATGCTGGATTCAGTTCTTAACATTGTGCGATAAATTGCCGAGGAGGTAGGCGGTGGTCTGCCTTCACGCATTTGGGAGTTTAGGGTATGGGACTCGGAGCAGCTCTTAATGCCGCGATGTCTGGACTATCGCTTACTAAGGCACAGTTAGCTGTTACATCAAAGAACGTCGCGAATGCGAATGTTGATGGATACACGCTAAAGACGATTGTTGGCACGGAAGTACATAATACTTCGACGTCATCGTCGTCTGTGTTGACAAACCATGTACAGCGACAGGTCAATACCCAACTTCAATCTGCTTATTGGGAAAGCTTGAGCGACTCCGCATATGCGACCCAGTACAACGATTATATTAAGCAGCTCGATCAGATGTTTGGGAAGGTGGGGGATCCAAGTTCGATCCCAAGCCTTATGAACAACTTCACAAATGCTCTAACATCCTTAGCGACAGACCCTAGCTCACAAAGTGCTCAAGAAGTTGCAGTCAATGCTGCTGAGGAGTTGTCGAGAAGCATCAATACTTCTGCAAAACAAGTGCAGGAAATGCGCCGAGATGCTGATGCAGCAATTGCAGATGATGTTTCCGAGGTGAACTCCATCTTGAAAGAGATTGAGAGTTTGGAGGATAGCATCGTCCTAGAACGTTCTGCTGGTCGAGAAACAGCGCATTTGCAAGATCAGATGGATAGGCAGTTAGAAGCTCTGACGGAAAAGATGGATGTTGAGATTAAGCAGGACAACGACGGACTGCTGCGTATTTCGACTAAATCTGGCACCACACTCTACAACGATCGCGCCTCTGAACTGCAGTTTACTCCTCAGCCGACACTCGGTGTAGGTGTTGTAGGTAATCCGATCGAAGTAAAGTCTCAGTCAGGTGCTGTGATGGAGTTGACGTCGTTTGACTTGAAAAGTGGCAGTATCGGAGCTTTGGTTGAACTTCGAGACGATGTTTTACCGGAGACACAGTCACGTCTTGATGAGTTGGCAAGTCAGATGGCACTCTCATTGTCACAGCAGACATCTGAAGGTGCTGCTGCTGATGATGGTGGGGCGCCGCCAACTGCGACTGGACTGAGTGTTGATACCTCTAACCTTAACTCATCTGGTGATACTATCGAGCTTGAGTTTGAGGTTAATGGTGAGAGCCGCAAAGTAACATTTGTAGCTGTTACGGATCCTGGCTTGTTGCCGCTTTCGTCTGATGCGACAGCTGACTCAGGTGATATCGTGCATGGGCTTGTAATCCCTGCGACATCTGCTTCTCTGCAAAGCCAAATTTCTGGCGCGTTAGGGGCAGGGTTTGATGTTTCTGTTGATGCCGGTGGTGAGCTTAAAGTGCTGGCGCCAACGAGTCCTGGAACAATCGAAGTTACTGGTCTCACTGCGAAAAATACTAGGACAGTTACTGTTGCTGATGGATCCGAAATTCCGCTCTTTATCGATTCAAAAGGAGATGGTGTTCCATATACAGGTGCACTGGAAGATGGTGGACAAAAGACTGGTTTTGCTCAACGTATGACAGTCAATAAGGCAGTCATTGATGACCCCAGCTTGCTCGCAGGTGAGGCTGATAAGCAAAGTTCAGATCGTGCCAATCTTTTGAAGGACCGGCTGACCAAGACAGAATTCACATTCTCACCAAGCTCAGGCGTTGGGGCAAAGAACGCTCCGTATGTTGGAACTATCTCTAATTTTGGGATTGAGACTGTCGTCAAGCAAAGTCAAATTGCTAGTGCGGCAACGTCTGCTGAAAGCAACTCTAAAGCTGTTACCAGTATTGCCAAGAATGCCTATGAGAACAGCTATAAGGTTGATGTGGACGAAGAGCTTGTGAAATTGACTGAGTTGCAAAATGCTTATGCAGCTAACGCACGTGTCCTGTCGGCCATTGATGAGATGTATGATACACTTTTCAGAATCGCATAACTTTGCTTTAGAGATTAGGCTACTCAAATGAATACTATAGGTTATTCAAGATCCCATAGTTACATGCTTGACCTTCTGATGCAGCAGAAGACGCAGTTGGAAGACAAATCGATCCAGCTGACTTCTGGCCTGAAGTCGCAGACGTATGGTGGAATTAGCTCCGATTCCCGTATGGCTCTGGAGTTGCGTCGAGAAATCTCGAACATTGGTATCTATGAGGATTCAAATGCGATCGCGAGTATTCAGTTGGATTTGATGGGCAAATCTCTTGAGCACATGGAGAAGATGCGTGCTGAGAGTGTGAGCGCTATCGATGATAATAACTACACGCTGACGACTGATGGCCAAACAACAAGCCAGCAAGCAACTGAAATTATGCTGCATGAGACGATTTCGCAGTTGAACTCAGAAGTGAATGGTTACTATCTGTTTGGTGGCAAGGATGCGACTGAGCCTCCTGTTGCTTCGCTTGATGCAATTATGGATGGGCAAGGTGGTAAGCTTGGCCTCAAAGAGTTGATGAAGCGCTACGAAAACGCACATATCGGCGCTTCTGAAAATGGAAGAATTGAGTCTAGTGTAACCAGTCCTGCTGGTGTACCAACACTTACCCTTCAACAAGACAATGTTGAGGGGTTTGGTTTTCAGATCAACTCCGTCACTGCATCCTCTACTGATGTGACGACTGCTGTTGTGCCAGAAGATGTTTCTGACCCACTCAACCTTCAGGGAAAAAAAGGGACGTTCGCTTTTAATGATACGCCGGAGGTTGGTGATACGATTGAAGTTGAACTTGAACTTCCTGATGGTAGCAAATCAGTAGTCAAACTCACTGCGACGGATGATCCGGATGCGGGTGAGGGGACTTTTCTGATCGGTACAGGTGCCGATCCCACTCTTGAAAGTGCCCAGAATGCTCAAGCTGCTTTTGATAAGGCTATTAGCGGAATAGCTAAGACAGAGCTTCGAGCAGTTGCTGATGTTCAGGCTGGTGAAGAGTTTTTTGGCAACCATGGACGTACTGACCCAGCTCCAAAAGTGCCGAAAGCAGATGGTTCTGGTTATGAGACTGGAACAGATCTACTGGTGGATTGGTATACTGGCACCGAGAACGGCGATGATCCGCGTGCTGATAAGGTCGTTCAGATTGATGACAATGTGCGGGTTGAGTACGGTGCTCGTGCAAACGAGAAAGCCTTCTCCGAACAATTGCAGAATCTAGCTGTGTTCGTTGCTGCGGACTTTACTGCTGTAACGCTTGATGATGAGGCGAGTGAAGCTGTAGCTAAGTCTTATTACTCTTCACTTGCGAAGAAAAGTGATGATGCTCTGTCTGTCGCAGGTGATCGAAATTCTGGAATTCAAAGTGTTGCTTCTGAGATGTCGGTTGTAAATACAACCGTAAAGCGTACTGCAGAACGTCAAAAGCAAGCTGCATTGACTTATCAAAACACGCTGACGAGCTTAGAAAATGTAGATAAGACAGAAGTCGGTACTGAAATCGCTGTCCTGCGGACTGATTTAGAGGCGTCCTTTCAGGCGACCTCCATCCTTTTAAATCTAGGTATTACAAACTTTTTGAGATAACAAAAAGCCTCCTTAAATAGGAGGCTTTTTACTTTAGATATTTGCTTTTTGTCCCCTGAGGCCAGCTGCCAGAGATTTGTTTATGTTTATCATTGTCTCGAGCGCCTCTGGTTCTTCTCCACCCATCATTTCGATAGTTCTGTTGAACATAAACAGCGCTAGATTTGCGATGTTGTTTTGAAGCTCAAGAGGTAACTCGCTGTGGCTTGCTGTTGCCTCGGTTACAAAAATTGTCCAAAGCGTGCGATTGAATATGAGTGTTTCATTCCGTTCTTCGCGTGAAACTGTATCCCACTCACGTTGTAGCACAGAAAGGCGTGCTGCAGCTTTCATCAGAGCTTCAGCTTCCAGAGCTCTCGGATCCGCTGAGGCCGAGGTGTTCGCGGACTGCTGATATGCCTGAGTTGCTTGTTGATACATGACTTATCAAAGTCCTTTCATATTCAATCAGTTTCTTCGCGAGCTTCAGGGCGCGATAGAGCTCTTCCCGCAATATTGCGTGGCTGATATCACTGATAAGGTCGCGTGTGCTTGGTGCGGCCTGCAAGATCTTCCCAATAACGTCGAAGTACTCTTTTTGAGTAACCGTTATATCTTGCTTCAAATACATAACCTGGACTGCAAGGTATACCTGTTGTGCCATCGTGCTGGCGTCTTCAGGTAGCAGAATATCTTTCTCACGGAGGATCGGCGCGTCGCCTTGTATAAAAAAGCGTGCACGCTGCTTGTCGTTGGTGATAAGTGTTTCACCAACAATCAATTTTTCTCCGGGTTTGAGTTCTACCTTTAGCGCCATGCAGCCTCCTTCAAAGCACTCTTAACTATGATGGCAACCAAAAGGTTAATCTAGTTAATTCTTACGAGTTATTCAGCGATTTATTTCGAATTTTGATCAAGTTTAGAGCGTTTCTGAATTGAATTTCCCGAACTCGACTTGATGCATGGCAGATTGAACTGTTTGCGAGGTTTATCTAAGTACTGACCCAAGAAATATGCACAGACAATATTGGCGTGATGTCTAAGGTGGCTTCTGAGTTATCTAGCTGAATTAATTGAGTAAAATTTTCACTTTTAAGATCCTCACTATGATCACCGCTACAATCCCTGATTTATTAAGCGCTTGTTAACACGTTCCCCCTTTACTCGCAGGACGGGTAATTGTACCCAATTAAAACTCAGTAATTATTTTGCTGCGTTTGTGACCCAGAAAGGGTCATTCATTATCCTAGAAGGGAATTATAGAAATGGCTGATATTACACTCACCGCAGCGGTGCGCACGAACCTGAACACACTTCAGAGCACTGCTTCTTTGATCAGCGATACTCAAGAGCGTCTTTCCACTGGTAAGAAAGTCAACTCTGCTCTTGATAACCCGAATTCTTTCTTCACCGCGTCTTCTCTGAACTCCCGTGCATCTGACCTGAGTAACCTTCAGGACGATATCGGACAGTCTGTTTCTACATTGGAAGCTGCAGATAAAGGTATTTCTGCGATTGATAAGCTGCTCGATGCTGCAAAAGGTAAAGCAAACCAGGCTTTGCAATCTAAGGACGATGAAACTCGCGCAAAATATGCTGCTGAGTTCAATGAGCTACGTACTCAGATTGAAGACATCGCTAAAGACTCTGGCTATAAGGGCAAAAACCTTCTGGGTGGTGATGGCAACGACTTGCTCGTGAAGTTCAACGAAGATGGTTCTTCGAAGCTGAACATTTCTGCTGTTGATTACACTGATCTAGATTCAGAGAACTCCTCCATTAAACTCGGTGGAATTGATGAAACTATTGGTGAAGTTAAAGAGTTAGACGGAAAGCAGGCGTTTAAGCTCGGTATTACAGCAGATGATATCTTGAGTGCAGCGCCAGGTACAGCAACAGGATCAACTGCTGTTGTTCAGACCGCTGGTCCTAACCCTGCTACAGCCAATACGTTTGCGAAAGATACTCTAGAGCTAGCTGAGGGTGGTTCCTTCACTGTTGGTGGTGAGACGGTCATCGAAGTTACAGACATTACTAAGCTGTCTGATATCACTTCTGCTTTACAGACCAAGATTCGTGAAACAGCTGGTAACCAGGATGCTGAAGTTACGTTGGAAGCTGATGGATCAATTAAGATCGACAAAGCAGCTGCTAACATAGAACTCAAGTACGTAAAAAGCGCCGGTGCTGCTGAAGCAGGGCTAGCTGATGTCGACATCACAGGTGCAGGCGCGAATACAGATACGAATGCTGTAAAGCTGACTGATCTTGAAGGATTTGCGAATGGTGACAAAATCACCTTGCAGAAAGAGGGGGCTACCTCTGGAACAATCCTCGAAATCGATGAGAACACAACAGTTCAAAATCTGATTGATGCGTTTGATGGTGTTGACGGTTTGTCTGCTTCATTTGATGCTGCATCTAACTCATTGGTTGTAGACAATACGACTGTTGGTGACGGTGGTAGCTTCTTTAAAGTAGGCTATCAGGGCGATGGTAACGGCGGTGACCTCGGTGTTTCCTCTAAGCAGCAGATTGAAGCTGATGAGGTTGCACGCGAAGGTCGTGGTTGGGGCTCAGATGCTTTGATCGAGGAATCCCTTGAGCAGGTTCGTCAGGCTCAGTTGGACTTGCGTGCACAGGCTTCTACCTTTGGTACAAACCTGTCTGTTGTGACCAACCGTCAAGACTTTACAGCTGACTTTATCAACACACTCGAGGTTGGTGCTGGTAAGCTGACGCTTGCTGATTCCAACCTGGAAGGTGCAAATCTGGCGGCTCTGAACACTCAGAACCAGATTGCTACTTCTACTCTGTCTCTGGCAACTCAGGCTGGTCAGTCTGTACTGCAGCTTATCCGATAAGCTTCGTTTCAGATTTAGATTTTGGGAGAACGCGCTCATTTTGGGCGCGTTTTTCTTTTGAGTTGGTGTGTGCGTTGTTTTGCGTTTGCATAGCGGGTGGGCCGTTTTTATGTTGTGTTATCGCACACAAAAAAAGAGCCGTGCAGCGGGGGCGGCAGGGCTCTTAGATTAAGTAATTTTGAGGCGTAGAACGCGTTCAGCTTAAGCGGCGTGCTCTTGCTGTGCAGTTGCTTGCTTCGCTTCGTAGGCAGTTGGCTCAACGGCTTTTGCTTCACCACCCAGATTACGCTTTTCTTGTGCTTGTAGCACTTCATCCAGGAAAGCCTGAATGCGGCGAGCCGTTTTAGAAGGAAGTTCATAGATGACTTCGCCTTCTGGCTGCTGTGTCATCGCATAGATCAGCTCTTCGGATTCCTCATCGTAATTGTAACCGCGTTCGACACGGCTCTCTTCATCCTTCGGTTTGCTTGGGATGATGCCTAGGCGGGAGTCTGAGAGGTAGGACTTCTCGGAGGCGGTAGAGTTTTCGGAGGATTCTGAGGAGGCGGTGACAGCCTGAGCGCCGGCGAGTTCAGTTTTTACCTGTTCGGTATCCGACTTCACAGGTGCAGCCTGTGTTGTTAGTGCTTGATGTAAGAGTGTTGGTCTTTGTGCGACTATTTCCATAATGTCCCCCACGTTTTCATTCTCGGACAACTTTATGGGGAATGTTCTTAAATAAGATTAATCTTAATGCTCGAAGTTTACTAAATATTTAGAGAAATACGACTGAAAACCGCCAAATACTCTTATTTTTCAGGGAGTGCTTGGGCGGTCTTCAGGGTATTTCGTTAATATGCACGCTTAATATGGCGTGGATCAGAGGGTTTGGTTAACGGCGATGCCCTGGGCAGATCTCTGAGGTGCGCTCATCATCCCGTTGGCGCCGTAACCTCTTGTTTTCATTTGTGATCCAACAGCCTTGGCAACGGTTTCAATGACGTTGTCAGTAACTGAACGTGCCGTTGAGACAACTTGCAGGTTGGTTTGCAGAATTGGTCTTAAATTGCCGTGGCGTTCCCGCATACGTTGAATGGACTGCGGCGCAAGATTGCCCAGTGCAATTGCGTTGGCGCTCGCGACGCGGATGCCGGAGAGATAGGACTCGATTGCGGCATGCTTTTTGGGGGCAACTGTTGGGAGCTCTGAAATCTGTCCGTCGCGCAGCAGTTCTGTCTCTGCTTCGATAATGGTGACCAGATTCTCCATTGCGGTTTCAAAGTTTTCGCAGAAGACCTCAGCTTGCAGCTGGGTTTGGATCGGTTCTTCTTCAAACGATACTGTACTCTGAACAGTTTCAGCCTCGTAGTGATTGGTCATACTGCGGTCTCTTGAAGTTGTAGTAATTGCGAATGAACTGAAGCTGCAATACCAATGCCGCCAGATTGAGACATTGTGTTGGCGTACTCATTGATCAGCATGGATTTCCACGCATCTGAGCCTTCTTCGGTGCCGTATGTTCCACCTTCATCCAGGCCGGTGAACATGTTTTGCAGCATCTCATTGAGGAACACAGACTCAAATTCCTTAGCTTTTTCCCAGAGCGGGTCTTTGCCTGCGGGTGCGTTGCCATTTGCCTTGGCACCGTTGATCAGCTCTGCTGAGCTTGCCAGAGCAGGTGAGGGGAGTTGTGCTTGTTGCAGCATTAGAGGACCTCAATTTCTGCCTGAAGGGCGCCAGCGGCTTTGATTGCCTGTAGGATGGAGATCAGATCTCTTGGGCCAATGCCTAGAGCGTTCAGGCCATCTACAAGCTGTTGAAGTGTGATTGTTTCGTTGACCAGTGCGAGCTGACGGTTGTCTTCGGTCACCTGAACATCTGAGCGCGGTACAGCTGCTGTGTCACCTTGCGCGAATGGCAGAGGCTGAACGATCTCAGGAGATTCTGCAATTGTTACGGTCAGGTTGCCTTGTGCGACAGCAACAGTGGAAACTTTTACCTGCTGGCCCATGACGATGATGCCGGAGCTTTCGTCGATGACGATCTTCGCTGGCAGGTCCGGCTCTACGATGAGCTGTTCAATGTCGGTGATGAGATCGACAATGTTGCCATCAAACTGCTTCGGTAGTGTCAGACGAACCGTTGCCGGGTCCAGAGGTTCTGCTGTTGGCAGGCCAATCAGCTCATTGATAGCGATTGCGATGCGGCGGGATGTGGTCAGGTCCGGGTTTCGCAGAGCAAGGCGAATGGAGCTAAGTGAAGAGAGTTTGAATTCCACTTCACGTTCAACAAGTGCGCCGTTTGGAATGCGGCCTGATGTTGGAACGCCTCGAACGACCGAGGCAGCTTCGCCCTGTGCTGCAAAGCCAGCAATCGCCAGCGGACCCTGTGCGATGGCGTAGGCTTCACCGTCAGCGCCCATCAGAGGGGTTACAAGCAATGTGCCGCCTTGTAGGTTCTTAGCATCCCCCAATGCGCTCACGGTGACATCAATGCGGGTACCTTGTGTCGAGAACGCAGGAAGGTTGGCTGTTACCATAACGGCGGCAGTGTTTTTGGTGTTCAGGTCAGCTTCGTTGGTGTTGACACCCAAGCGCTCCAACATGGCCTGCAAAGATTGCCGGGTGAACGGTGAGGCGTTCAGCGAGTCACCTGTGCCCTGAAGGCCGACGACGAGGCCGTACCCGATCAGCTGGTTGTCTCGGATGCCTTCAAAATCAGCAATGTCCTTGATCCTGGAGGCGGCGTTTGCCTGTAAGGTCGCGCCAAAAAGGATCAGCAATGCCGTTGCGGCGATTCTACGTAAACTTGCGAAAGAGCGCATTGGTACCCGGCTATACAATTCACACTTGCCGCAATGATGCGAATATTGTGCCAGTTGCCGGGCGTTGTTTGCTAATTTTTAACCTGCTGAATTTACTGGGTATTTTTAGTAGGGGGTGGATAAAAGTTAAAGCACTGCAAATTTTAATGCGGCAATTGTTGCCTGCTTGGTAAAGTTTTTGCGTGATCAGCTCGGCAAATGCGTTCGGGTTTAACTTGTTGTCCAATAATAAAGCTCTGAGGGTAAGGTTTTGCTTGTACGCAGCACTCCGGTTTCTGGTTTGAACTCCACGAGTAAAGTGGGCACAAAACGTCG
The DNA here is from genome assembly GCF_000156235.1 of Pseudovibrio sp. JE062. Lineage (NCBI taxonomy): Bacteria > Pseudomonadati > Pseudomonadota > Alphaproteobacteria > Hyphomicrobiales > Stappiaceae > Pseudovibrio > Pseudovibrio sp. JE062. Next base: position 421,967 of record NZ_DS996806.1, read on the forward strand.
TAAGGGTTCTGAAGGCGAGCAGGCGGGTGCGTTTGCTATCGAGGAAGAAACCACGACTGTTGCGCAGTCTCAGGCAGGTGTCCCGACCCCTTCACTTCAGGGTGTTGATTCCCTTCTCGCGCTTCAGCAGATGGACGTGCAGGTTGATGACAAGCGCCGTGCTGTTCAGCATGGAAACAAGCTGCTCGATCAATTGGATGCGCTGCGGATTGATTTGCTGCAGGGTAAGGTGCAACCAGAGCGTCTGGAACGGCTTGTTGGTAACTTGTCCATGCAGGTGAAGAGCGGCAATCCTGGCCTCGACAAGGTTGTCGAAGATATTGAATTGCGTGCAAGAATCGAGCTCGCAAAGCTTGGTCACTACGTAGAATAGCCTATCTAGTTACGGTAGTTATGAAGGTTTCCAACCGCATAAGTTGCTGAATACACTGAATAATTGTGTTCTTAGACAATTTCATCTTTTTAGTAGATTGTTGTTTCAGGTTCCTCTCGTTATATTCCAGCCGCCAATATAAATAGGCGGAGTTTCAGATGGCAGTTGATGTCGCAATTGATTATCGTCCATCTCCGGATGAACCATTCATGAACGACCAACAGCGCGAGTACTTTCGTAGAAAGCTGCTTGCGTGGAAGGAAGATATTCTGAAAGAGAGCAAGGAGACCCTTGCTGCGCTTCAAGAAGAGAGCACAAATCATCCAGATCTGGCTGACCGTGCTTCTTCTGAAACCGATCGGTCGATTGAGTTACGTGCGCGCGACCGGCAGAGAAAGTTGATTTCCAAAATTGACGCTGCTCTTGCTCGCATCGAAGACGGATCCTACGGTTATTGTGAAGAGACTGGCGAGCCAATCTCTGTACGCCGACTGGATGCGCGACCTATCGCTACGCTCTCAATCGAGGCCCAGGAAGCCCACGAGCGTCGCGAGAAAATCTATCGGGATGACTGATCCTCTGGGAGACAGGATATCGCCTTTCAAGCTGTGGTCCTAATATTGTAGGCACTATTACTTGAAGTATGACTTTACGAGGGAAGCATAGCTTTGCTGTGCTTCCCTTGTTTAGTTTTGGGGTGGGGCTGGTGCCTTTAAAAGAAAACGAGCCCGGCATGCTGGGGAGCATTTTGCCGAGCTCGCTTTATGTACCGCTCAAGCCGGGGAGCTTATTGAGCGGCGTTGGGTTCTTTGAACTTTAGAATGGAAGAACGATGTCGAGCACCTGGCTGCCATAGCGTGGTTGCTGCGCGACAGAAATCTGTCCGCGTCCACCGTAGCCGATGCGTGCTTCAGCGATCTTTGTGCTCTCAACCGTGTTGTCTGATGCAATGTCTTGCGGACGGATAACACCTGCTACGATCAACTCGCGTACTTCATGGTTCACGCGGACTTCCTGACGGCCTTCGATGACAAGGTTTGAGTTTGGCAAAACTTGTGTCACCACTGCGGCGACCGTTGTCTTCAAGCTCTCCGTGCGGTCGATTGAGCCGCTGCCTTGGAAGGTATCAGAGCTGTTGATGGAGGCGAGGGCGTCGGCAGACGCGCTGGCAGGAAGGGCCAGTGTGTTGATCGCTGCTCCCAGTGCGCCGCCAGCACCAGAGTTCTTTGCATCACTGCGGGAGCTTCTGGAGGAGTTCTCGAAAGCTGCTTCGTCAGAGATTGTGACATTGACTGTTACGATATCGCCAATACGCTTTGCGCGCTGATCCTGAAAGAATGCACGATTGCCTGTGCGCCAGAGTGAGTTGGCGTTGTAGCGTTCCGTTTCTTTCACTGGCATCGGCATTTGAACAGGGCGGTAGCCCGGCTGGGTGCGTGGATCCTGAATTGCAGTCAATGCAGGTTCCTGACCAACCTTGGAAAGCTTGTCAGCTGTTTCACAGCCCGCAAGAGCCAAGAGGCCAATTGCGACTGCAGCGTATTGTTTGAGTTTGTGTGCTGAAGAAGTTCTGGACATCAACGGTTCCCCAGTACAGCCGCGACTTGCGTGTTGGAAGTGGTTACGACGGCAATGTTTTTGCCAATTACCTCTGCAAGGATTGTTTTCTTTGAGGTTGGGTTCAGGATCTCGATCAGGTCGTTTTTGCCGCCTTCAGATTTGGCTTTGCCCTGAGTGGAGATGTTCATGCCCGGGATTTTGTAGAGCACAGTCACCTTCGCGCCACGTTTTACCAGAACAGGTGTGCTGACGTCGCGTGGGGTGATTGTAGAGCCGGAGCGCATATTTCGGCGCACTTCCATACCAATGAGATCGGCAGCAGCAAGAAACTCACGTCCTGCATAACGGGAAGCTGGCTTGCGTTCCTGGCGGACATCGTTTGCGGTGATGATAGCGCCGCGATCCAGATTGCGAGCGAGTGTTGTGATGGAGACCATTTGAGAAGCGTTGCCAATGACGGAAATCGGTTTGCTCTGGCCTTCCTGCACGACGTTCAGGATCGCTTTGAAGCGTGCTGTGCGCGGTGTCCAGTTGATGTGGCCGATGGTCAGCGGTGAAATAGCGTTTGCGTCTGCTTGCAGGTTCACCGGAAGTGGTGAGCTGAAGGAGATCTCGATTTCATCCGGCTGCACGCTGGCGCGCTCAGCAAATGCATTGCGCAGAATGTCTGTGATCAGCACTTCATCAACCGGTATGGACAGGCGGTGCACGCTCACGGTGGTGAGGCCGTTGGTGTCTGCCTGAATAAAGCCAGCCGCTTGTGCTTGCTGCGCGATGATCAGCGCCGAAACGTTACCTGTGGTTCCCAGGTCTGGGCTGCGGAAGATTGGTGTTTGCGCCAAATCTCCAGCTTCGGTGTAAAAATCACCGATGGTCACGACTGGGCCTGTGACGTTCACTGTTGGGCGCAGGGTTGGAGCGGCGATTGCGCTGCCAGCTGCCAGCGCGATCAGGCCTGCGAAGAATGTGATTGCCAGCTTTCTCATCAGATCAACCCCTTAGCGAAGGTTCGTTGTCGTGGAGTACATCTCATCGGCTGCCTTGATGATCTTGGAGTTCATCTCATAGGCGCGCTGAGCGGAGATCAGGCTGGAAAGCTCGGTCACAGCATCAACATTTGATGATTCCAGGTGACGCTGCAAAATGTTGCCGAAGCCTGCGGTACCTGGGTTGTTGAGCTGTGGCGGGCCGCTTGCTGGTGTTTCGAGAAAGAGGTTGTCGCCGATTGCTTCAAGGCCTGCCTGGTTGGTGAAGCGGGCCGTTTCCAGCTGGCCGAGGTTCAGAACCTGATCATTGTCGTCCATCGCCTGTACGAGGCCCTGAACGTTGATGGTTACATCACGAGCGTTGTCCGGAATGGTGATACCTGGCTGAACAGGGTAGCCGTCTTTTGTCACCAGCTGGCCGGTCTGAGAGCGTGCGAAGGAGCCGTCTCGGGTGTAGCCGATTGTTCCGTCCGGGCGTTGGATCTGGAAGAAGCCTTCACCGCGGATGGTTACATCGTATTCGTTGCCGGTCTGGGTGACGGAGCCCGGTGACATGATGCGGGTTGTTGCAGCGGTGCGTACACCTGAGCCAATCTGCACGCCGTTTGGAACGATGGTACCGGCGTCAGAGGTTTCAGTACCCATGCGACGCTGGTTTTCGTAGAGCAGATCCTGAAAGTCTGCGCGCTGGCGCTTATAGCCAGTGGTGCGCATGTTAGCCACGTTGTTTGAAATGACTTCGACGTTCAGTTCCTGAGCTTTCATGCCAGTTGCGGCGATGTGTAGGGCTTTCATGGTCCTGCTCCTTAAGCTTCAACCGATCCAAGTTCGCGGATGGAGCGCTGACGGAGTTCGTTGCGCTGCGACATCATCTTGGACACGCTTTGATATTGACGGGTGATTTCGATCATGCGGGAGATTTCGCGAACGCCTTCCACGTTGGAGCCTTCAAGAGCTCCCTGAATGACGGTCGGGTTGTTTGCTGGGATCGGGTTCAAGCCGGAAAACAGGTTCACGCCAACGTGCTTGAGCTCTTGGCGGTTGTCGAAGGTGTAAACATCTAAGCGGCCAATTTCGCCTTGGCCCGTGGAGATAACACCTTCTTTGGTGATGGTGATTTCACCATCTTCAGGATTGATTTGGATTGGAGCGCCATCAGCCAGAACTGGCAGGCCGCCGTCGGTCACGAGTGTGCCTTCAGGGTCAATCGCGAGGCTACCGGCGCGTGTGTAGAACTGTTCGCCCTCGGCGCCAGTTACAGCAAGATAGCCGTCACCTTCAATTGCAACGTCCAGCGGATTGCCGGTTAGTTGAATTGAACCCTGTGTCAGAACTGTTGCCGTGCCCACGTCCTGCGTAAAGGACAGAGGGCGGTCCGGGCGCTGAAACTCAGTCGCCTGCGCGGTTGGCATCAGGTATTCCTCAAAGATGAGCCTTTGAGCCTTGTAGCCAGTCGTATTGATGTTAGCCAGATTGTTGGCCACCACATCCAAGTTCCGACGAAGGGCACTTTGACGTGACAAGCCGATCAGCTGTGCGTTTTCCATTTTATGCTCCCCAGCATTGCGACAGGTCTCCCCAGACCCGCAGCGCCAAGGTTCTTGCAGGAGTTGTGCCAGTTTGAGACTTTGGCTGAATTCTGCTGTTTTGATGGAGTGGGAGGCAAAATATCTGTTAAGTATCTGATAAAATATGCCTACTTTAATTTCCTAGTGGGCAAAAATTGCTTAGTAATGACGTATTAACCATTTGGTAATCTTTGTTAACCAATTAGGTTATATTAACAATTGTTAAACCTTTGATTGCGATTCACCGGGACGCAAAAATGGCAGATGCAGAACTGCAAAATACCGAGGATGAGGGTAAATCCGGCAAGCGCAAGATCGTGATCGGTGCGATTGCTGGCGTTTTGCTGTTAACCCTTGGTGTGGGCGGTGCATATGTAATGGACTGGATCAATCTGGGTGACACTGCGACCGTCAAACGAGCTGATGGTACGGTGGAGCAGATTGAAACCAAGCCCGTCGTCTTCTACGACCTGCCAGAAATGACGGTGAACCTTTCTACTCAGGGCCGCACAACCTATCTGAAAGTCCGCATTGCTCTTGAAGTTGAGAGCGACAGCATGGTTTCTCAAGTGGAGCCTTATCTTCCTCGCATTCTTGATGCTTTCCAGATTTACCTTCGCGAGCTGCGCCCTGCTGATCTTGAGGGATCTGCTGGTCTGTTCCGTTTGAAGGAGCAACTTCTGCGCCGCATCAACTCTGCAATCTATCCAGCCAAGGTCGAAGGGGTTCTCTTTAAAGAGATCCTGATCCAGTAGGGGAGCGGCATATGTCAGATACCGATAGCCTCCCTGAAAACGAAAACATGGACGACGCCTGGGACGCAGCCCTTTCTGAAGGTGGCAGCGGTGATAGCGACGAAGATCTTGCTGCTGCCTGGGGTGCTGCGCTTCAGGAACAAGGTGTAGAAGGCGGCGAAGAGGCTGCAGCTCAATGGGCTGCAATGATCGACGACAGCGAGCCGGACCTTGAAAGTGCGTCTCGCGGTGCGGACCGTATCCTCAATCAGGAAGAGATCGACAACCTTCTGGGCTTTACGCTGGATGGTTCTCTGACCGGTGATGAAGGCGGAATTCGCGCGCTCATCAACTCGGCGATGGTGTCTTATGAGCGCCTGCCGATGCTTGAGATTGTCTTTGACCGTCTTGTGCGTCTGACAACAACTTCTCTGCGCAACTTCACGTCGGATAATGTTGAAGTCTCTTTGGACTCCATGACCAACGTGCGCTTTGGTGACTATCTGAACTCCATTCCACTTCCTGCGATCCTTGGTGTGTTCAAGGCAAAGGAATGGGACGGGTTTGGGCTTGTTACCGTTGAAAGCTCTCTGATCTATTCCATCATTGATGTGTTGCTTGGCGGTGGCCGTGGGTCTTCACCAACACGTGTTGAAGGTCGTCCTTATACGACGATTGAGAGCAATCTGGTTCGTCGGATGATCGAGATCATCTTGCTGGATGCGGAGCAGGCTTTTGGGCCGCTTTCGCCAGTAAGCTTCCCGCTTGAGCGTCTTGAGACGAACCCACGCTTTGCTGCTATCTCCCGTCCGGCAAACGCTGCTATCATGGTTGAGCTGCGTATCGACATGGAAGATCGCGGCGGCAAGGTTGAGATTGTTCTGCCTTATGCGACCCTTGAACCTATCCGTGACCTGCTTCTGCAGATGTTCATGGGTGAGAAGTTCGGGCGTGATCCTATTTGGGAAGAGCACCTTGCAACGGAGGTTTACTCCTCTGAAGTGCAGGTTGATGCCGTCCTTTATGAAAATACCATCCCGCTCCAGCGGGTTCTTAATCTGGAAGTCGGTCAGACATTGCTGTTTGATACCGGCCCTCGCGATCCCGTTCAGGTGAAATGCGGTGGGGTGCAGTTGACAGAGGGCCTCATGGGCCATGTTGATGACCGAATTTCTATCGAAATTTCAAAGAAGCTGAAGCAGCCGAAAATGACGCTCGCCGCTTTTGAGAAGTCCCTGCAAAGCGAACTGGAGACAAACTAGTCATGTCCCTAGGTCTTATCATTGAATGCATTGTTGCTGTTCTTCTGGTGATCACCATCGGCTACTGCTGGACGCTTAACCGACGTCTCAGCCGCCTGCGGTCTGATGAAGAGTCTCTGCGTGCCACGATTTCTGAGCTGATTACAGCAACGGAGATTGCAGAGCGGGCGATCCTGGGTCTCAAGTCTACTGCCGGCAATGCAGACCGTACTCTTGGGGCGCGTCTTGGTGAGGCTGAGGCTGTTTCCCGTAAGCTGACTGATCAGCTGGGTGCTGGTGAAGATGTTCTGGACCGTATCGGCGGCGTTGCAGACCGGGCTCTGGCAGATCGTGATACGCGTGTGGCTGCGCCTGCAGCTCACGCTGCTCCTGCTTCGCGCACATACGAGACCGCAGCTGAGGGACTTGCTGCCGGAATCATTGCGGATCAGGAGTTTGCTCAGCCGGTTGAACCGCGCAGTGCACCAGCTCCGAAGGCTCCGGCACGCTCTGTAACCCGCGATATTCGTGAGGCTGCAAACGAATCCGCTGCGCGTCTTGAACGCTTTCGCAGGCAAGCGCAGGACCGCGTAGCATGAAACTGAGACTTCTTCCGATCGTCGTTTTTGCTGGTAGCTCCCTTCTTGTTTTGAAGCTGCTTGGGTTCTTTCTCGGTGACACTTATCCGATCGGTGCTGTTCGTGTTGCGGATGCTCAACAGTCCGCACCTGCTGTAGCTGAAACGGAAGCAGCGCCAGATCCAAGCGTGCTGCCAAATCCTTCTGGTGCCAGGAAAATTCAGGTTGCTCAGAATGCCGAGGGCGTGAAGAACAGCGGTGTTCCGACGAACTCTGTGTCTGAGCTTGCTGTTCTGAATAGTCTTGGTAATCGCCGTGATGCGCTGAACCAGCGGGAGAAAGATCTGGAGCTGCGGGCGCAGGTTCTTGCAGCGGCTGAAGCGCGTTTGAACAAGCGTTTTCAGGAGCTGAAAGCGCTGGAAGCGAAGATCGATTCTGAAGTTGAGCGCAAAGAAAAGCAGGCTGCGGAAGAGATCATGGATCTGGTGAAGATCTACGAGAGCATGAAGGCCAAAAATGCTGCGCGTATCTTCAACCGTCTGGATCTGGACATCATGCTGAAAGTGGTCAAGCAGATGCAGCCACGGAAGATGGCGGATGTGCTTTCTGAGATGGATCCGGAGATGGCTGAGCAGCTCACCATTGCTCTGGCGGCTGGTGAAAGCCGCAATGTGAAGACCACTTCCACAATTCTCCCGAAGATTCAGGGGAATTAACGGAACCAATTGGCGGTTTTTCGCTCCTGATGCTGGAGTCTGTAAGCTTGCGTTAATAGCCAATTGTTACAGATACCTAATTAATTTTAGGGAGTAAGAATCGGGCATGCGCGACTTTGGGGGCGACAATGGGGATAGGCAGAAGCGTTCCTTTCTGCGCGCCACTTTACCATACTTGCCGCGTCGTGCCTTGCATGGAGCACGCATTGTGAAGGTCAAAGGCAAAGCCTGGCTTGTCTCCCTGATGCTTGCCACCACTGCGCTGGGAAGCAGCGTTTTGAGTGCGTGGGCCGAGCCTGCTCCGGCTGTTGTTGAGGTTGAAGACACCGGCACCTTTGCGCGGATGGTGATTACATTCCCGGACCGCTCGCTCTTGCCTCCCTATGAAGCATCCATTTCCACCAGCGTTCTGCGCATCTCTTTCCCTGAAGGGATTGAGGCGGATGTAGATGATGTGCCGGAAGCGCTGATGGATTATATCTCCATTGCCCGTACTGATCCTGATGGTGCGGCGCTGCGTTTTGCTTTGCGCCAGCCGCTGAACATCAACAGCATGGAAGCGGGTGAGAAGCTGTTTATTGATCTTCTGCCTTCCAGCTATGAAGGGCGTCCTCCTTCGTTGCCACAGGATGTGGTGGATGAGTTGGCGCGCCGGGCTGCGGAGGCGCTTGAGCGTGTCCGGGTGCTGGAAGAAGCAAATGCGCTTGAAGATCAGGAAATCAAGGTCAAGCTGCGGATCGGGGAACATCCGACGTTTACGCGTCTGATCTTTGATTGGAACGTGAACGTTGGCAGCTCGTTTGAGCGCAATGGAAACAACATTCGCGTCAAGTTTGACCAGGCTGCTGATCTGGATCTTTCGCAGTTCAAGGCCAGTTTGCCGCGAACGGTTTTGGACGTGGCTTCCAAGACCCGCGACAATGATCTCATCTTCAACATGATTGTTGATCCGCGTGTTGATGTGCGTTCGTTTCAGGAAGGTAAGCAGCTGATTGTGGATGTGACGCCTGAGGATATCGGGCAGTTGGATCCGCGTGTTGCTGAAGTCCGTGACGAGTTGTTTGGCAATGGTGATGTTCCTCAGGGAGCGGCCAATGTAATCAATACGTTGGGTGATAAGAACGCGTCTGCTCCGGCTCCTGTGGCTGCTCAACAGTCTGCAAATGCGCCGGGCAGTTTGATGCCTGCACCGCAGCAGGTGCAACAGCCTCAGCCTCAGCCTCGTGAAGAGGCGGAAGGGCTTGAGTTCGCGCAGATGCCATTGCCTGTCGCCAAGCCTGAGCTTGAGCGGATTGGAGAGCCTGTCGACCGACTGACTCCTGCGGATATTCCGCAGTCGAAGCCATCGGAAGAAGATCTTCGTGCTGCTGCTGAGCGCGCACCAGAGGTCGCTGAGCGGGAAGTTGTGGCTGAAGCGCCTGCGCTGGAAGCTGCTCCAGCACCTGCTACTCAGGAAACAGCTGAGGCTCCTACTGCTGAGGTTATTCCGGAAACGGATCTGATTGCTGAAGTTGTCAATGCGGGTGGGCAGACGTCTATTCCACTGGCACTTGATGATGAAGTTGCGAAGCAGAGTGAGCCGGTGATTGCGACGGCGCCTGTGGTGACGGATGTTGCTGAGGACTTGCCGATTGCACGCCGGGCTTCCGCTGAGAGCATCGTTCAGGAAGAGAATGATGCTGCTGGTCAGGTTGTTGGTGTTGAAACATATCGCATCGGGGATACTGTGCGTCTCGTCTTCCCGTTTGAAGGGGAAGTAGGGGCTGCTGTTTTCCGCCGGAATGACAAGGTCTGGGCTGTCTTTGATAGCACTGAGCATCTTGATGGGCGCGGTATTCCCGCCGTTTTGAGCGATCTGGCTCGTAACGTTGAGCTTGAAGAAGTTGATGCAGCACAGGTGCTGCGGTTTGACCTGAAGCGGACCACGCTGATTTCCATCGAGTATCAGGATGAAGCCTGGGCGATTACTCTGGGGCCTTCCATCTCGACAAAGACCGAGCCGGTTGATGTGGAGCGGAACGTTCAGGGCGATGGCTCCAATGTTCTGCGTTTGCCGTTTGGTGAGAGTGGGCGTCTTCATGTGTTGACGGACAAGAGCGTTGGTGATCGCATTTATGTGGTCAGTGGGGCTGCGCCTGTTCGCGGTATTTTGAAATCGCATCGGTTCCCTCAGGTTCAGATCCTGCGGAGCTCGCAGGGGCTTGCTGTTGTTCCGAGTGCGGATGGCATTGATGTTGAGCTTTCCGGTGAAGACTTGGTGATCTCCCGGCCTGATGGGTTGAAGATTTCCAATCGTGGGCTTTCCAAAGGGACGACCATTGGCGCTCATGTGAAAGATCCGACCCAACCGGGATTGATTGAGTTTTCTCAGCTGCATCAGCAGAAGCCTGAGGATTACATGCGCAACCTTCGTGCTCACGAAGAGGCTATTGCGCGGGCTGATCCTGAAGAGCTGAGCGGTCCGCGGTTGGATATGGCGCGTTTTTTTCTCTCTAGCGGGTTTGCTCAGGAAGCCATTGGCACTTTGCGGATCATGGAAGAAGACGATCCGCTTATCGAGAAAGACGCCACGTTTAACGTGATGATGGGTGCTGCGCAGATGTTGGCAGCGCGTCCGGGAACGGCACTGGAATATTTGGCAGCGCCAGAACTGGCGAGCAGTCCTGATGCTGCGGTTTGGCGGACCTTTGCGCATTCCTCGTTGGGGGACTGGCAGGGGGCGCATGCCAATCTGGGGCGTGGGCTTGCTGTTATGGCGAACTACCCGGTGATGCTGCAGGTGTATTTCAACCTTGCTGCTGCGAAGACGCATCTGGCGCTTGGCAACTACGGCAAGGCGCTTGGGGCACTTTCTCAGATTGAGCCATCTGATGTGAACGAAGAGCAGGCGATCCAGTACGACTTGCTGCGTGGCCGGATTGCGGATGCGTCTGGTCGATCGCAAGAAGCGCTGGATGTTTACGATCTGGTGGTGCGCTCCAGTGATGGGCCGGAGGCGGCAGAAGCGAAGTTTCTGAGTGTGAAGCTGCGCTATCGCGATGGTTTGATTGATGCGGATGAGGCTCTCTCCGAATTGGAAGGTCTGGCCGCTTCCTGGCGTGGTGATGAGACTGAGCTGAAAACCTTGCGTTTGATGGCTCAGCTGCATGCGCAGGAAGGCAATTATCGCCGGGCGTTTGAGGCGATGTCTCAGGCAGTGCAGTCTGATGCGGGCGCTGAGATCACCTCGAATATTCAGCAGGAAATGGGCTCTGTTTTTGCAACTCTGTTCCTTGAAGGCAAAGCGCAGGCTTTGGAGCCTGTGAAGGCGCTTGCGTTGTTCTATGACTTCCGTGAGCTGGTGCCTGCGGGTCGTCAGGGTGATGAAATGGCCCGGATGCTGGCCAGCCGGTTGATCGACATGGATCTGCTGGATCAGGCGGCCTCTGTGTTGCGGCACCAGATCGACAAGCGCCTGAAGGGGGCTGCCCGTGCGCAGATCGCGGCTGATTTGGCTGTTGTTTACTTGCTCAACCGGAAGCCGGAGGAGGCGCTTCGTGTGCTTTCTCAAACCCGTCAAGGGCAGTTGCCAGCAGCGTTGCAGCGTCAGCGGAACATTGTTGAGGCGCGTGCTCTGAGTGAGAGTGGCCGACCTGACCTTGCGCTGGAACTGGTCCGCAACATGTCCGGATCTGACGTGGACCGTTTGCGTGCTGATACGCTTTGGTCTGCACGGTCCTGGCAGAAGGCGGGTGAGCAACTGGAGCAGATGAATGGCAGCCGCTGGTCGGATGAAGTGCCGCTGGCTGATCATGAGCGTGTTGATGTGATCCGTGCGGCGATTGCCTACACACTGGCTGAGGACAGTCTGGGGCTTGAACGTTTGCGCCAGAAATACTCTCAGAAGATGAGCCAGTCTCCTCAGGCTGAGACTTTTGAGGTCGTGACGCGGCCGATTGAAGACCGCGGTGTTGAGTTCCTCAATGTGGCCAAGTCAATCGGGGGCGGGGATAGTTTGGTGTCCTTCCTTGAGGAGTACAGACGTCAGTACCTGTCGGCGACACCGATTGTTCCGACCGAAGAGGCTTCGCTCTATCCCAACGATAAGAGTGAAGGTGCGGCTTAAGCCGGTTTTTCCTGAAACCACTTTAGCACCGCTGGGTTATCCCGGCGGTGTTTGTGTTTGAGGACCCCGTTTCAACGGGTGGAGCAAGGCGAACAGGCTCTGCCTGCGCTACTTGTTAGGTATGTTTCTTCGGCATTGGCTGTTCGCCTCGCCCGGGCCTTTTCTCATGAACACGCGGGCTCCCTCTCGGACAGACGCGACAGGCACGTTTGCGCATCATAGATGCGCTTTCATGCCTTTGACAGTTTCCTGTCACCACCGGACGCCCTCCGGAACGACCCCAAGCTCCCTACTACCACTGTGGTCTCAATAGGGTATGGCGCTTCACCGGACCTCCCGACACGATACGTTACCTCATGCCGGTAGCCCAACCCCGCCCACGCCACGGAGCGGACGGTCCACTCCTGCCCGAATGCGTGGGCACGAGAGATAGGATAGGGCGGATTTTGGGAAGGGGGGATAAGTTTTGTGAGGGTGTCGCCAGAGCTTAGTGAAATGCTGCCAAGCCCTGACGTACTTTCTGTGATTAGAGCGGCGCTAACCGCCGAAACTTCGGACCAGACTGCCCGCGATCAGTTGCCAGCCGTCGACAAGCACAAAGAAGATAAGCTTGAAGGGCAGGGAGATCACGATTGGTGGCAGCATCATCATACCCATGGACATGAGAACGGATGCGATCACGAGGTCGATGATCAGGAACGGGAGATACAGCAAGAAGCCGATCTCGAATGCGCGACGCAATTCACTGATCATGAAGGCTGGTACCAGAACACGGAGGCTGAGATCCTCTGGTGTTTCTGGTGTCGGTGCCTTGGCGAGTTCCTGAAAGAGCAGCAGATCAGATTCACGCACTTGCTGACGCATGAACTGATGGAATGGCTCGGAGGCACGCTCAAAGGCTTCCTGCGGCTCGATGGTTCCTTCAATCATGGGCTTTGCGCCCAGATCCCATGCGGTTTCAAAGGCAGGCATCATGACGAATGCTGTCAGGAACAAGGCAAGGGAAAGCATGACCGCGTTTGGTGGGGCAGTCTGCAAACCGATGGCTGAGCGGAGCAGGGAGAGCACCACAACAATACGTGTGAAGCTCGTCACCATGATCAGGATGCTTGGCGCAAGAGAAAGCACCGTTAACAGCATGACCAGCTGAACGGCGCGCTCTGTTACGGAATCGCCTTCTCCACCGCCGAAGTCAATTGAGATGCTTTGTGCGGCGGCAGGACCAAACCAGAAAAGAAAGAGAGCGAAAACCAAAAGGCCAATTTGCCCTTTGCTTCCGCCCAACTTTGCTTTCACCAATCCCGCAAAATTATTTAGTGTTGGCCTCAATGTCATCTAGCAGGTCTGCCATTTCCTTTGCGATGCCATCCATGGCTTCTTGCGGGTCTTCTTTAGGTGGTGTTTTGTCAGTTTTCTTCGCAGCTGGCTTCGAAGCTTTTGGCTTCTCTTCCTGTTTTGGCTGCTTGGCAGGCTCTTTGGCCTTTTCAGCTTTTGCAGGCTTCTTCGCCTCAGACTTTTCTGCCGGCTTCTGGTCCTCAGCTTTCGCAGGCTTTTGCTCTGCTGCTGGCGTTGCTTCTGCTTCCGTCTTGGCTGCAGGTTCTTTTGCTACAGGCTCTTTTGGCTGTTCGGCAGGTTTTGCCTCAGCTGCCTTTTCCGGCGTTGCTGCTGGTTTCTCAGCAGCCTGCTTTTCTGGAGTTGCAGCTGGTTTGTCTGCTGGAGCTGCTTCCGGCTTCGGCTCTTCCTTCTTTTCGTCCTGTGCTTTGGCTGGAGCCTCGTTGACACGTGGACGCATGAAGGCGCTGGCTGCCTTTGCTGCCGGGCCATTCATTGGTGGCCGCATTGCAGCTTTTGGAATTGGCTTGTTGGATGGCGCTGTCTCAACCTTTGGCTCTTCAGCTTTTACAGCAGGTTTTTCAGCAACTGGTGCCTTAGGTTCAGCGGCCTTCGGTGCTGGCTTCTCTACGGCAGGTGCCTGAGGCTCAGCTGCTTTTGGCGCAGGCTTTGGCTGGTTGAAGCCAACATTACGTGCAGGTGCCGGACGTGCGGAGATCGGACGGGCTGCTACCTTCTGAACGCCACGGGCGCCGCCGATGGTTGGCGTTTGAAGCGCTGTTGGCTTGTTTGCTGTAGCCGCTGGAGCAGGAGCTGCTGCCATCGGCTTTGCAGCGCGAAGTGGTGCAGTCTGTGGTGCTGCGATAACTTTCTCGCGCTGAGGTGCTGCAACCGTTGGCGCAGGCACTGCCACTGCTGGCTGAACAGGTGCCTTGGTTTCCGGCGTCTGTTTTGGATCAGGACGCGTAACCGGTGCTGGCTTTGGTTCTGCCGGAGCAGGAGCCGGGGTTGGCGCTGGAGCGGCCTCTTCTCCCCAGTTCAGGCGAGCGGTTGGTTCGCCCGTTCCCTGTGCCTGCTCAACGGCTGCTGGTGCTGCACCGGTCTGGCCATTACCTGCGTACATCTGTTGTCCGCGCGGCGGCGTAGAAACCGGCATGCCGCGGATGATGCCCTGTTCGACCACAACATCATTTGCCCCACCAATCATGATGAGGTGCTCGACATTATCTCTGCGCACGAGGAGAAGTCTGCGTCGCGCATCAATGTCGGTTGCATCCATGATGGCCAGGCGAGGCTGGCGACTTCGCGAACCTTTGTAGCTGGTTCGGGCAAAGCGTTTCAAAAGCGGAATGCACACCGCGATGAGAACCGCGATAATCAGCATGGCCAGTACGACAGCAAGAAGCTGCGCGCTTCCCTGAGACATACCGGTGGTTTGGGCCAGCCAGTCAGGCATGAATGTTCCTCAACTCGTATTCAACATTCAGCGGACCATCTGCATGAGCAAACAGCCCGGAACTGGGGTACGAATCCCCGCATTAACTCATGCGCGCATTTGTAACCTATAGTTTATGTAGAATGAACAGTTTAGAAGGGTGAAGTTTGTGGCGTTACCCGAGTTTTTGCGCGAAAATCGCGAAATGGGCCTCTTGGCTAGGTGAATTTTGCTAGCTGGGCAAAATTTTCCACTCCCGCTGCCGCAATTCTTAATAGGTTCTGAAGGTGTTGATTCTGTCCGGTGACTCGTCGGAGCGTGATTTTGGCTATTCCCCTGCTTTTTAAGGATTCTTCGGTGTGTAATTCTTAATGGAACCTTAATATTAACCTTTTGTTAACCATTGCCTAGGCACTTTCTTCCTAGTTTAATTTAACAAATCTGTTCTCATAGGTTGTGCTGTCAGATGGCCTTAACTGATCTCCCGATGTTTCAGGCGTTGCGCCAGAAAATGCAATGGCACCAACAACGTCAGGGTGTGCTTGCGGAAAACGTCGCAAATGCGGACACGCCGGGATACCGCAGTAAAGACCTTAAGGAACTGAGCTTCTCCGACATGGTGGATGCTGAGCAGGGAACCGGGGCGCTGCGCCCTGTGGTGACGAGTGCCGGGCATATTACCAGCGGGGGCATCAGCGCGGGCGTTGGGACGAAAGTTTCCAAGGCGTCCAGCTTTGAAAGAACACCGGATGGCAACAGCGTGGTTCTTGAAGAGCAGATGATGAAGATCGCTCAGAACCAGATCGACTATCAGACTGCGACGAGCCTTTATTCGCGCAGCCTTGGCATGTTGAAGAGCGCGCTGAAGTGATGATTGAGAGCAGTTGCTGTGATGTGAGCGGCATCAGAGCAAATGTGGGAGGGGCCCATGGATTTTATTAAGTCGATGTTTATTGCGGCGTCCGGTCTGAAAGCTCAGACGGGTCGTATGCGTGTGATCGCAGAAAACATTGCGAACGCTGATTCCACTGGTCAGACACCAGGTGAGGATCCGTATCGCCGTAAGGTTCCTACATTTTCCAGCAGCTTTGACGCCAAGGTTGAGGCTGAGCTGGTGAAGCTTGGCCGAGTTCGTGAGGACAAAAGCGAGTTCAAGCTGCGTTATGAGCCAGACCATCCGGCAGCGAACGACAAAGGCTATGTGAAGATGCCGAATGTGAATACGCTGGTTGAGATGGCGGACATGCAGGAAGCTACACGCTCTTATGAGGCAAACCTGAACGTAGTGAAGTCTTCCCGCTCCATGATGCAGAAAACACTCGACATTCTTAGAGGTTGATGACCGGTTGGCTGACACCGGAAGGAGATACAATCATGTCTAATGCTTCTATTGCTGCAAGTGCATATGCAAACACAGCAAAGCTGAGCAATCCGCTTGAAGCTGCCAGTGAGACTGGTGATAAGAGCGGTGCCTTTGGCAATATGGTCCAGTCTGCGATCAGCGAGATCAATGAGAGTGGCCAGATTGCTGATGTGCAGTCTCTCGATCTGCTGCAGGGCAAGGCCAATGTGGTGGATGTTGTGACCGCTGTTGCTGAGACCGAGCTGGCTCTGGAAACCGTTGTTTCTGTTCGTGACCGCGTTATTTCTGCGTATGAAGAAATTATGCGGATGCCAATCTGATTGGTTCGCTTTATGTGAGGTGTCAGTGAACTAAGGGAAATGGTGGTTAGAACACAATGACCGGAGCAGAAGTGCTGGATATTGCCAGCGAAGGCATATGGACACTTATTCTGGTGTCGGCCCCCGTTATGCTTATCGGGCTTCTGGTTGGTGTGATTGTGGCGCTGTTTCAGGCACTGACACAAATTCAGGAACAGACGCTGGTGTTTGTTCCCAAGATCCTGAGCATCTTCATTGCGTTGCTTGTGACACTTCCCTTCATGGGGGAGTTGATGAATTCTTTTACAAACCGCATTGCCGGGTTGATTATCTCCGGATATTGAGCGAGATACAGCGCAAGGCGACGCGCATTCTGGGGGCAATTCTGTGACGATCAATCTGGATTTTTTACCGGTGATCGTCGTTAGCTTTCTGCTGATGTTTGCGCGTATTGGTACGATGATCATGCTCGTGCCAGCGTTTGGTGAAACCTTCATTCCTGTTCGCGTTCGTCTGACCATCGCTCTGCTGCTAACCTATGTGTTCCTGCCAATCAACTCCAATCTCTATCCTGATGATGTGATGAGCAGCTTGCCCAAGCTTCTGGCGTTGCTGGGCGGGGAGCTGATGGTCGGGTTCTTCATTGGTTTGTCCATGAAGCTGATTTCCTATGCACTCTCTGTGGCTGGTACGATCATGGCGAACCAATCCGGCCTTGCGTTTGCGATGGGCGGGGATGCGACGAACTCCGGTCAGCAGGGAGCGTTGATGGGCAACTTCCTCAACGTGCTGGGCATTTGCATGGTGTTCGTGACGAACCTGCACTACGTGATGATTGCGGCCATGCAGGACAGCTTTGTGCTGTTTCCTCCCGGCAATCCGCTGCCGGTTGGTGACCTTTCCACGCTGGCGGTTGAGACGGTGACGCACATGTTCTCCGTGGCTGTGCGTCTGGGCGCACCGTTTATTGTGGTCGGGATCGTGTTTTACTTCAGTCTGGGCTTGCTGAATAAGCTGATGCCTCAGATGCAGATCTTCTTCATCGCCATGCCGGTCAACATTATGATCGGCTTTGGCATCTTTCTGCTGCTGCTTTCCACTCTGATGGGCTACTATCTGTCAGAGTTCCGCGAAGCACTTCAGCCGTTCCTTTTGAATTAGCGAGGAGCTGATGGCTGAAGATACCGACGATTCGGAGAAAACCGAGGACCCCACGCAAAAGCGGCTCGATGATGCATTCGAGAAAGGGGACATACCAAAATCGCAGGAAGTGAGCTCGTGGTTCTCGTTGGTGGGTACCGCTTTGGTGATATCTTTCCTCGCGCCCACAATGGTTTCGAGCGTTTCTACGATTTTAAAGGGATTTTTTGCCCATGCGGACACAATTGCTGTTGATCCGGGTGCGCTTGTTTTCCTTTTAGAAATAACTGGGCCCGAAATACTTGGTGTGGTGGCACTGCCGTTGCTGACGCTCATGGCGCTCGCCGTGGTTGGAAACGTGGTTCAGCATAAGCCGCTTTGGACTGCGGAGCGATTGAAGCCGAAGCTGAACAAGATCTCGCCGCTTTCAGGGATGAAGAGACTGTTCTCCAAAGACAGCCTCGCCAACTTCCTGAAGGGGCTGGTAAAGATCATTGCGGTGGCGGCGGCGGTTTTTCTGGTGTTGTGGCCAGAAAGAGACCGGTTGGACACGGTGGTGTTCAGAGAAACGGGCCTTGTGCTGGAGGAGGTTCGTGAACTCGCCATTATGGTGATTGGGGCAATTCTTGCGCTTATGACTGTTGTTGCCGGGGCCGATCTGGTCTGGCAGCGCAAAAAATGGTTCGAAAAGCAGAAGATGACCCAGCAGGAAGTGAAAGAGGAATACAAGCAATCTGAGGGTGATCCCAAGATTAAAGCCAAAATTCGAGAGTTGCGCCTTCAGCGTTCACGCAACAGAATGATGGCAAGTGTGCCGGATGCGACGGTTGTTATTACAAACCCGACCCACTACGCGGTTGCTCTGAGCTATGAAGAGGGCATGGGAGCGCCGCAGTGTGTTGCGCTCGGGGTGGATGACTTGGCGCTCCGCATTCGAGAGGTTGCGAAAGAATCTGATGTGCCGATCGTGGAGAACCCTCCACTGGCACGTGCGTTGTACGCATCGATTGAGTTGAACGATTATGTGCCTGAGGAGCACTACGCCGCGGTTGCGAAGGTGATTGGTTATGTCATGCAGCTGCGTAAAAAGAGGAGCTGGCGGTCTTAACAGCGCGGGAGTGCTGGAGTGTCGGCTTTTGAGCGGATTATTCTCATGGCGAAAGAGTCAAGGTGTCTGCGGGTAGCCGTAGAGAGGGTAAGATGACAAAGACCGAAGCGCGGCGACCTGAGCCGGTGATTGACAGGACAGACAAGGGGGGCAGCCTTGGGGCCTTGATGCTGCTTGCACTCGGCCTTGTCGCAGCAACAGCCGCTTTCGCGTTGATGCGCAAAGAACAGGCCGAGCCTTACATTCTGGGGCTGCTGGGTGTTCTGGCCGTTGTTGGGGTGTTCTCGCTGTTTGCCATGGCCATTGGCCTGTTACGGTTCATCTCCAAATCCCATCGCAACCCGCTGGCCGAATCCTTTATGAACTCGCTGGATGACGGCGTGTTGCTGGCTGATCATAATGGCCGCATCATCTACGCCAACCAGTCCTATGCTGAGCTGACAGGTGCGCGCGGGCCAGCTGATGTGCGTACAGTTGAGCGAGTGTTCTCCTCAGATCCGGACGCGGCAGATGCCATATTCCGGCTTTCGCAAGCCGTGCGAACCGGGCGATATGCGACAGAAGAAGTGCGCCTGCCGAATGCTGTTGGCGAGGTTGCCAGTGGTGCACGCTGGTATCGCATTACGGTTCGCCCGCTGGAACAGGATGCAGCTGTTGGCGTGGATAGCGGCATTACCATCTGGCAGGTTTCTGACATTACTCGTGATCGCACCGAGCAGGAAAATTCCTTCCAGGAGCTGCAACGCGTGATCAACTTCCTTGATCATGCCCCTTGCGGATTCTTCTCGTCTGACAGCACTGGCAAGCTGGTTTACCTGAATGCAACGCTTGCGGATTGGCTTGGCTATGATCTGACCCAGTTCATCTCCGGCGAACTGTCTTTGAAAGACATCGTGCGCGGAGAAGGGGCTGCTCTGGTTGAGGCGCTGCAGGGTTCTGAGGGTGAGGTTAAAACCGAGAGCTTTGATATTGATCTGGTGACCCGCAGCGGCACAGGCCTGCCGGTTCGTCTTGTGCACCGTGTTCCGTTTGGGGCCGATGGCCTTGCTGGTGACAGCCGAACGCTGGTGATCAACCGTTCTGCTGGCAATGATGATGAAGAAGCGCTGCGTGCTGCCGAAGTGCGCTTCTCTCGCTTCTTCAACAACACACCGGTCGCGATTGCCTCTATTGACAAGAATGGCCGCGTTGAGCGCACCAATGGTCCGTTTATGCGCCTGTTTGAGCAGGGCGAGGGCCTTGGCAAAGACGTGAAGCTGACCGAGTTTGTGGCTGAGAATGATCGTGCTGCCTTGCAGGGCGCGCTGGAAGAAGCTGCGCTGGGCAAGAGCGAGATTGCTCCGCTGGATGTCTCGCTTGAGGGCAATGGGGATCCGCGTTCCGCGACCTTCTACGTGTCTGCTGTTCAGGATGGGCAGGCTGGTGAAGATGCCGCTGTGATTTACGTTCTTGAGACCACTCAGCAGCGCGCGTTGGAAGCTCAGTTTGCGCAGAGCCAGAAGATGCAGGCGATTGGCCAGCTGGCTGGTGGTGTTGCGCATGACTTCAACAACGTTCTGACCGCGATTATCGGCTTCTCTGACTTGCTGTTGGCAAGCCACCGTCCGACGGATCCAGCCTTCCAGGACATCATGAACATCAAGCAGAATGCGAACAGAGCGGCGGGCCTTGTGCGCCAGTTGCTTGCGTTCTCCCGCCGTCAGACACTGCGACCGCAGGAGCTGGCGCTGGCGGATGTGCTGGCGGATGTTTCCATCCTTCTGGATCGCCTGCTGGGTGAGAAGATTGAGCTGAAGCTGGTGCATGGCCGTGAGCTGTGGCCAGTGATGGCTGACGTGAACCAGCTGGAACAGGTGATCGTGAACCTCGCGGTGAACGCGCGTGATGCGATGGAGGGGGGCGGTGAAGTTTCCATCCGGACGCTAAACGTGGACGAGGACGCTTCCAAGACCTACGAGAACACACGCGGTATGCCTCCGGGTGAGTACGTGCTGATTGAGGTGGCCGATAACGGTCACGGCATGTCTCAGGACGTGATGGACAAGATCTTCGAGCCGTTCTTCTCGACCAAAGATGTCGGCAAAGGCACAGGTCTTGGGCTCTCTACTGTTTATGGCATTGTGAAGCAGACCGGCGGTTATGTTTTCTGCACCAGTGAGGTTGGTGTCGGCACCACGTTCCGCATCTTCTTCCCGCGCCACATCACCACCGAGAAGGAAGAGGTGGTTGAGGTTAAACCTGAGCAGGAAGCGACCGAAGCGGATCTGACAGGTTCTGCAACTATTCTTCTTGTTGAAGATGAAGAGGCTGTGCGGGCCTTTGCAGCACGAGCGTTGAGTGGTCGTGGCTATGAGGTGTTTGAAGCTGGTTCTGGCACTGAGGCACTGGAAGTGATGGAAGAGACAGGCGGGGCGGTCGACCTTGTGGTTTCTGATGTTGTGATGCCGGAAATGGATGGGCCAAGCTTGCTGATTGAGCTGCGTAAGACACGTCCTGATCTGAAGATCATCTTTGTTTCCGGCTATGCTGAGGATGCGTTTGAGAAGAACCTGCCGGCGGAGGAGAGCTTTACCTTCCTGCCGAAGCCATTCACGTTGAAACAGCTGGCAACCACGGTGAAAGAAACGTTGGAAGCCAAGACACAGGAACGGGCTTAGCCTTTTCTCACTTTGAAATACAAAAGCCGGAGAGCATGGTCTGCTCTCCGGCTTTTTTGATATCTATATGCGTTGCGTATTAGACGCAGCCGGAAGAGTTTTCCGCGTTGGACTTCAAACGCTGTAGGCTCTGCAGGGAGCCTGGGTTGCCTGGCAGTTGGAAGGACTGTTCCTGCGAGGTGTAGATGTTGTTGACCAGCGCAAGGTCTTGCACAACGTTGGTGCTGCACTGTGTGCCGGAGAAGCGAACGCGGATGCGGTAGGCGCGCTCGCCGGAATCTGATGGGCCAAATTCGTTGTCGAGCACAGCGTTGTCGCCGCGCACATAGCTTTCCATCACCACCATGTTTGGCTCGTTTTGCTGAACGATGGTGCCTTTGGCGCTTGCGCTGTTGACCAGAGTGGTGCGCACAACTTCAGGCGACGCGTTGATCTGAATGGTTTGAGAATCGGCGTCCGCGCGGATGGATGGTTGCCCGCTGCGCGTGGATGGGCCGCTTTGGCAAGCTGCGAGAGCTGCAGTTAATCCGATAAAAATAAGTTTCTTCATAGCGTAAATCCTGCGGGTGACAAAAGCTGATGCAACTGCCCCAGCCGCGAAACTCTGTTGGGCGTGATTTCAATGGAACCACCCAATAAATTGGATTGGCCTCTTTCACATATGCGCGCCAGATGGCGTTTTGATGAGTACTATATGACCACAAGATGCAGATGCGCCAATAAAAACACAGCGATGTAAAGTTCTATAGCTTTAGAACACCTAAAATAATCGGGGCGGAAAAACAACGGAATCTTTCGATCAAAGAGACGTGAAATCCTCTGCATGTATTGAGTTGATTGGAAGCGTGGGGAAAGCTCTGCACAAGTTATGAGGCCACAAAAAAATCCGGGCTGGAGATACCGACCCGGATTCTTATGAGGCAAATACCTGCAAAAACTTAATCGGTCAGACCGCACGCGATCTTTGTTGCAAGCTTTGCGTTGTTCTTTACCAGCGCAATGTTGGTTGCCAGGCTGCGGCCTGCTGTGCGCTCGAAGATATCCTGCAGAACGAACGGTGTTACGTCCTTGCCGGTGATGTTCTGTTCTTCAGCAGCCTTGATGGATGCATCGATGAACACCTGCATTTCGTCAGATGGGATTTCATCTTCAGCTGGAACCGGGTTGGTTACGAGCATGCCGCCGTGATCGCCAAATGTTTCGCGGAACTTGATCAGCTTGGAGATGTCGTTTGCTTCATCCAGACGGTAAGGCGCTTTGATCTTGGAATCGCGGGACCAGAATGCTGGCACGTTTTCACAGCCAAAGCCGATGACCGGCACGCCGCGGGTTTCCAGAACTTCCAGAGTTTTCGGGATGTCGAGCAGCGCTTTTGCACCAGCGGAGACAACACAGACAGCGGTGCGGGACAGTTCGTCCAGATCTGCGGAGATGTCGAAAGTGGTTTCAGCGCCCTTGTGTACACCGCCGATGCCACCAGTTGCGAAGACGCGGATGCCAGCAGCGTGTGCTGCCATCATGGTTGCTGCCACTGTGGTGGAGCCGTTCTTGCCCAGAGCCATTGCGAAGGACAGGTCTGCGCGGGAGCATTTCATCACGTCTTTGGCGTTGGCCAGCTCGTCCAGAGTTTCGTCTTCGAGGCCGACGTGGAGTTCACCGTTGAGCACTGCGATGGTTGCTGGAACTGCACCGCCGTCGCGGATGATCTGTTCAACTTCGCGTGCTGTTTCAACGTTTTGCGGGTACGGCATGCCATGGGTAATGATTGTGGACTCCAGCGCAACGATTGGAGCGCCGCTGCTGAGAGCTTCTGCAACTTCTTTTGAATGATGGATTTTAATTGAACTTCCCATGGTTTTCCCAGTCTTTCGTATGTTGTTGGTGCTTAGGCATGTTCTAATAAACGAGCTTTAAGCGATTGGGGCGAAAGCGTTTCCGGCGCGGCGCCGGTCGCTTCCACTGTAATGGATGCAGAAGCAAGCCCGCTCTTTACTGCTGAATATGGGTCTTCATTGAGGCAGCTTGCATAAAGAAAGCCTGCAATGAAGGCATCACCGGCACCGGTGACATCCACGGGAACAACAGAAAATGGAGTGTGCGAACTTGTGCTGCCTGCACAGTGAAGAGCCAGTGGCTTGTTGGCGTTGCTGACCAGAACGGTGGGAATGCCTTTCGCAGCCAGCTGTTGGGCCAGCTCTTCTGCGGAAAATTCCCCCGGCTCGCAATCCAGCAGGGCCGTGGCTTCATCTGTGTTGGTGAAAAGAATGTCAATTTGGGAGAGAAGGGGACGGAGTTTTGGTGCCTTTGCTATTGAGACCGTATCAGCGGCCAGAAGGCGATCCCCTTTGGAATTGGCGAGTGTGAGAAGCGTTTCTTCTTCCAGATTGGTTTCACAAAGCCAGATATCGCAGTTCAGCAGTGCTTGCGGAATTGGATTTGCTTCTGAAAAACTCACTCTGGAGGTGATCTCGCTGTCCGAAATGGCTGAGAACAGTGTGCCATCCGGGTTGTGAAGGGCCAGATAAGATCCGGTTCTTCCGTCAGCTACTGTCTTGATGCTGGATGTATTAATTCCGCATTCTGACAGGCTTTTTGCGAGGAACGCTCCGTCGGCGTCGTCACCCAGACATCCATGCATTGTCGGCTGCATGCCCAACCGCGCCATGGCGCGTGCAATGTTGGCTCCAACACCTCCTGCGCGGGACATAATTTTCCCTGGTGTTGAGGTGTCCGGTTTGAATGGTCGATCTGCATGGGCAATCCTGTCCAGATGGATTGCTCCGATTACTCCGACCTGTTTAGACGACATAACCAATTCTTCCTCCCGACATCGAAAGACCGTTGATATGCAAGTTGGTTGGCCAAAGCAAGCTACGAGCAAATACAGACTGTGGGTGATGTATCAAAAGTGCATTTTTGTGGTTTGATTCCAGATGCGTGCCTCCAAACAGGTGCCGGGAAAAGTTATCTACATGTTGAACAATAGGAGAACGTATTGAAATTAATCCATTTTTATTAGTTAGTTATCAGGTATTGCGAAGTTGGAACAAAGTGAGTACAAATAACTGACTTTGAAACTGCACGTCCATCGTGAAATAAGGGATGAGAACGTATGGCACAAACTTCACTTCGCCTTGTTGAGGGCAATCAGATGGACAAAAATAAAGCACTGGATGCAGCGCTTTCCCAAATTGAACGAGCCTTTGGTAAAGGCTCCATTATGCGCATGGGCCAGGGACAGGCCGTAGAAATCCAAAGTGTTTCGACTGGTTCTCTCAGTCTGGACATTGGACTGGGCATTGGTGGACTGCCGAAGGGACGTATCATTGAGATCTACGGCCCTGAAAGCTCCGGTAAGACCACGCTGGCTTTGCATACTGTAGCATCTGCGCAGCGCGAAGGTGGTATCTGCGCCTTTGTTGACGCCGAGCACGCACTGGACCCGGTGTACGCACGCAAGCTTGGTGTGAACATTGATGACCTGCTTATTTCTCAGCCAGATGCTGGTGAGCAGGCGCTTGAGATTGCAGACACTCTGGTTCGTTCCGGCGCGATTGACGTGCTGGTGATCGACTCCGTTGCAGCTCTGACACCAAAAGCTGAACTTGAAGGCGAGATGGGCGATTCGCTCCCGGGCCTGCAGGCTCGTTTGATGAGCCAGGCACTGCGAAAGCTGACCGCATCCATTTCCAAATCCAACACCATGGTGATCTTCATCAACCAGATCCGTATGAAGATCGGTGTGATGTTTGGTTCTCCTGAGACCACGACTGGTGGTAACGCGCTGAAGTTCTACGCTTCTGTACGTCTGGACATCCGCCGTATCGGTGCGATCAAGGATCGTGACGAAATCGTTGGTAACCAGACCCGCGTGAAGGTGGTGAAGAACAAGCTGGCACCTCCATTCAAGCAGGTTGAGTTTGACATCATCTACGGTGAAGGCATCTCCAAAATGGGTGAATTGCTGGATCTTGGTGTTAAAGGCGGGATTGTCGAGAAGTCCGGCGCATGGTTCTCCTACAACAGCCAGAGGTTGGGGCAGGGGCGTGAGAACTCGAAAACCTTCCTGCGAGAGAATCCTGAACTGGCGGAAGAGATCGAACTTGCAATCCGGCAGAATGCGGGTTTGATTGCTGAAGCGATTGATGATCCTGAAAAAACTGCGGAAAACCAATAGAGTTTAGAGGGGCTGGATTTATCCAGCCTCTTTTTTTGTAGGGTTTTATGGACAGATTTGCTGCAGATGGCTAAAACGCGGCAGATACTAATTTTTTGTTGCATCTTTCCGGATGCGCATACCCTGCAATTTGGCGGCTGTGATTGTTGAAGTAGCTGCCCACTAGAAAACGAGACGGACATCAAGACCTATGAGTGGCGTCAACGAAATTCGGTCGGCTTTTCTCGACTACTTTGCAAAAAACGGACACGAGGTTGTTCCTTCCAGTCCATTGGTGCCACGCAATGATCCGACATTGATGTTTACAAATGCGGGTATGGTGCCATTCAAGAACGTTTTCACCGGCTTGGAAAAGCGGGATTACGTGCGTGCAACATCTTCACAGAAATGTGTTCGTGCGGGCGGCAAGCACAACGATCTGGACAACGTTGGTTATACTGCGCGTCACCACACCTTCTTTGAAATGCTCGGCAACTTTTCCTTTGGTGATTACTTCAAGGAAAACGCAATTGAGCTGGCGTGGAATCTGATCACCAAAGAATACGGCCTGCCAGCTGATAAGCTGCTGGTGACTGTTTATTCCGAGGATGATGAAGCCTTCAATATCTGGAAGAAGCTGACTGGCTTTGCTGATGAGAAAATCATCCGCATTCCGACCTCAGACAACTTCTGGGCGATGGGTGATACCGGTCCTTGTGGTCCTTGTTCAGAGATTTTCTACGATCACGGCGAACAGATCTGGGGTGGCCCTCCAGGTTCTCCTGAGGAAGACGGCGACCGCTTTATCGAGATCTGGAACCTGGTGTTCATGCAGTATGAGCAGCTGGCTGATAAACGCATCGACCTGCCGCGTCCATCCATCGACACCGGCATGGGTCTTGAGCGTTTTGCGGCGATCATGCAGGGCGTGCACAACAACTACGAGATCGACCTGTTCAAGGCCTTGATCGCGAGTTCTGAGCATCTCACCGGTGTTGAAGCTGCTGGTAAAGCACAGGCAAGCCACCGCGTGATTGCTGACCACCTGCGTTCTATGGCGTTCCTGATCGCTGATGGTGTTCTGCCATCCAATGAGGGTCGCGGTTACGTTCTGCGCCGCATCATGCGCCGCGCGATGCGTCACGCGAACCTGCTTGGTGCAAAAGAGCCGGTCATCTTCAAGATGCTGCCAACTCTGGTTCGTGAAATGGGTCAGGCCTTCCCTGAGCTGCCACGTGCGGAAAAGCTCATTGAAGAAACCATTCAGCTGGAAGAGAAGCGCTTCATCAAAACGCTTGAGCGTGGTCTTGGTCTTCTGGAAGATGCGACCAGCTCTCTGGGTTCGGGCGATCAGCTGGATGGTGAGACTGCATTTAAGCTTTATGACACCTACGGTTTCCCGCTTGATCTGACTCAGGATGCGCTGCGCAACCGTGAGATCGCGGTTGATACCGATGGCTTTAACACCGCAATGGAGCGCCAGCGTGCTGAAGCGCGCGCTGCCTGGGCGGGTTCTGGTGATGCTGCGACGGATGCGATCTGGTTCTCTATAAAAGAGCAGGCCGGTGCCACTGAATTCCTCGGTTATGAAACCGAGAAGGCGGAAGGTGTTGTGCTGAGCCTTGTGAAGGACGGCGAAGAAGTCAAAGTTCTGAAGCAGGGTGAAGAAGGTTCTCTGATCCTCAACCAGACCCCGTTCTACGGTGAATCCGGTGGTCAGGTTGGCGACTGTGGTACCATGGTTGCTGACGGTGTTTCCATCACTGTGACCAACACACAGAAGAAAGCTGACGGCCTGTTTGTGCATTCTGTTCGTGTTGAAAGCGGTGACGTGAATGTGGACGATGCGCTTGAGCTGATCGTGGATCATGCGCGTCGCAGTGCAATTCGCTCCAACCACTCAGCAACTCACCTTGTACATGAGCGCTTCGCGAAGTGCTTGGTACTCACGTGGCTCAGAAGGGGTCTTTGGTGACACTGAGCGTCTGCGTTTCGACTTCTCACATCCAAAGCCTGTGAGTGCGGAAGAGACCACCAAGGTTGAAGCTCTTGCGAACGAGATCGTACTCCAGAATGGCGCTGTTGAGACTTCTCTGATGGAAGTTGATGAAGCGATTGAAGCTGGCGCGATGGCTCTGTTCGGCGAGAAATACGGCGATGAAGTTCGCGTGGTTTCCATGGGTACGGCAACCACTGGCGAGAAAGCTGGCAAGTCTTACTCTGTTGAACTTTGTGGTGGTACACACGTTAAGCGCACAGGCGACATCGGTCTTGTGACTGTTGTTTCTGAAGGTGCGGTTGCTGCTGGTGTGCGCCGTATTGAAGCGCTGACCGGTGATGAAGCCCGCAAGTATCTGGCTGAGCAGGATGCGCTGATGCGCGAAACTGCTGGCCTGCTGAAGGTTTCTGCTGCTGATGTTCCTGCACGCATTGCGGGCCTTCTGGATGAGCGCAAGAAGCTGGAGCGTGAACTGGCTGAAGCGAAGAAGAAACTGGCAATGGGCGGCGGTGGCTCCGGCGGAGACGCTGGTGTGACTGAGGCTGGTAAGTTCAAGCTGATGGCGCGTGTGCTGGAAGGCATCAACCCGAAGGATCTGAAGTCTGTTGCTGATGAAGGCAAGACTGCAATCGGTTCTGGTGTTGTGGTGCTGATCAGCAAAGCTGAAGATGGCAAGGCAGCGATCGTTGTTGGTTCAACCAAGGACGTGAGCGAAACTGCAAGTGCGGTTGATCTTGTGCGCATCGGTTCTGCGGCTCTTGGTGGTCGTGGTGGCGGTGGTCGCCCTGACATGGCGCAGGCTGGTGGCCCTGATGCTGGCAAAGCAGAAGAAGCGATTGCTGCAATCAAGGCGCATCTTGAAACGCTTTAAAGCTGACCTGATAATCTGAGTTTCATGAAGGGGGGATTTAATCTCCCCTTTATTTTTTGCTAGTTACTTTTGAAGTTATTCGATTTTTGCGTTTCCTTTTTTGTTTTGATGCTCGGGCATTTGTGGGGCTTTGGTGGCTAACTCGATCAAGTTGAAAGTGTACAACCTGCTGGAGCGCAGCAGTGCGGGCAACCGGCTGGCTCAGCAGATAGATGCCATTCTGATCGTCTTCATCGTTGTGAATGTGGGCCTTGCGGTTTTGGAGACGGAGCCGAGCATTGGTGGGGTGTATGTCTGGGAGATTTTTCTCCTCGATTTTATCGCCGGATCTATATTCGCGATTGAGTATCTGCTGCGCCTTTGGGTGTCTGATCTGCATCCGCCTCTGAAGAAGTATGGGCCTTTGAAAGCACGGGTGGTTTATGCTTTGCAGCCGCTCTCCGTGGTCGACTTTGTTGCGGTGGTGCCGTTCTGGCTTTCTCTGTTCTTTGCAAGCATCAGCTGGAAATCGCTGGTCATCTTGCGCTTGTTCCGTTTTTTGAAAATTGCGCGTTACTCACCTGCTGTTCGCTCGCTTGTGTCGGCGGTGGTTGCGGAGCAGCGGGCGATCGTTGGCAGTCTTGTGCTGATTTTGGGTGTGGCACTGGTGGCTGCAACGCTGCTTTACAGTGTGGAGCATGCCGCTCAGCCAGAGCATTTTGGCACGATACCGGCCGCGCTGTGGTGGGCGTTCTCAACCCTGACAACAGTTGGATACGGTGATGTGGTTCCAGTGACGGCTGCTGGTAAGATGATTGCAAGCGTTGTGATGTTGATGGGCTACTGCTTGTTTGCGTTGCCGGTGGGCATTGTGGGCACCGCTTTTGCCCGCGAAATCCATAGTCGCGATTTTGTGGTGACTTGGGGCATGGTGGCTACCATTCCGCTGTTTGAGCGTCTTTCTGCTATTGAAATCGCGGCTGTGACCGAGCTTCTGCATTCTCATAGCGTGTCAGCTGGGCAGTCCATTTGCGAGAAGGGAGAGGACGGGAATAGTCTTTTCCTGATCGCTTCGGGTGAGGTGGAAGAGGTTTTTGATGATCACCGGGTGCTTCATGGAGAAGGAGAGCACTTTGGGGAGGCATCTTTGTTTGGCCACCACAAACGGCGTGCGCGGGCTGTTGCCAAAACGCCGGTGCAGCTGATGGTGCTCAAGATGGATGATCTGCGTCGCTTTATGGATCGCAAACCCGCCGTGGCGAAGAAGATCATTGATGAAGCGATTGATGAGCGTAAAGCGCACCACGTGGATGTGGAATTTACGTCCTAGGTTCGGTTGGAATCTCCTTTCTGATGTAAGGGGCAAGTGCTTCTATCTTGTCCGTCCAGATGTAACCGTTGAAGATGGCTGGAACTTCCAGAAGTTGCTCTGGCGTATCTATCCCAGCACCTGCGCCCTGTGATTTGTAAGGCCCGGCCAGAATGATCTCGCTTCCATATGCTTTCAGTCTGCTTTGAAACTTGTTTGGCCAGCCCCAGACGGCCCACGCGTAGTTTGAAGGCACGCCGATAATCGTGTTTCTGCAGGTTTGTGGGACGTAACCGCTCCATCCCAGAGCGATGTATTCCTTCAGGCAGGACTTGGTTCTCGCCTTGTCGAAGCCCATGGTGTTTGCGGTGGAATCAGCCATGTACTGAGTTGGGTTTTGTGCTCCATAGACGGCCCAGACCTGCTGTTTCCATTGAGGGTGCTTCTCCAGTTTTCCCTGTAGCAGCTTTGCGGAGCGGAGCTCTTTTTCCTTGAAGTTGATCAGGAATTTCTTGTCTGGAAAGGCGAGAAACACTTCGTCCAGCTCGGGCATTACGCCAATGCCAGTACCTCTGAGCGGGTAGGACTTACCGCCATCGGCGGTGTATCCAAAGGCGATGTCCAGGGCTTTGAGCTCTGCGAGGGAGTGATCCCGTGTGATGCCTGAGCCGTTGGTTCTGCAATCGACGGTCCAGTCGTGGAACACGGCCAGCTTGTTGTCGGTTGTTGGGTGAATGTCCAGTTCGATGATGTCTGCCCCAGCCTCAAACGCGGCCTGCATTGAGGCGATGGTGTTTTCCAGATAGGGGTGGGAAGGCGTGTCGATGCGCTCTGCCGTGCAGGTTTTGTTGGTCAGGTTTTCGCGGTGATAGGTCTGGTGCACCCCGCGATGGGCGATGAACTTCGGCTTTCCTGAAGTGGAGCCAAACGTCAGCCAGGACGCGTTGTAGAGGTAGATGCCTGCGGCAGCGAGCAGGAGGAAGAGCGCAATCTTTTTAAACATGAGAAGAGCACCGGTTTGAAATGAACACCGTACCCTCAGGTTGAATTTTGATTGTGTTCGCACTTAGGCGTTGTTTGGGCGCTCTCAAGGCTTTGTCGATTATCCTCTCTTAAAGTGCGAGCTGTTTGGAGGCTCAAAGCAGCCCGTTGTGCTGGTTGGTTTATTGATCTGCTGCGTGGCAGCTGAAGGTGATTTCAGAGCTGGCAGGATCGTAGAAGTAGTTGCAGTTCTGGAAGAAGAGCTGGCCGCTGTTGAAGAACAGGGCACTGCCTGCTGGGTGGTTCAAAGACCATCTGGCGGATTGGCCGAGTGGCTGATCTGTTCCGTAGGAGAGATTGGTGAGGGGTGTTTTGCTCTCTGGGTTGGCGAAGAGTTGAAAGTCGTAGGCTGATGTATCGATTTTTGACTTTGAAGTGCCTTCTGTGCAGCACGGGGCTGAGCGGTTGGAAACTGAGAGGATACCGTAGCTGATGCCTGTGTCCGGCAAGAAGCGGACTGGTTGTGGGGCGTCTGTTGGGAAGACCGGTTTGCCGGTGGTTTTGTTACGCAATGCAAAGGCCAGCTCTGGTGTTATGAGCGTTTCTGTGCCGTCAGTTGGCTTTGAAAGTGGCACGGTGATGGTTTGCCCGAGGTTGGGCAGCGGGTTCTTGGGTGAGGCGAGATAGACATCGAGGGCAGGGCTGCCCGCTTTGACGCTGCTCAACGCATAGTTTTGCTGCGGGAGCGGTTTACCGTCGGTGTCGACAAGGTTCAGAAAGGGATTGTTGGTGGCGTTGCTGTCATCGTCTTTCTGAGAAAAGCTGCTGGCCTGATCAAAGCCGACACCCATCATGTAGACTTGCGGGTTGAGGGTGCAGCCTTCGGGCGGTGTGCTGGAGCAATTGGGTGTCTTACCTGCCGGACACCGCTGCACGGCGGCGTAAACCGGGAAGTCTTTCAGGTGTTTGGTTGGCGGCTCGCCAATGGTGCCGAAGGAAAGATCTCTTTTGACGATGTATCCGGCATAACTGTTGCCCGAACTGGAGTATCCGAAGGGAACGCATGTGCCTCCGGACTTTTCGTCCTTTGTGGGTGTAAAGAATTTAGCTGAGCCGACGATGCCGGTCGAACCAGTGTCCATGACAAAGTAGGAGTGCTTGCCATCCGGGCGGTGCAGCTCCAGCTGGAAGTAGGCGCCAACTTTCTTGGCTGTGATGGGCTGCTCCTGCGCGTAGGCAGCTGAGCATAAGAGGATGCTTGCGGTCAGTAGTGAGAGTGCATTCTGCATGACTATCTCCTTTTCAGTGAGGGTAAGCTGGGAAAGGAGAATGTTGTCTTGCGACGGGGTCTCTCAGATTTGGGGGAGCTCTATGCAGTTTGAAGGGGCCTTAAACGCAAAAAGGGTGCCCGGAGGCACCCTTTTCGAAAATCCAGCAGAGGCTGAGCTTATGCAGCTGCCATTGCTTTCTGAAGGTTTTCGTCGACTTTGTCGAGGAAGCCAGTTGTGGTGAGCCACTTCTGGTCTGGACCTACGAGCAGGGCCAGATCTTTGGTCATGTGACCGCTTTCAACTGTGTCGATACATACCTGCTCAAGAGTTTCAGCAAACTTCTTCAGCTCAGCGTTGTCGTCCAGTTTCGCACGGTGAGCCAGACCACGGGTCCATGCAAAGATAGATGCGATGGAGTTTGTGGAGGTCTCTTCACCCTTCTGGTGCTGACGGTAGTGACGGGTTACGGTGCCGTGTGCAGCTTCAGCTTCAACGGTGCGTCCGTCTGGCGACATCAGAACGGAAGTCATCAGGCCGAGGGAACCGAAGCCCTGTGCAACGGTGTCAGACTGCACGTCGCCGTCGTAGTTCTTACATGCCCAAACGTAGCCGCCGGACCACTTCATTGCAGCTGCAACCATGTCGTCGATGAGACGGTGCTCGTACCAGATTTTTTCTGCTTCAAACTTCTCTTTGAACTCAGCTTCGTAGACTTCCTGGAAGATGTCTTTGAAGCGACCATCGTATGCTTTCATGATGGTGTTCTTAGTGGAGAGGTAGCAAGGAACCTTACGGCCCAGAGCGTAGTTCATGGATGCGCGAGCAAAGTCACGGATGGAATCATCCAGGTTGTACATTGCCATTGCAACGCCGGAGGATGGTGCGTCGAATACTTCGTGTTCGATCTCGGTGCCATCTTCGCCAACGAACTTAACAGTCAGTTTGCCTTTGCCAGGGAATTTGAAGTCAGTCGCGCGGTACTGGTCACCAAATGCGTGACGGCCAACGATGATTGGCTGAGTCCAACCTGGAACCAGACGTGGAACGTTGGACATGATGATTGGTTCACGGAAGATAACGCCGCCCAGGATGTTACGGATGGTGCCGTTTGGAGAGCGGTACATGCGCTTCAGGTCGAATTCTTCAACGCGTGCTTCGTCCGGAGTGATGGTGGCACACTTAACGCCAACGCCGTATTTCTTGATCGCTTCAGCAGCGTCAACGGTGATCTGGTCATCAGTTGCATCACGAGACTCGATACCGAGATCGTAGTACTTCAGGTCGATGTCCAGATAAGGATGGATCAGCTTGTCCTTGATGAACTGCCAAATGATGCGGGTCATCTCATCGCCGTCGAGCTCGACGACTGGATTTTCTACCTTGATCTTCGCCATATTAGTAGACCTCGTGTTTATTAGGTACGTGACAATGGAGCCGGTTAAGGCTCAAGTTGCCATGTGTATACACATGTGCGCAATTTAATGCCAGTGGAAATCTGCGGTTGGAGTGCCAGTAATACCAAATTCGTATGCCGCACTGAAGTGGTTGCCGCTAACAATTTGCTATTTCAACTGTATTTGCGCTCAACGATGGTTTGAATTGCTGTCTATAATTCCGCAGTCCCTCTTTCTTTTCGGGGAGTGATTGTCGGAGATTCTCGTGAGAGGCTGGGAACTGATTGTTCCGATATCCCAAGATGTTATCCACTAAGAGTTGTGTTTGCGTAGTTTGCTCTTAACTCTCAAAACATATCCAATTACTCTGACCATTAGATGGCGCCATAATTGGGACGCGAGCATTTTGTAGAGCGCGCAGGAGTCGGTTGCTGCGTTCTTTAGCTTAGGAGTTAGGGAAGATGCGGATTGTTGTAACCGGTATGGGGGTGGTTTCACCCCTGGGTGTTGGGATCAACCCGTTTTGGGAGCGTCTGGTAGCTTCCAGAAGCGGTATTCGCGCTCTTACCAGATTTGATGGAAGTGAGCAGGCTTGCCAGGTGGCAGGGCAGGTTCCCTCCATTGATGAAGATGAATTTGGCTTCGATGCCAGTGTGGCCATTCCTTTCA
This sequence comes from Pseudovibrio sp. JE062, assembly GCF_000156235.1. Classification (NCBI taxonomy): domain Bacteria; kingdom Pseudomonadati; phylum Pseudomonadota; class Alphaproteobacteria; order Hyphomicrobiales; family Stappiaceae; genus Pseudovibrio; species Pseudovibrio sp. JE062. Next base: position 455,791 of record NZ_DS996806.1, read on the forward strand.
AAGACCAGAAGAAGATGGATCTGTTCATCCATTATGCTCTGGTTGCAGCCAAGGAAGCTGTTGACCAGGCTGGCTGGTATCCGGAAACGGATGAAGACAAGGAAGCCACGGCCACTATTATTGCCTCTGGTGTTGGCGGGTTCCCTGCCATGACCGGAGCCACACGCACCGTGGAGACCAAAGGCCCGCGGCGGCTCTCTCCGTTTATTGTGCCAAGCTTTCTGGCAAACCTTGCAGCTGGGCAGGTATCAATTGCCAACGGGTTTAAAGGCCCGCTGGGAACACCTGTGACGGCTTGTGCGGCCAGTGTGCAGGCGATTGGTGATGCGGTTCGCATGATCAAGAGTGGTGAAGCCGATGTGGCACTCGCCGGTGGAGCTGAAGCTTGCATCGATGCGGTGTCGTTTGCTGGCTTTTCTGCTGCGCGTGCACTTTCCAGTGGCTTTAATGAAGAACCGCACAAAGCCTCCCGTCCATTTGACAGGAATCGCGATGGGTTCGTGATGGGTGAAGGAGCTGCGATGCTGGTGATTGAGCGGTTGGACCATGCGCTTGAGCGTGGTGCTACGCCACTTGCTGAAATCCTTGGATATGGCACCTCGGCCGATGCGCATCATGTGACGGCTTCTCCGCCGGATGGCGCGGGTGGTCAGGCTGCTATGCGTAAGGCGCTGAAGCAGGCCGGGATCAATCCCGATGACATTGACTACATCAATGCGCACAGCACCTCGACACCGGTTGGAGATGCGGCAGAGATTGCTGGCATTCAGGCTGTGTTTGGAGATCGCGGAAAAGATCTGGCTATTTCTTCTACCAAATCTGCCACCGGCCACCTTCTGGGTGCAGCTGGTGCGATTGAGGCGATTGCCTCCATCATGGCTTTGAGGGAAGGGGTGCTTCCACCAACACTAAATCTAGAAGAGCCGGATGAGGCGGCGTCTCAGTTTGAGTTGGTGGCCAATGAATCCAAGGAAAAGGACCTCAAATACGTCATGTCCAATGGCTTTGGATTTGGGGGCGTGAATGCCTCTGTCATTTTTGGGAAGCCAGGCTGAGGATTAAAGCAGGTTGCCATTCTGCGGAAACTACGAGTTGCTTTAATCCCCTGTTCAAGCGCTGCCTTAGTGGCTCAATAGCCATCTGATGTGGGCTGTGCGATATGGAGAGGGTAGAAGTTTTGGGAAAGGCTCAGAGATCTTCTGAGCCTTTTTCTTTTTGCCACATTGGTCGATTAAGCGCGCTTAATCAGCTTAAAACGGCTCATGGTTCTTGCTGTTTTATCAAGCTGGTTTAGGTATTACTTATATACGCATTCTGTTTTGAAGGTCCTGTTCATCCTTCACAGCTATGCTCATCGTTTACGTAGATATTGAAAGTCTGATTGATGCTCAGTCGATTGAATAACAAGCATTATGCTTTGATCACCGTTCTCCTGCTCGTCCTTACAGCCGTCATTCTTCTTGCCATGGGGCGCGAGCCGATCTGTAAGTGCGGGGAGATCAAGCTTTGGACGTGGGACGTCAACAGTTCGGACAACAGCCAGCATATTGCTGATTGGTACACGCCTTCGCACATCATTCATGGCATGCTGTTTTATGCGCTGTTCTGGTGGATGGGACGGTTGTTTATGGGCGGTGCCGGTTGGCCGATGGGCTTCCGTCTGGTGCTGTCTATTATTGTAGAAGCGGCCTGGGAGATCGTTGAGAACTCCAGCTTCATCATCAATCGCTACCGGGAAGCGACGATTGCGCTGGATTACTTCGGCGACAGCGTTCTCAACTCCGTCTTCGATATTATCTGGATGATCTTCGGCTTCTGGCTTGCGGCTCGTTTGCCGGTGTGGCTGACAGTTGTACTGATCCTTGCGATGGAGCTGATTGTTGGCTCGATCATCCGGGATAACCTGACCCTCAATGTGATCATGCTGGTCTATCCGTTGGATGCGATCCGCGAATGGCAGATGCAAGCCTACTGATCTACATACAAAAGTGCCGCGCTCATGGATGATTGTGCGGCACTTTTGTTTTTGAACTTAAGCTGTCGATGATCGCTTGAAGTGTTCGCCCTACTGCTTTTTGTGAGCTGCAAGAGCGATGGCAACATAACTCCAGCCGTTGAACATGATCGAGATGCCGGCCACGAGGCCGAGTGCCCATGCTGTTGAGCCGGGGAAGTCGAGCAGGATCATCAGGCCTGCGCCAATTGCTATGATACCGGACGCGAGGATCCAGCCCCAACTGCTGTGGGGGCGTAGGCGGAAGGAGAACATGGCTTGTGCGATGCCCTGTGCGATGAAGACAACCGAGAGCACCAGTGTGAGTGCTTCTGTTCCCGCTACGGGGTTGTAGTAGATTGCGATACCGCCAACCAGTGCGATGATGCCGATGAGGGATTGCCAGAGGAAGCCTCCCCATTCTTTCACCTGCATGGCATGCCAGAGTTGAAGAACCCCGACGACGATTAAAACCAGTCCGATAACCAGTGCTACTGCGATGGAGGACGCGTATGGTATGACCAACACAATCGTACCACCAATCACCATCAATACGCCGAGCACCAGGAATTTCCACCAGTTGTCACGCACTAACTGCGTGAGATCCGGGACATTTGGAGGCGGGGTGCCACCTGTGTTGGGTTCTTGTCCAGGCATAGTCGTCGGGGTCTCCTTCGTAGAGGGTCGGGCCATTCAGAGGCTGCATTGAAACGGCTAACTCTCTAGGTAACAGCAAAACACAGCTTTACTCTTGATTGAATTCGCCGAATTTTACCCTCTTTAGGTGACTAGTCAGAGCTCTCACACGATTTCGCAGGACTGAGGTGCTGGTGGTGAGTTATCGCCGCTGGAAAACCTCAGGCTAATCCTGATGGGATTTTGTGTTTCTTCAGGGCCATTCTGGCGCAAACTGCTCTGGTAATTTTCAGTCTGATCGGCTAGAGGATCGGCATGTCTGAAAGCACTCCTGAAACAAACACCGCCATTCCTCCTGTTGTGGTTCTTTGTGAGCCTCAACTTGGCGAAAACATCGGCATGGTTGCCCGTGCGATGGCCAACTTTGGCCTGCACGATCTGCGCCTGATCAACCCGCGTGATGGTTGGCCGAGTGAAAAAGCGCGCTCTGCTTCCAGCCGGGCTCATCATGTGATTGATGCTGCTCGGGTTTTTGACAGTGTGGAAGAAGCTGTTGCTGATCTGAAACTGGTTTTTGCGACGACGGCGCGCAGCCGCGATATTCCAAAGCCGGTTGTTGGGCCTGATGAAGCTGCCAACGAGAGTGTGGCTCAGGGTCTGCGTGGCATTCCATCCGGTTACCTGTTTGGCCGTGAACGCTGGGGCCTGAACAATGACGAAGTGGCGCTTGCGAACAAGATCGTGACGTTGCCGGTTGATCCGACCTATGCTTCTCTGAATATCGCTCAGGCTGTTTTGGTATGTGCCTATGAATGGCGCCGTGTCGCGACAGCGGGTGCATTGCCTTTCTCATTGGATGATTATGAGGGAGAGCCTGCAACTCAAGAATCCATTCAGCGGATGTTTGATCATCTGGAGTCAGGCCTGGACGCGCGTGGTTTCTTCCGTCCTGTCGAAAAAAAGCCAGTCACAATTCGTAGGTTGCGCAACATCTTTCAGAAAGCAGATCTCACCGATAATGAAGTGCGCATTATGCGTGGCGTGATTTCCTGCTTCGAAAAGTATGGTGTGAAGGATCAAGACTGATGTTGAACGGCTCTCCGGTTGTTCCGTTTCAGCCCCTGCATATGGAGCCAGATGTGTCTGGCCGTGTGCTGGTGCTGGATAGTGGTGTCGGAGGGCTTTCTGTTCAACGTGAGATCAAGCGGGCGTTGCCTGATGCGGGGCTGCTTTATCTAGCGGACCGGGCGGCATTCCCCTATGGAGACTGGGAGGCGGATGCTCTTCGGGATCATATTGCTTCTCTGGTGAACTCCGTGAGTGATGTATGGCAGCCGAGTGCTGTTGTGGTGGCGTGCAACACGGCTTCTACGCTGGTGCTCCAGCGCTTGCGGGAGTTCCTTGACGTGCCTGTGGTGGGCACGGTGCCTGCGATCAAACCAGCTGCGCAGAAGACGAAATCTGGTGTGTTTGCGGTGTTGGCGACGCCGGGGACCGTGAAGCGCGATTACACGCAGGATCTCATCATTGACTTTGCCCCGGAGCACCATATCGCTCTGGTTGGTGCCACTGGCCTTGCCGCGTTGGCGGAAGATAAGCTGGCTAGTCGCGCCGTCGATCTTGATCGTCTCCGCCACGAAATCGCGCCATGCTTTGTCGAGAAAAGCGGAGAGCGTACGGACTGCGTTGTGCTTGGCTGCACGCATTATCCGTTTCTGCAGGAAGAGATGGAACAGGTGGCTCCATGGCCTGTGACCTGGATCGACCCAGCCCCAGCCATTGCCCGCCGCCTGACGGATGTGCTCGAACGCGATCATGTTGCAGTGGGGTGTGAAGACCTGTTCTTTGTGACCGGTTAAGCTCGCATTAATCACGTATGAGAGTTGCCTTTCTCATCTGTTGGATGAGGTGCGGTGCCGACTTATGCTGATGGCATTTCTATTATTAAGTGATTTGCCATGTTGAATTCTCTTATTCGCTCTTACAAAGGGCAGAAGTATTTTCTCCTTGATCCGTACATTGCCCAGCACAATCTCATACAGCTCCGAATATTCGAGGTTCTTACCGGTCTTCTGATCGTATCCAACTGTTATCTGGCTTACTCGGGAGCCTATGCGGACGGCACGTTTTTGCCTCCACAGGTGGTGATTGAGCTTATGCAGAGTGTCCTCCCGTTCCTTGGAGATTTAGCTGCCCAAGCTCAAACACCAAAGCAGCAGGCGCTTGCTGTTGGACAAACGACATTTCTTGGTTTCAGTTTCCTGATTGTGCTTGTCACACCGGTGCTTGGCGGGCTGGTTATGGATGTTGAGCGCAAGACGCGATTGGCTGTCCCAAAGGTGATGGCGTTCGTCGGGTCCATGGGATACGCCATGTACAAAATTCTCAATGCGAGTGAAGTTGTTCTCTTCTCAGAAGGCGGTCAGATCCGGACGCTTGATCTTTCTGAGGCACGGCCTGTTGAACTCGGCAATCGAGGAACATTGCTTCAGCCAGACATTATCACTGATGTCATGACGGCTGGCTGGTTTCCCTATGTGGTTCTGGGATTGCTTATCCATGGTTTGGCGTGGATTGCCCATAGAGCTTTCATTGCTCTGAGGCTTTTATAGGTTGCTGGATTGTTGCGGGGCTTGGCGCAAATCCTCTCTTATTTAAGTGGTTGTTCTAGGCGGATCTTGAATTTGTTTTGATAGCCAGTCGACACCTGCGTATCTGCTGGAGTCGAAGCCTTGGATATCATCAACATTGTCGTCGATTACACCAACGCGATCCTCTGGAACTATGTTCTGCTTTATGGATTGCTGGCGGTTGGTGTGTTTTTCACCATTCGGCTGGGGTTCATCCAGTTCCGGTACTTTGGGCAATGTTTCAGTGTTCTTCTCAAATCCCGTCATGAAGACCGCAACGGGATCAGCCCTTTTCAGGCTTTGTGTACCAGTCTGGCTTCGCGTGTTGGTACAGGCAACATCGCAGGGGTTGCTGTTGCGCTGACGCTGGGCGGGCCGGGCGCTATCTTCTGGATGTGGATGGTTGCGCTGGTTGGTATGGCGACGGCATATGCGGAGAGCGCACTGGCTCAGCTTTATAAGGTTGAGGATGATGAAGGGCAGTTTCGTGGTGGTCCTGCGTTCTATATGGCGGCAGGGCTGAAGAGTCCGCTCCTCGGTCATATCTTTGCGATTGCTTTGATTTTTGCGTTTGGTGTTGTGTTCTCCGCCGTGCAGTCCAACTCCATCGCAGATGCCATGTACAGTGCCTTTGATATGCCGGAGGTCGTGACTGGTGTCGTGCTTGTGGTGGCCGCCGGGCTCGTCATCTTTGGTGGCTTGCGTAAGATCGCGCACTTTGCCGAGGTCGTGGTTCCGTTTATGGCGATTGCTTATGTGGTGATTGCGTTTGGTATTCTGGCGGTTAACTTCGAGCAGGTTCCCGGTGTTCTGTGGAGCATCGTGGCGCATGCATTTGGGTTGGAAGAGGCCGTTGGTGGTGTGACTGGCGGTGTGATGGCAGCGCTGCTCAATGGTGTACGCCGCGGGCTTTATTCCAATGAAGCGGGCATGGGCTCTGCACCAAACGTGGCTGCTTCTGCTGTTCCTGATCCGCATCATCCGGCTTCTCAGGGTTTTGTGCAGGCGCTGGGCGTGTTTATCGATACGATCGTGATCTGTACGGCGACTGCGCTGATTATCCTGCTCTCTGGCATTTATGATCCTACGACCGGTGTGACTGGCATTTCACTTACTCAATCAGCCGCTGAAGCGCATGTGGGTGATTTTGGTGTCTACTTTATCGCGGTGGCGATTCTGTTCTTCGCATTTACGTCCATCGTGGCGAACTACTCCTATGCAGAGAACGCTATGATCTATCTGGAGCATGGCTGGAAAGGCGGCCTGACGGTGTTGCGTATCCTTTCTCTGGCCATGGTGTTCTGGGGATCTCTGCAGACCGTTGATACGGTGTTCAATGCTGCAGATGCAGCCATGGCGGTGATGGCGACGATAAACCTGATTGCGATTGTGCTTTTGGCGCCAAAAGTCTCTTTGATCACAAAGGATTACATCAAGCAGCTGAAGGAAGGGAAGGAGCCTTTGTTCGATGTTGCTGAGCATCCTGAGCTGTCTGAGGGCGTGGATGCCACGATCTGGAGCAAGGAGCGTGGTGAGGAAGCGCAGAAGCGGTACTGATCAGGTCTGTGTTTCTGGGCGGTTTGCTGTCATATTTCGTTGACTCTTGGGCGCATTTTCAATAGGAATGCGCTGTTCAGAGCGGTTCCTGTGGAGCCGCTTTGATTTTACGCACCCGTGTGGTTCGGCATGCGCTATTTGCCGTAACTGCTGTCAGTCGCTTGTAAGCTTTTGTGTTTGCAGCGAAAAAGGAGGGCGCGTTTCCTTTAAAATTATAGATCAACGCAAAGGAAACTGCGATGTCTAAGCGCCAGAGCGCCAAGTATAAAATTGACCGCCGTATGGGTGAGAACATTTGGGGTCGCCCAAAGTCTCCAGCTAACCGCCGTGAATACGGTCCTGGTCAGCACGGTCAGCGCCGCAAAGGCAAGCTTTCTGACTTCGGCGTGCAGCTGCGCGCAAAGCAGAAGCTGAAAGGTTACTACGGCAACATCTCCGAGAAACAGTTCCGCAAAGTTTATGATGAAGCTTCCCGTCAGCGCGGCGATACTTCTGAAAACCTGATCGGTCTGCTCGAGTGCCGTCTTGACGCTATTGTTTACCGCGCAAAGTTCGTTCCAACTGTGTTTGCTGCTCGTCAGTTCATCAACCACGGTCACGTGAACGTAAACGGTCGTCGTGTAAACATCGGTTCTTACATGTGTAAGCCTGGCGACGTTATCGAAGTTCGTGAGAAGTCCAAGCAGCTGGCAATCGTACTGGAAGCAGTACAGTCCGCTGAGCGTGACACTCCTGACTACATTGACGTTGACACCAACAAGCTGGTTGCAACTTACTCCCGCATCCCAGCATTTGGTGACGTGCCTTACCCAGTTCAGATGGAACCAAACCTGGTTGTGGAATTCTATTCCCGCTAATAGGTTTGATCCTGAACGATTTGATTTGGGCTGCCCTTTGGGTGGCCCTTTTCATTTTGCGGTGCTATTCCTGCCGCAACAAATTGCATTCATCATCGCCGGATGAATAACGAGTAAAGATAAGATAAAGCCATGAGTCAGTTAAGCGCAGAACACGCAACCGATACAGCTGTTGAAAGCAAAGTTTTCGATCCGGATTGCCATCCGCTATTCCGTGAGGTGCCAAGTTCGGTTGAGTTTAAAAAGCTGCGTAAGCGCTTGCTGCGTGAGACTCGTCAGGCGATCTCTGATTACAAAATGGTGCCGGATGGTGCGAGCCCGGAAAAGACCAAATGGCTCATCTGCCTGTCTGGCGGTAAAGACAGTTACACTCTGCTTGCGGTTCTGATGGATCTGAAGTGGCGCGGTCTTCTTCCTGTTGACCTGATCGCCTGCAACCTAGATCAGTCTCAGCCGGGTTTCCCTCAACACATTCTGCCTGAGTTCTTTGAGCGCTATGAGATCCCAAATTTGATCGTGCGCGAGAACACCTATGGCATCGTCACCGACAAGCTCCCTGAGACGTCTACCTATTGCTCTTTGTGCTCCCGTTTGCGCCGCGGCATTCTTTATCGCACTGCGCGCGAGCTGGGCTGTGAGGCGATTGTTCTGGGTCACCACCGCGATGATGCGCTGGAAACCTTCATGATGAACATGTTCCACGGTGGCCGTATGGCCTCCATGCCGCCAAAGCTGGTGAACGATGAGGGTGATCTCATGGTTCTGCGCCCGCTGATGAACTCATCAGAGGCAGACATTGAGAAGTTCTCCAAGGCGATGGAGTTCCCGATCATTCCTTGTAACCTGTGTGGTTCTCAGGATGGCCTGCAGCGCGTTCAAGTGAAGAACATGTTGCAACAGTGGGAGAAGGAAACTCCGGGTCGCCTCGGCATCATGGCACGCGCTCTGGCACATGTGCGGCCATCTCACTTGCACGATGCGAAAGCGTTTGATTTTGTTGGCCTGCGTCCGAACACCGGCGAGAAGGGCGAGAGCGATCAGGAACCTTGTGCAGCAGCTGAGGCGATGACTGAGAAGCTGTTTGGCAACGAGTTTTAGTCGCTTGGGCGACCTTTTGAGTTAGTTTGTAAGCGTATTCTTATCCGAAAACCGGAACCACTTTTCGGGAATACGCTGTAGATACTTAAGGCCGCTGTATCATTTGATGCAGCGGCTTTTTTGCTCTTGGGGCATAGATTGAAGAGCTGCACAGGATTGAAAGATGGCACCACTTCGTTTTCGGGCTCGTAACACTGCCTTGGTTCTGCAAAACCTGTTTGTTGCTGTGATGTTTGTCGTGTTCTCACAGCTGCACGGGTTTGCTGCGCTTTCTCCGTTGTTAGAGGAAGTGTTTGGCATTGGGGTTGCTACATTCTTTTCGATCGGTATCACCATCGCACTCGGCACTGCCTGCATGTTCTATCTGCCTTCTCTGAACTACGTTGAGATCAACCGCGAAGGGATCGTGTATCACCGCGCACTGGTTAAGCGCCGATTGACTTGGGAAGAGGTGGAAGCGGCTGGTGTGAAACCGTTGACCTTCATGGGCGTCAAGTTGGGCAAACGCGTGGTGCTGGATCTGAAAGGCAAACGCAAGTTCCCTTATGCGCAAGCCGTTCGCGGTCTGGGCATCGATGGTATTCTTCCAGGTTCTTACAGAGAAACACCTGAAGAGATGGCACAGCAGATTGAGCAGTTTCGTGGTGTTGCAGGGGTTTGACTGGACTGGTTGCCAGAGAATCCAGACAGAATTTTAAACTCTTGTTAGGTAATAAAAATTCGTAAATGACATGAAATAATTGCAAAAGATACGCGATTTTACCTATTCGATAAAGAATGTATCCAGAACCTGTAACTAAAGTCGAATAAGGACATACATTTCAGCGGTCAGGTCCCGGTTTGAGGGGCGATATTTTTTAGTTTCTCGATGTGATTTTTCACCAAAGGCATTGGAGGCAACTATGAATATGGTGATTGAAGGCCTGAATGGCATTGGATGGCGAAAGCGGAGAAATCCTGCTTCTGAATCCTGTCAGTGCGGTTCCTGGAAACTGCATTGGATCAAACACTCCAAGCGTGACTGGCCGTCAAAATGCAGTAATGCAGATTGCCATAAGAAACCCACCCTAGGCGCAGATGTCAGATGGCTTAGCGGCAGCCGTCCTCAAATCATCCCCCTATGCGATAGTTGTAGCAAGCAAACTGATCGCTTCAATCTCAGAGAGGGTACAGTCACCGTACTGACTCATCAGTATGAGTGCAGCTGAGCTCTCACTTCATTCCACCATAGTACTTACAGGCGTCAGGGCCGTTCAGTAAGGACGGTTTCTGAAATACTGTCATATGGTTGCACTCGTAGCGAGCCAGACCTTCCTTTGTGGTTGGCGTGATGCTTGCCGCGACGGCTCCCATGGTGGTTCCTGTGATTATGCCAAGGAGCAAAACTCTCAGATAAACTTGCATCTCTCATCCCCCGATGAACTGTTGATGAGACGTTTCTAGCAAGGGGAATGTGAGAGAGCTCTGAGAGCAATGTTCATTTGGCGTTCAGGATGGTTAAGCCGTCAGGCTGCTCCAGTTAACCTTTAAAAGACTGTCCTGTTTTGCTGCTGCGGTGAAGTCAGAGAGAGGCAGAGGATCTGCCTTGTCGTCATGCGGGGCGACGTGCAATGCACTCCATCCAGCTCCCCGAGCAGGTTTGATGTCTTTCTCCAGATTGTCTCCGATGAAGAGTGCAGTATCGGCTTCAAAGTTGTGCTGGGTTTGGAGCTTACGGAGGAGGGGGACACTTGGCTTGCACTCTGCGGGGAAGGGATCTCCACTGGCATAGGCAAAGTCTACATGCTCTGAGAGGCCGAGCTTGTTCATGACGGCCCATTGAAACTGAGAGGGGCCATTTGTCATCACGCCGATCTGACAGCCAAAGTTGGCTTTGAAGAGCGCCATTGCTTCGAAGATGCCTGTGAATGGTACCTGAGCTTCCGACCAACGCTGTGTGAACGTATCTAACGCGTTCTTTTGTTCCTCAGGTGATAGTTCCGGAAAGCAGGATTGAACAGCTTCAAGGCCGGTATGCTCTCCGTTGTGCAGCATATGGCGGAGCCAGGTGTCGCTATGCTTATTGAACTGCTCGCCAAAGATCTCAAAGAACATCTTGGGATAGGAGGCCTTGTGATGGCAAATGGTGCCATCCAGATCGAAAACAATGGTCTTGAACATGTACTGTCTGCTAACTGAAAAAACTACGGTTTAAACTATTCGGTTCTAACAGTATGGCAACAAAAAACGGGCCCTCGTGGGAAGGCCCGTTTTGGAAAATGCTTTTTCAGCAGAGACTTATGCAGCTGGTGCGATCTCGATGCCTTTTTCTGCAAACAGAGCCTGCAGTTCCTGAGACTGGAACATCTCACGGATAATATCACAGCCACCGATGAACTCGCCTTTGACGTAGAGCTGTGGGATTGTTGGCCACTGGCTGTAGTCTTTGATGCCCTGACGGAGGTTATCGTCTTCAAGAACGTTATGACCGATGTACTTCACACCAATGTAGTCCAAAATCTGCACTGACTGGCCGGAGAAGCCACACTGTGGGAAGTTTGGGGTGCCTTTCATGAAGAGCACAACATCGTTGTTTTCTACTTCGTGCTTGATCCAGTTTTGGATATCGCTCATTTCGTCGAGTTCCTTTCGCTCGACCGGGGTCAAAGCCCGGTGACCGTGATTGTATTTTGTTCGTGGTGCGGCCACTCATATGGGAACTTGCATGGGTAATGCAAGAAAAAGGTCGCACCTTCGTGTTCTGTTATTCCGGAGCTGAGGTCTGCAGCGCCAAAGCGTGCAAATCGTCGCCCATTTTACCCTTAAGAGCCTGATACACCATCTGGTGCTGCTGTACGCGGGATTTACCGCGGAAACTTTCTGAGATGACGACAGCTGCGTAGTGATCACCATCACCTGCCAGATCTCTGATTTCCACGTGTGCGTCTGGCAAAGCCTCTTTAATAAGGGTCTGTAGTTCGCCTGCGTCCATGGCCATGAGTGTGCCTCCTTGCCCGACTGGGTTGCTTCTGTTTGGCTGCTTCTCTCACCACGAATGAAGAGAGAAGCGAATCTTATTTAGAACTCAGTTTAGCAGTTCGGTGGACGAGTATCAGCTCGCCTGCATAAAATGCGGGAACCATCCCTCGAAAGCATTGTTCAGTTCTTCAACTGACACACTGATTTTATCGCCAAGAACCAGAGTATCACCACCAGTCTTACCGATTTCTTCTGTGCTGATACCAGCGTCGATCGCATCTTCCAAGAAGGCAGCGAGTTTTTCCTCTGCCACAGTCACAACATAGCGACTTTGATCTTCACCAAACAGAATGGCATGAGGATGGTCACCAGTCACTTTTGCGGTGGCGCCGAGCTTGCCTTTAATCGCCATTTCAGCCAGAGCAACAGCGAGACCTCCTGAGGAGATGTCGTGTGCTGCTGTAATACGGCCTTCGGTGATTGCTTCACGAACAAATGTGCCGGTGAGCTTTTCAACTTCCAGATCGACTGGAGGAGGAGCGCCTTCTTCGCGGCCCAGAACTTCCTGCAGGTACTGAGAAGAGCCGAGGTGTTTGCCCTTACCGCCCAGAACGACGATGGTTTCGCCAGTGCTAACAAATGCACTGCCGACGCGTTTGGTCACGTCTTTCAGCAGACCAACGCCGCCGATGGCTGGTGTTGGCAGAATGCCTTCGCCGTAGGTTTCGTTGTAAAGGGAAACGTTACCGGAAACGATTGGGGTTTCCAGCACTTCACAGGCTTCGCCGATACCCTTCAGACAGCCAACGAACTGACCCATGATCTCTGGCTTTTCAGGATTGCCGAAGTTCAGGTTGTCGGTGATTGCCAGTGGCAGAGAGCCAACTGCGGACAGGTTGCGGTAGGTTTCTGCAACGGCCTGCTTGCCACCCTCATAAGGGTTTGCGTAGCAGTAGCGTGGGTTTACATCGACGGAGAACGCCAGACCTTTGTCTGTGCCGTCTACGCGGATGACGCCTGCATCACCGCCCGGAGTTGCGGCAGAGTTGCCCTGAATGAGGGTGTCGTACTGCTCGTAAACCCAGCGACGGGAAGAGCCGTTTGCGCCACCGAGCAGCTTCAGCAGTGCTTCTTTGTAGTCTGCTGGTTCTTCAACGTTGGCTGCAGCGATTTCTTCCGGCTCAGGCCATTGTGTCCATGGACGGTCATACTCAGGAGCTTCGTCGCCGAGTTCCTTGATTGGCAGATCAGCCATTACTTCGCCGTGCTGCTTCACAACGAAGCGCAGGGTATCCGTGGTGATGCCGCAGATTGCGAAGTCCAGACCCCACTTAGTGAAGATGGCTTCCGCTTCTTTTTCCTTGGATGGCTCCAGCACCATGAGCATACGCTCCTGGCTTTCTGAGAGCATCATCTCGTAGGCCGTCATGTTTTCTTCGCGGGCAGGAACCTTGTCGAGGTCGAGCTCGATGCCGAGGTTGCCTTTTGCGCCCATCTCAACAGCAGAGCAGGTGAGGCCAGCGGCGCCCATGTCCTGAATAGCGATAACCGCGCCGGTTTTCATCAGCTCAAGGCAGGCTTCCATCAGGCATTTTTCAGTGAATGGATCACCAACCTGGACGGTAGGACGCTTTTCGTCGATGGAATCATCGAACTCAGCGGAGGCCATTGTTGCGCCGCCAACGCCGTCACGGCCTGTTTTTGCACCGAGGTAAACGACTGGGAGGCCGACACCTTTTGCTTCGGACAGGAAGATCTTGTCTGCATCAGCAAGACCAGCTGCGAAGGCGTTTACAAGGCAGTTGCCGTTGTAGGATTTGTGGAACTCAACTTCACCGCCCACGGTTGGGACGCCAAAGGAGTTGCCGTAGCCACCAACGCCGGAGACAACACCGGAAACGAGGTGGCGCGTGCGTGGATGATCCGGCTCACCGAAGCGCAGCGCATTCATAGCTGCGACAGGGCGAGCGCCCATGGTGAACACGTCGCGCAGGATGCCGCCAACGCCGGTTGCCGCGCCCTGATAGGGCTCGATGTAAGATGGGTGGTTGTGGCTTTCCATCTTGAAGACGACAGCCTGACCATCATCGATGTCGACAACGCCTGCGTTTTCGCCTGGTCCCTGAATGACGCGAGGGCCAGTGGTCGGGAGTGTCTTCAACCATTTCTTGGAGGATTTGTAGGAGCAATGCTCGTTCCACATTGCGGAGAAAATTCCAAGCTCGGTGAAGGTTGGCTCTCGGCCAATCAGCTCCAGGATGCGAGCATATTCATCTTCCTTAAGACCGTGGGCCTCAATGAGTTCGGGGGTGATCTTAACGCTATTTTGGATCATCACACTCAGAAAATTTGGGCGCTGTGCGCCGGGGCCAAATGTCACGGGCTGCTTAACAGGATTCATAGAAAAATGGAAACTGTAGAGGCCGCTTTTTTGGATTTTTTGCTGCCAAGGCATGGTTTTTTGCAGCTTAACGACAAGTCACTCTGTTTAAATCATATGGAGCTGTAATCTTTTGAATTAGCTGAAAAATTTTTCAACCTAAAATACTCAGTTTGCGGTGGTCAGAAGGTGACTTCGCCCTGCAGAGTTGTCACGGACATGGACATGTTTGGCAGCTTGGTACGGCTCCATGTTCCGCTGCCTTTGGCATTTGCCCATTTTTCATCGCCACCCAGAATGGCCCAGTTGCCTGAGTACCGTCCGTCTTTGATGCCCGTGATCTCATAGCTGATGGCAAACGGTGCGCCGTTCTTGTCCTTCAGGCTGCAAACACCGCCGCCCTGTACCTGCATGTTTTTAACGACTGCACCGCCGAAGCAGCTGCCGGATACGAAGTCGAATGGATCTTCAGGATTGTCGCTGAGGAATACGTAATCTGCGTTGATGCGCTTGAGGTTGAGTTGATCGGTGATGATAGCATTGTTGTAAAGGCCGAAGGTTGCGAGCTGACCTGTGTGAGAGAACCCTGCTGCTCTGGCGTTGACCTGTGCTGCATTGGCAGAAAGAGCGGTGACTCCAACTGCTGTGGCGAAAACGGTTCCGAGGACGGCAAGTCTTTTCGCAAGGGGTGGCATCACAGATAGTCCTTTGCAGGTTTGCCCGGCGAATTAGCAAGGCGCATGTGTTTTCGCGATGCAACCACAACCTGAGAGGATGTTTCAATCATGTCCTTTTGAACTGGTTAGGGTTTTGTTTCGCGTTATGCAATGAGCGGGCGCTAAAATTTTACGCTTCGGAAATATTCGTTAACCTACTGTATTTACTAGCTACTTAGAATTTGGAGGGATCATTTTCACGATTTCAAAACCCTCATTTGCGATGCTTTCACGTGCCTCCAAATGGGCGCCTTTTGCTGGTGCTAATAACCGGCTTGTCTAACAAGAATTCGCCGATGCTTATGTTTTGCGTAGTGTCAGGTGAGCGGAGATAAAGGGTGCCTGGAGGCATTTTTCACATAAGTGGTCCGATCAAGGTGATCTTAGGCGCATGCGCCTTGATCGGCGCTTATGTTGTTATTGATTATTTCTTCACCTACACCGCTGATGCCTATGTCTCCGCAGATGTGGTGCGTGTCTCTCCTGAAATTTCCGGATTTGTTACCGAGGTTCCTGTTGATCGGAACAAGGCTGTAAAAGCTGGTGAGTTGCTGATGCAGATTGATCCTGAACCTTTTGCTCTGGCGGTTCAGGAAGCGCGGGCGCAGGAAGCCATGTCTCTGGCTAACTTGCGCAGGTCTGAGGCAGAGGTGCAGGTTGCTGAGGCTGCAGTAACGGCTGCGGTTGCAAAGGTTGCTAATCTCTCAGCTCAACAGCAGCGCTTTGAGGAGCTGACGGACAATGGTTTCGTAACCCAGCAACGTCTCGACAACATCACGCTTTCTCTGGAAGAGGCGAATGCGGAAACGGATTCGGCGAGAGATACTTTGCGGGCGGCTGCGCATCAGGTGGAAGTGCAACGCTCGACCTATGAGGCTTCTCAGGCGGCAACAGCTCTGGCGCAGTACAATCTTCGAAAGTCCTCCTTATTGTCGCCGGTGGATGGTGTGGTCAGCGAGTACACAGTTAACCCGGGCAATTATGTGCTTCAGGGCATTCCACAGATGGCACTTATCACGAACACCAATTGGCGGATCATTGCGAACCTGATTGAGAGGCATGCGGCCCGGTTGAAACCGGGGCAAACGGTCTACTTTCAGGTCTCCAGTGATCCATACCGGGTTCACAAA
Organism: Pseudovibrio sp. JE062; assembly: GCF_000156235.1. Classification (NCBI taxonomy): domain Bacteria; kingdom Pseudomonadati; phylum Pseudomonadota; class Alphaproteobacteria; order Hyphomicrobiales; family Stappiaceae; genus Pseudovibrio; species Pseudovibrio sp. JE062. Next base: position 471,746 of record NZ_DS996806.1, read on the forward strand.
GGGACGGTCCGGTCCATTGGGCGAGGCATTTCCCGCATGGATCAGGATCCCAGGGTGCTGCCTTACATACCATTGACGACCGACTGGATCCGGCTTTCGCAGCGGTTTCCGGTCGAAATTGATATGGGGGAGTTTTTAGAGGACCACGTTCCAATGCATGGGGGAGATGCGCGCATCTTCCTTGTGCATTAGAGGAGGCGCCATGTTCTTCAACTACGCTATCGGTCTCCGCACCAGCCTGATGGTGACGCTCGCCTCGATCATTGCTCTGATTGTTGATGCGGATGATCCTTGGTGGGCGGCCATGTCTGCCATGACGGTGGCCAATGCGGACTGGACCAACGTTTGGCGCAAAGGCATTCAACGTGTGATCGGCACCATTGCCGGTGGGTTTTCCGGGTACTGGATTGCGGTTGCAGTTAAGAACTATGAAGTCTTCCAGATGATTGCGGTTGGATGCCTTGCAGCCCTTGCGATTTATAAGCGAATGGCGAGCCCCAACTATGCCTATGCGTGGTTGATGGGGATCGTGACTGCGATGTTGGCCATTTATATTTCTCTGCTGGAAATTGATCTGTTGTTTTATCTGATGGTTGACCGAACAATTACGGTTGCAATTGGGGTGATGACCGCGGCGGTCGTCTCCTATTACTTCCTCGAGGAAACGTCGTTAGGTGTGGGAGTTGGACCCTATTTGACGCCCAACATCGACACCATGGATAAGAGCTGGGTGATTGCGCTGTGTTTGAGCGGGGCAGCAGTCGCAATGCTGGCACCGATCATCTACGTGGGCCATGAACTTGCGGCGATGGTGCAGATCATCATTACCTCGCTTGTTGTGCTCTATGGGCCGGTTGTGTCCGTGAAGAAGTTTGCTTTGAACCGAAGTCTGGGCTGTCTCATCGGTGGGTTGATGGGGTTCGGTCTGATCGGGCTCGGGTTACAGTCGTTTTTCTGGTGGGCGCTGCTGCTTGCAATCGGGTTGTTCTTCCTAGCCTCGGTGCACCACGGCAAGAGTTACTGGGCTTATGCAGGAACGCAGGGTGGGTATGCGTTTGTGATTGCGGCGCTGGCGTCTGCAGGTCCGGTCGACAACTTCAATCAGGTTATTGACCGATTAGTGGGTGTTGTTTTGGGGGCTGTGATTGCGATCTGTGTCTTGATTGTTGTCCGCATTTGGCAGGGGGCAGACTTTCCAGATATTGAGCACATCAATCAGAAGAAGGCACGAAAGCCTCGTGTCAAAAAGACATAAAAAAGAGAGGCTGCGAAAACACAGCCTCTCTGAGCACCAAGAAAGTGTTTGTGGTAAAATTGATTATAGAGCTCCGGTGTATTCACCGCGGGCGGGATAATCGTTCTTGATGCAGAAGTCGAGAGCACCGAGCATTGGTTTAAAGTCAGGACGTGCAAATGGCATAGTCTGCACATTCCCGAAGTAAAGTGTGCCGTCAGGCTTTACGAAGAACAGTCCTGGTTCTGCGAACAGATCTGGTTCTTCAATACCGATAGACGTTTTTCCGCGGCCTGCTGAAATGAACAGACCCCATTCACGCGCCTTGGTCAGAGTAACGCCATACCCAACGCGCAGTTTGTCTGCTTTGATTGCGTTGGAGAATGTTTGGGCACGATCCTCTGTATCGGTGGAGAGAGCAATGGTTTTCACACCGCGTTCTTCGAACTCCGGTGTCAGACGTTCCAGTTCTTTCAGGTAGGTTGCACAGATGGGGCAGTGCAGACCACGGTAAAAGACAACCAGAGTGGCAAAATCAGAAGCGTCGGCTGACAGATCGAATGTACCACCACCAACGAGGTTCGCAGATAAGCTTGGGACTGGCTTGCGAGGGATCAGCATATTATTCTCCTGAGCTAAGTATTCTTCTTGTAGCTTTGCTCATTTCGTTTTTTGAAAAGGCAATTAGCGGTGGTCGATTTGTAGCTATTATGTTATTGAACGTTTAATTGCCTTTTGTTCGAAAAAACTGATCGAGAGTTCGGATATGGCCACTGAGCTAGCTGAAGTGAAACCACGAGAGCTGCGATACGACCGTCTGTCTTCGCTTATTGAGCGCTTTAAGGTGGAGGCGCATATCCTTCACAACACAGAGGATGAGGTGCTTCAGGGCAACTTTTTCATCCTTCGTTGCATGCACGGTTTTCGGAAGCTCGTGTTCCTTCCTTCCAGTCCCAACAACCCAACTGAGATCAAGCGTATTTGCGATGACACCATTGTGCTTGCAGGTGCGCGGGTGGAGTTCGGTGGGCCGGGATCTCAGCTGAGTACGGCGCTGCCGGACTATGTCGAGATCTATCTGCAGGATGCGCCTGAGTTGGAAAGCCTTGCTGACCTGATGGTGGAAGAAGTGCTGTCTCCGCGCTGTGGTGGAGCGGCGGTGATCAACCGGCTTTGCGAAGTGGTGGTGATCCGGTTGCTGCGGCATGCGGTTCGTTCTGGTGCTGCATGTAGCGGATTGATTGCCGGGCTAGCACACCCAAATCTGGCGCAAGCGCTTGTGGCTATTCATGAGGAACCGGCAAAGCAGTGGCGACTGGAGACCCTCGCTGAAGTGGCGGGCATGTCGCGCACTCAGTTTGCGGTTCACTTCAAGGATGTAATGGGTGAGACGCCGGGTTCTTACTTAAGCAACTGGCGTCTGGCTCTGGCGAAGCTGGATCTGGAGGCTGGGCGTCCCTTGAAAAGTGTGGCAGCGCGTGTTGGTTTTGCGTCGCCGACGGCATTGTCCCGTGCCTATCAACGGCGTTACAATGAGTTGCCTCGCAATGTTGCATTGAAAACAGTTGTGGCTGCCTAGTACCGGGGCGCTCTGAGTATTTGTCCTGATGTCACAACTCTGCTTTATATGCTGCTCCGCTTTCTATTCAGAATACGATTGAGCCATCCATGAGTTTTGCAGAACGTCCGACAAATCTTCCTGAGGAACATGTTCAGGGTCATGCGTTAGAGGTCTTTGTTGCTTTCCTGAAGTTGGGCCTGACATCCTTTGGTGGGCCGATTGCGCATCTTGGGTATTTCCGAGAGGAGCTGGTTAAGCGACGTAAGTGGCTTTCTGAAGAAGCCTATGGGGATCTGGTTGCGCTCTGTCAGTTTTTGCCGGGGCCTGCGAGTAGTCAGGTTGGATTTGGGCTTGGTTTGATGCGGGCAGGGCCACTTGGGGCGCTTGCAGCATTCTTTGCGTTTACCGCACCTTCCGCTTTGCTTCTCTTTGGTTTTGCATACTGGGCCAGCGCTTTTGAGGGGCCTGTCGGAATGGGCTTGATCCATGGCCTCAAGCTGGTTGCTGTTGCTGTAGTGGCGCAGGCGGTTTGGGGGATGGCACGTAACTTCTGTGCAGATCAACTGCGGGCTGGGCTTGCGGTGCTTGCAGTGGTTCTGGTCGTTGCGCTGGGCGGTGCTGGTGGGCAGATTGCTGCGATAGTTGCTGGTGGCTTAGGTGGTTTCCTGTTCTGCCGATCTGAGCCCAAAGCCGACGTTCATGAGGTGCTGTTTGCTCCGAGGCGTCGGTTTGGTCTTCTGGCCGTTGCGCTATTTGCAATTCTTTTGTTCGGCCTGCCTGTTTTGAGTGAGTGGGTTGTTGATCCGCTGCTTGGTGTGTTTGCCAGCTTTTATCACTCCGGTTCGCTCGTGTTTGGTGGTGGCCATGTGGTGCTGCCGCTTCTGGAGGCGGAAGTGGTTGGAACTGGGCAGGTGAGTGAGAGTTCTTTCCTCGCCGGATATGGTGCAACGCAGGCGGTACCGGGACCTCTCTTCACGTTTGCCGGTTATCTGGGGGCTGAGATGCCAACTGGATATGCACCGTGGATTGGCGCATGTGTTGCTTTGATCGGCATTTTCTTGCCGGGAGCTTTGCTTTTGATTGCCGGTTTGCCTTACTGGGCTGTTCTACGGCAGACGCCTTCAGCGCGTGGGATCATGGCAGGCGCTAATGCAGCCGTCGTTGGTGTTCTCGGTGCGGCGCTGTACTCGCCTGTGTGGACCAGTGCAATTTTGGAGGCGAAGGACTTTGCAGCGGCGCTTTGTGGCTTTGTGCTGCTAGTTTCTTTCAAAGCACCACCATGGATTGTCGTTGTGCTGCTGGGCCTGACCGGGATCGGTTTTGCGTTTATCTGAGGCATGAAAAAACCCGGAGTGCTGAGCATCCGGGTTTTAAAAAAGTTATTCTGCTCGCAGTTTAAGCTGCAAGGCTCTGCATGACGCTTTCGAACAGCGCGCGGCCTTCAACGCCACCGTGAAGATCTTCAATGAGATTTTCTGGGTGAGGCATCATGCCGAGGACGTTGCCTTTTGCGCTGGTGATGCCAGCGATGTCGTTGATGGAACCGTTCGGGTTGGTGCCGTTAGCATAGCGGAATGCCACGCGGCCTTCGCCTTCCAGTTCTTTCAGCGTTTCCGCATCAGCAAAGTAGTTGCCATCATGATGAGCCACCGGGCAGCGCCAGACCTTGCCTTTTTCCATGTGGGATGTGAAGGCACTGTTGGTGCTGGTGGTTTCCAGCATGACTTCCTTACAGACGAAGTGCAGGGATGCATTGCGCATCAGAGCGCCCGGCAGAAGGCCTGCTTCAGTCAGCATCTGGAAGCCGTTGCAAACGCCCAGAACGTGACGTCCCTGATCAGCTGCTGTTTTCAGAGCTGGCATGATGTGGGAACGAGCTGCAATCGCACCTGAACGCAGGTAATCACCGTAGGAGAAACCGCCCGGAAGGACGTAGAGATCTGCTTCCGGCAGTTCTGTTTCGGTGTGCCATATTGTGGCAACAGGCTGGCCGGAGATTTGCTCCAGCGCTTTGATCATATCGCGGTCACGGTTGGAGCCGGGGAATAGGATCACTGCGGATTTCATGAATGTTTCCTCTTGGATGGAGGGCCGCTTGTCACAGACGAGGTTTTACAGGAGTAAAAACACCGCAAGAACAGAGAGGGCAGCTGGCAAGCCAATAAAGATGATCGCCTTGATGACCATGAAACGGATGATCCGGCTGGTATCGTCTTGCACGGTTTTGCCCTCGCAGGTTCGTCTATCGTTTACAGCTTAAAGCAGCTCGATAGAGTAGTTTTCGATGACGGTGTTTGCCAGCAGCTGTTCGCACATGGCTTCAATGTCAGCTTTGGCCTGAGCTTCGCTGCGGTCAGCCAGCTCCAGATCAAACACTTTACCCTGGCGAATGCCTTCAACGCCTTCAAAACCGAGAGAACCAAGGGAGCCTTCGATTGCTTTGCCCTGGGGATCGAGAACACCGTTCTTAAGAGTGACGGTCACACGTGCCTTCATGGTTCTAACTGGTCCTTCCTTACCAATATGGGAGATTTAAGCGGACTGCATTGCGCCTGTCGCCTAAATCCATTCTTTGCGCGCGTTCATAACGCGGGAATCTATGCTGGGGAAGCAAAAACGAGCCAAGGTAGTGAGATAGTTCAATACCCGTGCGGTAGATTGCTTGCCCCAAAAATGCAAAACGGGCCTCACGGGCCCGTTCATTGATTACTTGACTAGCACTGGTCCAGAGTGTCCCGGACGGTCGTTGTCGATCAGGATGCCGAGCCTGCGGGCTACTTCCTGATAGGCTTCAACCATACCACCCATGTTCTGACGGAAGCGGTCCTTGTCCATCTTGTCGTTTGTGGAAGTATCCCACAGGCGACAGCTGTCTGGAGAAATCTCGTCCGCAAGAACAATGCGCATCATGTCGCCTTCGATCTGACGTCCAAGTTCGATCTTGAAGTCAACGAGGCGGATGCCAACGCTCATGAACAGACCGGACAGGAAGTCATTGATGCGGATGGCGAGTGCCATGATGTCATCAAGCTCCTGAGGAGCGGCCCAACCAAAAGCGGTGATGTGTTCTTCAGAAACCAGCGGATCTCCAAGTTCGTCGTTCTTGTAGTAGAACTCGATAATGGAGCGTGGTAGCTGAGTGCCTTCTTCCAATCCTAGGCGTTTGCACAGAGAACCTGCAGCAACGTTGCGGATAACGACCTCAATCGGGATGATTTCCACCTGACGGATCAGTTGTTCGCGCATGTTCAACCGACGAATAAAATGGGTTGGAATGCCCATGTTATTCAGATTGTTGAAAATGTACTCAGAAATCCGGTTGTTCAGGACACCTTTTCCATCAACGACTTCATGCTTTTCGTTGTTGAAGGCTGTTGCATCATCTTTGAAGTGTTGAATCAGCGTTCCCGGCTCAGGACCCTCATAGAGAATCTTGGCCTTGCCTTCGTAAATTCGCCGACGGCGGTTCATAGGCACGTACCATTGCGTTTGTAGAACAAGTCGTACGGGTGACGTCGGGGCGTAAACCAGATGTCTTTCAAAGCACTCGAGCCTAAAGACTGCAAATGTTCCTCCAGCATTGGTTTTCGCATCTTTCGTCATTGCGAAAATCGCGATCCCGCTATGCGGCGCGGAACTTAACCGACTTTTTGATAAAGCACAAATGGGTAATTCGAATGGCGTTACCACCATTTGATATACCACTGACTACAACTAATGGCTTTTGACCTGCAAATAGAAGTTGCGTACAATGATTCACGTAAGTTATAGCGTGACTTGTAAGAGGGGAGGGACCTTTTTACATTGTCTGAGCTAGGAGGGAATAGATGACCACGTTCGACAAACGAGCTGATGCGTTTGAAGGCGGTTTCGCAATGGGTTCTGAGCTTGCTTTCAAAGCGACTGCGCGGCGCGACAAGCTGCTGGGGCAGTGGGCTGCTGAGAAGCTTGGTTTGGCCGGGGACATTGCAGAAGAGTACGCCAACAAGATCGTACAAACTGATCTTAAAGAGCCTGGCGACGAAGACATTTTTGCTCGTATTTCCAAGGATTTTGCTGATGCAGGTGTTGAGCAGTCTGAACACCAGATTCGCCGCACCATGGAAGAGCTGATGGCTGTTGCGAAGAAGGAAGTTGCTGAGGAAGCGTAAGCAGATCCCCTCAAGCTGGCCCATCTGATGGGCGCTTCACAAAAGAATTTGCCGTCTTCCCTTGATATTGTGAGGGAGACGGCTTTTTTGTTTGAATGACAATTGCGTTTAAGAGCTGGTGCTGCGTGGTTGATGGTGCCTGTGCTCAATCAGATGAGGCATTGCATGACTGAGAATATGTGTCTGGCAGAAAAACTGCGTGCAGGGCAAACCGTTGTGAGCGCGTGGGCAAGTCTGCCATCTCCAATCTTTTCGAATCTGTTTCTGAAAAGTGGTTATGAGGCAATCACTCTGGATTTGCAGCATGGGTTGCTGACGACAGCTGATGCCCGTGATTCTATTCGGGAGATCATCATTGGCGGTGGTCATGCTGTGGCACGAATCTGCGTTGATGATTTCAAGAATGCCAGCTGGCTGCTTGATATGGGTGCGGAAGTGATAACCGCGCCGATGATCAACTCGGTGACCGATGCGAAGAAGCTTGTTGAGTTCTGCAAGTACCCACCTCTAGGATCGCGCAGTTATGGCGCTGTTGGGGCGACCATGGCCTCTGGCACCACCATGGACGAGTACTTTGCTTCCGCGGATAAGAAGACATTGGCCATTGCGATGATTGAGACACCGGAAGCCTATGAGGCTCTGGAGGATATTCTCGCAGTTGATGGATTGGATGGTGTTTTTGTTGGGCCAGCAGATCTGTCCCTGACTGTTTCTGGTGGGCAGCGCATCGAGCCAGTGGCAGATGCATCTTTGGCGATGCAGAAGGATATTGCCGAGAAGACACGTGCTGCTGGAAAGATTGCAGGGATCTACTGTGTCTCCAAAGGCCATTTGCAGCACTCGAAGGCCGCTGGTTATCAGTTCATGACGTTTGGCACAGATTCGACCTTGTTTACGAGTGCAGCATCAGAGGCTGCAAAAGCTCTCGATTAAGACTGCATTGCTTACAAAAAAGGCCGCCTCCCGGGCGGCCTTTTGCGATAATGGATCAGGACTTACACCTGAGCAGCTGTTCGAATGGCTGTAATGTTTTCGCGGTAGCTTTCTACGGTGCCACCTTTGAACACGGCTGAGCCAGCAACCAGTGTGTCTGCGCCAGCTTTGGTGACAAGTGGTGCAGTTTCCGGAGTGATGCCGCCATCGATCTGGATGCGGATTGGACGATCACCGATCATGCTTTTGATGCGTGCAACTTTCTCAATCTGAGAGTGAATGAACTTCTGCCCGCCGAAGCCTGGGTTGACTGTCATGACAAGGATCAAGTCTACGCTGTCCAGAACGTACTCCAGGTAGCTTTCATGTGTGCCAGGGTTCAGCGAAACACCTGCTTTTTTGCCAAGGGCACGGATCGCCTGCAGAGAACGGTGCAGGTGGGTGGTCGCTTCAGCGTGGACTGTGATGTAGTCGGAACCAGCCTTTGCAAAGGCTTCAAGGTATGGATCACACGGCTCGATCATGAGGTGGGTGTCGAACACCTTGTCGGTGTGTGGGCGGAGCTTTGCGATGACATCTGGGCCAAAGGTGATGTTTGGAACGAAGTGACCGTCCATAACATCCAGATGGATCCAGTCGGCTCCAGCTTCTACAACATCACGAACTTCTTGCCCCAGCTTGGAAAAGTCTGATGCAAGTACGGAAGGTGCGATAACGAGCGGCTGTGCCATAGCAGGGATTCTCCTTGATGTGCCCATTTTGCTGTGCCGCTAACATGGACACAAGAGAGAAGCAAGTGGTGCGAATAGCGCAACTGCCATTCGTTCTTTAGGGGGCGGCTGTTTCAGTCTTACCGATATGCATGGCGACAGGTCTTAGGATCCACGGCAACAGGTAGATCGGGAACTGAGCAAAGGCGAAGAAGAGCCACGCAAATTCAGGGATTGTGCCGCCTAATGCAGCAACCATCAGACCCAGATTTCGGCTTCCTGTACCATAGGCAGCGATGAAGGCGGTTTGCTTGCCTGCCGGGTAGAAGATCAGGAATGTGATGAGCAGCTGAACACCCGCGATGGCAAAGACACCGATGAACAGCGCGGTCGCCTTGAATGGGGCGGTTAGCGCAAAGTCAGTCACGCCATCCATAGCCGCTATGGCGAAGATGAACAGAACAACGCAGTTGATGCCGTTGATGTGGTCCGTGGCCTGATTGATGCGCTCAGCACCAAGCACGTAATAGAGCAGGCGACCTAAACCCGCTGAACCGATCAGGAACATAGCCAGATTAGTGGCCAGTGAGAGCGGGGCAACTTGCAAGGTGTCTGGCAGCAACAGGTACGCAAACAGGGCCGTGCTGAACGGTGCAATGATCAGTGCGAGTGTTGAGATGGTGAGTGCGAGCGCGCCGTTGAGGCCAAACATCCAGATGAAAATTGGCGTGGACATGACGGGTGGTGCTGCTGAGACCATGAACAGTGCAGTGAGTACGCCGAGATCTAACTGATCCAATCCAATTGTCAGGCATATCAAAGTCGCAAGCAGGGGCAGGATCAGCATCTGCCAGAGGACTGCCGCGATTGCTGGAAGAGGATGCGTAAGCTGCTGTGCGATGGCGGCGTTGTCGACGCGGATAAAACTCAGTGTCAGCAGAATAAAGATAGCGGGCGTTAAAAGAATGCGCAGGGCTTCTGCAATGCCGGGTAGAAAGAGGCCGAGAAAGATTGAGATCGCCACGGCATTGGTGCCGTTTCGTCCCAGAAAACGCAGGAGTGCGTTGATCAGCTTGAGGCCGCTTATAACGAATGTGGGGGAGGGCAATGTTTAGTCCACGCGAAATCTATAAGTGCAAGAGATCGCGCGACTAAACCATATCAGTCGAGTTTGAGCAAACATTTCGGAGTTTCGGCGACCGCGCGTAAACTAACTCCGATTAGGCTGTGTCAGAAACTTTAACTGACAAACTCTTTAAGCGGTAACGCAACTGTTTCCTTAATTGTCGAAACTACAATGCGGGACTGAACATCTGAGACCAGAGCGTTGTCCAGAAGTTTCAAGCGAAGGAAATCGTCATAGGACTTTATATCTGTGGCGACCACTTTGATGAGATAGTCCACTGCGCCGGTGATGCGTTCGCATGTAACAACTTCGGGCCATACCCCAATAAGCCTGTCGAATGTTTCCATGTTCTCGCGGCTGGGCACAGTGAGCTTAACAAAGGCATATGCGAGAAAGCCAAGACCGACTGCTTCGCGATCAACCAGAGCTGCTGTCTGTTTGATCACTCCAGTCTCCTTGAGTTTCTTAATTCGCCTCCAGCAAGGAGTTTGGCTCATACCGGCTTCTTTGGCGATATCTGCGATGGATTGGGATGCATCTTTTTGCAGAATGCGCAGAACTCGGATGTCGGATGGGTCCAATAAGGAATTTTCGCTCATATGCCCTCTTAGGAATAATTTTTCGACTGAGTACGTATTTGTCGGTAGGATAGCACAGAAAGCACGCAAAAAAAGGATCACTATGGGCTAGGACGAAAGAATTGGTTTTGGCGGGGGGGACCGTCCACAGCCATGATGGGAGAGGAGCTCATTGAATGAATGTAAGTGTGCCACCGATCAGCTTACATGATAAATACACAGCTGAAACAGGCAATGTTTACCTGACCGGTATTCAGGCACTGGTACGACTGGCGTTGGACCGCGGTCGTTTGGATCGAGCTAACGGATTGAAAACAGGCGGTTTTATCTCAGGATACCGCGGTTCTCCAATCGCTGGCTACGACACGGAGCTTCAAAGATCACGTCAATATCTTGATCCGCTGGATATTCAGTTTCAACCGGGAGTGAATGAGGAACTGGGTGCAACAGCGGTTTGGGGATCGCAAAAAGTTCGGCAGCACGGAAAAGGTTCTGCCTATGATGGTGTCTATGGCATCTGGTACGGGAAGGCGCCAGGCGTTGATAGAGCCGGAGATGTACTGCATCAGGCAAGTGCTTCTGGAACCGACCCAAATGGCGGTGTTGTGGCGCTTGCTGGCGATGACCATCTGGCAAAATCTTCCATTTTGCCGGCACAAAGCGAGTTTTTCTTCCAACACGCAGAAATCCCTGTTCTCAATCCTGCTGATATTCAGGAAGTGCTGGATTTTGGCCTGCACGGGTTTGAGATGTCGCGTTACACCGGTCTGTGGAGTGCATTGATTTGCCTTGCAGATACGATGGATGCATCTGGTGTTGTTTCTGTAGACCCGCAGCGTTTGTCGTTCTCACGCCCTGCTGCATTTGATCCACGCAAGAATGCGGAGTTGAATCGGGTTCTTCTGCTCGGCAACCGTCTGGAAACGGAGCGCTTGCTGCGTGATATCCGAATGCCGGCTGTTCTGGCCTATGCCAAGGCGAATCGTCTGGATCATGTGGCCTATGGTGCGCAGAAGCCTCGGATCGGTATGGTTGCGACAGGTAAGGCGTTCCGTGATCTGTGTCAGGCACTGCGCCTGATGGGCATTACGGATCGGCGAGCCAAGGAGATTGGGCTTGCGGTTTATAAGGTGGGTATGCCTTATCCGCTGGAGCCAACTGCATTTTCCAGCTTTGCGCGCGGCGTTGAAAAGATTCTGGTTGTTGAACACAAGCGTGCGTTCATCGAACCTCAGATCAAAGAGATCGCTTACAACTGGCCGAGTGATCAGCAGCCGCAGATCCTTGGAAAAAAGGATGCGCAGGGTGAGCCATTGCTCTCTGATGTGCTGGAGCTTTCCATTGATGAGATGATCCGCGTGATCATGAACTTCCTGCCTCGGGAGTACATCAATGACGAGATGCGGTCAGTTGCTGATTCCATGATGCGCCAGCAGATGTGGGCGCAGGGACATGGTGAGCTTGCTGCTCGTTCTCCGTTCTTCTGTTCTGGTTGTCCGCACAACACGTCTACTGTGGTGCCTGAAGGGTCTCGTTCCATGCCGGGGATTGGCTGTCATGCCATGACCGAAATTAATGGCCGGACGACCGATGGTCAGATCGCCATGGGTGGTGAAGGTTCACTGTGGGTTGGACAGGCGCATTTCGCCCGTGATGAGCATGTGTTTGCGAATATGGGTGATGGCACCTACTTCCACTCCGGTATTCTGTCGATCCGTCAGGCTGTGGCGGCGCGTGTGCCGATAACCTTCAAGATCCTTTATAACGATGCTGTTGCGATGACAGGCGGTCAGGAGATTGATGGATCGCTGACGGTTCCTCAGCTTCTCAATCAGCTTCATGCAGAAGGCGTTGAGAGGGTGGTTCTGCTCTCTGAGCATCCCGATGATTATCAGGGGCGTCAGGACCTAGCGCTGACTGAGCCTGTGCATCACCGCGATGATCTGATGAAGGTTCAGAACGAACTCAAGGAGTTCAAAGGCGTTTCGGCGATCGTGTTTGATCAGACCTGTGCTGCTGAGAAGCGTCGTCGTCGTAAGAGAGGGTTGTATCCCGATCCGGATCTTCGTCTGTTCATCAATGATCGTGTCTGTGAGGGTTGTGGTGACTGTTCTGTACAGTCCAACTGTCTCTCCGTTGAGCCTGTTGAGACGGTGTTTGGCGAAAAGCGCCGCATCAACCAGTCTTCCTGTAACAAAGACTTCTCCTGTGTGAAGGGCTTCTGCCCATCTTTTGTTTATGTGAAGGGCTCCAAGCTGCGTCAGGCCAAGCCAGCGGACTTTGCGCTGGATGACTATGTGAAGCAGCTGCCTGAAGTTCAGCTTCCTTCGCTTGAGAACACCCGTAACCTGCTGGTGGCTGGTATCGGCGGCATGGGTGTTACGACCATCTCCGCCATCATTGCGATGGCAGCGCATATTGACGGAATCAAAGCGTCTACGTTGGATATGACTGGACTTGCTCAGAAGGGTGGTCCTGTAACCTCTCACGTGCGTTTTGCAGCAGCAAGCGACACGATTGAGGGGCCACGTGTTCCGCCTGCACAGTTGGATGTGCTCATTGCGAGTGACATGCTGGTTGCAAGTAAGGCTGAACAGCTGTCGCTTTATCACAAGAGCAGAACGCATGGTTTTGTGAACACGAACGTCACGCCGACTTCAGAATTCGTTATGAAGCAGCAGCTGTCGTTTGATGAGCACAAGATGAAGCGGACGCTTGAGCAGGGTACGCTTGATCTGAGAGCGCATGATCTGGCGAACATTGCCGAGAAGCTGCTTGGTGATGCGATTTACACCAATATGATGCTGATCGGTCTGGCCTATCAGGCTGGCACACTGCCAATCTCAGCCCAGTCGATTGAGAATGCCATCTCATTGAATGGTGCTGCGGTTGAGAAGAACATCAATGCCTTCCATGCAGGTCGTGTTCTTTACTCCAACCCTGATGCGATCTTCGCAGCGCTTCCGCGTCAGGAAGCCGTTACGGTGATGACGCTGGATGAGAAGATTGCGTTCTTTGCCATGGAGTTGACCGCTTACCAGAACAGGTCTTACGCCAATAAGTATCTCGATAAGATCACCGAGATCCGCGCGAAAGATGAGGAGTTTGGTCCGGGATCTCTTGAGATCACCCACACCGCCGCTGAGATGCTTTACAAGGTGATGGCTTACAAAGATGAGTACGAAGTTGCGCGTCTTTATAGCGAGCCTGAGTTCCGCAAGAACCTGGAAGCACAGTTTGCTGATCCGGGTGAATTGCAGTTGATGCTGGCGCCACCATTCTTGCCTAGTAAGCCTGATCCAAAGACTGGACGTCCGCAAAAGCGGGCCTTTGGTCCTTGGATTTTCAAAGCATTTGAGATGCTTGTCTCACTCCGCAGTTTGCGTGGAACAGCTCTTGACCCGTTTGGGTATGCACGTGAACGGAAGGAAGAGCGTGCATTGATCAAGCAGTACCGTGATGACCTGAGTCTTGCCTGCGGAAAGCTGGGAACAGCAAATTATGGTCTCCTGCGTGAGTTCCTCAATTTGCCTGATTCTATTCGCGGCTATGGTCCGATCAAAGACGAGAATATGCGGCTTGCGCAACTTCGGCGCGAGGAGCTGCTTGGTCGACTCGAGGAAGATCCAACCACGGTGACCTTCAAAGAAGCAGCCGAATAACATCCAGTTATTGGCGGAAAATCAACAAATGCCGATCCCTATGGGGTCGGCATTTTGTGTTTCAAGTCACAGTTACGTGATCTTTTTCTTGCTATGCGGTTTCCTACGGGCAGCTATCTCGATTTTCTCAAAATTCGAACTTGTCTTTTTTTTGGTCTTCCTCTAAAACCGACTGGACGGTACAAAAACCGACTGGACGGTACAGAAACCGACCAGACGGTACAAGGCTCCGAGAGTGGAGAGGGATACCAACGTGGAAACAACAGCGGAACATATTCTGGATGCGGTCGAGCGTCTGGTTTGCATTGAAGGGACGCGCAAGCTGACCATTGATGCCGTGGCGGCTGAGGCCGGCATGTCCAAAGGCGGAGTGCTTTACAATTTCCGGAGCAAGCAAGAGCTTTTGCTTGGGGTGATCCGCCGGGTTGTGACCGAAGTTCGGGAACGGACTTACGCGTTGAGTGACAAGCTGACAGAGCAGGGGGTGGCCTGCCCAATTTTGAGGGCAAGCTTTCAGATCTATAAGGAATATAGAGAGAAGACCGCACCTAAAGCACTGTTTGCTCTTGCTGCCCAAGAGCCTGAATTGGTTGCTGAATTTCAGGATATGAGCACTGAGTTCGGTCGAGCAATCAGCAGTGAAATCAGTGACCCGGTGTTGGGGCACATGTGTTTGCTCATTATTGACGGACTTTATTATCGCCAGGCTCTGGACATTGAACACTGCAGTGCTGGTGAAATCGATGAACTTATTGATCGCGTGTTGGAAATTTCCTCCCAGAACTCCCGACACGCCGTATTGAACGCTGAAGCTGGAAACTAAGGTAAAATGCAGAAAATAAGCGGAAAAAGTAGAATAGGACGCCTGGGCGCGCCTATTTTTGTTGGGGCACTTGCTCTGCTGCTTGCAAGCTGTCAGGAGCAGGAAATTGCGGAAGCACCTAAAACGGTAGCGCCGCGCCCTGCTCGTGTCATGGTCGTTTCTGAGGTTGATGATCTCTTCACACGTAACTTTACTGGACGTGTTGATGCGGTTCAGACCGTTGATCTGGCATTCCGGGTATCCGGCCAGCTTGTCGAACTGCCAATCGTTGAAGGACAGCGCATTGCAAAGGGCGATTTGATTGCTGCGCTTGACCCAACCGATTATGAGAATGCTCTTCGTGAAGCTCAGGTCAACTATGAGCAAAAGAAGAAAGACTTGCAGCGTTTTGAAACGTTGAAAGACAAGCAGGTTATTTCTGAAGGTCAGTACGATAACGCAAAAACTGCATTTGACCTTGCTGAAGTGACCCTTGATCGTGCCAAGCAAAACCTTGGTTACACAAAGATTGTGGCCCCATACGACGCAATTGTTACTTCCCGTACGCTCGACAACTACGCGATCATCAATGCTGGTACCAGCATCGCACGCGTACAGGACGTGAGTGAAGTTCGTATCGACATCAACGTACCAGAAACACTGTTTGCTCAGGCAACAGAGTCTTCCATGCTGAAAATGACCGCTGAGTTCCCATCTCATCCGGGCAAAGTGTTTCCGCTGGAATACCGCGAGCACAGCACTGAAGCTGACATGGTTGCGCAGACATACCGTGTGACTTTGGCGATGGACAATGATGCTGGCTTCAACATCATCCCTGGCATGACTGCCAGCGTGAAAGTGAAGCTCAACAGTCTTGATGCAGCAGGTGCTACTGCGTTCTTCGTCCCGACTTCTGCTATTGGTTCTGCGCCAGACAAGAGCTCGTACGTTTGGGTTGTTGATGAGAGTGAAAAGCGCGTTGGTCGTCGTAAGGTTCTGCTCGGCACCGTGCTTGGTGGCTTCATTCCGATCCTCTCCGGCCTGAAGGACGGTGAAATGATCGTGACAGCAGGCGTGAGCCATCTGAGTGAAAACCAGCAGATCGTGCCGAAGCTGTAAGAGTAGCGTCTAGGAGTTTTTGAAATGGATATTGCACGCTACTCAATTGAGAAGCCGGTCAATGTCTGGATGGTTGTCCTGATTGCTCTTCTTGGTGGCATTTGGGCTCTAGGCGGCATTGGACGACTGGAAGATCCGGCATTTACAATTAAAGAAGCGCAGGTGATCACCTCCTATCCGGGTGCGAGCGCTGCGGAAGTAGAAGAAGAAGTTACTGAACGGCTCGAAAGTGCCATTCAGCAGATGCCCCAGCTGAAGGAAGTTCGCAGTACCTCTGAGCCGGGTCTCTCACGTATTCAGGTAGAGATGAAAGACATCTATGACGGTACTGAGCTGCCACAGGTGTGGGATGAGCTGCGTCGCAAAGTGAACGACGAGATGCCGAACCTGCCAAGCGGTGTTCGCACTCCGATTGTTTACGACAGCTTCGGTGATGTGTTCGGCATGTACTATGCCTTGACAGCTGATGGATACTCCAACCGGGATATCCGTAAGACCGTCAAGGAACTGCGCCGTGAACTGCTGACTGTCGACAATGTTGCGAAGGTTTCCATCCTTGGTGCGCCTGAAGATGAGATCGTCATTGCGATGGATCAGGACCGTCTGGCACAGCTGGGTATCACTATTGCTGACGTGCAGAACGTGCTGAATGCAGAGAATGCTATTCAGGCGAACGGTACCACGGTTTCCGGTGATCTGCGCATTCGCATCTCAACTGTTTCCGCCTTTGACAGCTATCGCAGCATTCAGGATCTGGTGATTGGTAATCCGGGTTCTACTGCGATGGTACGCCTGTCTGATGTGGCTACGCTTTCTGTCGAAGAGCCTGAAAACCCAAGTGTTCTGGTTCGTCATAACGGACAGCGCGCTGTTACCCTTGGCGTAGCTGCTGTTGAAGACACAAACATTGTGGCTGTCGGTCAGGGCGTTGAAGCGCATCTGAACGAACTGCGTGCGAACCTGCCAGTTGGCATGGAAATCATCCCGATCTACGAACAGCACCGTGTGGTTGATCAGGCTGTTGGTTCCTTCGTGTGGAACCTTGTGATGTCTGTTTCCATCGTGATTGTGGTGCTCGGCATCTTCATGGGCTGGCGTGCTGCTGTTGTGGTGGGTTCTGTTCTGCTGCTGACCGTGCTTTCAACTATCCTGCTGATGAAACTTGGTGGTATTGAGCTTGAGCGTATTTCGCTTGGTGCTCTCGTGATCGCCATGGGTATGTTGGTAGACAACGCGATCGTTGTTGCTGAAGGTATGATGATCAACATGCAGCGCGGTATGCGGCCTATCAAAGCTGCGTCGACTGTTGTTGAGCAGACCAAGTGGCCACTGCTGGGTGCAACTGTTATCGGCATCATGGCGTTCTCAGGTATCGGTCTTTCCAGCGACAGTACGGGTGAGTTCATGTTCTCCCTGTTCGCGGTTGTTGGTATCTCCCTGCTGATGTCCTGGCTGTTCGCGATCCTCGTTACACCGCTGTTTGGTAAGTACTTCTTCAAGATGGCTACCATCTCTGGTGATGAGCATGATCCGTACCGTGGTGTTCTTTACACACTGTTCCGTAAGATTCTGGTTCTGACCCTGAAACTGCGCTGGTTGTCTCTGGCGGCTCTGATCGGTGTGACTGTAGTTTGCTTCTGGTCTTTCCAGTTTGTTGGAAACTCCTTCTTCCCGAACTCTGCAACGCCGCTGTTCTATGTGAACTACTGGCTGCCGCATGGGACTGACATTCATGCGACTGCGCGTGATATGGAGAAGCTGGAGAACGAGATCCTGTCTCTGCCGGGTGTTGTTTCTACCAATACCTTCATTGGTCAGGGTGCGACCCGCTTCATGCTGACATACTCTGCTCAGGATGGAAGCTCCAACTATGGTCAGGTGATCGTACGCACTGAAAACACTGACATCATTGATGATTTGGCTTTGAAGATCCGCGAGTTCGGTGTTCAGGAGCTGCCTCAGGGACAGGTTTATACCGAACGTCTGGTGTTTGGTCCTCCGTCCGGTGCTGATGTTCAGGCGCGTATTACGGGTCCGGATGCAGATGTTCTGCGGGCGATCTCTGAAGAGATGATGGCGATCTTTAAAGATCCTCAGTATCGCTTGAGTGATGTGCGTACTGACTGGCGTGAGCGTGAGTTGGTGATGCAGCCGAAGTTCGACGAACAGCGTGCGCGTATTGCTGGTATCACTCGTCAGGATCTGTCTACTGCAATCCAGTTTACCTCTGACGGTATCCGTGCTGGTAGCTATCGTGATCTGGATGAAGACATTCCGATCATCGTGAAGCGTCAGCGTGGTGAAGGTGAGACTGCCTCTGAAGCTCTTGTAAACACTCTGGTTTGGAGTTCTCAGCAGCGCAAGTACGTGCCGATTGATCAGGTCACCTCCGGTATTTCTACCGTGGCTGAAGATACTCTGATCCGTCGCCGGGACCGTGTGAAGACGCTGAGTGTGCTTGGAGCGAGTGCGCCGGATGAGTTGGCGTCGGTTGCTCATGCCCGAATTCGGGGTGCGATTGAAGCTGTTCCGCTGCCGGATGGGTATTCCATGGAGTGGGGTGGTGAGTACGAAAACTCTCAGGATGCGAATGAATCGCTGGGGAGTAAGGTACCAGTCACCTTCCTTGTGATGATTGTTATCTCCATCCTGCTGTTCTCTAAGGTTCGGGAACCACTCATCATCTGGCTGATCGTACCGATGTCTGTCAACGGTGTGGTGATTGGTCTGCTGGGTACAGGTCTGCCGCTGGACTTCATGGCGATCCTTGGTGTGCTGTCCCTGTCAGGCATGTTGATCAAGAACGCGATCGTGCTGCTGGAAGAGATCGACCTTCAGCTTGAAGAAGGTGGAGACCGGTTTGACGCTGTGGTTCGTGCGAGTGTGTCTCGTCTGCGTCCGGTGTCTATGGCGGCGATCACGACGATCCTTGGTATGGCTCCGCTGATTGTTGATCCGATGTTCGCGAGTATGTCTGTGACCATTATGGGTGGTCTGGCGTTTGCGACTGTGTTGACACTGATTGCTGTTCCGCTGCTGTTCATCATCTTCTACCGCATTCATCCAACAAAGGGTGCAGGTAAAGGTGAAGCAGACAAGCCTCTGAAAAAACTGGAAGAAAAAGTTTCTGACGGTCAGAAGGCTGAGCCGGAACCGGCATAGGAAAAAGGTCTTCCCGGTTACCTAAAACCGGGAAGACCTCCGAGATACGCAAAGGGCGGCGTATATTTACCGCAACACTCCGTCCTTTGCTCCCCCGCGTCGCCTCTGCCCCCAACACCAGAGGCGGCGCATCTTTTTTGCCTTTCGGCACTTATTCAAGAGAGCACATCTGCCTTGAATACCGGCTCCCATCTCTGGTGAGCTCGATCCAAAACTCCAGCACATTATACCGGTTTGCGTCGATTTGCGTTGTTTTGCGCAAACTTGCGTTTTTATGGGTTTGCTTGCGTTGCTATGTGAGCTTTACCTTAACGGAAATATCAGGATACGGAATTCAAATCTACCGTGATCCGTGTTGGCTCTTCCATGTTGGTACTGTGTCACCAGGGTACTCCGTCGCATTGTAGACGCCGCGGGCGATGGCGCGGGAGACGGTCTGAGCGGCGTAGGCGCCGAGCTCGAGCAGCTCGACCATCGGGTCCTGCATCTTGCGTTGGCCGGTTGAGATCACGAAGAGCAGATCACCATCCATTGGAGTGTGTGCCGGCCAGAGAGCACGGGCATAACCGTCGTGGGCGGCGGTGGCGATGCGTTTGGCCTCAGATTTGGTGAGGATCAGATCAGTGGCAACGATGCCAATGGTGGTGTTGGTGTTTGGGGACAGATCGATTGTGCCCAGAGTGAACTTGGTTTGCACGGTACGATCCATGCCCGGCATTTCTGCTGGCCAGCCGAGACCGCCGAATTCCCCGTTTTGCTCGCTTGGAGCGGCCCAGAAGTATGGCGTGTCGCCGATAGTGGGACGGCCTAATGCGTTTACCGCGATGAGGGCGCCAACTGTGCCGCCGCGGGGCAGGGAGAGGGAGGCGGAGCCGAGGCCGCCTTTGAGGTCGGCGGTGGTAGCGCCAAAGCCTGCGCCTGCTGAGCCGAGCTCAAAATCTTCACCAGCGTTGTCGACCGCTTCGATGCCCATCTCACGGTAAACTGGTTTTCTGCCCCAGGATTTATCCCCCCCGTTGAGGAGATCGAATAGAATAGCTGTGGGGGTAATTGGAATGACTGCACTGCCAACTTTGAAACCTTTGCCGAGTTCTGCCAGTCGCACCTGTGCGCCGCTGCCTGCATCCAGCCCGAATGCGGAGCCGCCGGACAGCACGAGGGCGTCGATGGCATTGACGGTCTGCTCTGGTTCCAGAAGAGCGATATCGCGGGTGCCTGGCGCGCCACCCAAGATGGCGACGGACGCGACGGCTTGTTCGTCGGGTATGAGAACCGTGACACCGGACTTGGTCTTCTCGCAATGGGCATTGCCGACCTTCAATCCCGGAACGTCGGTTATCAGATTGCGCGGTGCTGGTGTCATCGTTTTTCCCTAAATCAATGTCGAAATATGCAGATGCACAACCGCGACAGGTCCATCGCGATTGGTGCAGAAAATTCTTTTATTGCTGTAGGCCTAGTTCCGAAATGGGAACTTAGGACCAAATTCAGACGGAATGATAGTTCCGATCAAGGTAGATCAGAGCAGGTGCAAATTCACCCAGACGTGCTGCGACCACCTCGCCGAATATAACAGAGTGCGTGCCAACTTCAGTCACTTCTTTAATGTGGCAATCAAAGCTGACGCGTGCACTCTCCAAAATCGGGCTTCCTGTTGCCAGAGTGCCCCAGCTTCCTTTTGCGAAGCGTTCTTCCATTGACAGGTCGCCCTGACCTGCGAAGACGTTGGAAAGATCGGTGTGGTCATGAATAAGTGTGTTGATGGAAAAGACGCCGTTGTCTTTGACGATCTGATTCACCTTTGCGCTGCGGTTGAGGCAGACGAGCAGGGTGGCCGGATCATCTGACACAGAGCAGACAGATGAAACTGTTGCGCCAACGCGACCGGCAGAACCGGCACTGGCAAGCAAGTGAACTGAAGCGCCTAAACGACTCATTGCCTCTCTAAATTCATGAGAGGCCAGACTTTTGCTCGTATTATCAGCGGGCGCCATTGTTAAAGCTGTCGTCATCCAGTTCGTTCCAAGATATTCCCACAGATATGATCTGTGTTTCACACTGTACAATATTCATTAGTACTTTTCAGTCGCCCAAAAACGACAGGTATTTCAATTAGAGTAGTTATAGCCATTTGCTGAGAAAAGCTAGTTCTACTGCTAAAAACTGATTAATATACCGAGGGCTTCCCTCTCGTTTTGAGGCCGTGATTTGCTGATACGGAATTTTCGTAGAAATTAGAAGGCTCAATCACGCCTTCGCGAGCCGGCAGATTGGAAATCTTCAAAAAATCCCGGGTACCATCTTGCAGTTTTTGTCTGGATATGGTCAGTATACATCAGCTGTGATATATTACAGAATAGGGAAGAGGCATTCTACGGATGAGAAATATTCACGCATTGGTTGTGGTGCTCTGATCTCAGAGCCTGTCCTAGCGGATTGTCGGGAGTAGGAATAAGTCCAGATTTTGGGTTCTATGAAATAAAAATGCGTTTGCGACGCATAAAGAATAGGAAAATTCCAAAATACGGACTTATAAGTATGGGTAATATACTTACAGGTCGGCTTACCATAAAATATTGGGGTCTGAATTCGGAGGCATTCAGACTGGACAGCAACTAAAAGCTGATCTCATGCGGGGAACAAAATAAAACATGGATTACTTTCTCCAACAACTTATCAATGGTGTGACGCTTGGGTCCATTTATGGGCTCATCGCCATTGGCTATACAATGGTCTATGGCATTATCGGCATGATTAACTTCGCCCATGGCGATATCTTCATGGTCGGATCTTTCGTTGCACTTATTCTAATTGTTGCACTTGGCATTACTGCCGCTACACCGGTGCTTCTTTTGATTTTGGCTCTGGCCCTCGTTCTTGTGGTGGCCATGGCTCTGACTGCTGTTTGGGGGTGGACAGTAGAACGTATTGCCTATCGGCCTTTGCGTGGCTCATTCCGCCTTGCACCGCTGATTACTGCAATTGGTGCATCAATTGCTCTTCAGAACTTTGTTCAGGTTTCTCAAGGCGCGAAAAACAAACCACTACAGCCGCTGATTTCGGGAGGATTTCAGCTGACTGATGGTGGGGCTGACGGCTCTGGCTTTATCGTCAACCTGTCTTACGTGCAGATCCTGATTGTGGTGACCACCGTCATTTTGATGGTTGGGTTTACTTACCTCATCAACAACACAAATCTTGGCCGTTCGCAGCGTGCTTGTGAGCAGGACCGTAAGATGGCAGCGTTGCTTGGCGTGAACGTCGACCGCACCATCTCGCTGACCTTCGTCATGGGTGCTTCTCTGGCAGCTGTCGCAGGCCTGATGTTCCTTCTCTATTATGGCGTTGTCGACTTCTACATTGGCTTCCTTGCTGGTGTTAAGGCGTTTACCGCTGCGGTGCTGGGTGGCATTGGCTCCCTGCCGGGCGCGATGCTTGGTGGCCTGCTGATTGGCCTGATCGAGACATTCTGGTCCGGTTATTTCTCAGTTGAGTACAAGGACGTGGCCGCATTCTCGATCCTGGCGATCGTGCTCATCTTTATGCCGGAAGGTCTTCTCGGCCAACCTGAGGTGGAGAAGGTATAATGCAAGCAAGACAAAGAGATAGCTTGCTTGTTGCAAGCCTGAAAGACAGTCTGGGTGGTGCGGTTATTACCTTTGCACTGGCCTGTGTCATGGTGGGTCTCAAGGTTGATGTTGCCTCTGGCCGTGGTGCCGAACTCTTCCTTGAACACCGCTGGCTGGCGGTTGCCACCGCTGTGATTGTTGTGTTCGCAGGTCGCTTCCTGCTGAACATGTTCTTCTGGAAGCGCGAAGATGCACCAAGCATCGGGATTTCCGGGTTCCTGCCAAAAGGTGGTTTGGGTACTGGCAGTGCGAACATGCTGAAATACGGCATGCTGGTGCTGGCTGTTGTGCTTCCATTTGCGTTGATGTTCTGGCTCGGCTCCCGTGGCTCTCGTCAGTATATTGACCTTGCCATCCTCGTGCTCACCTACGTGATGCTGGGATGGGGCCTGAACATCGTGGTTGGTCTTGCTGGTCTTCTGGACCTTGGTTATGTGGCCTTTTACGCGGTGGGTGCTTATTCCTACGCGTTGCTGGCGCACTACTTCGGCTTCTCCTTCTGGATCTGTCTTCCGCTGGCCGGTATTCTGGCTGCGTTCTGGGGCATCATTCTGGGCTTCCCGGTTCTAAGGCTTCGAGGGGATTACCTTGCCATTGTGACGCTTGCGTTTGGTGAGATTATCCGAGTGGTTCTGCTGAACTGGTACGAGTTTACCGGTGGTCCTGACGGTCTTTCCGGCATTCCGCGTCCAAGCTTCTTTGGCCTAGAGTTCACCCGTGGTGAAGGCGGTTTTGCTGACTTCTTCGGCCTGAAGTACAACAGTATCCATCGCATTATCTTCCTGTACTACCTCATCTTTATCATGGCGATGCTCACCAACTTTGTGACTATGCGGTTGCGCAGAATGCCGATTGGTCGTGCATGGGAAGCGCTGCGTGAAGATGAGATTGCGTGTCGTGCGCTTGGCATCAACACCACCAACACCAAGCTGACAGCGTTTGCTCTTGGCGCGATGTTCGGCGGATTTGCTGGCTCCTTCTTCGCAACACGTCAGGGCTTTATTTCTCCTGAGAGTTTCACCTTCCTTGAATCTGCGATCATTCTTGCGATCGTGGTGCTGGGTGGTCTCGGTTCGCAAATGGGCGTTGTGATTGCAGCGGTTGTGATGATCGGTGGCTTCGAGTTCTTCCGTGAGTTTGAAGAATATCGCATGCTTGTCTTCGGTCTGATCATGGTTGTCATCATGGTCTGGAAGCCTCGTGGGCTTGTTTCCAGCAGAACGCCGAGTGTGGCACTTTCCAAAAACGCAAAAGGCATATCTGCCGATCTTGTTCAGGAGGGCCACGGATGAGCACCTGGGACAACAACCCTGTTCTGAAGGTCGAACACCTGACCATGCGCTTTGGCGGTCTGACCGCTGTTGGCGACCTGAGCTTCAATGTTGGGCGCAGTGACATTACTGCGCTGATCGGACCGAACGGTGCGGGTAAAACCACAGTGTTTAACTGCATCACGGGGTTCTATAAGCCGACTGAAGGTCGTCTGGTGATGAACCGCTCCAACGGAGAAAAGCATCTTCTGGAGCGCAAGCCGGACTTCAAGATTACGGCTGAGGCGAAAGTTGCCCGTACCTTCCAGAACATCCGTCTGTTTGGCGGTATGACCATTCTGGAAAACCTGATGGTGGCGCAGCACAATCCGCTGATGGTTGCTTCCAACTGGACGATTGGTGGTCTGCTCGGTCTGGGCGGTTACAAGAAGTCCAACGTGGATGCCATTGAGACAGCCAAGTACTGGCTGGAGCGGATCGACCTGATTGATCGGGCTGATGCGCCTGCTGCGGACCTTTCCTACGGTGATCAGCGCCGTCTGGAAATTGCCCGTGCCATGTGTACCGGTCCTGAGCTTCTTTGTCTGGACGAGCCAGCTGCTGGTTTGAACCCGAAAGAGAGCCTGGAGCTGAACACTCTGCTTCAATACATCCGTAAAGAGCATGACACGTCTGTTCTGCTGATTGAGCATGACATGTCTGTTGTGATGGAAATCTCCGACCACGTTGTGGTGCTGGATTACGGCGTGAAGATTTCTGATGGCACCCCTGAGTTCGTGAAGAACGATCCGCACGTGATTGCGGCTTACCTGGGTGTTGAGGATGATGAAGTTGATCAGGTTGAAGAGGAGGTGGGCATCGTATGAGCGCACAACAACCACTCCTGAGCATTCGTGGTGTTCAAACTTTCTACGGCAAGATTCAGGCGCTGCATGGCGTTGATCTTGATGTGTATGAAGGAGAGATCGTCACGCTGATTGGTGCCAATGGTGCCGGCAAGTCGACCCTGATGATGACCGTTTGCGGTACGCCGCAGGCCCGTCATGGCTCGGTGTCGTATTGCGGTGAGGACATCACCTATAAGCCGACGTTCGAGATCATGCGCACTGGCATCGCTCAATCTCCTGAAGGGCGCCGTATCTTCCCACGCATGACGGTTCTGGAGAACCTGATGATGGGCGGTATGGTTGCTGGAAACGAGCATTTTGAGGAAGACCTGCGCCGTGCGTTTGAGCTGTTCCCGCGTTTGAAAGAACGTCAGCAGCAGCGCGGTGGGACGCTTTCCGGTGGTGAGCAGCAGATGCTGGCGATTGCCCGTGCGCTGATGAGCCGTCCGCGTCTTCTTCTGCTGGATGAGCCGTCTCTTGGTCTGGCACCGATTATCGTGTCGCAGATTTTTGAGGCGATTGCTGAGCTGAACCGGACCGATGGTCTGACCGTGTTCCTTGTTGAGCAGAATGCGTATCACGCGCTGAAGCTGGCTCACCGGGGTTACGTGATGGTCAACGGCACAATCACCATGACCGGCACTGGTAAGGAGCTTCTGTCTCGTGAAGAGGTGAAAGCGGCTTATCTTGAAGGCGGCGCACATTAGAGCATGGCTATGACAGACGAAACTTTGAGCCATGCTCTAATGAATTGTTTTTGCGCGGATCCTTGTCCGAAAACCGGTTCCCACTTTTCGGGAATGCGCTCGACGGAGGCTTAGAGATGGGTATTCTTTATGGCAGCTCGATGCCTGCCTTTATCATGCTGGTTGTTGTTCTTGGCGGGTTGGCAGCTGCTGCAACAGGTCGTTCCATTGCGACCACATGGCGGCCATTGCCGATCCTGTTTTGGTTCATCTTCCTGCTGTCGCTGGCGATGCGTTTTCTGTCGTTCGCGCTGTTTGAAGAGCCGCTGCTGTCTATTCAGTATCTGGTGGTGGACTACGCCATTCTCATCGGCATTGCGCTGGTGAGCTACCGCGTGACCCGCACCAACCAGATGGTGACGCAGTACAGCTGGCTTTATCAGAAGACAGGTCCGTTTGGCTGGAAGCTGAAACCGGGCCAGCAAGATAATTACTAATTCGCAAAATTACTTAGATAATTGTTGCGCATTCGGTCAGTTCTGGTTCAAACTAGTTTCTGGCTAGGCATCCAGATGATGAGTACGGAGAGGTCTCATTGTCGGAAGCATTGAGCAGGCGAGGGGTTTGCCTGCTCTGGTGGGAGACGGTTGCGTTTCCCGCTCAATTTCAATTGAGAAATGCACCTGACTCGGGGAGTTTTTTATGAAAAAGTATCTTTTGGCGAGCGTTGCCGGTGTTGCTGCTATGGCAATGTCTGGCGCGGCTATGGCTGAAATCGTTATTGCTACTGCAGGCCCAATGACTGGTCAGTACGCATCGTTTGGTGCGCAGATGAAAGCTGGTGCTGAGCAGGCTGTTGCTGACATCAACGCTGCTGGCGGTGTGAACGGCGAGATGCTTGTTCTGGAAGTTGGCGATGATGCATGTGACCCTAAGCAGGCTGTTGCGGTTGCGAACCAGATGGTTGGTAAAAACGTAGCATTCATGGCTGGTCACTTCTGCTCCGGTTCTTCCATCCCAGCTTCTCAGGTATACGCTGAAGAGGGTATCATCCAGATCACCCCAGCTTCTACCAACCCGAAGTACACCGACGAGCGTCCTGGTCCTGGTACCTACCGTGTGTGTGGTCGTGATGACCAGCAGGGTAAAGTTGCGGGTACTACGCTTGCGACAGAGTTCGGCGGCAAGAACATTGCTGTGATCCACGACAAGACCGCTTACGGTAAGGGTCTTGCTGATGCGACCAAAGCTGTCATGAACGCTGCTGGTAAGCAGGAAGCGCTTTATGAAGCTTACACCGCTGGTGAAAAAGACTACACCGCGCTGGTTTCCAAGCTGAAGTCTGAAAAAGTCGACGTTCTTTATGTTGGTGGTTACCACACTGAAGCTGGTCTGATGAAGCGTCAGATGGTTGATCAGGGCATGGACACCATTCTGGTTTCCGGTGACGCTCTGGTGACTGATGAGTACTGGTCCATCACTGGCCCTGCTGGTGAAGGCACTCTGATGACCTTCCCACCGGATCCACGTAACAACGAAGAAGCTGCTGCTGTTGTGGCTGCTCTTGAAGCTGCTGGTAAAACCACTGAAGGTTACGCACTTTACACCTATGCTGCGATCCAGACATGGGCGGCTGCTGCTGCTGAAGCTGGCACCACCGACTATGACGCAGTTGTAGAAAAGCTGAACGCAGGCAAGTTCGACACAGTTCTTGGCGAACTGTCCTTCAACGAGAAGGGTGACGTGTCTCTGCCAGGTTACGTTTGGTACGAGTGGAAAGACGGTTCCTACGGTTACCGCTAAGATTTAAGGCCTGATTATCGTCAGGTTTTATGAGGGTTTCGGGGCGTTACTCCGGAACCCTTTTTTGTTGCAGTTTAGTGAGGCTGGCAGAACACCATTAAGGGTGAAACTGCTTGCCTACGGAAACCTACAGTAGGCTTAAGGTTCGGGGCGTAAACTAGCGCCTTCCCAAAGCAGTTTCATATGAGCTGCTTGCGTTTGGTTTGCGTATCTTTGCCAAAAACCGGTGTTCACTTTCCGGAGATACGCGCTATTGGAAGGTGTGCCATGATCATCCGGTGTCTGGTGTTTCTCGCGTTTTTGAGTTCCTCTGCTGTTGCCCTTGCTCAAGGGCCGAACCAGCCACGAGCTGATGAGATTAAGGTGTTTCATGAGTGCCTGCAAAAAGGGGGGCTTGTGTTCACTAACAGAGTCCAGTGCATTGGAAAGGTGTTTGAACATTGCGCCATGAAGTTGCAGGACCAGACCAGCATGGGCATGCGGGAATGCTACTCACGGGAAACAGCGCTTTGGGAAAAGATGATTTCGAACTCTGAAAAGGAGTTGAGGCGGAACGAGAATAAGGCCACGAAGACCGAGCTTGTTGAATCCACTCGGAACTGGAAGGCCTTTCGAAACAACGCCTGCAACATTCCTTTTGCCATGAACCCTAAGGGAACACTGGCACCGGTTCTTGGGATGGAGTGTTTCAACCGCATAACGGCTTTGTGGGCGCTTCAACTGTCAGAGTTTGCAACACCTTTGGGAGATTAAGGCCTGATGAGATTATGGGCGTGTTTGGTTGTCTTTACTGCGGTTAGCTTTAGTTCCGTTCAGGCTGCGCAGATTGATCTGCCGGTGTGCAAGGCTGGTGACGGCAAAACACCTGTGCCGCGCTGGGAAGTGACGGCAATGCCCGTCGATATGCCCGAAGGTGAACCAGCCGAGCCTTTTACCTACACAGTCACCTATCCGCCGCCTGCCTATCACGGATTGATGGGTCACCTACGGGTGAAGCTGGGCACGTTGGATGAGCAGTATTGTAGTGCTTTGCGGGAAGAGCTTATCGAGATCAAAAGAAGCACGGGTCAGCCGATTCCGATTGTGATTGAGTGGCTGTTTGATGACAACGGCCCTAAGGATGATGTGCGGTCGCTGGACTTTTATGAGCTTCCCGAGTTTACGCAGGAAGGGTGCTGGTTGGATGGTGTCTATCAGTTCGTCGCGCTTGGGCACTCAGAGGCGCAGCCCGACGAGTACATGCTGAATCTGGTGCCTTTGGAAGCCATTCAAAAATCTGGTTCTTTCTGTCGTCCTATTCAAGAAGGGTGAGCTGGCTCTGCGACGCCTCGCATGTTTTGATAGTACCTCAGCCGTGTGAGTGGGCCCGGCCTCTTATCTCTTTTGCATATAGCCCTGTTTCCCTAAGGTGAGAAACGGCGTAGGCTTGGTTGTTGCAGCCAATGTGTGAGGGGGAGTAATGGGGCAGACGGTTGAACATGACACGATCATCATTCGGGAAAAGCTGGAGGCATCTGCTGAGGAGGTGTTTGCAGCTTGGGAGGATCCGAACGCCCGGACGGTTTGGGGCGTTCCTTCTGATGATGAAGCCATTGCATTTTTAGAAAATGACTTTCGCGTTGGTGGTTTGGACGTTCACCAGTGCGGCCAGAATGGTGATCTGCGATTTCGTGTTGAGACGCGTTATCACGATATTCGTCGCCCGGATCTCCTGCTGTTTACCGAGCGGGTTTCAACCGGTGACATGCTGCTGAGTGCTTCTTTGATCACGGTTACTATGAATGGAGAGGGCAGTACCACTGAGCTTAGTGTGACTGTTCAGGTCATATCCATGGTTGGCACGGACATGATTGAGGCGACCCGTGGAGGTTGGCAGGCCTCACTGGTGAGGTTGGCTGGTTATCTGGAGCGATCCCACCGCGAACAGTCCGGTGCCTGAGTGCCAGCTGATGATCTGCTGTTGCTCAGGTGTAAAGCCGCTCAGTACATGCCACGCGCAGTGCTGATTAAAGCCGGATAGCATTTTGGTTCTGTTTACCGGCTTACTAAAGCAGGATGATCCTTCATCCGCAGTATAGTGGAATATTCTCTCTGTAATTCGAGGAATTACCTCATGTATTCATGGTGTTGTATGCTGTGATGCGTATGAGGAACTCACTTTAATAGTGAATACTTCAGAGTTTTGTCTGTTCAAATCACTCCCAGGTTTACTAGGGTAAAATATCAATTTGATTCAATTTTTCTGTATTGGAAGATTGAAGGATATGGGTGCAGGCAGCTGATGTGGGGCGTTTTAGCGGTTTGTCTGCGCATGGTCAGGGGCTTACATGCGGATCAAAACCCTTTTAATTTCAAGCTGTTTGATCGTGTCCGGCTGCGTGCCGCACATTAGCGACAGTGTTGAGGAACTGGCTGAGACGACGGTTAAAAAATCTAACGAAAAACCCGTTGCTGAACGCGCCAGAAAAACCGAAGCAGAGCTGGCTGCTGTTTCCGCGCTTGCTGGCAAGTGGTCTGTGGTGCGCAAACAAGGGCAAAAACCGTGCGCGTTGCAGCTGAAAACAGCGCAGTTTGGCAAGAACTATTCAGCAAGTTCCGTATGTTCGGGCAAACCAAATGTTTGGGCTTGGAACACAAAAGAGGATGCTCTTGTCCTTTACGATCACAGAAGTGAAGTGATCGGGTCTTTTCATAAAAATGAGGTGGACAGCTGGAAGGAAGCGAAAGCGGGTGGGGATCCTGCGCTTCGTCTGATCCGGCACGGACAATAAGACCCAACGTATTCTTTGGGGGGAATGACATGAGGAAGTTTGTTGTTGCTGCAAGCCTGTTGGCGCTTGCTGGCTGTCAAAGTGCTGGAGGAGGCGGGGAAACCTATAGCGCGCCAGCACCCGCAGCGCAGCCACCTGCCAGCGCTGCCGATACTCAGGCCGTGGTGGCGCAGGACCAGACCACGCAAAGCAAAACCTATCGCAAAGCAGATGGGACGGTTGTGACTGAGATCGCCACAAGTTCAGCGCAGGCCAGTGTGGATCCGGGAACTGCAACGGCGTTTCTGGCGGGTGTTGTGGCCGCAGCAGCGCTTGGCAAGAAAGAGGAGCGCAGGTCTCAGCCCATAGTGAAAGCCGATGATATGGTTGGAAAGTGGACGGTTTATCTGAACTCTGATGACCGCGTTTGCCAGCTCAATCTCAGCACAGAACCTAAAGATGAAGGCTTTGCTGCCAGCTTCAATCACTGCATGGATGGGGATCTATTCTTCGTTTCCAACTGGCGGATGAAGGGGCAGGAGCTCGTGTTGTTCGACAACTTCTCCCGCGCCAAAGGCAGCATGCGTATGACCGAATGGAACCGCTGGGAAGGCCAACTGGCCAGCAACAGCAAGCCAATCACCATTGCTCGGTAGGTGACTGAGTGTCGGTTATGGTACTGGCACGCTATGTGTTGAGGTAGAGTTGCTCCGGCCCTATTTGGAGTTTTTTGTCGGTGATTTTTTTATGATTTGACCGCAAGGAGTGACAACAATCTCTGTTGAGACACTGCTCTCAGAGAGGCGCACAATGAATTCCAATTTATAGCTGCTACCACTTTTTGTGATTGAGATTGGGTAGTAGCGAGCTTTATTGCCGTATTCTTGTGTGACCCAAAGCCTCGCAATGGCGTCAAACTGTGCTGGTCCAGTTAACTGCGTGGCACATTGGGCCATCTTTTGAATGTCCTTTGGAGTTCTTAGTTCAATAACCTCCAAATGAGCATTGGATGGTAACGGAGAAGACAGCAAGCACAATAGCGCGATAAGCATGATCTTCATTCCACACTCCTGCTGAAAATTCTGTTCCTTAGGCATTAGTCCGGCACCGCGCTTTTGAACGCTGCCGAGAGTGCAGCGACTGCTTCTTCGGGTTTACCGCCTCGCACTCTTGTATGCAGCATGATTGGTAAGGCGGGGAGGTCCGGCAGGCCGAGTTTCTCTCCAACTTCAACGGCACCGATTGGCAGCATTCGCCGGGTGAGGGCTGCGACGCCCAAACCGGCCATGACGGCGGCTGATACAGCAGTCACGCCACCGCCAACGAAGACCTCTCTCCACGGAATACCGGCCTGATCGAGCAAGTGCCCGGCCATAATGCGCACGCCGCATGGCTCGGGCATAGTCGCAACGGGCAGAGGTTCATTTGCCCGAGGCTGCCAGTTTTGTGAGGCAAACCAGCCGAACTTCTCATTTGCGATCAGTTTACCATCTCCTCTGCTTTCATGTTGGCGGATGATGACGGTGCTGAGTTCCTGCCGGTCGAAGCTCTTGAGGAGATCGCCTGAAGAGCCAATCCTGATCTCGATGAGAAGCTGCGGGTCTTGTGCGTTCATGCGGGCGATCAGCAGGGGGAGTTCTGGCCCTGCAACGTGGTCGCTGATGCCCATGGTCAGACGTTGACGTGTGTTGGTGAGGGAAGCGAGGGCATGATCGTGCTGTTTCAGGAGTTCTCTGGCATGTTCCAGAAACGTGGTGCCTTCTGCTGAGAGCTGAACGTAACGCGGTGTCCGTTCAATCAGCTGGCAACCCAACCGCTTTTCCAGCCGTTTCAGCTTTAAACTTACTGTCGACTGGGTTGTCTGAAGCACCTCAGCAGCCTGCGTGAAGCTGCCAAGTTCTGCAATGCGAACAAAGGTTTGCACGGCGTCGAGATCAAGGGGTCGGTTTGTCATTTAAGTGTTCAATAACTGATATCGCTAGGCATTGTATATTCAAATGGATGGTGTGCGTCTAGGTTTCTCTCCATGACTTAAAGGAGGAACCGTCATGCCACTTGTCCATATCTCATTGCGTTCAGGGAAATCTGATGTCTATCGGCAGGCTATCTTTGATGGTGTCTATCACGCTATGCGGGATGCGCTGAATGCGCCAGAAGACAATCAGTTTATGGTAATTACCGAGCACACGAGCGCCAACTTCCGTTTTGGGGCGTCCTACCTGAACATCGCCCGAAGCGAGGATCTGGTTTTCATCCAGATCACGCTCAACACGCGGAGCTC
The DNA here is from genome assembly GCF_000156235.1 of Pseudovibrio sp. JE062. Classification (NCBI taxonomy): domain Bacteria; kingdom Pseudomonadati; phylum Pseudomonadota; class Alphaproteobacteria; order Hyphomicrobiales; family Stappiaceae; genus Pseudovibrio; species Pseudovibrio sp. JE062. The sequence continues at coordinate 504,091 of NZ_DS996806.1, forward strand.
AGAACAAAAGAGGGCACTGTTTCGGCGGATTGTCGAGCTGCTGGGAGAGACCCCTCAAATCCGGCCTGAGGATGTCTTTATCAATCTGGTTGAGGTTGAAAAAGAGAACTGGTCGCTCGGCAATGGCGTTGCGCAGTACGCATGAGCGCGCAGTTACCCTGTCAGTTGCGATTGCAGCTGACGGGGGAGATTTAGCAATGCCTGATACGAGGTTGTATCAGACTTGCTTGTCCATGATTTCTGCTGGCAGGTGGGCCATCCACTTACGGCGGATTGCTTTTTCCAGGTCAAGGTTGTTGCGGTCCGCGTAGAGCAGAAGGTGAGCCAGCAGGTCTGCAGCTTCGTCTTCTTTCTGGGCGTGCAACTCTTTTGGGGTTGCAGAACCGGAGCGGCCACGACGGGTTGCCTTCATATGGGCGGCCGTCAGCTCTCCGAGCTCTTCCTGAAGTTTGGCAAGATACCAGATCTCATCACGGTTGATGTTGAACCGCTTGGCGTAGATTGCTGAGACTGTTTTTACAATGTGCAGAAGTACTTTGAATGTCATCGGCTCTGACGGAATGGTTGGGCTCTCTGCGAGTTAGTGCAGCGGAGCTGAAGGATTGTCAGGAACTTATGTTCAAGCGTATCTTTATCCGAAAACCGGTTCCCACTTTTCGGAGATACACGCTAGAGGAATCTCTGCGTGGCATCATATGTACTATTTATGCGCTTGTCATTCAGGGCGAGGCAAAGATCTTTGACCGCATCCAGCGAATGGATTGCCCGGAACTCATCGGTATGCGGCAGTATCGCCTGAATTCCGCGGGCTTTGGCCTCGAACTTATCGTAGCGCAGCAGCGGATTGAGCCAGATGAGCCGTCTGCAAGATCTGTGGAGACGATCCATCTCAACGGACAACTCATCATACGCTTCCCGCTCCAGACCATCCGTGATGAGCAGGACGATTGGCCCGCCGTGGCAGACGCGTCTGAGCCAGGCGCGGTTGAAGGTTTGCAGGGAGCTGGCGATGCGGGTGCCGCCGGACCAGTCTTCCACCTCATCGGTACAAGCAGCGAGGGCTTCGTCCGGGTCTTTCATGCGCAGGGCGCGGGTGATGTTGGTGAGCCGTGTGCCAAACAGAAATGTATGGGTTTTGCGCTTTTCTGACAGGGCATGCAGGAAGTGCAGCATGATACGGGAATACTGGCTCATGCTGCCGGAGATATCGCAGAGGGCAATCACGGGCGGATGGACTTGTGCCGGTGCCTTGTGCTTGAGGTCGATGATGGAACCGCCTGCCTTCAGCGTGGCACGCATGGTTCGCCGCGCATCTACCTGCTTGCCGATGGTGTGGGAGTGCACCGGCTTGAAGCGGCGGGATCTGACCTGATCGGCTGGCATGGTGAGATGAGCGAGGGATCTGCGGGCTTCCGCGATTTCCTCAGCTGTCATCTGGGCGAAGTCCTTCTTTTGCAGGACTTCTTTTTCTGAGACGGTGAAGCGGGCGTCGACCTCCACCAGCGGTTTGGTTTCCTTCGCCTCGCGCTGCTTGTTGGCTTCAAACGCATTGGCAACGCGGGATTGGGCGGCGCGTGGTTTTTCCGGTTCGCGTTGTCCGGCTGGAGCAACGGGAGAGAGGAGGGCCAGCATCTTTTCGACGAGGCCTTTGCTTTGCCAGTAAAGGCGGAAGGTTTCGTCAAAGACGGGCTGCTGGTCGCGTTTATGGACGAAGACGGAGTGCAGGGTCCAGTAGAGGTCCTGCTTGTTCTCAATGCCATTGATGGTGACCGCGCTTACTGCATCCACCACAGAGGATGGCCCCGCAGGCAGGCCTGCTTTGCGCAGGGTTCTGGCAAAGTGGACGATGTTTTCCGTGATGCGCCCATGCGGTGGGCGGGGAGAGGGAGCGAAGTCGTCCTGCATCAGGTGAGGCTACACGGTTGGGGCAGGCATGCTGCCAGCGATGGTGGCCTGTGAGTTGGCTTCCATGCGGATCTCATCAAGGATTGCGCGGGTTCTGGAGCCTTTGATGCGGTCGATATCTTCCTGATACTTGAGCAGCACGCCCAAGGTGTCTGAGACCATCTCCGGATCCAGTGCAACTTCTTGTAGCTCAGTGAGGGCTGTGGCCCAGTCCAGCGTTTCAGCAACGCCGGGTTTTTTGAAGAGGGCCTCATCTTCGCGCAGCTTTTGTACGAAGGCGACGACTTGTGCTGAAAGCGTGGCTGCTGCTGTTGGCAGTTTGGTCTGCACAATCTGAAGCTCGCGCTCGGCGGTTGGGTAGTCCACCCAATGATAGAGGCAGCGGCGTTTCAGGGCGTCGTGGATTTCGCGGGTGCGGTTGGTGGTGATGATGGTGATCGGCGGTTCTTCGGATTTGATAGTTCCGAGTTCCGGGATGGTCACCTGGCTGTCTGCCAACACTTCCAACAGGAATGCCTCGAAAGCTTCATCGGTGCGGTCCAGTTCGTCGATCAGGAAGATTGGTGCGCCAAGTTCCGTGGTTTCCAGCGCCTGAAGCACAGGGCGCTTGATGAGGAAGCGAGGGCTGTAAAGTGCAGTGTTGAGGTTCTCGCGGTCCACACTGCCAGCCGCTTCCGCCATGCGGATTTCAACCATCTGCGCGGCGTAGTTCCACTCGTAGACGGCGGAGGAGATGTCCAATCCTTCGTAACATTGCAAGCGGACGAGGGGGCGGTTGAGGGTGGCTGCGAGGACTTTGGCGATCTCGGTTTTACCGACGCCTGCTTCACCTTCCAGAAACAGCGGGCGTTGCATGCGTAAAGACAGGTGCAGCACGGTTGCGAGCGCACGATCTGCCAGATACCCGCCCGAACTTAAGAGCGTGAGGGTTTCCTCAATGGAGTTTGGTAGATCAACCTTGCCGCTCATAGATAATCCGCTCCCGCCCTGTCTTATGTTTCGCCGCGCTTTGATTTGCGCACCCCGATCATAATAGGGAGAAAAACGTATATTGAAAGCGGATTGTTGCCAGATGAACGGCCTGCGTGTTCTAGCGGTTTGTGAGGCCTAGGCCCTTGCCATCGCGCATCACAGTTGTGGCTTGGGCAGTGAAGGCGCCGCCAGCTTCTTCGTGCAAGGTGAAGCCTGGCAGGATCTGCAACGGAGCCCGACTGGCAGCCACAGCGCGCACAATGATGCGGGTGGCTGGAGCGTCTGCTGTTGGGCGGATCGGGATAATGTCGATCGCGCCGAAGCGGCGTTGCATTGGGCCAAGAAGGTCCTGCAGTCCGTCTGCTCTGAAGATGATGGAGAGCGTGCCGCCATCCTTCAGCAGGTCTTTGGCGGTTTTGATCCACGGCTCGATACCGCGCTCATCCAGAGCATGCGCCGGTGCGCGGTCTGACTGAGGCGTGACGCGGAAGCGGGTGCTGTCGTAGTAGGGCGGGTTCATGATCACATGATCTGCGATGGATGAGCCCAGTCCGCTTTGGTGGCGAATGCTGCCCTTGGCGGTGAGGTTGGCTTCCAGAATAGACACGCGATCTGCGAAACTGGCGTTTTCCGGCAGGGACAGACCTTTGCGGGCCAGCGCTGCAGTCACAGGGTCGACCTCTACACCCACGGCTTTGATTGCAGGCAGACGATGAGCGGCGCAGAATGCTGCGGTGCCGACGCCGGTGCCCAGATCATAAAGTGTTCCCGCTGTGCTTTCCGGTAGGGAGGCAGCCAGATACACTGCATCCAGCCCGGCGCGATGGCGGCCTTTGGCTGGCTGTTCCACCATAACTTTCCCACCAAGGAACTTGTCCTTCGTGGTTGGCTGTGGTGCTTCAGGTGTTTCTGGGTTGGTCATGGCGGTGCCGGATCAAATAAATGCAATAAGGCACTGATACAGGCTGCCGATTTTCATGCAATCCCTATTGTTTATCTAACGAGAAGTTTTCACGCGTCTTTTAGGTAGTGCTCGAGACCTGCATCGCGCATAAGTTGACAGGCTTCGTCTAATCGATCGGCCTCAACCATGATCCGGCGCGGAAGAAAGCCAAGTGAGCCATCCAGAATGCTCATGTTGGTGTCGGCGACGAAGTAGATGATTTCTGCTTCTCCCAGCAGGGCTTCAAGATGAGAGATGAGGACCGGGTCTGTTGTTCTGATGAGTTCTTCCACGATGGTGTCCTCTTAATGGGAGTTGCCTGTTACGCCAGAAATTATGCAGGTTAGGGTTGGTATTGTGAAAAAAACTAATTGTGATTGGTAAATTATCCATTGGACACTACTTTATTGGCAGCAAATTCTTACTAAAGCTTGCCCGAGCCTAACTACCAACCTATTGTCCCGTTGGAATCAAAATAGAGGTATCCCGTGGGCGTTGTTGGTCTTCAATCACAGACAGCCAAACCAGCTGGAATTCAAGGGCTAGTCGAGCTCGTTTCTGGTGACATGGAGAAGGTGAACGAGCTGATCCTCTCCAAAGCCGGTTCTAATGTTGAGCTGATCCCGGAAATTGCGCGTCATCTGATCGATTCAGGTGGGAAGCGTTTGCGTCCTATGCTGACACTGGCATTTGCCCAGATGTTTGGTTACGAGGGCGAGGGGCATGTCATTCTCGCTGCATCTGTTGAGTTTATGCACACTGCAACTCTACTGCATGATGATGTGGTGGATGAAAGCGATATGCGCCGTGGCAAACTGGCAGCCCGCAAGCTGTGGGGCAACCAGGCCAGCGTGCTGGTTGGTGACTATCTGCTGGGGCAGGCTTTCAAGATGATGGTTGATGTGCGCTCTCTGGAAGCGCTGCGCATCCTCTCTGAAGCCTCTGCGATCATTGCTGAAGGTGAAGTTCTGCAGCTGGGTGCAGCTCAGGATACGACCACGACCTACGACATGTACCTGCGGGTGATCGAAGCAAAGACTGCTGCGCTGTTTGCAGCGGCTTGTGAAGTGAGCCCTGAGATTGCGGACAAAGGCGACGAGATGCGTGCAGCTGCGCGCAAGTTCGGCCTTGAGCTTGGCTATGCCTTCCAGCTGGTTGATGACGCGCTGGATTATGGCGGAGCAACCGTTGATCTTGGTAAGGACGTTGGCGACGACTTCCACGAAGGTAAGATCACTCTTCCTGTGATCTACGCCATGGAGCGTGGCAGCGATGAGGACAAGGCATTCTGGAAGCGCTGTCTGGAAGACGGCGATATCAAAGACGGCGATCTGGACCACGCGATCAAGCTGCTGAATGACACTGGTGCTCTTGCTGACACCGTTCAACGCGCCCGCGACTACGGCGCATCAGCCATTGATGCTCTCTCTGTCTTCCCGGACGGCCCAGCCAAACAGGCCCTCAAAGAAGCGGTAGACTTCTGCATTGCTCGCGTGAGCTAAGCAGAGAGAAGTTTTAAGAACTTAAAAAGCGCCGCGGCAGAAATGCCCGGCGCTTTTTTGTTGAGTGAGGAGGAAAGCTTCTTTTCTGAGTTCATGAGAAGTTGGCACTGCTGCCTGCTTCAATTAACGATGCAGCAGTGCATTGAAAAAAAACTAAATCACGCCGATTGTAGCTTGTAGGCGTAATAGTCTCGGTAGTTTTTGTTGTAGTCTTCTTGCTCAATCGGCAAATCGAGTGTTGCCCGCAATCTGTTGGCGATATGTTGTTTCGACCAGGTAATAGCCGCGAGCTCGGAACCGTCTTCTGCTTCCAGTTCTGATATGATCTGGAGGACTTTGGTGCTCAGGTCATCCCCTTCGTTGCTTGCGCTCCAGGCATTGCTTGCAACGACAGATGCTCCTGTGGCGACAGCCATTGTAGAGCCGGCTGTTAAAAGTGCACGTCGATTTATATGCGTGTCTTCACCTTTGCGATCCATTGAATTTTTTCCTTAGGATATAGTTCGGCAATTGTTAGATCAGGGGCTTTTTCTGATGGGTTGTCGGCTTCTGCCGCGCCCCTGATCTGTGGCTATCAATGCAACTTAGATGTCGCTCACATCTGCAATGTTGATGTTGAGTGCTTCTGCAACACCGGTTCCATAAGCAGGGTCAGCCCGGTAACAGTTGCGGACATGGCGGTGCTGGATTTCGATGCGTGCAGGGCCGATTGAACGGGCTGTGTTTGCAAACAGAGCTTCTTTCTGCTCAGTATTCATTGAGCGGAAAAGTGCACCGGGCTGAGAGTAATAATCTTCATCCTCTCTATGATCCCAATGACCAGCAGCTCCCTCAATGGAAAGTGGTGGTTCAGAGAAATCTGGTTGCTGTTGCCACTCCCCAAACATGTTTGGTTCATATCCAATACGTGACCCGTTGTTGCCATCAACCCGCATGGCTCCATCACGGTGGTAGGAATGGAATGGGCAGCGCGGTGCATTCACCGGGATTTGTGAGTGATTAACCCCAAGACGATACCGCGCAGCATCACCATAAGAGAACAGGCGGCCCTGAAGCATTTTATCAGGAGAGAAGCTGATGCCAGGTACGACCGTTGAAGGGGCAAATGAAGCTTGCTCAACCTCAGCATAGTAGTTCTCTGGGTTCCGGTTCAGCTCAAGCACACCAACTTCGATCAACGGATAATCTGACTTAGGCCATACCTTTGTGAGATCAAACGGGTTGATGTGATAATTGCCGGCCTCTTTTTCTGGCATGATTTGGACAGAGAGTTTCCATTTCGGAAAATCACCATTCTCGATGCTGTCATAAAGATCTCGCTGGTGACTTTCACGGTCATGGGCAACGATCTGAGCGGCCTCTTCATCTGTCAGGTTTTTGATACCTTGTTGGGTTTCAAAGTGGAATTTAACCCAATACCGTTCGTTGTCTGCATTGATGAAACTGTAAGTGTGGCTGCCAAAACCATGCATATGGCGGTAAGTTGCGGGAATACCGCGATCTGACATGACGATCGTCACCTGATGCAGAGCTTCCGGCAAGTTCGTCCAGAAGTCCCAGTTGTTATCCGCGCTGCGCATGTTGGTGCGCGGATCACGCTTCACAGCATGGTTCAGATCCGGAAATTTGAGTGGATCGCGGAGAAAGAAGACTGGCGTGTTGTTGCCCACCAGATCCCAGTTGCCTTGCTCAGTGTAAAACTTGATAGCGAAGCCGCGAATGTCACGCTCTGCGTCCGCTGCGCCACGTTCGCCAGCGACAGTTGAGAACCGCATGAACAAGTCGGACTTCTTGCCAACTTCTGAGAAGATCTTCGCTCGGGTGAACTTCGTGATGTCATGGGTTGTTGTGAACGTTCCATAAGCTCCTGACCCTTTGGCATGCATTCTGCGCTCAGGGATAACCTCACGATCAAAGTGGGCCATTTTTTCGAGGAACCAAACATCCTGCAGCAGAGCAGGGCCACGAGGCCCGGCAGTTTGAATGTTCTGATTGTCTGGAACGGGGGAACCAAAGGCGGTGGTCAATTGGGGCTTATCAGTCATTTTCTCTCCGCGTCTTGTTATTCCAGAAGGATGATTTCGGAGGGGAGAAAAACAAAATCAGATAAACTTATTGAGCCATAATTAGTCTTGATAATGCCACCTTAACGCGTGGAAAAGACAGGGTTTGCCTGGGTTTTATCTGCTTGAAAGTCAGCGATCATTGTGGAGGTTACCTGAGGACAATTGCGGATTGCATGTGAACTGCGAGGTAGACCAGGCCAAGGTCACATATGTTCTACTCATAAATTATCGAATGAATCAGTGAAGAGATAGGCGAGTTTGCTTTGGAGTAAAAGATGGGAGGTGAGCCCCCATCCCGGAAGCGCTTGGCTGCATCAACGGCTTTTCAAAGTAGACACCGATGGCAATGCGTGGATGTGCGTTGGTTAGATGGTTGCCGGGGCAACCTACACCTCTGCCGCTCTGATCCACCAGTCGCTGTGGAGGTCCTGCAAGTGTGTGGCGATGGACTGGGCGTCCTCCAGGGTTTCGCAAAGGGCGAAGCAAGTGGCGCCGGAGCCGGACATGCGGGCGAGGAGGGTGTCTGGCTGAGAGGCCAGAAGGTCGAGCACCTCTGAGATTTCGGCAGCCTGTGAAATCGCTGGCTTTTGCAGATCGTTGCGGCAGGATTTGAGCCAGTTGGCGAGGGCCTTCATGCTCTCAAACTCTTCCGGCATTTCTGGCAGGGGTGCGTTGTCTTTCTTTTCAAGCGCACGGAAGATGGTCGGGGTGGAAATCTCGATCATCGGATTGACCAGCACGATGGCTCCTGATGGAAAGTCAGCAACTGGTTCAATGATTTCGCCAATGCCGCGGATGCGGGCAGGTTTTTCTTCCAGACACATAGGTACATCAGCGCCCAGGCTGAGAGAGAGTCTGGCTAGATCTGCCGGTGCCGGAGAGGTGCCCCAGAGTTTAGCGAGGGCGCGCAGGGTTGCGGCTGCATCGGCTGAGCCTCCGCCAATGCCTGCTGCGACGGGAAGGGATTTTTCCAGTTCAATGCGGGTGCCGGATGCGTTTGGAACGTGCTCTGCCAGCATCTGTGCTGCTTTGTAGACCAGATTGTCGGAAGGATCGCCCTGTATCTTTTCTGCAAAATCACCGGTGATCTGCAGTGACAAGTCCGGGGCAGCTTCCACGGCGATGCGGTCGCCCACCTTTGGAAAGACGACCAGACTGTCGAGCAGGTGATAGCCGTCTTCGCGCTGACCGGTGATGTGGAGGGCAAGGTTCACCTTGGCACGGGCTAACTCCTCAACCCGTGCTGCCTTTGTGTCTTCCAAAGTCATAGCAATATGATCGCTTTATGAATTACTTACTGTCTGCAGAGCTGGCGACGACCGGAACAGCTTCTTCCATGCCGTTCTCGATCTTGTCCAGAATGCGTTCCAGATCTTTTGGTTCTGGCTCAAGATCGCGGGCATGGTTCCACTTGTAGCGGGCTTCCAGTTTGCGGCCGACCTGCCAGTAGGCATCGCCCAGGTGATCGTTGATGATCGGATCATGCGGGCGCAGGGCCACGGCGCGTTCCAGCTTTTCGACGGCTTCTTCATAGCGGCCAAGGCGGTAGTAGACCCAGCCAAGGCTGTCGACGATGTAGCCGTCGGTTGGACGCAGGCGGACTGCGCGTTCAATCATCTTCTGCGCTTCATCCAGCTTCAGACCACGATCTACCAGTGAGTACCCGAGGTAGTTCAGGATCATTGGCTGTTCTGGCTTCAGGGTCAGCGCTTCGCGGAAATCTTCCTCCGCTGCATCCCATTTGTTCTGACGTTCGCGGGTGATGCCGCGGAAGTAGAGCAAGGTCCAGTGGTTGGATTGAATTTCGTTGAGGGTGCTCAGGCCCTGATCGTAAGAGGTCTCAGCCTCCTCAAAGAGGGAGTGACCACGCAGAACATTGCCCAGAGAGGTGATGGCTTCCAGATCGGTTGGATCGGATTCAACCAGCTTTTCCAGATGGGCGCGGGCTTCTTCCAGATTGTCCAGAATGTTGTAATGCAGGGCAATCTGGATTTCGGCTTCCCGTTTCATCGGGGAGCTTTCAGAAACCTCAGAGAGATACGCGATGGCGCGTTCATTGTCGCCGAGCTGCTCAAACAGAGAGGCCAGACCAATCAGTGCGGAGTCGTTGCCTGGATTGAGGTAGATGGCGAGCTGCAGGTAGTTTGCGGAAAGCTCTTCGCCTTCCTTGCTGACTGCGATGCCAAGGCCGTGCAGAGCTTCAGCCAGTCCATCAGCTGGTGTTTTGGCAACAGATTCAATCACCTCACCGCTTTCAATCTGTTCTCTCAAGGAGACGAGAAGTGGGTGCTCTGGAATAAGCTGCTCATATTCAGCAACGATGTCCAGCGCTTCCTGCTGTCTGCCGGATGCGGCGAGCATGCGGGTGTAGGAGATGGCGTTGCGCAGGGCGCCGCGGTCAATCTCATAAGCAGCTTTGTAGAACTCAGCGGCTTTGTGCGGATCGTTGTTGTATTCCGCCAGCAGGCCAGCATTGAAGTTGATGAAGAGGTCAAACCACTTTGCGCCTGTCGTGCTTGTCAGGTCTTCAATAGCCTCATTCGTTTTGCCCTGACCGGCCTTTTCCCATGCGGAGACGAGGGCAAAGGTGAGACGAGAGAGTGGATTTACATTCTGAGTGACAGCGTCTGGCAGCGGGGTGGTGTAGTCACCTTCGTGGATACGCTGCGCGGCAATGGCCAGCTGCGCAAGAAAATGCTCGTTGTCTTCTTCCAGAATCTGGTTTGCCAGCGGAAATGCTTTCTCAACATTGCCGTTTGCCAGGGATGTGACAAATGCGCGGTCCAGAATGTAAAAATTCTCCGGATCACGCTGCAGAGCGGCTGTGAAATAGTTGGAGGCTGCTGCCAGATCCTGTGCGAGAAGGGCGCTTCTGCCTGACAGGTAACTTCCTGACAGAGAGCTTGCAGCCGGCAAGGATTGGGAGTTTGCTTTTGCTTCTTCAGCTGGCACCAGTGGAGTACCTAATATGACAAGCGTCAGCGCTGAGGCCATAAGGGCCTTTTTGAAAAATCTGTTTTTAATAACAGAATGATAGGTCATACGGCCATTGTTCTGAGCAGAAGCAGAATTGGAGCGGAACAGCGCAAAAGAGCTTGTCAGGGTCATATATGTCTCTCATTGAGAGCCGATTGCGACTCAATATTACATCAATCTGTTAGTAGCGAAGAATGGCGTTTTTATAGCAGCCGGATTACTCACCGCGTTCTAAAGAGTGTATCCGATCATTCTTTCAATTGAACCTATATTTTTTCAAGTATCTGCGGATAAGTAAGTATATTGATATTTCTCAAGAATTCAGAAGTATTTACGCAATAACACTAAGGTCGAGGTCTGAGTCTCTTGCTATAATGAGCCTGTTCATTGCAGATAGTAGGCAGTGGTGCAATTCCAAGTGAGATTGGTTGATGTCTCACTCAATAAAGGGGGGTGTTATGACCAAGTGGGTCTACATCTTTGGAGAAAACAAAACCGAGGGCGATGCTTCTATGAAGGAGCTGCTTGGAGGCAAGGGCGCCAACCTTGCAGAGATGAGCAGACTAGGATTGCCTGTCCCTCCCGGATTTACCATTACAACGCAAGTTTGCACGCACTATTATGAGGAAGGCCAGCAGTATCCGTCCGAGCTCAAAGAGCAGGTCCATGCTGCGATTGCCGCCGTTGAAGAACTGACAGGGCGTGAGTTTAACAGTACGACGAAGCCGTTGCTGTTGTCCGTTCGTTCCGGTGCCCGCGTTTCCATGCCGGGCATGATGGACACAGTTCTCAACCTTGGTCTGAATGACCGGACTGTTGAGGCGCTGGCCAAAGATGCAAATGACGATCGGTTTGCTTATGACAGCTATCGTCGTTTCATCCAGATGTATTCCGATGTGGTGCTGGATGTTGACCATGACTACTTCGAGGAAATTCTGGAAGACTTCAAGGACGAGCATGACTACTCCCTTGATACGGATCTGACCGGTGATGACTGGAAAGAGATCGTAGCCGCCTACAAGGACAAGGTTGAAGAAGAGCTTGGTCGTCCATTCCCTGAAGATCCTGAGGAACAGCTCTGGGGTGCCGTTGGCGCTGTGTTCAAGAGCTGGATGATCCCACGGGCAAAGACTTACCGCGCCCTGCACGAAATCCCAGAGGACTGGGGCACTGCAGTGAACGTTCAGGCGATGGTGTTTGGTAACACAGGTGAGAACTCTGCCACCGGTGTTGCCTTTACCCGTAACCCGTCTACCGGTGAAAACGCGCTTTACGGCGAGTTCCTCATTAATGCGCAGGGTGAAGATGTTGTGGCGGGTATTCGTACGCCGCAGGACATCACCGAGAAAGCCCGCATTGAAGCGCATTCTGAAAAGCCATCTCTTGAAGCGACCATGCCTGAGGTGTTTGCAGAGTTCAAAGCTGTCTGTGACAAGCTGGAGAACCACTACCGCGACATGCAGGATCTGGAGTTCACCGTTGAACACGGCAAGCTTTGGATGCTTCAGACCCGTAATGGTAAGCGCACGCTGAAAGCCGCGCTGAAGATTGCGGTTGATATGGCCAAAGACGGTCTGATCACCAAGGAAGAAGCGGTTGAACGCATTGCGCCTTCTTCTCTGGATCAGCTGCTGCACCCAACCATTGACCCGAACAGTGAGCGTGATGAGCTGACCGTTGGTTTGCCAGCTTCTCCGGGTGCAGCTTGCGGTGCGATCGTGTTCAACTCTGATGATGCAGAGACAGAAAAGGCCAATGGCCGTTCCGTTATTCTGGTTCGTACAGAAACCAGCCCGGAAGACATCCACGGCATGCATGCTGCGGAAGGTATTCTGACCACCCGTGGCGGTATGACCAGTCACGCGGCTGTTGTGGCGCGCGGCATGGGTAAGCCATGTGTGGCAGGTGCCGGTTCTATCCGCGTTGATGCACGCAATGAAATCATGAGCGTTGATGGCCGCAGCTTTGGCAAGGGCGATGTGATCACCATTGATGGTGGTAACGGTCAGGTGCTGGCAGGCAAGGTTCAGATGCAGGAGCCGGAACTTTCCGGTGACTTCAAAAAGCTGATGGAATGGGCGGATGATATTCGCCGCATGAACATTCGCACCAATGCGGAAACCCCTGCTGATGTGAAGGTTGCGCTTTCTTTTGGCGCTGAGGGGATTGGTCTTTGCCGTACCGAGCATATGTTCTTTGAAGGGGAACGTATTCTTGCCGTGCGCGAGATGATCCTGTCTGACACCGTTCAGGAGCGTAAAGCTGCACTGGCGAAATTGCTGCCGATTCAGCGTCAGGACTTCATCGACATCTTTGAGCTGATGGTTGACCGTCCGGTGACCATTCGTTTGCTTGATCCGCCACTTCACGAGTTCCTTCCTAAAACGGATGAGGACATTGCTGAAGTTGCCAAGCAGATGGATATTGATCCGGAAGAGCTGCGAGAGCGTGCGGAAGAGCTGGAAGAGTTCAACCCAATGCTCGGCAACCGTGGCTGCCGTCTGCTGATTTCCTATCCGGAAATTGCAGAGATGCAGGCACGTGCGATCTTTGAAGCTGCTCTGGATGTTTCCAAGCGTCATGGCCGTAAGGTGACACCTGAAATTATGGTGCCGCTGGTTGGTCTGAAGAGCGAGCTGGATATTGTCCGCGCTTCCATTGATGGCACTGCTGAGGTTGTGGCCAAGGAACTGGGCGAGAAACCTGAGTATTCCGTTGGCACCATGATTGAGCTGCCACGCGCTGCACTTCTTTCTGAAGATATTGCAGCGTCTGCGGAGTTCTTCTCCTTCGGCACTAATGACCTGACACAGACCACCTTTGGTATCTCCCGCGATGATGCAGCGTCCTTCCTGGGCAAGTATCAGGATCGCAAGGTGATGGAAAAGGATCCGTTTGTGTCTCTGGACATTGATGGTGTTGGCCAGCTGGTGAAGCTTGCAGCCACGAATGGTCGTAAGACCAAGGCTGATATCAAGCTTGGTATCTGCGGTGAGCATGGTGGTGATCCGGCCTCTATCGCCTTCTGTGAAACTGTTGGCCTGAACTACGTGTCCTGTTCTCCATTCCGTGTTCCTGTTGCACGTCTTGCAGCTGCTCAGGCAGTGCTGGCTCATCGGAACAAGGGGTGAGTGGTCCAACCAAAAAGGTTAGGAGCTGGCCTAAGTCGGCTCCTACCTCTCTTGAAGAGTTGAGAGCTGGCGGTAAGCCAGCTCTTGCACGTTTGCTCAGCGCGATTGAGAGCTATGAGGGCCATCCTCAGTTGATCTCTCTTTTGGATGAAGCGCTGCAGAACCCAATGGCGCATGTGGTTGCGCTCACCGGTCCACCCGGCGTTGGGAAATCCACCCTTACCAATGCAATGATTTCCGAGTACCGCGGCGCAGACAAAAGCGTTGGGGTGATTGCGGTAGACCCTTCCTCTCAGGTGACGGGCGGATCGCTGCTGGGTGATCGAACTCGTCTTTCGACAGATCCGGAAGACCAGAAGATCTTCGTACGCTCTATGGCTGCGCGGGACCGGCTTGGTGGGCTTTCTGAGCATGCTATTGCAGCTGTGATCCTGATGCGTGCCGTGATGGACCGGGTGATTGTTGAGAGTGTTGGTATTGGCCAGTCAGAGGCGGATGTGGCTCTGGTGGCTGACAGCTGCGTTCTCTGTATTCAGCCGGGATCGGGTGACAGTCTTCAGTTCATGAAAGCCGGTATCATGGAGTTGCCGGACATTATCTGCGTGACCAAAGCGGATATGGGTGATGTGGCCAGCCGAGCGCGTGCGGACGTGGAAGGTGCTATGAGCCTGAGTGCGCGGCGAGGGGACTGGAAGGTCCCTGTTCTGATGCTCAGCGCATTGGATAGTACGGGTCTGAATGATCTAGTTGAAGCTTGCGATCAGCACGTGGTTGCTTTGAGCGAACGCGGTGAGTTAGTGCAGCAGCGCGGTGAGCAGGTGAAGGCCTGGTTGATTGATCAGCTGAAAGTGCAGTTCGGCCAGCATGGGGTTGCTGTGCTGCAGGCGTCTGGTGTGCGTTGGGAGGAGGCGGTGAAGAGGCCGTTTGCTTTCAAGCAGGAAACCAGTGAGACGTTCGCTGCGTTCTGGAAGAGTTTTTCTTAAAGCCTTATCTGAATAGCCGACTGGCTTGGATGGGCGCAGGTTATTCTGCTGCGCCCACTCTGATTTTGCGTGGCTTTTGCTCCAGCTCCTCGTCCATATCATCACGCCACAGACGGAACTTGCCGAGCGGGATTGGGCGGGAGAACAGGTAGCCCTGCATCATTGGGCAATCCATGGTGAGCAGCAGTTCTTTCTGCTCTTCTTCCTCAACGCCCTCAACACAAACCTGCATGCCGAGGCGTAGACCCAGTGTGATTGCGCTGGCTAGAATTTCTCTGGCTTTGGCGTCGGTAACCGCACCATTGATGAAGGAGCGGTCGATCTTGATCTTGTCGAACAGATCGCGGCGCAGGTAGCTGAGGGAAGAGAAGCCGGTGCCGAAATCATCCAGTGCGATCTTTACGCCCAGATTGCGCAGGCGTTCGATCACTTCAACCACTGTCTCAGAGTAGTTGATGAGGACGTCTTCGGTAACTTCAAGTTCCAGACGGTTTGCTTCCAGCTGGTACTTCTCAAGCAGCTTGCTGACCAGCTCCGGGAACTCCGGATGGCGCAGTTGGGTTGGGGAGACGTTCACGCACATGGTAACTTCATCAAGGGTCGCACCGTCCTTGATGGCGTTCTCCAGCACCCATTCACCAATGCGGTTGATGAGCATGGACTCTTCTGCAACCGGCAGGAAGGCTGCTGGTGGTAGGAGACCTTTTTTCGGGTGGTTCCAGCGGATGAGTGCTTCAGCGGCCAGAATGTTGGTCCCAGACTGATCCATGATCGGTTGGTAGTAGTTCTGGAATTCGTTGGCGTTGAGCGCGCGCTTGATGTCCTCTTCAATCTCACGGGAGATCTGGAGAGTATCTTCCATCTCTTTTTCAAAGAGGACGTAACGACCGCGGCCCAGCTTTTTGGCCTGATACAGCGCGATATCTGCGCGGCGCAGCAGCTCAGTGAGGTCATGACCATGTGCCGGAGCGATAGCCACGCCCATGCTGGCGGTGGTGAGGATCTTGTGCTTTTCGACCTTGAATGCATCGGAGAGCATCTTCTCGATATACATACAGGTCTCGATGATCTCTTCCATCTTGGTGCGGTGAGACAGCACCAGTAGGAACTCATCGCCACTGACACGAGCAACCCTGTCTTCCGGATTGATGGAGGCTTTCAAACGTTCAGCAACCAGCTTGATGACTTCATCACCGATGGAGTGCCCAAGGCTATCGTTGATCTGCTTGAAGTGGTCGAGATCCAGGAACACGATGCCGGTGATGCGTTGCTTCTGGCGATCGCGTTTGAGGACATCGGCTGCAAAGACTTCAAACCACGTTCTGTTGGGCAGGCCACACAGGGCATCATGGAGGGCGGCGTGTGTTGCATCGGCTTCATTCTGCAGGATCCGGTCTGTCATTTTGATATAGCGGAGCAGAATGAGGATGGTTGTCAGCAAGATCGCTGCGATGGTTCCAAGAAAATAAGGAGAGGAGTTGGTGAAGATCGCGCCAGAGGCTGCGGTTGTCTTCCAACTCAGGTTGGCGATGGTTTCACCACTGCGGCGGAGCAGAGGAACAGACACGCGCTGGAAATCGGCTTTCGGCTTGTTCGTGGTGATGAACATTTCAGAAAGGCCGGTGGATTCTTCAAAGGAGCGAATGGAGCGGATGTCCAACGAGCGGACCCACAGCAGGTAACCAGCGACAGCCGGCATGCCTTTTGGTGGGGCGGTGGATGGTGTGATTGCTGCGACGGTGACGAGACCAATCGCGCCATCAACCATAACGACATCACGCAGGCTGAGGGAAAGTGGAGCGTGGCTGCGCAGAGGTTCTGGTACGCGCAGTTCCTGCTGCTTGGTGTTTGCCTTGGATTCCAGCTCCATCAGCGTATCGTTGATCTGGCCGCGCAGCTGGTCCTCAAAGACCTCGCTGTGCCATGGCAGGTCGCGGCGGTAGGTGTAGAGCGGTTTCATGTCCTTGTTGAGGATCACGAAGATGTCTCTGTCTCCGCGCGTGCTTGGGGTTGGTGTCAGGTCTTCATCCAGCAGGATGTTGCTTTCTTCTGACAGAACAGAAGCGTAGGCCTTGTTGGAGATGGCGATACGTTCTGCCTCGTTGGCCAGACCGTTGCGGAACACCTTGAGGTTACTCTGAACCAGCCTGATTTCTTTCTCGACTTCAAAATCGAGGGCGCGCTGGGTTGACCAATAGAAGGCCACATAGCCAACGGCCAGAGCAGCAGCGACCACAGAAAGGATCAGCAAAGCCATCATACGGGCGCCGACTTTCTTGCCACGTGTGATCGTGTTGCCGAAAGCACTTCCCAATACTGCTGCAGAAATCGGGGTTTTCGAACTCAATTGTCCCGCCATCGGCATTCTACTCATGCTGCCTTTTAAACTCTTGATTGTATGCGTAAACGCACTTGCCCATGCTTATGTTCTGAAAGTTTGCTTGAGTGAGCCTGTACAGAAGGTGCGTTTTATCGATGACTTGGGAAATTTATGTGAATGGAGTTCTGTTGATGCGGGAAACTCAGATGAGTTGCAGTCCCCTGAAGCTGACATGTCCTGAGCCAGCAATGATGATGTGATCGTGTAGCACAATACCGAGAGGTTCCAGTGTGCTGGCAATTTTTGTTGTCATCTCAATGTCTTGCCGAGATGGCGTCGGGTCGCCAGATGGATGGTTGTGAACCAGAATGATGGCGCAGGCAGATAATTCCAGTGCGCGTTTGGTCACTTCGCGTGGATACACCGGTGTATGGTCGACTGTTCCGGTTTGTTGGACTTCATCGGCTATCAGACGGTTCTTTTTGTCCAGAAACAGAATGCGGAACTCTTCTTTATCGTTGTGGGCCATGGCGGCTCGCACGTATTCCAGCACCTTGCTCCAGGAGGAAAGGGGATCGCGCTCTACAACCTGTGCTTTAGCATAGAGGATGGCGGCGGCCTGTATTTCCTTGATGAAGCTTGCGGTGCGTGGTCCGCAACCGGGAACTTCCTCTAACCGCTGCTTGGGGGCAGCTAGGACTTGAGCGAATGAGCCAAACTGAGCCAACAAGGATTTGGCGAGGGGTTTGGTGTCGCCTTGTTTGATGGAAGAGAACAGCAGCATTTCCAGTATTTCATAGGACTGGAGGCCATTGAGGCCGTTTTCCTCGAAACGCTCGCGCAGGCGTGCACGGTGGCCGTGGTAGTGTTTGGCTACTGGTTTGCTTGTTTTGCTCTGCCGGGCGGCAGGCTTGACCGGTCGTGGTGCCGGTTCATCCAAAGGGATCTGGTTAGGGAGTGCAGGCACGGTAGGTGCCTGCTCCTGAGGAGAGGGAGTTGCCTCATGAAACCCGAAACTGGTTTGCTTCATTCCCCCTCCTTGTTTGGTGCTTTATGCAGCGGCTCCGGTTTCCGGTTCCATTGGGTTGAACAGGCCTGCTGGTGACGTTGTAAAGATATCGCAGCCTGTTGAGGTGATACCGATGGAGTGCTCAAACTGAGCAGACAAGGTTTTGTCTTTGGTTTCTGCTGTCCAGCCGTCTTTGAGGACACGTACGTCCGGGCGGCCCAGATTGACCATTGGCTCAATGGTGAAGATCATGCCCGGCATCAGTTTGATACCAGTGCCCTTCTGGCCGTAGTGCAGGATGTTTGGCATGTCGTGGAACAGCTTGCCGACGCCGTGACCGCAGAAATCACGCACAACGGAGCAACGCTCTGATTCCACATATTCCTGAATGGCGTGACCGATGTCGCCTGTGGTGTTGCCCGGCTTGGCGGCGTCCAGTGCACGCATCAGGGATTCGTGGGTCACTTCAATCAGGCGCTTGGCGGCTGGCTTTAGTTTGCCAACCGGATACATGCGGGAGCTGTCACCGTGCCAGCCATCAACGATGTAAGTGACATCGATGTTGACGATGTCGCCTTCTTTCAGCTTCTTCTTTGGATCAGGGATGCCGTGACAGATGACACGGTTGATGGAGGTGCAGCAGGACTTGGTGTAGCCACGATAGTTCAGGGTTGCAGGGACGCCACCGCGCTCCTTGCCGAACTTGAAAACGAAGTCATCAATGTCCTGTGTCGTGACGCCAGGTTGCACCAGAGGCACGAGTGCGTCGAGGCACTGTGCGGTCATCTGGCTTGCTTTGCGCATACCTTCAAAATCTTCCTGGCTGTAGATCTTAATCTGGCCAGTGTTTTTCAAGGGCGCTTTGGCAGCGTCTACATACTCAATCATTTTCCCGTTTTTTCCTTGTTCCGTTCGCGCAGGGACCAGCGCAGATTACATCATGAGGAACTGTAAAATGCGCTTATGCGAGCTCGCAAGCCCTGCTTCTCCGTAGAAGCTTCTCCTATTTTTTTAGGGGCGATCTATGGAGTAATCTCGTGTTTCCCCACTTATATCGGGTATTTCCAAAAGGGATAGAGAAAAAAGAAGGTCAGATCCTTAACTGCGCACGCATTTTGTGAAGGCCGCTGTTTTTCCCTGTTTAACGCAGGGGGAACGGCGATTTTGATGGTCGTGTCATCCGGGGTAAGTCACAGGAACTTCTTGGATAACGGAAAACAGGCACTTGCACGATGCTGGTTTGCTCGTGTACTCAAGTGCCTGCAAGCGGTCGTGGTGGAATTGGTATACACAGCAGACTTAAAATCTGCCGCCCTTGGGCTTGCGGGTTCGAGTCCCGCCGTCCGCACCAAATTTTCTTTTCCCAGAAATTTAGATAGTGAACTGGTACTGGCCTTCTTGTGCTGAGACGGCTGGTGGTATGCGGTTTTGTTCGAAGAGGTCGTAGCCTTGTTTCAGGTTGCGCCAGAACGGATGCCATTTGGAGCTGCTGTGTTTGCTGAGGTTTTCCTCGGTCATCTCGAAGGGGAATATGTGAACCGGGACAGTGCCTTGTCCGCTTTGTAGTGCAGCTTCGACAAGCAGGTAAATTTCCTCGATATGCTGATTGGTCATGGCATAGCAGCCGATGGAGAGGCAGTTGCCGTGGACCATGAGGTAAGAACCTGTTCGGCCCATTGACTGATCGAATGTATTTGGGAAACCGAGGTTGAAAGACAGGTGGTATTGGCTGTTCGGGTTTAGCTGTCTGGCTGAGACGTTGTAGAAGCCTTCCGGTGACTGGCCGTCGCCTTCTTTCAGTTTTGGTCCCAGATCGCCGGAGTACTTGCAGATCTCCCAGGACTTGTAGGGGTGATAAGTCTCTCCGGATCTGATCCAGGCCTCCAGTCGGCTTTCTTCTTTAAAGACCCGGAGGAAGACCGGACTTCCCAGCTCCATTCCTTTGAATGTGAGATCTGCGCGCAGGGCGGGCAGGCGTTCCTCTTTTACTTTTGTCAGGTTTGCAGAGCCGGGCAGGTCGTAAGGCAGCAGCAGATAAGTGGCGAAAACTGCTAGCATCACGAAAAAGGCTGTGCCCACGGCCCAAAGGAGCGGACGTGAAATGGTTTTTGCCATGGAAGGTCCGATTGCAAATCACTGAAAACTGTTGCCTGCAGATAAGAGAGGCAATGTGGCCAAGTGATGGTTTGCCCGATGAACCCTGTGAACAGATCGCTCTGATATTCCTGTGGCGTAAGTACGCAGCGCATTTGTTTTGCTTTTCTTTGAGAAAACAAATGCTAGTGTCCGTGCCCATTCTGATCTGATTGCTCTATTGTGCTATAGAGCATTTCTATCAAGCGTTGTGTGAAGGGTGAGCGTCCTTGGATATTCGGCAGTTACAATACCTCGTTACTCTGGCTCAGGAGCGGCATTTCACCCGCGCTGCAGCGGCTTGTAACGTGACGCAGCCAACGCTGTCTGGCCGAATTCGCCAGTTGGAGATTGAGCTGGGCGTGCCGATCATTGAGCGTGGCAAGAAGTTTCATGGTCTGACGCCAGAAGGGGAGCGGATTCTCGTCTGGGCGAAGAAGGTGCTTGCGGACTGCAACAGCTTGCGGAATGAGGTTGCTGGCAAGAGCGCTGAGGTGTTTGGCAAGGTCAATATTGGCGTCATTCCATCAGCTGATGTAGCGACGGCCTCTCTTATTCTGGACCTGAAGAAGAGCCATCCGCATGCGCATGCTACGATCCAGCTGATGAGCCATGATGAGATCCATAAGGCTCTTGAGGATTATCAGATTGATGCAGGCATCACCTACACTCAGTTCAGTGATGCAAAGAAACACAGCAGTTTCACCCTTTATGAGGAAGACTACCGTCTGTTTATGCCCGCTGGGCACCGCTTGCAAAATGCTGAGGCTGTGGAGTGGGAAACGGCTGTGAATGCTGGTGGCATGGTTGCGCTTTCGCCTAACCTGCAGAACCGTATGATGGTGGACAGCACGCTCAGATTCCTCGGTGTCGAGCTTGATCCTGAGATTGAGGCAGAGACAATTCCGTCGCTAGGCGGTTTTATCCGCGCAGGTTACTGTGCGATCTTGCCAGAGTTTTCAGCTCTGTCGCTGGGAGCAGGGATTGTGTCTGTTCCTCTGATCAAGCCAGTTGTTTCTCACAGTATCGGCATGGTGATGACAAAGCGCGAGCTTGAGCCTGCGATTATCACCTCTCTGGCAGAGTGTGCGGCTCAGTATAAGAAGCCGGTTCTTCCTGTGTCTGCTGAGTAGAGCTTTCATTTTCTGATAATAAGATAAAAAAAAGCCCGCGAAGATCGCGGGCTTAGTTTGTTTGGGTTTGCTTTGTTATTCGGCAGGCATTGGCGCTGAGGTCCGTTTGCCAGTTTCTGCCGGTTTTGTTGTTGGTGCTTCTCCTTCACCCAGTGCGTCTTCTGCCATGTGGTACTTCGGATCGACTGGTTTCATGAGAAGGTTGGAGATAAGTGCTGCGACGAGCAAACCAGCCATCACATACATTGTTGTGTTGTAGAGGCTTGGGGTTGGATCAATCGTTCCTTCCGGAGCCACTTCCATCAATCTGGAAACAGAGATGGATTTTGCTGCGATGAGTTCAGCCAACTTCTCTTTGCCTTCGCCGAAGGTTTGGAGAAAGACAGTTGGATCAACTTTTTCTGCCAACTCATAGATCTTGGCGTTTACAGATCGTTCGCGCAGGAATGTGATAAGGAACGGACCGGCCACACCAGCTGCAGACCATGCGGTGAGTAGACGTCCATGGATACCACCGACGAACTTGGTGCCGAAGATATCTGCCAGATACGCAGGGATTGTTGCAAAGCCGCCGCCGTACATGGTGAAGATGGTCATGGTTGCTGCGTAGAACATCACCAGCCACATTACGGATGGGCTTGCGCCTGCTTCTGCTGCGATGAGCGGAATGGACAGGTATAGGAAAGAGCCCAATACGAAGAAGACGGTGTAGGTGTTCTTGCGGCCAATATAGTCAGAGAGAGTAGACCAGCCGAGGCGGCCCATGGCGTTGAAGACAGAGATCATCAAGACGTAGGTTGCGGTGAATGCGCCATCCACGATGGTTGGCATGCCGTTGCCGAAGATCTCGTAGATCATGGTTTTGGAGACAGAGATCACACCGATACCAGCTGTCACGTTGAAGCAGAGCACGATCCAGAGCTGATAGAACTGAGGAGTGCGCAGAGCTGTATCAATATGCACGTGGTTGCGGGTGATGAGGCCTTGTTTGGCAGGATCTTCCTGCGGAGGCTCCCAACCTTCAGGTTTCCAGCCAGGTGCCGGAATGCGATAGGCGAAGGATGCCAGGATCATCACGACGAAGTAGACAATACCCAGTGTGAGGAAGGTGGATGCTGCGCCGGTGTTCCCTGTGCCAGCAACATAGACGCCCGCTTTTGCACCTTCGAAAGCTGCTTCTGCCTGTGATGCGCTGACGACGATTGCTTCTACTTTTGCGCCAGCGACCTGTACGTAGCGGATGCCGTTTTCTACGGTTGTCTGCACGTCGGCAAGTGAACCGAGATAATCTGGTGCTTTGGCATAGAGGCCCAGAAGCCAGCTTTTCAGCGGAACAGCGATGATCGCGCCACCGCCAAAGCCCATGATGGCCATGCCAGTTGCAAGACCACGGCGGTCAGGGTACCAGCGGATCAGGGTGGAAACTGGAGAGACATATCCGAGGCCCAGACCACAGCCACCGATAACGCCATAGCCCAAGTACAGCAGCCATAACTGGTGTGTCATGATGCCGATTGAGCCAATGATATAGCCACCACCCCAGCAGAAGGCAGCTGTTGTGCCGACACAGCGTGGGCCGACTTTTTCAAGCCATTTACCAGCAACTGCTGCTGAAAGGCCAAGGAACAGGATCGCTACAGAGAAGATCCACACGACAGAGCTGAGTGACCAATCCTCAGCTGCTGGTGCGATGCCGCCAATTTCTCTGATGAGCGCCGGGTTGTAGATACTCCATGCATAGGCTGAGCCGATGCACAGGTGAATTGCAATGGAAGCCGGTGGAACGAGCCAACGATTGAAGCCCGGCTTGGCGACAATCGCGTCTTTCAGCATAAAGCTTGGTATTTTAAACATCAGCAAACCCCTAGAGCAATCAAAGCGGTTTGCATTCGCCTCGCTCGGCAAACCGCTTCAATCTTGTGTTGCGGCTACATCCTGTTTCCGAAAACCGAGCCCCATTCCGGGGATGTGCCTAGGAGGCAGGCGAGAGGGAGGAGGCCTGCATCCATACGTTGAGTTTGCATCTAACACATGGCTGGTTGAAATCGCCAGAGTCTATCACGTTATAGATGTAATCTATTACAGAGCTGGTTCGTGATGGGCAGAAGTGGGGAGTTGAGCAAGGATAGTGCGGTGAAAAATTTTACACGCTCTGATTTATTTTGAAATATCAGAGAAGTAGCTGCGCTTGCTGTCTTTGCTTATGCCAGAACGGAGGATGGTTGTCATCCGTACTGTGCGTTACTGACGTCAGGTTTTACTCAGGTGCGTATTGTCGCAGTGGTTGCGAATACAAAAAAGCGCACCGCTGGCGATGCGCTTTTTCTGATTTTGATTGCTCAGGATTACAGCAGTGCTGGAATACCTGGGAGCATGCCAACTGCGGCCATTGCCAGGGTACAGATGATCACTGCACCTGCTGGGATGACGATGCGGTCTGCAAAGCTCAGACGTTCTGCACGCTCTTTGTCACCAATCAGACCGTTGTTGTCGAGGAACATGGTGATTGCCCATGCCAGAACAGGGTTGGTGACGATTGCTGCGAAGATGCAGATACCAGCAGAGTTGGTGTCGTTGCTGGATTTCACCATCTGCAGGCCAGCTTCCAGAAGTGGAAGGAACACGCCGACGAGAAGAGCACAGGACATCACTGGCTGCCATACTGCTACGTCCATTGGGTAGCCGATGGTTGCGATGACGATGCAGAGGGTGCCGAGCAGGATTGCGCCAGCTGGGATTGGACGCTTTGCGATCGCAGCTGGGATCATGTAGGTGCCCCAGGAAGAGGTGATGTTACCACCGCCAAAGAATGTACCGGTGAACTGGCGCAGGGAGCAGCAGGTCATGGTGTCATCAACGTCCATCAGAACTTTATCGGTGTTTTTAGGGTAGTTGAGTTCCTGGAAGATACGGTGGCCAAGGAAGTCCGGGGACCACATTGCCACTGCCAGAATTGCC
The DNA here is from genome assembly GCF_000156235.1 of Pseudovibrio sp. JE062. NCBI lineage: Bacteria > Pseudomonadati > Pseudomonadota > Alphaproteobacteria > Hyphomicrobiales > Stappiaceae > Pseudovibrio > Pseudovibrio sp. JE062. The sequence goes on from NZ_DS996806.1 coordinate 528,122, forward strand.
CAAGGCAGGGAAGCAACGAAATGGTTAAAGCCAGGAATGCCGAGCTGCCAGCCGGTTTCAGTGGAACCCCACCAGTACCATGGGTTCATGTTTGGCAGGCCAGGAGCGGTGGTGAACTGGAGGTCAACACCAGCGCCAAGAGCAAGAGCCAGAACAACTGCTACGACAGAGCAAGCCGGGATTGCGAGCCAGCGTTTGCCGACCTTTGCGAGGAAGGCATAAAGAACGATGTTGACTGCAAAGATTGCCAGAGCAACGTATGACAGGCTGTAAGCAAGATCATGCTTCGCCTGCAGGCCGCCGGCCCAGGTGAAGAGGGATGTGATCTGCCCCTTTGCCCCCATGAAGCCGAGGAACACGAGCAAGCCACCTGCAACGCCCTGACTGGTCAGGTTCACCAGACGGGAACCCCCTTTGAAGTAGCTGAGGAGCAAGCCGAAGAGACAGACGAGGGCTGCCAGTGCCAGTGGGTGTGCACCTGCAAGAGCGATGGAACCAATGAGAGGGATCATTGGACCGTGGTTACCTGCAAGGTTTGCACGTGGGTTCAGGAAGCCAGAACCGATGATGCAGAAGATCAGAGCAGGGATGAGCATCTCAACGCGAACCACCTCGATGATCCACTCAGCGCCCAGATTAACGTGAGGCCATTTTGCGGTGAGGCCGGTTGCCCATGCAGTCATAACCGCAGAGTACATCACGGAGATGCCGATGGTGCCTGCAATTGCCGGAACAAAGTCTTCCATTTCGAAGCGGAAGTCGCGGCCTGGGAGGTTGAGGCCCCAACGGCGTGGTTTCATGATCTGGAGTTCGTGGTCCAGATAATCGGACCGTTGCTCGAACTCGCTGGCAGGCTTGTGTGCCTCGCTATAGGATTCTTCGTGCTTGTCTGTCTGCTGAAGCATAACAGCCATTCTCCATAAAACTGACGGGGGAAAGGAGAGGCTGGCTTCATGACGCTTGCTTGCTGAGCGAAGCTGATGAAGGCATCTCGTTTCGTGGTCTTGATTTCTGGTTTGCGGGAGGAGCTGGAACCGTCAGGATTTCGGGTTTGAGCTACAGCTTTATGGGAGGTTTTAAAGTGCAGCTGCGTCAGCGGTTACAAACTCGCTTTGACTTTCCTTCCGGGTTCCCGGGTCGTTGAAACGGACCCTGCAAACCACAAATTCAGACCATGAGTACCCTTCCCCTGTTCTTCAGTACCGCAAGGCCCTACCTGAAATGACTTAGGGAAGCTTACGGTGTTCAGCGAGAACTTGCAGAAGGTTGCAGCTTAAATAAAATCGTATGAGTCTATCGTGTCATTGATGAAATCTATAAGGCAAAAAACTGCGACAATATGAGCTATCTAGTTGATTTTGTTGAATTGCCTTGTTTTTGAGTGTAGTGAAATTTCAGTCTTCAATATCTCATTTAAAACAATAGTATAATGAAATTAATTCAGTTGAAGCGCATGTTAAGGCTGATGGAAATTGTGATCTGAGGGTCACATCCTGTCGCGGTAGAATGACTTATAGGTAGTATTGTCGCAGTGCTGTGGGAATGTGCGGTGCACGTGTTTTTCCGAGTTTAAATCGTGCTCTGGTGACACTAAGTCGGCGTCACACACGGCAGAATTGCAGTTCTATTATGCTGCACACCTATGCCAAGGGGATATCCTGATCAGAAAAAACTTGGCGGCGTTCTACTTTTGGCGTAGATAAACGCTCCATGCTGCCGGACTGTTCTGGTCCGATTTGATCCTTCAGATTTTCACGGTCCAGTAACCTCAAACATCATCAGAGTGATTTACTGCGCCCTTCTGCTGAGAAGCTTAACCGGGATTCTGTAGGATTTGAGATTAAAGCTTGTTGGTGCAATTGCCTGAGGCTGCGCCCATCTTGAGATGAGAGATATAATGGCGACGGTGGGTCCCGTATTACGGGTGCTTGGATACTTTCTGGTTGGGCTGGCCATTTTGATGCTGGCGCCTGCATTGCTGGATATCTACTTCAGCAATCCCGACTGGATTGCGTTTGCACTTTCCTCTCTGTTTGTGGGCCTTCTGGGTCTTCTGCTTGCGGTTTCAACCGCCAACTACAAGCTTGAACATCTTACCATTCGTCAGGCGTTTTTGCTGACCACGACGTCGTGGTTCGTGATGCCGGTTTGTGGTGCGCTGCCGTTTCTTAGTCTTGGCATCGGGTTTGAGAATGCTTTTTTTGAGAGCGTTTCGGGGTTCACAACAACAGGGTCTACTGTTCTGATCGGGTTGGATGGGATGCCTCCGGGGTTGCTGTTCTGGCGATCTCTGACGCAGTGGATTGGTGGTGTTGGTATTATCGTGATGGCGATCCTGCTTATGCCGCTGCTGCGTATCGGTGGTATGCAGCTGTTCCGGACTGAAAGCTCTGATCGCGGTGAGAAGATCGTGGCGCGTGCTACTGATCTGACGCGTCTGATTGGCGGTGTCTACATCATGCTGACGCTGACCTGTGCGATCCTTTATGTGTTCTCCGGCATGTCTCTGTTCGACGCGGTGAACCATGCGATGACGACGCTGTCTTCCGGTGGTTTCTCGACACATGATGCCTCGTTTGCGTACTTTGAGAGTACGGCGGCAGAGTGGGTGGCTGTGGTCTTCATGCTGGCTTCCGGTCTTCCTTTTGTTGTTCTGATCAAATCCCTGACCAAGAACCCGATGGCGCTGCTGCAGGATCCGCAGGCGCGGGCGTTTATCTTTGTCATCATCATCCTTTCCAGCATGACCGCGCTGTACCTTGGCATTGAGAACAAGTTCACGTTTGGCCGCGCTGTGGTGGAAGCGCTGTTTGTAGTGATCTCCATCATCACCACCACTGGCTATGGTCTTGGTGATTACACGGCCTGGGGTCCACCGATGATGGGCTTCTTCCTGATGCTGACGTTTATTGGTGGCTGTACGGGTTCGACCAGTGGTGGCATCAAGATCTTTCGTTTCATCGTGTTCTTCGGCACCGTGCGGGCTTACATGAACAAGATGATCCGGCCTGATCAGGTGGTGCCGGTGCGCTATGGGGATACCAAAATTACGCCTGATCTTGCGTTTTCCGTTCTTGCGTTCCTTGTTGTTTACATGGCGACGGTTGGTCTGATCACGGTTATCCTTGGTGGTCTGGGCCTGGATCTGGTGACGGCTATGAGTGCGGCGACTACTGCGATTTCCAATGTGGGACCGGGCCTCGGCGATGTGGTTGGGCCGGTCGGAAACTTTGCCGACATTCCAAGCAGTGCGAAGATCGTCCTTTCTGCGGCCATGTTGCTGGGGAGATTGGAGCTCTTCACTGTGCTAGTACTGTTTAACCCTGAATTCTGGCGGTGACGCTACGTCCCTGAGAGATCTTGGTTTTTGTGTAGTGGGCATATCCGCGTGGACTGTGCCCATTCTATTGTGTGAATAGGTAGTTGCCCGATTAATTCAATTGCCAGATATCACTAAGTGGCCTAAAACCAATGCTTCATAAATGTTTGAGAGCATACCGTTCCAATCTCGTCCGTGAAGGGACAATATGTGACTAGCGGGCGGGCTAAATTGGATTTGATGTCGGCGGTATAGATGTTGGTTTCCATACGACCGGTTTTAAGTGTGCTTGGGTACCTTTATGTCGGCCTTGCTGCTGCCATGCTCATCCCGGCATTTGTGGATGTTGTGTCGCGTAACGCTGACTGGCAAGCCTTTATTATTTCAGCATTAATCACTGGTCTGGTAGGCATGTTGCTTATCGTTGCCATGGGTGGTGCTTTGCGTGATGGGCTTGATACTCGCCAGACATTTATTCTGACAACTTTGTGCTGGGTTTCGCTGCCTGCGTTTGGCGCTTTGCCTTTCCTTTGGCTAGGTATTGCATACGTGGATGCTGCGTTTGAGGCTGTTTCCGGGTTTACGACCACGGGCTCCACGGTGCTGACGGGGCTCGACTCACTTCCTCCGGGCTTGCTGGTGTGGCGCTCGCTGATGCAGTGGATGGGCGGTGTTGGTATCGTCGTTATGGCGATCGTTCTTTTGCCGTTCCTGCGCGTTGGTGGAATGCAGCTGTTCCAGACTGAAAGCTCTGACCAGAGTGAGAAGATTGTTAGTCGCTCCATCGAGCTGATCCGCCTGATCAGTATGACTTATCTGTTGCTGACCAGTCTTTGTATCGTGCTTTACTGGTTCTCCGGCATGACTATGTTTGATGCGTTCAACCATGGCCTGACGACGATTGCGACCGGTGGTTATTCCACGCATGATAACTCCTTCGGCTACTTCACCAACCCAGTGACCGGCTGGATTGCTGTGGTGTTTATGATTGTGGGCGCACTTCCGTTTGTGCTGATCATTCAGGCGCTGCGCGGTCAGCCGATGTTGCTTTGGCGTGATCCGCAGGTGCGGGCGTTCCTTTGGCTGGTGGGGCTTATCTCTCTTGCTCTGACGATTTATCTGGGTACCTCCGGCAATGCGGATAGTTTTGGCAGTGCGATCCTGCAGTCTGCGTTCAACGTGATTTCTGTGGTGACCGGTACGGGCTATGCCATGGGGGATTACACCTCCTGGGGCGCACCGGTGATTGGTCTTGCGTTCTTGCTCAAGTTTGTGGGCGGGTGTACCGGTTCTACGACGGGCGGTATCAAGGTCTTCCGTTTTCTCGTGTTCTTCGGCACCGTTATTGCGCATATGCGCCGGATGGTGCGTCCGAACCGTGTGATTTCCGTGAGCTACGGTAACACGCATCTGACCCCTGAACTGACGTTCTCCGTTCTTGCGTTCCTTGTGGTTTACATCGGTACCGTTGGTATTCTGACGCTGATCCTTTCTCTGTTCCATCTGGATCTGGTGACTGCCGTTTCTGCAGCAGCAACCTCCGTTGGTAACGTTGGTCCGGGTCTTGGCACCATGATTGGTCCGGCTGGCAACTTTGCGCCGCTGCCAGATCCAGTGAAATGGATTTTGTGTGCAGCGATGTTGCTGGGGCGTCTGGAACTGTTTACGGTTCTCATTCTTCTGGATCCTGATTTCTGGTCCAAATAATCTGAACAACTTGGAAGGTCGCGATGCGATTTGATGTGCCGCTGGTTACGGGCCGGCTGATTAAGCGTTACAAACGGTTTCTGGCTGATGTGACACTGGATGAGGGCGGAGCGGAAATCACTGCGCACTGCGCCAACTCCGGTTCTATGATGGGCTTGAAAGAGCCGGGCATCAAAGTCTGGCTGACGCCGAATGATGATCCTAAGCGCAAGCTGAAGTATTCCTGGGAAATGCTTGAGATTGATGGCGCGATGGTGGGGATTAACACCAGCCGTCCCAACGGTCTTGTAGAAGAGGCGATTGAGGCGGGACGTATCCCTGAGCTGACCGGTTACGACAAGCTGCGCCGTGAAGTGAAGTACGGTAAGAACTCCCGTATCGATATTCTGCTGGAAGGCGAGGGTGACAAGCGCATTTATGTTGAGGTGAAGAACGTGACGCTGGCTCGTGAAGATGGTGTTGCGGAGTTTCCAGATGCGGTGACTGCTCGCGGTGCCAAACATTTGGATGAGCTTTCTGATATGGTTCGCGAAGGTCACCGTGCTGCTATGGTGTTTCTGATCCAGCGTGATGACTGCGATGCGCTTGTTCTGGCCCGTGACATTGATAGGAAGTACGGCGAGGCCTTTGATGCGGCTGTGAAGGCAGGTGTTGAGGTCTATGCGATCGGCTGTCGTCTGACGGCTGATGAGATCATCGCTGATCGGGCTATTGAGGTGCGGTGCTAAGGCGGACGAGAGCCTAGTCGCCCTCTCAAAGGAGTGTGGTTTCCTGCACTGAAATCACCGCATGGCATCCCATGCAGTGTTGGACCAGATTTCCCGAAAGTCGGGATGAGCAAGGCGGCAGGCAATACCTGCGCATTGAGTTAGTAATAGAGTCTTCGGCATTGGCTACGCGCCTTGCCCGGGCATTTTGGTATGGCCAACATCGCCTCTTATCCTGAAAGACACGATAGCCGATTTCCCGGAAGGATAGTGGCTTTGCTCAGATAAGTTTCCGTATCCGAGCAGTTCCTCTACCCCTGATATGGTCCAGTCAGACTGATCCATATCGCTGCGTGATGCCCTTCAGGCTTGGGCCCTTCCTCTCAGACCATGCAGTCACGTCTGAAAATCGGTGCCACCGGACCACCAGAAGATGCGTTACCTCTCCTGACAGCCCCACCCAGCCCACGACACGCTGACGGACGGTCCGCCAGCTGCCCGTCACGTGGGCATGGGATTAGTATGAGGGTGTTTTCAAGCGAGGGGGATAAGTTTTCTCAGGCGTAGTTGCGCAGTCGTACTCCGTTTTTATCGGAGTAACCTTGATGGGCTGACACGCACATGAAAAAAAGCCCCGGCGCTGAGGCCGAGGCTTTGAAACTCTTATGCAGACTTCCGTCGGGTTGATTAACCTGCGGTATCTTTAGAGATTGGTGGCTGGAACTGCATGCCCAGATCCCATGGGAAGTACACCCAGGTGTCCTGAGAGACTTCAGTCACAATGGTATCAGCCAGATCGCGGCCCATTGGCTTGGCGTAAACGGTTGCAAAGTGTGCTTTTGGCAGCATTTCGCGAACAACTTTCGCAGTCTTACCGGTGTCGACCAGATCATCGATGATGAGGATGCCTTCGCCGCCTTCAGAGCCGATCACTTTTGGATCGATTGGCTTGATGACCTTCAACTCACCCTGATCGTCGTAGTCGTGGTAAGATGCAATGCAAACTGTCTCAATGGTGCGAACACCCAGTTCACGTGCAATAATGCCAGCTGGAACAAGACCACCACGTGTGATGGCTACAATCGCTGTAAATTCGCCTTTGTCGGCGAGGCGCCAAGAGAGGGCACGGCAATCGCGGTGGAATTGGTCCCAAGAGACCGGGAATGCTTTGGATTGCTGCTGATTTTCCATGTGTCTTCTTTCAAAGAAATTTTGTCTTTGCAGCTTCTACGGCTGCTCGGACGGCTTCACTGGCCTGTTCCAGTACATCATTTGACCTAGATCGCACAACAACCTGTGTGGAAAATACTCCATCTTTTGACTGCGGATACGAACCAATTGAGGTTTCCGGGAAGTTTTTCTGGATTTCCCCTAGGTCTTGCGCGATGCGACTCTCAGGAAGGGGGGCCTCAATTGTCACGGAAAGCATCTTTTGACTGGTTTCCAGAGTCGGTGCGATGGCGTCCACCATGGCCTGCATGATCGCAGGAACGCCGGCCATCACATGGACGTTCTCAATGCGGAAGCCCGGTGCGATGGAGACCTTGTTTTCAATCAGATCCGCGCCATCAGGAATACGGGCCATGCGCTGGCGGGCAGGGGTAAAGTTCTCTGCACCGTAGTGATCTTCCAGCAGCTTGTAAGCGCGTGGGTCAAGATCGATGGAAACGCCAAAGGCTTTGGCGATGGCATCAGCGGTGATGTCATCATGGGTTGGGCCAATGCCACCGGAGGTGAAGACATAGGTATACTCCGCGCGCAGGGCGTTGACCGCTTCGACGATCTTCTCCTCTGCGTCTGGCACAACACGCACTTCGCTCAGGTCGATGCCGATGTCGGTCAGGTAGGATGCCAGAAAGCCGATGTTCTTGTCTTTAGTGCGACCTGACAGGATTTCGTCGCCGATTACGACATAGCCGGCTGTGATGATTTTGTTGGTCATGGCTTTCTGTATTCCTTCGAAACTCAATATGCTTCGATAAAGCAGTTTGACATGATCCTTGATGGAGCAGACTGCTTTATCGTTCGCTTATGCAGATCTCCGAAAACTGGTATGCACTTTCCGGAGGTCCGCTTTAGATATCTTCGTCTTCTGGAGACCACTCGTAGATCCAGTTCAACCGGTCCAGAAGCTGGCTTGGTGAGCTGGAGCGCATGACGATGTCCCGTGGTATACGCAGCGGGAAGCCCATGTGGTAGACCCAGTCATTCCACTTTACGAGCTTGCTCATCTTTTGGATGCGTGGACGACGGGCAGCTTCATAGGCCTGAAGCGCCTGAGGTGTCGCGCCATGTTTGTCGACCATCTTGGAAAGCACCGCTGCATCCTCAATAGCCATGGCTGCGCCTTGTGCAGAAAATGGCAGGATGGCGTGGGCAGCATCACCGATGAGGGTGACCGGGCCTTGTGTCCAGGCCGGGCGGGTGTCGACCTCGCACAGGGACCAGCGTGTCCATGTTTCCGGCAGGTAGACCAGACGTAGTGCTTCCGGTGTCCAATTGCGAAAATGCTTGCGGACGTCATCACGACCGACAGGATGAGACCAGGTGTCTTCTTCCCAGCTTTCCTTGGTGATGGCGACGATGTTGAGCAGCTTGCCGTTTTTCACCGGGTATTGAACCAGATGCGCGTTGCGGGCGAGCCAGAGGCCAGACGTACTGAGCAGGTGTTCCAGATTGAACGGCGGTTCTGCTGTTGCGCGGTAGGCCACGAAGCCAGTGTGCTTTGCAGGTGCTCCGCCCAGAGTGTTCTGGCGAATGCTGGAGCGCACGCCATCTGCGCCAATGAGCAGATCAAACAGCTCCGGCACGCCATCTATGCCAGAGGCAAAGGCAGCACCGTTCAGCTTGACGGTGTCACCGCTGATCTCAGCGTTGTCGATCTTGGTGTCGAGGCGCAGGGTCACTTCCGGCGTGTTCTGAACAGCTTCGAGCAGGAGCTGCTGAAGATCTGCACGGTGGATCACATAATAAGGTGCGCCGTAGCGGTCTTCTGCGATCCGTCCCAGTGGAACTGTTGCCAGCTGAGAGCCATCCTGACCGGAGCGAATGTTGACGCTGGAAGGGGAAACGGCTCTTGCCATGAGGGCAGGGCCTAAGCCAAGGGCCTGCAGGCATCTCATCGCATTGGGAGACAACTGAATTCCCGCGCCGACCTCGGAAAGCTCTGGAGCAGCGTCGAACAGGAAAACACTGTGGCCCTTGCGGGCAAGATATAGCGCAGCTGTAAGGCCGGCGATCCCGGCTCCTGCGATAGCAATATTTCTTGGTATCATTGCGCAGCTTTCCTGCCGTGCTTTGCCTGAAACAGGGGACAGGCATTGCAGCGGGATTACTGATTATTCGTTTTATCGTCTAAGTGATACGGCTGTTAAGCCGCATCAGGTGTCCATACGCAATCAGCTGGATTGGATTCGTGGGAACCCAGGCTGGCGTCGTAATGGTACAGGGTAGAGCAGTAAGGGCAAACCGCGTTGTCATCAGCACCCATGTCGAGGAACACATGTGGGTGATCCAGTGGTGGCTTTGCGCCGATGCACATGAATTCTTTGGCGCCAATTTTGATGGCTTCTACACCGTTGCTGTTGTGGAAGTGTGGTACGACTTTATCGGCCATTTGTTTGCCAAGCTCCATGGAACATAAATTTTGCCGGTGACAATAAATTGGTTCTGCGTAAAAAAACAGGTTTTCTAGGAGATTGATTGCACTGCATCCTATGCGGTCCACAACTGTACTGCGTTTTTTCACCTAGCACTGAGGTTTTAAGGCAAAAACGGTTCTGTTTCGTTCTGTGTGTATAGTTAAGGGACTAATCCAAATTGATAGGTCTTTGGCCTTTTCTTTCTTGATACTTACATTTACCCTCCCTTGATCCCATAGTTTTCCTTTACGTAAACGTTAGGTAATATGCCAATATTCAACAATAACGATCGTCCTATCGCTTATCTTGATGAAGGAGAGGGCGACCCAATCCTGCTGATCCACGGATTCGCCTCCAACAAGTTCGTCAACTGGGTGTACCCTGGTTGGGTTGACTTGCTGGTGAAGGATGGTCGCCGTGTGATTGCGATTGATAACCGCGGTCACGGCGAGAGCTACAAGTACTACAATGGCGAAGACTACGGCGCACCTGTCATGGCAGAGGATGCGCTGAAGCTGCTTGATCATCTTTATATCGATAAAGCAGACCTGCTTGGTTATTCCATGGGAACCCGCATCTCAGCGTTCTGCGCTTTGCAGGCACCTGATCGTGTGCGTTCTCTGACCCTTGGCGGTATGGGATATGGCCTGATTTCCGGCGTTGGGAATCCTGAGCCTATTATTGAAGGCCTGCTGGCTGACAAAATCTCTGATGTGAAAGACCGGACGGGTCGTGCGTTCAGAGCGTTTGCTGAGCAGACCAAGTCTGACAGACGTGCATTGGCTGCTTGCATGCAGTCTGCCCGTAAACCGATTTCCGAGGACATGGTATCGACCATTACGGCGCCTACACTGGTGGCTGTCGGCACCAATGATGATGTGGCTGGTGATCCAAAAGCGCTTGCTGATCTGATGCCGAATGCCAGTTATCTGGAAATCACCAACCGGGACCACATGACGGCTGTCGGCGACAAGATTTTCAAAAAAGGCACATTAGAATTTTTGGAGCAGTTTTCATGAATAGAGGTACCCACGAATTTATCGGAGCCGATGGTAACCGTATTGTCGCTGACCGGTATGGCACAGAAGGCCAGACCGTGATGATGATGCATGGCGGCGGGCAGACGAGACATTCGTGGGGCAAGACTGCAGAGATGATCGCCAATGCAGGGATGCAGGCGTTTTGTCTTGATATGCGTGGCCATGGTGACAGTGCATGGGTGGATGGCGAGAAGTACTTCTTCTCCGATTTCGGTGCTGATGTTGCTGCGGCGGCGACGCAGATCCATGAGGAAACCGGTATCAAGCCAATTGCGATCGGTGCCTCGCTGGGTGGTCTTGCATCTATTCTGGCGGAAGGGGCGCTGCGCCCTGGTGCTCTTGCTGGTGTAATCCTTGTAGATGTGACGCCTCGCCTAGATGAGGGCGGGGTAAACAAGATCCTCTCTTTCATGGCGGAAAAGGTAGAGGACGGATTTGGCAGTGTTGAAGAAGCTGCTGATATGATCGCGTCCTATCTGCCACATCGCAAACGCCCTAAAACGCTGGATGGCCTTTCCAAAAACCTGCGGTTGCGGGAAGATGGCCGGTATCGCTGGCACTGGGATCCGCGCTTTATCACCCATCATGCGGACCGGGCTGATATGAAGGAGCAGGTGCAGAGCCAGTTGCTGGAAGCTGCGGCCAACCTGAAGGTGCCGAGCATGCTGGTGCGTGGTGCGGCTTCAGAGCTTGTGAAACAGAGCCACGTTGATGAATTTCTTGAACTGGTTCCGCATGCACAATTCACAGATGTGAAAGAAGCTGGTCATATGGTTGCAGGCGATGTGAATGATATTTTTACTGCCGCGATCATGCCATTTCTAAAAGAGTACCAAGCTGCCGCCTGAAATTAGAATGAAGTTCTGCGTTTCGTGAAAAATGTAGTTTCTCTTTCTCTTTGGTGTTGTGGGTTTGGTACGGGCTTTCTCTAATGGCAATACTGCGTGATGTACTATAGGCGGATAACTCAAAGCGACTAGGTGGGACTTGGATTGAAATGGTCTGCACCTATGTAAGGTTGAATAGGTCCTATCCATAAAGGAACATTCTTTCATGGTGCAAATTTCTTCAAGTAGCCCCAAGGAGCTGGCCTCTCATGATCCTGTTTGGGATCGCGTGAAAGCAGAAGCTCAAGCCATGGCCAGCTCTGAGCCAGCGCTTGCGTCTTTTGTGTATGAGACGGTGCTGAATCACTCTTCTTTGGAGGAAGCGATTGTTCATCGTGTGGCGGACCGTCTGGGCCACGTGGTTGTTTCTTCTTCTCTCATTCGTCAGACCTATCTGGATGCGCTGGATCAGGCGCCGGAGATCGCGCAGTCTTTCCGCGTTGATCTTTCAGCTGTTTTTGATCGCGATCCTGCCTGCGACCGTTTTCTTGAGCCACTCCTTTACTTCAAAGGCTTCCACGCGCTGCAAACCCATCGCCTGGCGAACTGGCTTTGGGCTCAGGGCCGCGAAGATTTTGCGCTTTATTTGCAGAGCCGTAGTTCTGAAGTGTTCCAGATGGACATTCATCCGCAGGTTCCAATCGGGCGCGGCGTGTTCTTCGATCACGGTACAGGCATTGTGGTTGGCGGTACTGCTGTTATTGAAGATGATGTTTCCATCCTTCAGGGTGTTACCCTTGGCGGGACAGGTAAGGTTTCCGGCGATCGTCATCCGAAGATCCGTCAGGGTGTTCTGATTGGTGCCGGTGCCAAAGTTCTTGGCAATCTGGAGATTGGCCATTGCTCACGTGTGGCGGCTGGTTCTGTTGTTCTGAAAGACGTTGAGCCATGCACCACAGTGGCGGGTGTTCCTGCAAAGGTTGTGGGCGAAGCTGGTTGCGACCAACCAGCCCGGGCCATGGATCAAATGTTGGGCCAAGGTCAAGGACTTTCCTCGCAAAACAAACAAGGATAAGCTAGTTTCCTAGGGTTGGCACGAGGATAAACTTGTATAGTTTGTGCCCCAAGTTTGAAGTGAAACTGGTAAGGAGACGGCTGTGAAGCCTGATGAAATTCGTAAGGTGCAAACCTACATGCGCAACACATTCAAGTCGCCAGAACTTGAAGTGCGCGCGCGTCCTCGTAAAGATGACTCTGCTGAAGTTTATATCAACGACGAGTTTCTCGGCGTGATCTTCCGCGATGAGGAAGATGGCGAACTGAGCTGGAATTTCCAGATGGCTATCCTCGATATTGACGTGGAAGGCCTCTAAGGCACCGCGCAAATCTGATAGGTTTGAAGGGCTCCGTTTCGGGGCCCTTTTTGCATCATAATGAGACGTGGAATGCGCTCTGCATCCTGAAATGAAACGTCTTTACCTCTCCGACTTAGCCTGAAATTTCCAGTGCCGTCCTATATGTAAATATTAACAAGAGGTTAACTGAGGATGGCATGCGGCATAGGATTTGCTTTCAACTGCACTGTATCGCGATTGAGCTGGGATGAACCAGCGAAGAGTGGGGGAGTGCATGCTGGGCGAATTATTGTTGGCCGCGTTTATAGCGGCTTCCGGGTTTGTGACCGCGGGTATTCTGGGTAGTTTTTATCAGTTGGTGACGGGAGAGCCGCCGAAGTTCTTTGCCGAAATGAAGGGGCCAGTCTCCTGGCTTATTGTCGTCGGCCTCTGGCTGGTTGCCGGGCCGTTTATATTCATGCGCAATGCGATCCAAGGATATTACTGGGAGAGCTTTAGTCCGGGCATGCTTGCTGCTGCTGGTGGTTTGACCGCTATGTGGAGCATTCTTTCCGGTACGTTTGTTTTGAGTTTTCTCTTGGCACTTTAAGCAGGGCCTATGCTAGATTGCGCGGGATTTGATTTGTGCAATCTAGGAGAACCTTGTGCCATTTTATAAGCTTGGAGACAGAAGCCCTAACGTTCCTGAAAACGGAAACTACTGGGTCGCGCCATGTGCAAGTCTGATTGGGCATGTGCAACTGGATGAGGAAGCGAATGTTTGGTTTGGCGCCGTATTGCGTGGCGACACTGAACTCATTCACGTTGGCGCGCGCTCTAACATTCAGGATGGTTCTGTACTTCACACGGACTTGGGGTATCCGCTTGTTATTGGTGCGAACTGCACCGTTGGGCATAAAGCTATACTGCACGGCTGTACAATCGGTGAGGGATCGCTGATCGGCATGGGGGCCACGATCCTGAACGGTGCCAAGATCGGCAAAGGCTGCATTGTTGGCGCGAATGCGCTGGTGCCAGAAGGGAAGGTTATTCCCGATGGTTCCCTCGTTGTCGGTATGCCGGGTAAAGTGGTTCGTGAGCTGGATGAAGACGCACAGGCAATGCTTATCCGTTCTGCTGATGGTTATGTGATGAATGCGCAGCGCTTTAAAGAGCAGCTTGTCGAACTCTGATTGTGCATTCGCATTTTAAAACAGAAAAGCCGCGGACAGGTTCCGCGGCATTTTTATTGCTTTGGGTAGCTTGTGCCTTACTCAGGGATGCTTGCCACGGTGGTGACGCGCTTATCGGAAATGGCGGACCATGCTGCTGCATGACGGGCGGATTGGCGTTTTACATAGCGGTATGGGGTTGAATACCAAGGCAAAATGGATGAGATCTGATTGTCGAGAATGAGATCTCCCTGATCCGTGCGCACGCTTAAGACAGCATGTCCACCATTGTTCAGGTCTTTCACAACGGTGATGAGCAGGGCGCTTGGCGGCCATCCCAGCGCAATCAACTGTCGTTGCTTTTCCAGAACATACTCTTCGCAATCACCGGCACCTTGCGGGTAGGTCCAGTACTCCGCCACGCCAAAGAGCTGCTCATCTGTAAGCGGGCGCACCTGAGTGTTGATGGAGGCGTTGACGTCCAGAAGCTCTTGCCAGCGCTCTTTGGTCAGGCGAACGACAAGAGGGGTGTTGGTGCCATAGCGGCATTGCTGAGGGTAGTTCTGGCAGAATTCGATATGACCAACAGGGGCACTTGCTTGTCCGATGACGGGCATGAAACGACCCGGAACCTGCTCGGCATTCGCCTGAGACAGACCCATAAATCCGCTCAACGCGATACCCAATACACTTTTCGCGAACAGCTTATACTCAAACACAAGTAGCGCCCTCCAATCATGGCTGGCTCTACTTTCATTCGGGCGCTTTTATTTGGTTATAACCTTTAAACTCAGTATTTAATCAAATTCGATTTGCATTTAACTCAAGTTTGCATCGTAATTAAATTAAATCAGATGAAAATAAGAGCTAAATTTAATTCAAATTGTAATGAATTAAAGAGTCCGCAGAAATCTCTAGTTTTTGAAGGCTACGCTGCGAGAGTTCGTCGGCATAAGTACGGTTAATTTAAAGATAATCGCGGAAAATTGTGCTTCTTGCATATAAAATTCACCGCAAATATTTTTTTATAAATTTATCGAAAAGCTGAAGCTTAACCGTTGAAAACGAGGAAACGCTGCGGTTGAGCCTTAGCGCTTTTCAGCGTTGGAGATGTGGTGTTCCAACAACTCCTTGTTCTGGACGGTCGCAAACTCGACTGCGATGCCCTCTTCGAAATGACGGACAATGCGTGCACGCATCTTGCCGAGCGTAATCGGTGTTCCAAGGGCTGGGCGCACATCTGTTTTGAGTGCGGCGCCAGAGAGGGACACGTCCACGATACGACAAGCGTACTCTCTGCCATCTGGCAGGATGATCTTGGTCATTGGGTTCTTTGGAACAAAGCGGTCGAACCTGCGATCTTCAGGCAGATTGAGTTCGTCTTTGTTCGCCAGCCATGTGAGGACGGATGCCAGCTTGTCGCGTTTGCGCGCGCTGGCATTCACTGTCATGGCAAAGCCGCCGTCGATTTCACGGACGATTTTACCTTCAACACGGCCAATGTGATCGAGATAGGCAACAACACGTTCGCCGATTTCGCCCATAACGGGGGAGATGAATGCGGCGCCGCCAGGGGACATGTTGACCACCTGACAAGGGTACTCGCGTCTATTTTCCAACATGAAGCGGCCAAGCACGTTGATTTCAACGCGGGAAAAACGGCGTCTGTCAGGTTCTTTTGCCGCGAGTGCAGCAATTCTGTTGGTCGCTGTGCGCCCTGCCATTTTCCTAGGAATCCCGAGTACGCGATTATTGTCTAATACGAAACTTGGGTCACACCCTAGGAAAACAAGGTTAACAGAATGGTAACTCAGGTGAGCCGTACAGGTTTATATTTTACCACCATCAACAACTCTAAGATGTCCTACCTGTCGGCTGTTTGGAATTTCAACGGCTTTTGGTGCGGCAGGGCGTGACAAGCGGCTACCACGACTTACCCTTGGTTCCATTGGGCCTACAGCACGGTGTGCTGGCGTTCCGAAATGTGGGACGCATTCATTTTCTTCGCTGAAGAGCGGTGCATCTTCGTCCGGCCAGATCAGGCGCAAGCTGTTTACTTTTTGCTTGGAGATGGCCTGAACGCCGAGCCAGAACGGACGCTTTAAAGGAGCCATGCAACCGAGGATGCGTGTGCAGCCTTCGCCCTGAACGCGTATTGGCAAGAGCAGGAGTTCCAGATCAACGGACTGGCCCATTTCTGTGGTGCCGGTGAAGCTGATGACTGCGGCTGCGCCGTCCTGCGTGATTGCGGAGAGCATGGCTGTGACGGCCTGCTGGTCTTTCTCGTCCCAACCGTCCAGGAAGCTGCGGCCTTTCAGCTCGCGGCAGAACAGGGAGCACAGGCGTGTACCTGCTAGGCGGAACCGGAAGTTGTTTTGCTTTGCCAGTTCCAGAATAAAGGTATCACCCAGAACACTTTTGATGGCGGAGGGTTGAATGTCGCCCCGTTCTGGTGCTGGACGTTCAGCCCGAATTTCGTCCCAGTATTCAAAGAGTATCCGTGATGCGCCGTGTTTCATATTCCTGCCTTCCCCAGTCCGCTTATTGGGTGTTCCCATTGGGGTCAGTGTCCTTTTTATGGACAACTTTAACTATCCGCTGGTCTATGGTGGGGAATAAGCAGGGAGCATGCCAAACTACAAATATCATAAAAATTTAATAAAATATTAACCTTAACAAAGGGTTTAAGTTGTGGTGTGCGGCAGTTTATATAATCTTGGCTGCAGTTGCCTCACCTGAACCCTTGAGGCCATAAGAATTGAGCTATTTTCGGCGGAAAACCTAGTTTTGCTGCGTTTTGTACGTAGCCAGAAAAATCGGGAAATCACACGCCAAACGGGGAGAAGCTCCGATAAACCGTCAGCGCTTGGGGGAGTGCTGGCGGTTTATTGTTTTTATTTGATCCTTACATTCTGTGCCAAACCTTGCGAACTGTGCCAAGTTACCCTAGTTCAAAATGGGACAGCAATTTTCGGGTCTGTAATGAAATGAACCAATCCAACGAAGAGCATCAGGGCCCGGACGGTCCGTATTTTCACCGCCCAGCACGGGAGCCGATGTTCAATCTGCCAACTGTGGTTGTTGGTCTCTCCCTTATCCTCATAGGGATCCATCTGGTTCGGGCTTACATTCTTTCTCCGAATGAAGAAGTGCAGACGCTACTTCTGTTTGCCTTCTGGCCAGTTCGTTATGTCAGCGGCTTTATGGCTCAATATTCCTGGCCGGGTGAAACGGCTTCTGCGGTCTGGAGCTTCCTGACCTATGGTTTCCTGCATGGCAGTGCTGAGCATATCGGCTTTAATGTGCTTTGGATGGCTGTGTTTGGCAGTGCGGTTGCTCGCCGGTTTGGCGCGACGCGGTTCCTGCTTCTTTCTGCGGTTTGTGCTGTTGCTGGCGCCGGTGCGCATTTGGCGACCAACTGGGGGGATCAGGTGCCCGTGATTGGTGCTTCTGCTGCGGTTTCTGGTCAGATGGCTGCTTCTTTGCGGTTTATCTTTGAAGCAGGCGGGCCGATGAGTTCTTTCCGTCGTCATGATACCCATGCATATGCTGTTCCTGCACGTTCTTTGAGAGAAGCGTTGAGTGATCGCCGTGTACTCACCTTTATCCTTGTCTGGTTCGGCCTCAACTTCCTGTTTGGAATCTGGTCAGCACCTATCGCAGGTGAGGGTGTAAGTATTGCGTGGCAAGCTCACGTAGGTGGATTTGTGGCTGGATTGATCCTCTTCCCACTCTTAGATCCGATTAAACGGCGTTGGTCCTGACCACTTAATAGTTAGCTAACTACATATGTTAACAGCACCTAAGTTGGTGGCTAGGCAAGTATTGTTTTTTTGTGCCATGATACCGTAGGGTTAGATTTGTTCTCTTCCTCTTTTTTCTCTGAGAAAGAAGGATGGCATAAACAAACGAGGAGGTCGCCATGACAGTTGCTGCCATATTGAACGGCAAAGGGCGGGACGTTTATACGGAAACGAGCACACGTAGTTTGAGCGAAATATGCGCGAGCCTTGGCGGACGCCGCATTGGTGCGATTGTGTTGTGTGACGAGCCGGGCGTGATTGTCGGTATCGTTTCAGAACGTGATGTGGTTCAGGCGATCGCCATGGAAGGTCCTGACGTTCTTGCTCAACCTGTTAGCGAGTACATGACCAAAGAGGTTGCTGTTTGTACGGAAGCAGACTCTGTGAACGGCGTTATGGCCCGTATGACCGAAGGCCGCTTCCGCCATATGCCTGTTGTGGAGGATGGCAAGCTGATTGGTCTTGTTTCTATCGGTGATATCGTGAAGTTCCGCATCGCTCAGGTGGAGCGTGAGGCGGACGACCTTCGCAATTACATTCAGGCAGTCTGATCTGCTGGTTCACTGCTGTGCTGTTCAGGCACAGCAGTCACTTCTTCCGAAATTTGTGAGTACACACCGGATCATTCGTGTGATGCGCATGTCGGTGTTAAGGCTGCATTTCTGCCAGCTGGTGGATCTCTGGCAAGGCCCGGCATGTGGTTTCATAGCCGACGCGGATAGCTTCTTCTCCGCGGTGGAAGTCGAACAAGCCAAGATGAGAAAGTCGCAGGGTGAGGATGGTGTCTGGTGGGTCTCCAGCCAGACGTGAGCGGCCAATCCTGTCCTGAATGATGTTGTAGCTGTCCATCATAACACCGGAAATGCCGGGCAATCCCTTTTGTTTTCCGCCAAAAATCTGGCGTCTCAGGACGCGTTTTATTGTGCCGCCGGGATCTTTGTTGAGTTTGCTGTCGATCTCCGGGATCATGTCCTTCGGGATTGGGGGCAGCTCGTGCACGACCGTGGAGCCGCGGCCAAATGTGTCTGAGTTCAGGTTGACAGCAATGACTGCTCTTGCGCCCATGGCACGGCAGACAGAGACGGGGATTGGGTTGACCAGTGCACCATCCACCAGCCAGCGACCACCGTACGCAACGGGTTCGAACACGCCGGGAAGGGACGTGGAGCAACGCATGGCTTGCGTGAGTGGGCCTTTCTTCAGCCAGATCTCATGACCGGTACCCAGTTCGGTAGCGACTGCTGCAAAGGGGCGGTCGAGGTCTTCGATCATAATGCCGCCGAAGTGGTCTTCGAACAGGGAGAGGACTTTTTTGCCAGAGATGAGGCCTGAGCCGCCGAAGGAGAGATCGACCATGCTGAAGACGCGGCGGCGGGAGAGGGAGACGACCCACTCCTCAAGCTGGTCCAGCTTACCGCAGAGATAGCAGCCGCCGACGACAGCGCCGATCGAGGTGCCTGCGATGAAGTCCAGTTGGATGCCTGCTTCTGAAAGAGCTTTGAGAACGCCGATGTGCGCCCAGCCGCGGGCTGCACCTCCGCCAAGTGCCAAGCCAATGCCGGGGGTGATCTCCGGCTCTGGAATGGTGGTGGGTGTTTCAGGCTCTTCTTCTACAGGCTGTTTGCTGTTGGGCCACAGAGGTAGATTTTGCAGCACTGCCATCTCCCCGACTGTCTTTACACTGGTTGAATAGTCAACGTTACCTTGGGGTAACTATGCTATTTAAACCTATAAAAAGACTGAATCGGGGCGCAGCGAAACCTACTGTTTTTTCCCGTAAACTTCTTGGGGGTCATATACCGGAGCAACTTCCGTCTTCTCCAGCCAGACATCGCCGGTTTCGTTTGAGTTTACTTTCCGGAAAAAGCAGGAGCGATAGCCGACGTGGCATGTGGCGCCGTTGCCATGGACTTTGACGCGAAGCCAGATTGCGTCCTGATCACAATCAGTACGGATTTCAATGACTTCCTGTACCTGACCAGAGGTGCCACCCTTTTTCCAGTACTCCTGGCGGGAGCGACTCCAATACCATGCCTCACCGGTTTCGATTGTACGGCGCAGGCTCTCGGAGTTCATGTAACCCACCATGAGAAGCTCACCGCTGTCGAAATCAGTGACTGCGGCAGCAATCAAACCATTTTCGTCAAATTTCGGGCAGAGTTCATCGCCCAGTTCAATTGCTTTTTTGTCAGCGCGCGGCGCGAAGCCGTCGGCTTTAATATTCGTCGACATGAAATGCTCGAATTTTCTGATGAATGGTCCGAGCTTACGAACGGACCATTGTCATAAAGCGTACCTGTTCAGAGGCATTGTCTTCAAAAACACCGGAGAACCGGTTGGTGAGTGTAGAGACACCCTGCTTTTGAATACCACGCATGGACATGCACTGGTGTTCGGCCTCAATCATGACAGCTACGCCACGAGGAGCCAGATATTCTTCCAGTGCTGTTGCGATCTGAACGGTCAGATGTTCCTGTGTCTGAAGGCGACGTGCGTAAATTTCTACAACACGTGCGATCTTGGAAAGGCCCACGACAGCATGGTTTGGATAATACGCGATATGCGCTTTGCCAGTGAATGGCAGCACATGGTGCTCGCAGAAGGAGGTGAAGGTGATGTCTTTCAACAGCACGATATCGTTGTATCCACCGACCTCTTCGAAGGTACGTTCCAGATGCTCGCGAGGATCTTCCTTGTAACCGGAGAAAAGATCTTCGTAGGCTTTGACCACGCGCTTTGGTGTATCCAGCAATCCTTCACGCTCCGGATCGTCTCCGATCCATTGAAGAAGTACGCGCGCAGCGGCCTCAGCTTCAGCCCGGCTAGGGCGGTTGGGGAGCTTGTTGTCTTCTGTAGCCGTGGGATCGGTTTCCGTAACCGGTCTCAAAACAGCGTCCATATTATGTCTCCAACAATACGCAGGCGATGAGTGTAATTTAAGACATACTTCTCTTAAAAAAACACTGAACCCGCCGTAGGTTCCTGCGCAACAACTATTTTCGTCGGCCTGTTTTCAGTTCAGGCTCTTCCCATTGTCATACGCAAATCTACAGCTTACCTAAGGAGATGTGAGTATGGCGCAGGGTATAATCTGCGACAACCCGTTTAGACCGCCAATAAATTGGCACCTATGGTTTCTTCTAGGTAATGTGTGCTAGATTGCGATATTCCGCTTTTGACCTCTAGCAAGGTCTCGGCAGCACCACCTATATAAGATAGATGTCTTGGTTAGGAAAGGGTCTTCCCTTATTAGTGAGTGATCCAAGCTCGCTTTAGGTTATAAAGCGGGCGTGAGAAGAGTAGCCAGAGTTTTGCATGTTGGACGACATTTACAATACTAAGATCCTTGAGTTTGCAGGGAATATTCCTCTGCTGGGGCATATTGATAACCCGCAGGCTCAGGCAAAAGCACACTCGCGGCTCTGTGGTTCGACGGTGAGTGTTGAGGTTTGTGTAGCCAATGGTCTAATAACCTCATTCGCGCAGGACGTGAAAGCGTGTGCTCTGGGACAGGCTTCAGCCTCCATTCTGGGCCAGCATGTTATTGGGGCGACACCAGCAGACGTGCGGGAGGCTTATGCGCAGCTGCACGCGATGCTGAAGGATAACGGCCCTGTGCCGACCGGTCGCTTTGCTGACCTTTCTTTCCTTGAGCCAGTGCGTGACTATAAAGCGCGCCATGCATCCACTATGCTTGCGTTTGAGGCGTTGGTGAAAGCGCTTGATGATGTTGAAGCTGCTGTTGCCTAAGGCATTTTGTTATGTGTAAGCCCGATCCGCTCCCCAAAGAGAGGCCTGCCAGCCTGATGGCGCGGTTTGGGATTGGGCTTATCTGGATTTATCAGCACAGCCTGTCACTGATTTTGGGACGGGCCTGCCGTTATCAGCCTTCCTGCTCTCATTATACAGCGGAAGCCATGACACGGTTTGGTTTTTGGCGCGGCGGCTGGATTGGGTTGTCGCGGATTATCCGCTGCAATCCATATGGTGCGAGCGGATATGACCCGGTTCCGCTCAGCTTACCCAAGACATCAAGATGGTATCTGCCATGGCGGTATGGCCATTGGAACGGTGATCATATTGATCCTAAGACACGTTTTGATCTGAAGGATTGAGACCGCCTGATTTTTAAGGGCAGCTGAACTCGGTTTTTTCTTCGGCTGTTGGTACCGGAAGAACGGCGAATTCTCCTTCAATTGCAAGGTTTTCGTAGGGCTGTGAGTTGACGACCACGCCATAAGCCTTGCCGCTGGCTTCATCGAGTGTCCACACCCATCCCAGATTGGACTCCTGCGGATTATCTTTCCATGAGATCTGAGTGATGTCTGGTGTGATCTGCTGTACGGTGTAGGTTGCGGTGCCCTTACTTTTGCCGAATTGTGAGGTGGTGTTCCAGGCCAGAGCTTTCGCATTGCAGATGAAGGCGGTGAACTTTTCTTCGATGGCCTCAGCTCCATCCTTGGTGATGCTCCATGCAAAATTAAGGGACTTACCGAGCCATTGTTCTGCAGTTTTGACAGCAGACGTATTGCTGCCGGTTTCAGCAAGCGTATGAATTTCGTTCTGAAGGCTTTTGCTCGTGGGTACGGGCGGTCCGTCACCTGGGACTTGGGCTGTGGTTAAGCTGGCTGATTGAACAAGGAAAAACGCAGTGGCGCTCAGGAGGGCTGGGGTTCTCATTGTATTCTCCTGTTTCAATTCTGTTATCTGGCCATTTAAAGAAGATCAGCGTTTGTCGTCGTCTTCCTGATCTTGCTGGGTTGCCTCATTATCAGGTTTCTGTGTGGTGACAGGTGGAGCAGGCATCATGGATTGGTTGCTCATCGGATAGTCAGGCATGCCGGACATCATTGAAGGATCGTCCTGAGCTGTGCTGTCTTCTTCCTCAACACTTCCTGAGGTTCCCAGAGATGGTTCATTGAACATCTGCGCGGGAGAAGGGAAGGACCATGCTGAGATGGATAGTCCCAGAACGATGATATGAGTTGGAAGCCAATGCCTGCTCATTTGGACGCCTTTGATGATCTTCGGGATGTGCACTCCACTACAGAAACTCATAATTTCGTTTGAAGATAATGGCTTAATGTAGAAAGGCGTCCAGCAACCAGCAGTGGTTCCCCGTCCTTGGCTTAACAAAGCGCTACTTGCAGACGTGGGAATTCGTGAAATTTTCGCGATGGTGACTACGTAAATACCCCTAGTTAAATCTGCTGGAGTGGGGTGTTGTTCACAGATTGCCGGCTAAAAACGTTTTTTCCGATGTTTTCCCAACTCAAATTTCAAAGGGGCGTTGACAAGAGGGCCTCAAATGAAGATAACCCGTCCTCACACGGCGCGGCCAACTTGGCCAATGCGACGGAGGAGTGCCCGAGTGGCTAAAGGGGGCGGACTGTAAATCCGCTGGCTATGCCTACGTTGGTTCGAATCCAACCTCCTCCACCACCTTTCTTTCTTTTCATGAAATCAAACAGTTACGGTGGAAGCGCATGTCTTCTGAAGAATTCGATCATCTACCTAGTTTTGCATTTGGTGACAGCCCTGAGCTGGCTGACAGTTTGCTTGAGCTTGTTCTGAATGGAACAAAGACAGCAACCTGCGGTGACCTGCATTCCTATGAAAAGGATGGAGAGCCACTTCCGCAGCCGGGCGATCAGTACGTTATTCTGGATGGTAAAGGGCAGGCAGCCTGTGTCATCGAGATGGTGACTGTTGATGTGCGTCAGTTTAACGAGATTGATGAAGTCTGGGCTGTGTTGGAAGGTGAAGGCGACCTGAGCCTTGAATACTGGCAGGAAGGTCATCGCGAGTTCTTTGAACGCAACGGCGTTTATGCTCCTGATATGAAGCTCGTTTGTGAGTACTTCCAGCTGGTGAAGATCTTCAAGCGCGATCACGCCAAACCAAAGCCGAATTAAGTTTCTTCCAGTCTATGCTGTTTGCTCTCAGCGCCGGATGAGCGTTTGTCCGGTGGTGTGCTGTTGTTTGCAATAATCTTCCAGATATCCTGTTGCACATTCTGCCATTGACGAAGTTCGTCTCTCGCTGGCAGTTCTGCGCGTAAAGCCTCTTTTGACTGGATCGTCGACTGGATCAAAGTGGCCAGCTCTTCTGCGTTGTGCGGATCAAAGTATTGGCAATGATCTCCGCCAACTTCCGGAATTGAGGTTGCGTTTGAGGCCAGTACGGGTGTGCCCATCCAGAGTGCTTCGCCGACTGGTAGGCCATACCCTTCAAACAAGCTTGGGTAAACCAGTGCGATTGCTTCTTTATATAGTGCTGTCAGCTCTGCGTTTGTTGGTGACTGGACAATCGTCACGAACTTGCCGATAGGGGTGTATTTCTGATCCTTGTTGAGGCTGGCAAATGCGCCGTTGGGGATTGCTCCTGCACATATGAGTTGAGGCAGTTGTGCGTTCTCGTCTTGCTCCACGATATGCAGATATGCGTCAAAGACCAGCTTTGCGTTCTTTCGGTAGCGAATGTCACCAAGCAACAAGAAGAAACCGTGCTCGGGTCGTTGGCGCAGAGGATAGATTGGCTCTGCCTCCTGAAATTCGTGGGCCAGATGCGCAACACTGGTGCTTTGCGGAGAAGGGAGCTTTTGCTCTGCGAGGAACTTCAGAAGGTCATTGCGCGTATATTCGGAGTTGGCGATTACGTGTGGCCTTGTGGTGACTGTTCGTCTCAGATGCTCCAGCCAGAGCTTTGCACCGAGATCCTCCTCAGGATCGTTGAGGCGTAACGGAGAGATGTCGTGGATCATGACATAGACGGGCACATAGGGTGCGCGGCTCTTCACATATTCTGTCAGTCGCCGTGCTTCTTCCAGGTTTCCCAGTGAGAGGAACGGGGCGTCGATATCTGTGAGGGGTTCTTGCAGTGCTTCGCCATCATAAGCGCCGGTGGTCTCATTGGCGCGTGCGCGGAGTGTGTGCCTGAGCTTGTGAAACAGGCCTTTGAGTTTGCGGTTTCTGTATTTTTCAGAACGGAATGCTTTGACGGGAGCGCCCAGCAAATCAGGTAGGCATGCGGGGTTCAGGTCATCTGATGCGAACAATGGATCAGCTTGCACGCTCACATATTCGTTTTTGCGGGCGTCATGACAGATGAAGGTGACTTCGATGTCGTCTTTATAGAACCGCTTTGCTGTCTCGTAGAGCGTTCTGGTGACGCCGTTGGCCTGTAGTGAGGTGGATCTGTTCTGCCTCAATGTGGTCAAGTCAAAGTAGAGCTTTGGCTTTGGCGTGGTCATGCTCAGCTCCTGACAGCTGGTAGAGTGTGCGTCATGCATTCCTTGTGATGGAGTTTGCGAATCCTGTTCTGGTCAGCAGTATGAGGAGGTGGAGCGGGTAAGGCCAGCTAAACCCTTGCTAGCCCGTAATAATTCATGGTGTGTAACCTGTCGATTACGTGTCAGTGCCCGCGGAAAACAGAGTTGAACTGCCCCAGATTCATCTGGACGCGTCCTTTAGAATTGGTTATTCAGGCAACCCATGATTAACACCAAACCGCTTACCTGCCTTGTTTGCAGGAGTGAGCTGGAGAATTGATATGCTTCAATTGACTTTCCCTGACAATTCCGTTCGCGAATATGACGCTGGTTCCACCGGCGCTGATGTTGCAGGGAGCATTTCCAAATCTCTCTTGAAAAAAGCTGTTGCCGTCGCAATTGATGGTGAACTGCGCGATCTTTCTGATCCTATTGAAACGAATGCTGCGATTGAAATCGTAACCCGTGATGACCCACGTGCGCTGGAGCTGATCCGCCACGATGCGGCGCACGTGATGGCGGAAGCTGTGCAGGAACTGTGGCCTGAGACGCAGGTTACAATTGGTCCTGTTATCGAGAACGGCTTCTACTACGACTTCAAGCGCGATACGCCATTTACCACTGAAGACCTGCCGAAAATCGAAAAGAAGATGCAGCAGATCATTCAGCGGAATGCGAAGTTCACCAAAGAGATCTGGAGCCGCAACGAAGCAAAAGATTACTTTGCTGCCAAAGGGGAAGACTACAAGGTTGAGCTTGTTGATGCGATCCCTGAGGATGAAACCGTCAAGATCTACAAGCAGGGTGAATGGCTTGACCTTTGCCGTGGTCCGCACATGGCGTCCACTGGTCAGATCGGTCAGGCTTTCAAGCTGATGAAGGTTGCTGGTGCATACTGGCGCGGTGATGCAAACAACGAGATGCTGACCCGCATCTACGGCACTGCATGGTCTAGCGATAAAGATCTGAAGGCTTACCTCCATATGCTTGAGGAAGCTGAGAAGCGCGACCACCGCAAGCTGGGCCGTGAGATGGATCTCTATCACTTCCAGGAGGAAGGTCCGGGCGTTGTCTTCTGGCATCACAAAGGTTGGCAGCTGTTCCAGAACCTGACCAACTACATGCGCCGTCGTCTGGAAGATGACTATCAGGAAGTGAATGCGCCGCAGATCCTGGATAAGGCTCTTTGGGAAACTTCCGGTCACTGGGAGTGGTACCGCGAGAACATGTTCGCGACTGAGACCGAAGATCACCGTGTCTTCGCGATCAAGCCGATGAACTGTCCTGGTCACGTGCAGATCTTCAAGCATGGCCTGAAGTCCTATCGTGATCTGCCACTGCGTATGGCTGAGTTTGGCGCGGTTTCCCGTTATGAGCCATCTGGTGCGCTGCATGGCCTGATGCGTGTTCGTGCGTTTACGCAGGATGATGCGCATGTGTTCTGTACTGAAGAGCAGATGGCTGCAGAATGTCACAAGATCAACGACCTGATCATGTCCGTTTACAAGGACTTCGGGTTTGAAGAGATCGTTGTGAAGCTCTCCACACGTCCTGAAAAGCGTGTTGGTTCTGACGAAGTCTGGGATCACGCTGAAGCTGTGATGGGTGAAGTGCTGAAGGAGATCGAAGCGAACTCTGGCGGTAAGATCAAGACCGGCATTCTGGAAGGTGAGGGCGCGTTCTACGGTCCTAAGTTCGAATACACCCTGCGTGATGCGATTGGCCGTGAATGGCAGTGTGGCACCACTCAGGTGGACTTCAACCTGCCAGAGCGTTTCGGTGCGTTCTACGTGGACAGTGATGGTGAGAAGAAGCAGCCGGTGATGATCCACCGTGCGATCTGTGGTTCTCTGGAGCGCTTCCTTGGCATCCTTATCGAGAACTTTGCAGGTCACTTCCCGCTGTGGCTGGCACCTCAGCACTTTGTTGTTGCGGCGATTACTTCTGACGCTGATGACTACGCGAAGGAAGTGCATGCTGCGCTGAAAAAGGCTGGTCTGCGTGGTGAGCTGGATCTTCGTAACGAGAAGATCAACTACAAGGTTCGCGAGCACTCACATGCTAAGATCCCAGTGATTATCGCTGTTGGTAAGCGTGAAGCGGAAGAGAAGACTGTAAGCATCCGTCGTCTTGGTTCGCGCAATCAGACTGCTATGACTCTGGATGAGGCTGTTGCAAGCTTGCGTGACGAGGCTACGGCACCTGACCTTAAAGAGCAGGCTTCCTGATCTTTAGAGGAACACTGATTTGAAAGGCTGGCAGCGTGTTTGCGTTGCCAGCCTTTTCTTTTTTGGCCTCACTGTCGCCTAATGTTCACGTAAGTTTGCGAAAGCTTACAAAGCCAGCTCACAGAAAAGCTGGGCGAGTGAAGTGAGGTTAGCGGTGAACCACGCGGATTTAAGCTATGCCAATGATGGCCATCCTCTATTGAAGCGATGGCTAATCCGAAGCATTGAAGGGCTCTGCGGTCGCAAGAGGCTGCTGGATCTTTATGAGGTCTGGCGGGGTGACTGCTCTGTTTCGGACCAAGCCCTCTGGCGGGACTTGCTGGATCTGATTGATCTGCGTGTTGACTGCACCGGTCATTGCTGGCCGCCTTCTGATTTGGACGGTAAGCCGCTGGTGCTGATTGCGAACCATCCCTATGGCATTGCTGATGGAATTGCGATCCTTTCGCTTGCCGAGCAGTTGAACCGTCCTTACCGCGTGCTCATCAATAATGAACTGCTGAAGGTGCCTGAGGTAAGGCCTTTTGCATTGCCGGTTGATTTTGAAGAAACAGAAGACGCTCTGCGAACCAATCTGAAGACACGGCAAGAGGCGTTGAGGCTGCTACAGGAAGGGGTGACGATTGTTATCTTTCCTGGTGGTGGTGTTGCGACTGCTGTGAAGCCCTTTGGTCGTGCGGAAGAGCTGCCGTGGAAGACGTTCAGTGCAAAGCTTATCAGGAGTGCCCGGGCGACGGTATTGCCGGTTTATTTTGAGGGGCAGAACTCACCGCTGTTCCATCTGGTCAGCCGCTTTTCACTGAGCTTGCGCTTGTCTCTGTTGATCCGCGAGTTCAAGAGCATTCTGGGGGAGACAATTTTGGCGCGGATTGGAGATCCGATCCCCTATGAGGCTTTGGAGACATGTGAGAGCCAGCGGCAAATGATGGATCAGTTGCAGGCGGCTGTTCTGGATTTGCGCCAAGAGGCAGAGACTACAAAGTCTGAGACTTTTTATCTGCCTTAGGGCGTTAGCAGGCCAACAAAAAAGGCGCCGTGTCTGGCGCCTTGGTCATTATTGCTGCGGTCTTGTCTTACATCGGGTTCTCTGCAAGTACTTCCACTTCTACGTTGTTCACGCTTGGGTTCACGGTGAACTCATCGCGGTACATCTCGCCATTGTTGCGTGCCATGACGGTGTAGGTGCCAGCCGCGAGTGTCAGATCGAGGAATGCGCCGTTGCCGCTTGCAACCGTGTCGCCACCTGGTGACAGGATGGTCCAGGAGGTGTTGGCCAGAGACGTTTTGTTCTTGGCGCTCACCAGCTTCAACGTGATGTTGCCTGCCTGGTGGTAGAGAGTGGCTTCCGTCAACTTGCCAGCCTGCACGTGAATGTCAGCCCGCACAACAGCATTGATGTCGCCGTAGCGGCTTTCGACGTGGTAGGTGCCTGCGCTCACAGGGACAAGTTCGCCCGGCTTGATGCCTGATGCGATGAGGCCACGGTCGCCTGTTGCGTCGTAAGTCATGTCATAGATATTGAAGCGCACATCTTCACGCGGCATCTTCTGATCATTGCCAAGGGCTGCATCCAGACGAATGCCACCTGCGTTCAGAATGATGGTGCCGGTCTTCACGCCGCTCTTGAGTTCATAGCGTGTTGTTGCTGTGACTTTGCCAAAAGAGGTGTGAACCAGATAGGTGCCCGGATCGAGACGGAACTCTGCATCCTGATCCTGTGAGGATGCGACCATGTTTAGGGAGCCGTCGGCATTTTCTTTTGAAGAGTATACGCGCCACTTCAAACCACGTGTGAGGTTTGGTGTTCCCTCAGCCAGCTTGGCAACCAGATAGAGCACAGGCTGTGCACCGATTGGTGCCTGTTCAGCGCTGACTGCTGGTGGTGCGTATGGCAGGAAGCTCGTGCCCAGTGTTGGTGCAAGAGACTGGCCCTGATATCCGCTGAGTGGGTCATAGCTGATTGGAGGTGCAATGGTCTTTTCTGGCTTGGCGGCCAGATCCAGCACTTCCTTAGAGAACGGCAAAGCGGGTTTGGAAACAGGAATAGGTCCTGCAGCCTGAGCGGCGTTTCCAAGCAATGCCAACCCAGCACAAAATGCTGTGGCGGCGGCTGCGCGTTGTAGCGCTTTGTTGAACGTCGATATCCGCTCTAACTTCACGTGTGCTCTCGCTACTACTTCAGAAAGTGTTACCCATGTGCGACAGTAAATACAAAACCGTCACCAGCCCGAGTGAAATCAGATTACAGTGACAAACTGTGTTTTGGAAGTGTTTTATAAATTTTTACTCAGTGGGTTGGGGATTGGTAGGCAATGTGGCAAGAATGGGGCAAGACCATCCTTTAATTGACACAGTTGATATTCTGTATAGGACTATTGCGTAGCTTTAATCCTTGAAATCCTGAAAAGAATCGAGACCGTGGAAATCAAAGACCTTCCAGAACTGAAGAGTTTTCTGAAAACTCGTCGCTCTCATCTCGCTGCAACACTCCTACATCCTGGCCCTGATCAAGCACAAATTTCTGAGCTGCTTGAGATGGCATGTCGTGTGCCGGATCATGGGAAAATTTCTCCTTGGCGGTTTGTTATCTATGACAATTCACAGGCGGACTCTATTGGTGAGAAGCTTGCTGAAATTGCTGAGAAGCGTCAGGGGCCGCTTGGAGAGAACACAAAGGCGATGGAGCTGGAGCGTTTCAAGCGTGCGCCGCTGGTTATTGGCGTTCTTTCTTCTCCAAACCGTGAGCATAAAGTGCCGGTCTGGGAGCAGGAGCTGGCAGTTGGTGCCGTTTGTGTGTCTCTGCTTAATGCTTGTTTCTCAATGGGATTTGCTGGTCAGTGGCTGACAGAGTGGTATGCTTTTGATGATGAAGCTGCTGCACATCTGGGTGCTCGTGAGGGTGAGCGGTTTGCAGGCTTCATTCATATTGGAAGCCCGAGTGTCGTTCCAAATGAACGTCCACGGCCTGATGTAGCCCAATTGACCGAATATTTTCAGAGCGCTCCATCCGGTGTTGATGCGTAGGAACTGAGATAAGTCTATGTTTTATGAAGCAAATAAGCCGCATGGGTTGCCGCACAATCCATTCAAGGCCATCGTTGCGCCGCGTCCGATTGGTTGGGTTTCAACTGTCTCCAAAGACGGTGTGAAAAATCTGGCACCTTACAGCTTCTTCAACGCTGTCTGCGATACGCCTCCGATGGTGGTGATCGGTTCCAGCGGCTACAAGGATTCTATTCGCAACATTGAAGAGACGGGTGAGTTTGTTTGTAACCAGGCAACGCTGGATCTGGCAGATGCGATGAACCAGTCCTCTGCGATGGTGGGTTCTGACGTCGATGAGTTCGAACTTTCCGGCCTGACTGCAGAGGCGTCAAAACTGGTTGCTGCGCCGCGTGTTTTGGAAGCGAAAACTGCGTTGGAATGTAAGCTGGTCAATGTGCAGCGCCTGATCGATATTGACGGAAATGAGACCAGCAGCTGGCTTATACTGGGTCAGGTTGTTGGTGTGCATATCGACGAGAGTGTGCTGGAAAACGGCATGCTCAATGTGGCGAAAATGAAGCCATTGGCGCGGTTGGGCTATATGGATTATTCGGTGGTTGATTCAGTGTTTCAGATGGATCGACCGGCGCTTCCGGAAAAAGTCTGAGAGTAGGGCGCTTCGGCGCCCTTTTTCATTGGGCCGCAAAAACTTGTTGTATCAGGTGTGCTTCTTCCGTTGAGTTTGCTGTTTTGCCAGCAAAGCCTTGTGTGGCGACCAGCTCAATCAACTCCAGCATTTTGGCTCTTGGTAGATGAGATGGCACTGCGGTGTCTAGCGGGAGCAGGTGGGCTGCTCTTGCGGTAAAGAGGCATTGCGTGCGAGCGTGCTCGAATGGTGGGAAGAGCTGGCCTTGCTCATCCCGTGAGTGTTTTGCCGCCAGTGCGATTTTCAGCACCTCTTCATTCCAGCAAAGTGCGGAGAGGCGCGGGCTTATGCCATTCAGGTTTGCAAGGGCCGTGAATGCGGACGGGAATCTGCCAAGCTCTGGAATTATTTTGAGCGATCCATCCTGAAGCCCGTGTTCCGCTTCATAAACCGACAGGATTGCGTGCAGGCGCTCAATGTCTGCTGCTGATTTGACGAAGGTCGGGATCACACCATTCTGTTTTACATCAGTGTATGGTTTGAGTGTCGACAGGATGGTGTTTTCTGACGGATCATTGAGCACGAAGTAGAGGTGGTTCTGCTTGCTGAGCTGCGCCAATGCGTCAGGTGAGCCATAAGGGTCGACTTCTCTGGCTGGCTTTTCTGGCAAAATGGCATAGGCCAGCTCTGCGTGCGCCGTGAAGTCCTTGCTTTGAGCGATTGCCGATGCCGTGGTTTTGAGCAGACAGTTCATTGGCTTTCTCCGAATCCAATCAGAAATTGAATTGTAAAGCATAATTGGCAGCGATCGTGATATGCGAAAACTCTATTTTAGCTCAAATAACTCAGTGATTTCAGTAGGGCATATTTAAAAGTTAACTATTTGTTAACTAATATTAAGAGATATTAACTAATGGTATTATAGGGGGCAGATTCTAGTGAAGGTTGCAGGCGATCCTTCCATAGCTGGGCGTATTGAGTTGGCTTTTCAAAAGGCCAGTTCCAAAACGGGTACGTCCTTTGATTTCCTGCTGCAAGCTGCTGCCCGTGAATCCTCCTTTGATCCCAATGCCAAAGCCAAGACGTCTTCTGCGTCCGGCCTTTTTCAGTTTATCGAGTCGACCTGGCTTGAAACTCTCAAGAAAAATGGTGAGGAACTGGGACTTGGAGACTATGCCCAGCACATTCGCGTGGATGGTAGCGGCAAGTACCGGGTGGATAACAAACACCTGAAGCAACAGCTGTTGGACCTTCGTCATGATCCGGAGATTTCATCTCTGGTTGCTGGTGCGTTGGCGAAAGATAATGCATCCGGGCTTTCTTCAAATCTTGGGCGTGATCCATCGGCTGGTGAGTTGTATCTGGCGCACTTCCTAGGTGTGAACGGCAGTTTGCGTTTGCTGAATGCGGTAGAGGATCGTCCTCAGCATCCAGCGGCTGATCTGTTTCCCTTGCAGGCTCGGGCCAACAAAGCAGTCTTTTACAGCAGGGACGGGCAACCTCGTTCGGTGAGTGACGTTCATGATCGGTTGGTCGGTCAGTTTAACGAGACCATCGCCGGCGCTGAACGTCCTGCTGTTGGTCTGCGCAAAGGGCCGATTACCAAGCCTATTGATAGCCACCGCGTTGAAAGCCGTATTCTGACGGCGTGGCGGGCGACGACTGTCGACAAAAATGAAGCACCATTCCAGTCCTTGTTCCGGACTGATGAAGCAGCTGCTGTGACGGCCTCTAAAGCTGTCAGTGAGACGAAGCGGTCTGGTGTGGAAGTGCAAGAATCCATCAGCCAGCAGTTTGTCGCACCTAAACCTGTTGCGCGTCCTTCCGGGTCTCCTCTGGACCTGACGAAATTTCTCGCTCCAGCGCAAACCAGCGGAAAGTCCTTAAGTAAGAAGGTCTAGCCTCCTGTGATTTACAGGTGTGTCTTGGTGCTCTGATCTCTCAAAAAGCACGTTTTGCGAGAAACTGCAGGTGCGGTGAACGAAGCCTTAAGAATTATGATTAATTATTTCTACCCATAGTTGGTGGATACAGGTTTCCGAGTACCATGATTATCAAGAGTTTCCTGAATTGGGTGCAGTATGCGCCAAGTGGTAGTCGCGCACAGGCGGCTGGTGCTTTGGCACGTGCGTTCTTGTACTCTGACCTTGAAGGCTCTGAACACAGTGAAGCAGAAGCGGCTTTGACCTTCCTGCTTGATGATCGTGATGTTGCCGTTCGGGTCGCCCTTGCAGAAGCGTTTGGCGCTGCGAAGGTTGTGCCTGCACACATCATTTCTGCTTTGCTGGTGGATGAGGATGAAGTTGCTCTACCGTTACTTTCTGGTGCAACGGAAATTCCGGAGGGAGAGCTGGTTGATCTGGTTGCGACAGGGTCTGCAAGGCGCTGTGTGGCTGTGGCCAGTCGTCCTGATATCTCGGTAGGCTTGTCTGCTGCCATCTGTGAGGTTGCTTGTGAAGAGGCCTGTGCGGCTTTGTTGAGCAATGAGAAAGCTGAGCTGACTGCCAGCAGTATGGAGCGTATCGTTGCGCGGTTTGGTGAAAGCCGTGACGTTAAAGATGCTTTGATGTCGCGTGATGATGTTCCGCTGCAGATCCGCCATATGATGCTGCGTCGTTATACTGAAAGCCTTGGTGATCACCCACAGGTGCTGGGCGCGCGGAATATGCGTGCGCCTGAGCAGTTGGTTGCTGATGCACAGGACCGTTCGACGATTTCACTGGCCTGGAGCGCTTCTGACAAGGAGCTTCAGGGATTGGTAGAGCATTTGGTGGTGTCTGCTCAGATGACGAGCGTTCTGCTGCTGCGTGCTGCTGTAACTGGTTGTTTTAACTTGCTCACCAACTCTCTGTCGCGTCTGTCTGAGTATGATGAAGATCAGGTTTTCGATGCTCTGGCGACACCGTTCAGTCCTGCTCTGCGCCGGGTGCTTTCAGCAGCTGGTTTGCCGGATCGGACACATGCACTGTTTCAGGAGTGTATTGCCAGTTGGCAGCGGGTTGAGAACATGCAGATCGATCACTGGTCCAAGTCCCGTATCGTAGCGGGGGATCTGATTGCATTGGAAGATGAGCTGGGTATTGAGGATCTGGGTGATCTTCAGGATCTGCTGCATCGTCTTTCCAACGAGGCTGCTCGTGAAAGTGCGCGAACTCGTGTTGCTGAAATGCTGAGTGACGTTGCTTAAGCCACTCAGTTCGTTTCCGATTAGCTATCGATGAGCTGAGTGAGTGGTTCGCTGGCTTCTTCCAGACGTGAGACAAGCGCTACGCCGAGCTTGTTGGTATCATCGCGGGCGTCTTCTGAAATCATTGCATTGATCGCACTGACGTGTTGGGCGATGAGCTCTTTCGGGTAGGTGTCTTGCGCTTTGGCTGCGACGAGCAGGAGTGTCAGGTTGTTTGCGACGCGGCCGACTAGCGGAAAGCCCAGAGTTTCGGCCTGGCCTTTGATGTCGTGAGCGCAGCGGAACAGGCTGTCGTAGGTTTCTTCAGTAAAATCAGCATCTTGTGCTGCCTGGTTGGCTTCCTTCAGGCAGTCGACTTCTGAGCCCATCCAGCTTTCAAATTTATCTGAGAGCTTTTCAATCGCTTCTTCAGCTGCTTTGACCGGATCAAACTTGGCTGCTTCGATGGTCGACATCTTCCGGACTTTTTTGGAAAGGTCGTTGGGAACGCGGATGTGTTCCTGAGAAGATTTATCTGAACCAGTTGTAGAAGCCATTGTCCTGCGCAATTCCTGAGCCTGCATTGCTGTAGGCGCGATTATATTTCGAATTCGTAATAATATCTAACGGTTTTATGGGCAATCCCAACCCGACGTTGTCTCTAATAACATATTTGGCATGGGACTGCCATAAACGGGTGTGGTTCAGTACTTAAACATCTCTGAGAGGATACGTTCGTCCCAGCTGTGTTCATGATCGAACATTATGCAGCTTTCAGCGGTTGCGTCCTGATAGATGGTGGTGCTGATAACATTGCGGAACTCGCGGTGATCAGCTGCCGCGTTGACTGGGCGCTTATCCGCCTCAAGTGCCTCAATCTTCACGGTGTTCTGCGTAGAGAGCAGGGCGCCGCGCCAGCGTCTTGGGCGGAACGCGCTGATGGGTGTAAGTGCCATTAACGGCGAGTCAATCGGCAGGATCGGTCCATGGGCGGATAGGTTATAAGCCGTGCTGCCCTGGGGAGTAGAAATAATAATGCCATCGCAGGCCAGCTCTTCCATGCGCACGCGTCCATCAACGGAGACGCGCAGTTTGGCGGCCTGATGTGATTTGCGCAGGAAGGATACTTCATTGATTGCGCGAGCGGTGAACTCGTTGCCGTCTTTGTCGATCGCCTCGATGTTCAGAGGATGCAGAGGCGTTATCTCTGCTTTTTCAAGGCGTTCGACGAGATTTTCGGTGCGGTATTCGTTCATGAGGAAGCCGACTGAACCGCGATTCATGCCGTAGATAGGCATGCCGGTGTTCATAAACTTATGTAGACAAGAGAGCATAACTCCGTCGCCACCAAGCGCGACAATGACGTCTGCTTCATCTTGTGAGGCAGATCCATACATCTTTTCAAGAGCTTGGCGTGCAGCAAGTGCTTCTGGCGTGTCACTGGAAACAAAAGCGATGCGGTTGATAGTTCTTCTCTTCAAAGACGGCTCCTCCCTTGAAAAGGAGGTAGCATGACTTTCTGAAAATTCAAACTGCCTTTATGTCGCTTCTCGTCGGTTTGCCAAGGGATTAGGCGTTGCTGGCGTGATTTGCGCTGTCAAAAATACATAGATACTATAAGTATTGTGTTGTGTATTTGTGCAATACTACTTGTTTGTGTTCGAATAAACATCAAGGTACTGATTTGCAACAGTCTGTTTTTCAGTTGATCGGAGGGGTTTTTGTTAAAATAACTTTCGAGTATGTTGAATGTGTTGCAGATGGTTGAAATTCTCTCAAGATATCAATTATCTACAATGTTGCGACCAGAATATACTGCTTACCTTTTCTTATAGCTATTTGTAGCAGAGACCTTTTGAGCCTTAAGCAAGAGGTCGGTGGGAGCTTTTGCGCGGCGGCAGGAGCTCCCATCTTTTTATGTTCTGGTCACTTGGTTGTCTGGTGCGGTAGCGCTTTGGTACCGCCGGACATGGCGGTTGGAACGCCTGTGGTTCCCGGAAAACTGATCGGTAAATTGCGGTCGCATCTGGCGGCGAGGAAGGCGAAGCATTCTGCTTCCACGGCATCTCCTCGCCAGCCAAGTTCTTCTGCCTGCACGATTTTTACGTTCGCACGCGCTTCGATTTCCTTCAGAAGCTGTGGGTTTTTGCGTCCGCCGCCACAGGCGACCAAGCGAGCAGGGTGTTTTGGTAGCATGTCCAACCCTTTACCGACTGCACTTGCTGAGAAGGCGGTGAGTGTTGCTGCGCCGTCTTCCAGAGAGAGGCCGGTTGCCATGTCTTTGGTGAAGCTGTTGCGGTCGAGGGATTTGGGGAAGGCTTCTGTGAGATAGGGGTGTTTGAGGAGTGACTGGAGGCGGGTCTCGTCCACTTGTCCGCTGGCGGCGATGAGGCCGTCGCGGTCCATGTCACCGCGATTGTGTGAGCTGATCCAGTCGTTTATGGGGGCGTTGGCTGGGCCTGTGTCGAAAGCGATCAGGGTGTTATGCCCGTCCCACCAGGAGATGTTGCCAACGCCGCCGAGGTTCAGGATGGCCGTATCCGTTGGATCGTCCGAAAGGCCGGCGCTGCGCAGGAGGGCCTGATGGTAGATGGCGGCGAGGGGCGCGCCTTGACCACCGGCTTCGATATCCTGCGTTCTGAAGTCGTAAATGACTGGAATGCCGAGGCTATCGGCGATGATTTGCCCGTCGCCAAGCTGGCGTGTTGCGCCTTTCTGGCCATCTTTAGGACCGCGGTGCAGGACGGTTTGGCCGTGAAAACCGATTAACGCAATATTTTGCGTTGAAATGGAGTTTTTTGAAAGGAAATGTGAAATCGCGTGGGCCTGACCTTCACTCAGAGCCTTTTCCGCTCGTGAAAAAATTTCAGGTTCTTCGGCTGCGAAGTTCCAGTCCTGAGCTGCGGCCATGGCTTCGGCGATCAGCTGATTGGTTTCGGGGGGATAACTTGCCAGAGTATAGGGGCCGAACTCCTCGATGGTTTCGCCATCGGTTTTCAGCATGGCGATGTCGACGTTGCCGTCCATCACTGTTCCGGTCATGAGACCGATGCACCATTGCGCCGCCATTTATTCCCCCACTTCCCCACTCTGGTAGACTTAAATCAGTTCGCAGTTTGTGTTTTGCAGCAAGGAGGCAGGCCTTGCAATAGAACACGTGCGAAGCCTTCACTTCATAGCGGGTTCCGGTGTTCCTGACAAACTTGGAACACCGCAAAGTTGCAGGCTTCGGTTGAATGGAGGCGGTTGTCGATGGGGTTGTTTGGTAGTCTCGGTGCGCATTATACATCAATCATGGTGATTGGTTGTGGCTGGTTATTCACTACGCGTACTTGTTGGTGCTATTGAATTATGTTAAGTTTTATGACGAAAATGTCTATTTGAAATCTACTTTTCTGGGTTATTTATCCGTCAAAATTACTATTATAAATAGTACTTATATTATCAATGTTAGTTTGATGCATCTCAATGCTGCTCTGATCCACTCTCAATAATTGGAATAAGTGTAAAACTAACTTATGCAACTGGAGGTGGAGATGAGTTTGAAGAGGGTGATGGGCCTGATGGGGAGCGCAGCGCTTATGGCGTCTGCTGGTCAGGCTCTGGCAGCGGATATGCCTGTGCCACAGGAAGATATCGCTGCTGCGGCTGCATCGGAAAAAAGCCCTTGGCAGATCCGTGTGCGTGCTCTGGGTGTTGTTCCGATGGATGAAGGACATGTCAACGGGGTTGCAGGTTCTGATCTGTCATATTCGAGTACAGTGGTTCCGGAACTGGATATTACCTATTACTTCACTGACAACATTGCGGCTGAGTTGATTTTGGGGACTACTTGGTCAGATGTTGACGGTGACGGTAGCCTTCCAGGCATAGGTGTTAGTGATGTCGGGGAAACCTGGATCTTACCGCCAACACTTACTTTGCAGTACCACTTCACCAATTTTGGTAGTTTTAAGCCGTACATTGGCGCAGGTATCAACTACACAATTTTCTATAGTCAAGATGATGGAAAAGATTCCAAGAAGCTTGATATCGAAAATACATTCGGTGCAGCTCTTCAGGTTGGTTTCGACTATATGGTCGACGACCATTGGGGCGTAAACTTCGACGTCAAAAAACTGTTCCTTGAAGCAGATTACGATGTGACGTTGAACGATGATTCCAAAGTTTCAGGCACTGCTGAGCTTAATCCTTGGCTGATTGGTGCTGGTGTTACCTATCGCTTCTAAGGCTGTTTTAGCTGTTTAGAAAAAGTAAGGCTTGGATGTGTGAGCACCCAAGCCTTTTGTCTATCAGAACTGACTGTTGTTTCAGGCAGGTTCTGCTGCCTTCTCGCTGTTCACCCGCACAGCTTTGCCATCTGCGTCGAAGAAGTGGGTGAGAGCAGGGGCGAAGGAAAGACCGACCGTGTCGCCTGCGCTGTAGTGCTCCAGACCGGATAGTCTTACCAGAATGGTGCCGAGCCCTTTGGCGGCGACATAGATGAACAGATCTGCTCCCAGATATTCGACATGCTCCACCGTACCCGACACAGCGGCTTCTGCTGGTGGAACAACGCTGATGTGCTCCGGGCGGATGCCGAGTTTGACTGGTGTACCTTCGTTATCTCTGAAAGGTGAAGGCTGCTCGGAGAAGCCAGCAAGCGTGAAGGTATCGCTGCTGAACTCAACGGGCATGATGTTCATCTTTGGTGAGCCGATGAACTGCGCAACAAACAGGTTGTCCGGGTGCTCATAGAGCTCACGGGGAGAGCCGACCTGTTCGATACGGCCAGATTGCAGGACCACGATCTTGTCCGCCAGTGTCATCGCTTCCACCTGATCGTGGGTCACGTAGATCATGGTGGCATCCAGATTGCGGTGCAGTTTTGCAATCTCGAAACGCATTTCAACGCGCAGGGCTGCATCCAGATTGGAGAGCGGCTCATCAAACAGGAAGGCGGCTGGATCGCGGACAATGGACCGGCCAATGGCAACGCGCTGGCGCTGACCACCCGAGAGTGCCTTTGGACGGCGGTCCAGATACTCCTCCAGCTGAAGCACTTCAGCGGCCTTGTTGACCTTGGCTTCAATCTCAGCTTTTGGAGCGCCTGCTGTTTTCAGAGCAAAGCCCATGTTTTCGCGCACGCTCATGTGTGGGTAGAGCGCGTAGCTTTGGAACACCATGGAGAGCCCACGCCCGGACGGTGGCAGGGCGGTGACGTCCTTGCCATCAATGTGCACGCTGCCCCGGCTGGCTTCTTCCAGACCGGAGATCACGCGCAGAAGTGTGGACTTGCCACAGCCAGAGGGCCCAACAAAGATGACGAACTCACCGGGATTGATCTCAAGATCAATCCCTTTGATGACCTGAAGGTCACCAAACCATTTTTCGACACCCTCAAGGCGA
This sequence comes from Pseudovibrio sp. JE062, assembly GCF_000156235.1. NCBI lineage: Bacteria > Pseudomonadati > Pseudomonadota > Alphaproteobacteria > Hyphomicrobiales > Stappiaceae > Pseudovibrio > Pseudovibrio sp. JE062. Next base: position 567,355 of record NZ_DS996806.1, read on the forward strand.
ATAGCTCCCATTATTCCGTTCCTCCTCAGGCTGCTTTAGCGGTCAGGCTTGGTGTGGCCCATGTGAGCCAGATGGCGGATGTCCAGGAGAAGGAGTTACCGCCAGCGCCTTCGCCGCTGATTGGATCAAAGTATTCTGCAAAATCGCTCTTTTCGATCAGCGCAACGGTGTCTGTGCGCAGACGTTCCGCGCGGGCGGTGTCGCCCAGTTCTGCAAAGCCGGTTGCGATCAGGTAGTTGATGATGCCCCAGACAGGACCACGCCAGTAGCGCATGCTTTCAAACAGCGGGTGATCTGGGTCGTAGCTTGGCATGGTGTAGTTGACCTTTGCCGCGATCCGGTCGAAATGCTCGCGTGTTGGGTTGATGTACTTCTCTTCGCGAATGCCTGCATATGGAGCAAGGAAAGATGCGCTGGAAATGCCATCGCCCAATACATCATTGCGCAGATCGTATGTGCAGAAGGCCTGCTTTTCTTCGTTCCAGAGTTTGGCGATGCCTTTTTCTGTGAGGGCAATCCAACCCTTCAGCTCTTCAGCTGCTTCGGTTTCGCCCAGTGCTTCAGCCATGGCCAGCAGGTCGCGGTCTGCACGCAGCAGGATAAAGGTGTTGCCTGGGTCAGCGACGAAGAACGGGCACTGTTCTGCGACGATCTTTGGGTCCCAGTTGTTGTCACGGCCAAATTTCACGATTGCCAGATAGCGGTCGTAGTCGATCTTCTTCGGGCGCATCTCCGGATTGACGTGGGATGTGTCTTTGCGGGTGTACTCACCAATCTCAGAGATATCGACGTGGCTTGCTGCGTTGTCCCAGTCTGGCAGGTTGTCACGACCAGATTCCCATGGGTGCATGATGGCGATGACGCCGTGGCCTTCCGGGTCACGATAGGTGTGGTACCAGCGGTGCCATGCCAGCAGTTTCGGGAAGAGGGACTTGATCTTCTCTTTACCGGCTGCGGATGTGTCCTGCTCAAACAAGCGGCGAACCACGGTTGCTGCCACTGGTGGCTGGGAGTGGCCGGAGGTTGGGATCTTCGGGTTTGTGGTGCCCCAGACGGATGGGCCGGGGAAGTAGCTTGGGTCATCCTTGCGGAAGATGATGTGCGGTACCATGCCGTCATCCCACTGGCCTTCGAAGAGAAGTTCAATCTCTTCCCATGCGCGGTTCATGTTGAACGTTGCAAAGCCGAGGGCGACGAATGCGCTGTCCCAGTTCCACTGGTAAGGGTAGAGACCTTTGGTCGGGATGGTATAGCCGCCAAGATCATTTTCCTTAAGGATGGAAATGGCCTGATTATCGAGTTGTGCGGACATGTTAGATACTCCGATGTTTTTTCTTTTTGACAGTGCCACTTAGCCTTTGACGCTACCTGCTGTGAGGCCTTGAACGAGGAACCGTTCGAACCACAGGAAGATACAAAGCACAGGGACTGTTGCGATGACCGCACCGGCCATCAAATGTTGACGTGGGACTTCTGAAGAGTTGAGGGACACAACACCGCGGGAGAGGGTGAAGATGTCCGGATCGTCCAGGAACATGAAGGCAAATAGGAACTCGTTCCACGCGATCATGAAGACGTAAAGAGAGACGGAGGCCAGCGCTGGCAGGGACAGCGGCAGGGTGATTTTGAGGATCACGCCCAGACGACTGAGACCATCCATGAGACCCGCTTCTTCCAGCTCTGCCGGCAGGCCTTTGAAGTAGCCTTGCAGCATATACAGGGCGACTGGAATGGTGGTTGCCGGATAGACGATGAGCAGACCCGTCAATGAGTTGCGCAAGCCCAGCTGAGAGAAGACAGCATAGAGAGGGATCACCAGAACAATCGCAGGCACCATGTAGATGAGCAGCACAGAGCGGGACATCCAGGAGCGACCCGGGAAGTTCAGGCGGGAGACGGCATAGGCGCCCGGAACTGAGAACAACAGGGTCAGGATGACGGTTGCCACTGAAACGATGGCAGAGACTGTCAGATAGGTGCCGAAGTTGAACTGGGTGAACAGCTCAATGTAAGAGCGGAACATTCCAGAGAGGCCGCCGGACAGGTCGATGGACAGATCCAGCGGATTGCCGAGCAGTTGCTGCTGGCTCTTCAGGCTGGTCATGACCATGACGTAGAACGGCAGAGCAACCATGACGGTGAAGATGACAAAGCCAAAGCCTTTTGCGACGCGCAGGAAGATGACTTCCTTCTCATATCGGGTGAGGCTGCCTTTTGGAGTGCCGGCCATGGTTTGGCGGTTTGCCCAGAAGGTGACGGCCACAAAGGAAACCAGTGCGATGAGTTGCCAGAGCGGCTCTACGGAGAGCGGCAGAGCGAAAGGTGCGCCGAAGGTTGCGGCCAGCAGGGTCAGCAGGATGATGGCAGCTGGGGCGTATTTCTGTCCGATGCTGGCGGTCTTACCTTCCCACAGATGGGTAAAGAGTGCGCCCAGCGCGGCGGCGAGGGTGGCGGCGCCCACTTGTGGGATGGCCAGCTCGCCGGTGATGAGTGTCAGGGTGACACCAATCACGATCATGGACAAAAAGCCCCAGACGGCTCCGCTTACAGCAGAAAGAACGTAGCTGTTCAGCAATCTCATAGTCCTTCCTCCTTGGTTGAGAAGCGGATGAACAAGGTGGCGAAGGTGACAAGAACAACAAAGACCACCACAGCAACAGCTGCACCGGCGCCCAGATTGGAGAGGGCAAAGCCTTGCTCATACACATCCACGGTCAGGGTGCGGGTTCCGGCATTGCCGCCTGTGAGCAGGAAGATGTCGTCGAACTTGTTGAAGGTCCAAATGAAGCGCAGCAGGAAGAGGACTGACAGGATGCCCATGAGCTGTGGCAGGGAAATGTACCAGAACTGCTGCAGTGGGGTTGCGCCATCCATTTCTGCGGCCTCATAAATGTCGGTTGAGACGGACTGCATGCGGGCCAGAATGAACAGGAAGGACAGCGGGAAGTACCGCCATGCTTCAAAGGCGATGACTGTTGAGAGCGCCAGTGGGAACTCGAAGGATGTTCCGAACAGATGCAGGTCGACTGCGCGCTGACCGAAGAAGTTCACCGGCTCTGCGAAGACACCCATCTTGGTGAGCAGGGCGTTCAAGGTTCCGGAGAAGGGATCCAGCAGCACGACCCAGGTGAAGGCGACGGCGATGACTGGAGACACATAAGGGAACAGGAAGAGCCCGCGCAGGATGCCTCTGCCTTTGAAGGAGGTGTTGAGGAGCTGTGCTGCAAATAGACCGAGGACCAGTGCGCCCACTGTGCCGAAGATGGTGTAGTAGAACGTGACACGCAGAACGCTCCAGAACTCATCGCTGTCAAACACACGGCGGAAATTGTCGAGCGTGAAGGTGCTGTTGGTGAGCACACTGTCAGCATTGCCGAATACAGCTGGTTTGCTGGCTTTTTCCGGCTTCTTCAGCGCAAGGTATTCATCGGAAACGGTGCCTGCGATGACGAGTTTTTCGCGGGCTTTGCCTTCAAGCATGCCGATGTTGCAGGTCAGGTTGATCCCAGTCAGAGAGCAGGCATCCGGCAGTTTTTGCGCGGTGAAACCGGGTGGGAGGATATCGGTAAAACCAGCGTCTGCGATGGAGTTTTTCTGGGAGGAGTTGCGGACACGGTACTCCAGCGTTGCCGGATCGCCTGCCTGTTGAGGCTTGCCTTTGACACGTTCGTTGATGAGAACTTTGGGGGCACGTAAGTCGCCCAGCTCCACGGGTTTGAAACTGATCCAGAAGTTGGCGACCAACGGTCCAAGAACAATTGCGAGGATGATCAGAAACGTGGGCGCCAGCATGGTGTAGGCGAGGCGGGCCTCCCGCTTTTGCATGGGGCCTGCGCCTTTGGGCGGCTGGCTTACGCTTTCACCTGCTGTGCTAACAGTTTTTCCGGCCTGATCGGCTATGGCGCTCATTGCGCTGTGCTCCTGATATCACTGTGGTTTTGGTGGTTTAAGGGCCCGCAGACCAATGGCCTGCGGGCTGGGATCACGGCGGCGTCAGGCCTTACTTGATCTTGGCAAGTTCCTGGTTGATCCGGGCGACCGCTTCTTCCGCAGAGAGTTCGTCATCAATGAACTCGCGGGTGTAGCGGTTGATAGCCATGGAGTTCAGGATCTTGGATGCAAGACTGAGCTGGCCTTCCTTCACCCCCCAACGGCTAGCCGTGTCCAAACCTTCAACAATCTGAGAGATTGTTTCTGCCGGATAGAGCTCTGTGAGCGGTGCTTTGCGGTCCACACCAACTGGCAGGGTTGCCCAGCCTTTGATGAAGGCTTCTTTGTCTTCCGCATTACCGCGGCGAACAGGGAACTTGCCTTCCGGTGCGATGGACAGGGTCGCCATGTAGCCTTCGTTCATGGAGTATTCCACGAACTGCTGTGCAGCTTCTGTGTCAGCATCGTTGGTGATGGAGAAGTAGCGAATGTCGCCCCATGCTGCGCCGGTCTTGTTGGATGGACCGGACAGAGTGGTTACAACGCCGGTTTTACCTGCCAGTTCCTTGGAGGTTGGGTCGTCGTTGATGGTTGGCGGTGCGCTGTCACGCAGACCAGCCAGCTCGTCCAGAATGAACGGAGACCAGATGATCATAGCTGCTTTGCCAGCGAAGTAGAGTTCGCGTGACTGTTTCCAGTAGAGGTCGCCTGGAGGAGATGCCTTTGCCAGTGCTTTATAGAAAGTCAGTGCTTCCGCAAGTTTCTTCTCGTCAAAGCCTTTGAAACCGTCTTTATCGACTGGGGTAGCACCGTTTGCCAGAAGCACATGTTCCAGAAGCTGGCTCATGAAGCTTTCGTCGATCTTTGTTGCAGCCACAAAGCCGAACTGCTCAGGCGGGTTGTGCAGCTTTTCGATGGCAGCAAGGATGGATGCGTAGGTGTTTGGAGCTTCCAGACCAGCAGCGTCAAACAGATCCTTGCGGTAGACGATCATCTGGGTCCAGCCATCAACCGGAACAGCTGCGTAGCCATCTGGCAGAGCGGCCATGTTCAGAGCGCCGGAAGCGAAGGTGCTTTCTTCCAGATCTTCGATGACTTCGGTTGCTGCATCTGTGTCGATGATGCCAGCTTCTGCCCATGGCAGAACGTGGATCAACGGATGATAGATCACGTCTGGCAGGTCGCCTGCTGCATAAGCGGCCGTTGCACGGGTGCCCATGTCTTTTTCAGTTACCGGAATAACGTTGACTTCAATGCCCGTTTTCTCGATAAACGCCTTCGCCATTGCCTCCTGCTTGGCGAGACGTGCAGGCTGTTCTTCTGTGGTCCAGAAGCGCAGTGCTTCAGCCTGTGCAGCGCTCATTGCAAATGCAAGCGTGCCGACGAGGGCTGTTGTCCTTAGAATGTTCCTCCCGAACATAATTTCCTCCATTATGCGGTTGCGAAGTATGTGCTGAGGTGAGCTTTCAGCTCCTCAGGTGTTTTGCGCGGCGGACCATCAGAGCCACGCTGAATGAGTTTTGCTTCAGCCAGTACTTGCAGCTCGCGTGCTGGCTGACCGCTGATTGCTTTTGTGAGAAGTTCTGCCAGTGTGCTGCCTGCGAGAACCGGTTCTTGGGCAAAGCTGGTGAGCGGTGGATCGAAGTGCTCGCAAACAGGCAGGCCGTCGTAGCCGATGACGGTGATGTCTTCGCCGACGGTCAATCCATGACGGCGGATGATTTTGGTAACGCCGATGGCGATGGCGTCTGTCATGCAGATGATGGCTGTCGGCGGGCGGTTCTGACGGAGCAGCTGAAGGGCTGCCTGCTCACCGCCCGGTTCGTCCAGTGTTGCTTCTGCTATCAGCTGATCTTCGAAAGCTAGGCCAGCATCTTCCAGCCCTTGCTGGAAGCCTTCGATACGCAGGCGACTGAAATTCATCTGCGGATTGGACATCACCAGCGAGATGCGGCGATGCCCCTGTGCGATGACCTTTTGCGCAGCAGCGTAGAAGGCGGCGTGGTTGTCGATGTCAAACCAGGGATGTTCACTCTCACGGGCTGTGCGGCCATGGCTGACAAACGGAAAGCCGCGATCCAGAAGATAATCGACTCGTGGATCATTGGTTGCTGTTCTGGTGAGAACGAAGCCATCGACCTTTTGTGAGGAGATGAGGCGGCGGATTGCCAGCACTGCATCATCCATGGAACTTGCTGTTGTGACCAGCAGATCTTTGTCGACTGCGTTGAGCGCTCGTGTCATGCCATCCAGAAACTCGGCAAGAAACGGATCGGCGCCTTTGCCGGGCATGAGTGGCAGGACGATGCCGAATGTATCGACACGGCCTCGTTTGAGGTTGCGTGCTGTAGAGGAGGGGCGGTAGCCCAGCTCTTCGACTGCTTTGAGCACGCGCTCACGTGTGTTTTTGGAAATGTCCGTGTAGTTGTTCAAGACGCGGGACACGGTGCCCTTTGCTACGCCCACATGGCGTGCCACGTCTCCAATGGTCACAGATTTTCTCTGCTGCACATTCTGGTCAGTGATGCTCACAGAATTCCCACCCAAATACTTTGTCACCAGATCGCTCCCATGCATGATCTGATTTCATCGATGATGCTTACAAAACCGATTTTGGAAGTCAACAAAATCGGTTTTGAAGACTCCGAAATCGGTTTTGGAAACCGAAACACAAGGTTTTTCCGAAAGAGGGTTTCGGGTGGTTTCGGTGAGCGAAACTAAGCTTGAAAAAAGTTCTGCAGGGGCTGGGGACAACTTGGTTTCGATGGCTCTGACGTGGCGAGAAGGGGTGTTTGAGGCTCTGAAACCGGTCTTGCAAAAGGACTCAGAGCCTTCATTTGCGACTAGGCCAAAGGGCTAGGTTGCCCATTAGGTCAACTGGAAATAGCTTCTTTAAACGAAGTTAAATTCTAAAAGGTGCCGGAGCCGGGAATGAGTGGAGCGCGACGAAGCTTTGCAGGTGTTGACTGCGCAGTTGCCCAAGCCATCGAGCAGATGGGGGATCCCTGGATCTTGCTTATTCTGCGATGTCAGTTTCAGGGCATTAAGCGCTTTGATGACTTTCAGGGACATTTGCAGATCTCAACCAGCGTGCTGACGGATCGGTTGAGGCGGCTTGTTCAGGCCGGGATGTTGCGCAAGGAGCAAGACCAGCATGACAAGCGCGGCACGGTTTATCTGCTGACCGAGAAGGGAATGGATTTCTATCCGGTCATGATTGCGCTGCATCAGTGGAGTGAACGCTGGGAGGCCCGTGAAGATGGGCCACGGCTGGAGCTGCTGGACAGGCAGAGCGGAGAGCCGGTGCGTGAGGTGCGCGTGCTCTCGCAGGATTACAGAGAATTAGGTGCCCGGGATGTTCAGGCTCTGGTTGATGACCGGAGCGGCGAGATGATGCAGGACATTCAAGATCGGTTGAAACGTCGGAAAGGGGATGCTGCCTGAGCCTTCTAGAGGCAGGCAGATTGTCGGATTTGTAAGGGAGTATGTTTGAAATGGCTTTGCCAGATATTTTGAAGACTAAACTTCGCCTGCCAGTTGTTGGCAGCCCATTGTTCATCATCAGTAATCCAGACCTTGTGATTGCACAGTGTAAGGCGGGGATCGTTGGATCTTTCCCTGCGCTTAACGCGCGCCCAAAGGAAAAGCTGGAAGAGTGGCTGATCCAGATTACGGAAGAGCTGGCAGCTTATGATGCAGCCAATCCGGATAAGCCGTCTGCACCGTTCGCTGTGAACCAGATTGTGCATCGATCCAATGATCGTCTGGAACATGATGTGGAGCTTTGCGTGAAGTACAAAGTGCCGATCGTGATCACTTCTCTGGGTGCGCGACCAGAGGTGTTTGATGCGGTCCACTCTTATGGTGGCATCGTGCTGCATGACATCATCACCAACACACATGCGCATAAAGCGATCGAGAAGGGGGCTGATGGCCTGATCGCTGTTGCAGCAGGTGCAGGTGGTCATGCGGGGACGACCTCTCCGTTTGCGCTTATTCAGGAGATCCGTGAGTGGTTTGATGGTCCTTTGCTGCTGTCTGGTAGCATCAGCACTGGCCAGTCCATCCTTGCTTCTCAGGTGATGGGGGCTGATCTGGCTTACATCGGCTCTGCGTTTATTGCGACTGAGGAAGCGAATGCGGAGCAGGGCTATAAGCAGATGATCGTTGAGAGTGGGGCAGAGGACATTGTCTACTCCAATCTGTTTACGGGCGTTCACGGCAACTATCTGAAGCCTTCCATCGAGAATGCCGGTATGGACCCGAACAACCTGCCTGAAGGCGATTTGAAAACCATGAACTTTAACAGTGGGTCCGGTAAGCCGAAGAGCTGGAAAGAGATCTGGGGTTGCGGTCAGGGCATTGGTGCGGTGAAGACCATCGGCACTGCTGGTGATCTGGTTACCCGCCTATCCGAAGAGTATGCCGCTGCGCAGAAAGCAGTTGCTGCAAAGATGCCTGCAATGGAAGCAGCTGAGTAACCAAAGCACTGATAATGCTGGTTTGAATAAGAGGCTGCCGGCTTCCATGCCCGGTGGCCTTTTTCTTCACAAAAGTGCGCATGCTTCGTCTTTATGATTGTCCTGCCATGATTTCGTAGGAGGTGGGACCAACGAGAAGGAAGAAAAATGCGTATTTTTTGGTGTCTCGGCCTTCTGCTGGCCGGTACTTTTATGGTCGCCTCTGAAAGCTATGCTCAGGGCAGCGACACACAAGTCACTCCTCCCATGACCCAGTATTGTAACCGCGGTACAGCGCTCTATGCGGATGGAAGCAGTGCGGGTGGCCCAATGCCAATGATCAAGTGTGGTCAGAACACGCTGGTTTATCAGCGCACCAATATGAGCTTCCCGCTCTCTGTGGTGGCCAATGGCAAGCTGTCTGTTAGCAACGCAAATGGTGCCTGTCAGAGCGCGAAGGCAGCTGGTGCTGATGCGATTGTCAGCAATATTCAGTCCCTTTGTAACACGACTCTTTGGCCGAACTCTTGTTCTCAGTGTAATTGAGTATAAGATATATCACTGGTAGTATTGATTGCTGTAAAGCTAAAGTAATCAATACTACTTATCTTGTTGAGTTAATCTCACCATATGCCGCGTAGTAATCAGTATTACTTTTTTATGGGCATCGTGACACCCAATAGTCATATATGAGAAACTCTGTTGCATAAATGGGGTGTATCTCTGGCGATATATTGCTAGAATCGGGCAACTTGTGAAAGTTGATTTCAAAATACACTTAAGCAAAATCAAAAAAGAATGGCTTAGGTCACATGCAACGAGAGCATTGGGGAAGTCGTATCGGCTTCATTCTGGCTGCTGCAGGTTCAGCGGTTGGATTAGGTAATATCTGGAAATTTCCGTATTTGGTTGGCGCAGAAGGCGGCGGGGCATTCCTCGTGGTCTATATTGCGTTTTTGATCGCGATTGGTTTGTGTGTGATGATCGCGGAGATTGCGCTGGGCCGTCAGGCTCAAGCCAACCCATTCAGCGCTTTCAAGCGTGTCGGCGGCGCAGGCTGGTCGATTTTTGGTCTCATGGCGGTTTTGACCGCGTTTCTTATTCTCTCATTCTATTCCGTTGTCGGCGGCTGGACCATCGCTTACGTGGTTAAGACGTTAACCGGCGGCTTTGCTGGTTATTCCGGTGCAGAGTTTGAGGGACACTTCGGTGCATTGGTGACAGATGCAGTTGAGCCGATCATTTATCACGGTGCCTTCATGGCAATTGGTGTGCTGATCGTGATCAACGGTATTTCCGGTGGCATCGAGAAGGCATCCAAGATCATGATGCCGCTTCTGTTCATTCTGCTGGCACTGCTGGTGGTTCGTTCTCTGACCCTTGAAGGGGCCTGGGCAGGTGTTGAGTACTTCCTCGTTCCTGACTGGTCACATCTGAATCCGGATATGGTTGCCGCAGCTCTGGGGCAGGCGTTCTTTACGCTGTCACTGGGTATGGGTGCCTTGATCACCTATGGTTCTTATCTGGGTAACAAAGAGAGCATTCCAAACGCAGCTGTTTGGGTTGTTGGTCTCGATCTCTTGGTCGCAATTCTGGCTGGCTTCCTTATTCTGCCAGCTGTGTTTGCGTTCAACATGGATCCGGCTGCAGGCCCAGGCCTGACCTTTATCACCTTGCCGGCGATCTTTGCTGAGCTGCCATTTGGCACCTTCATTCAGCTTTGCTTCTTCCTGCTGCTGTTTGTAGCCGCGATCACCTCAGCAATTTCCTTGCTGCAGGTTGTGGTTGCTTTCATCTGTGAGGAGTTCAACGTGGGCCGTAAGGCAGCGACCGTCTGGGTTGGTATCGTGATCTTCCTGTTTGGTGTTCCAAGCTCTCTGGCGCTGGGCGTCTGGGGTGATGTCACGTTCTTCGAGTTGAACTTCTTCGACTTCCTTGGCTATCTCACTGACAACTACTTCCTGCCACTGGGCGCGATTGCGACCTGTCTGGTTGCTGGTTGGGTGAGCTACGACAAGTTTGCTGCGGAAGTGACCAACGAAGGCGAGCGTCCGTTTGCTTACCTGATCGCATGGAAGTGGATGTGCCGTGTGTTTGCGCCAATCGCAATCATCTACGTGATGGCTCACTCCATCTTCGGCGTATAAAGCTTCGCTCAAAAACAATGAAAAGGCCGCCAGTTTTGGTGGCCTTTTTTAATGCTGTTCTGAGGTCATGCGTAGTTTGACTTAATCTGGGCCGGATGAGGGAGGAAGATGTGCTTGTTGGGCATGGTCCCTTCACCCGAGATGGTCTTGATAAGGAACTGGGTTATGTTGAGGCAGCTAAAGCGCTACTGGGTGCATTCCATGAATGCCAGATTGCCGCGTGAGATGGCATGTCTGGACGAGGAAAAGCAGGCCAGGTATCGCAGTGTAAGGGGACGCTGGCCTCAAGCATAAGGCCTGATGATCGTCCCAACGAGAAAAAGAAGCACCGTTCTGGCGGTGCTTTTTTGTGTCTGAATTGTGGTTTTGGGGCGCTGCGGCAGGGCATGCGACGAAAAAACCTGTGGGCCGCATATGAGGACAGGAAATTGCGCTCATATATCGTGGTTAATTCAATAATTGAATGAGCCTGCTAATAATTTGCGTTTCTTGGGTGTAGTATGCCTATTTATCGGAAAATATGAGTTCATGTGGCCAGTTTTTGATCTCACCCAATAATTGCACCCGCAGAAAACGCTTATTTTTTCGGGTACGTAGTTTTGCCTGCGACAATCTGTCAGGTCAACAAGGCTAAAAATTTCATCAAAAGAGCTGGAACAACGAATTCATTTCAAGCTTTTGCGCTTGATTGAAACAAACCATCACATGTTGATTGGCAACAATAAGAATGAAACGTGAGCAATGGGGAAGCCGCTTCGGCTTCATTATGGCTGCTGCAGGGTCTGCAGTCGGTCTCGGTAATATCTGGAAATTTCCATATCTGGCAGGTACCCAGGGCGGCGGCGCTTTTCTGGCGGTTTATCTGATCATCATGGCGACCATCGGCGCCGCGCTGATCATGGCGGAAATCGCTATTGGTCGTTCAGCGAAGAAGAACCCTGTGGGTGCGTTCCGTGCACTGGGTGGCAGCCTCTGGTCCACAACAGGTGTGATTGGGGTGGTCACTGGCTTCATGATCCTGTCGTTCTACTCCGTCGTTGGCGGCTGGACGATTGCGTATCTGGTGAAGAGTGTTGCAGGCACCATTGAATCTGCTCAACCTGAGTTGCTGGAAGCGCAGTTCGGCGGGCTGGTTTCCGCAGTTTGGGAACCGATCTTCTATCATGGTGTGTTCATGGTTCTGACCATGGGTATCGTGATTGCAGGTGTGGCGCAGGGTATTGAGCGCTCTGTTAAAGTTCTGATGCCTCTGCTGTTCATCCTCCTGATGGTTCTGGTGGTTCGCAGTGTGACCCTGTCAGGTGCATGGGAAGGTATTGAGTTCTTCCTCGTACCAGACTGGTCTCAGGTGAATGGTGAGATGCTGCGTGCAGCTCTGGGTCAGGCGTTCTTCAGCTTGTCTCTGGGTATGGGTGCGATGATCACCTATGGTTCTTACTTGGACAAAGACGCGGACATCCCGAATGCTTCCTGCTGGGTGGTGTTCCTTGCGGCGCTTGTTGGCGTGCTGGGTGGCCTGCTGGTTCTGCCAGCTGTGTTTGCCTTCGGCATGGACCCAGGTGCAGGTCCGGGCCTGACCTTCATCACTCTGCCAGCTGTGTTTGGTGAGATGATTGGCGGCTACGTGTTCCAGATCATCTTCTTCGCGATGCTGCTGATCGCAGCGCTGACCTCTTCTATCTCTCTGCTGGCTATTCCGGTCGCATACTTTGCAGAAGAGTACGGCATAGAGCGCAAGTGGTCTGCGATCGTGGTTGGTATCCTGATCTTCCTGATCGGCGTACCTTGTTCCCTCGCACTTGGTGTATGGGGTGAATACAAGCTGTTCGGCATGAACTTCTTCGATCTGATGGTTTATGCAGTCGACAACTACACACTGCCAATCGGTGGCATTCTGACTTCTCTGTTTGCAGGTTGGATTGTGCTTGAGAAGATGGGCAAAGAGCTGAGCAATGATGGTTCTTTGAACTTCAAGTGGATGGCAGCATTCACCTGGATCATGCGGATCGTCGCTCCGCTGGCAGTTGTCTGGGTGATGTTGAGCGGTCTGCTCGGCAGCTAATCGCATCTCACATTAGAAACTAAAAACACCCCGGTCAGAAATGGCCGGGGTGTTTTTGTGAGAGTAGGAGAACACACAGAGGGCACTTGGTAAGTGCCAGATCAGTGGATGTCTTTCTTGTGGTGCTCTCTGGTGTGTTCTTTGTGGTCATGCATCTTGGTGCGGTGGTGGCCGTTGTCTGAATGGCCTTTTCCGGCGCGGTTTTTATGCGGGTGTTTGTGGCCTTCCGGATCGCCGCCATGCTGAGTGGCCGGATGGCTCTTGCGACCGCGCTCGTACTCCAAATGATCTTTGTTGTGCTTATGCTCCCGACCGTCGTCATAGCGACGGGCCATCTTTTCCTGAGTGTGGGCTGATGTGTTTTGCTGTTTTTCTGTCATCGCTTCCCCGCAGAACTATTGCAGCTTCTGTTCTACCATACTGGCTATAGCTGGTTTTGATGCGGTGTGATGACAGTTATCGAAAACTGAGAGATTGACCTAAATCTCGACTTAAATGCACTGCGAGAACATCGAGCAGGCAAGAAAAAAGGGCTGCGTGGGGCAGCCCTTTTTGGTGTTGATTTGGTTCCTGATTTATCCGTTCGTTGGAGCTGTGAAGACTTTGACGTCTGGCAGTTCGCCTTCGAATTTTTCGAAGTCTGCGATGACGGTGTGGCCACAGTTGCCCTGTGCCAGCTTGGAGGTGCCAAGGTCTGGGGTAAGGGTGTTGACGTCACCGTATGCGCAGAGGCTGCCGATTTTTCCGCCTTCGACCGGGTCATACCAACCACCTTCGTAAAGGCGGATGACGTTTGGCATGATGTCTTCGCTGACGATCGCGCCTGCCAGTGTCTGGCCGCGGTCGTTGAAGATGCGGATGACGTCGCCAGACTTGATGCCCCGAGCTTCTGCATCTTTTGGATTGATCATGCATGGTTCGCGGTCTGCAACAGCGTATCCTTCGCGAAGGATTGTACCGTTGAGCTGCGAGTGCAGACGATCGTTCGGATGGCCGGTGTTGACGTGGATCGGGAACTTGGCATCTGGACCATCGAGGCGTTCGAGTGGTTCCATCCACCTTGGGTGCGGAGGACAGTCGTCGTAGCCCATTTTCTCGATGTTCTTGGAGTAGATCTCGATCTTACCGGTTGGTGTGCCCAGTGGTTCCAGAAGAGGATCTTCGCGGAAGTCAGCGTAGCGGACGTACTCCTTCGCAGCCTGTGAGACTGGATGGACGACGATGCCGTCTTCCCAGAACTTCTCGAACTCAGGCATTTCAAGGTTCTTGCTTGCAGCCTGTTTTTGAGCTTGCTCGTAGTAGTGACGGATCCAGTCCATTTCGTCACGACCATCGGTGTAGGCTTCCTTGTTGCCAAGGCGGTCTGCCAGATCAACGAAGATGTCATACTCACTGCGAGCTTCGAAGACAGGATCAACGATCTTCTTCATCGCTACAGTTGCTTTGTTGGAGTAAGAGCCCATGGCTTCGATGTCATTGCGTTCATAAGCAGAAGCTGCTGGAAGAACGATGTCAGCAAAGCGTGCTGTTGCGGTCCACTGGTAGTCCTGAACGATCACTGTTTCCAGTTTCTGCCAGGCCTTGATCATGCGGTTGCGATCCTGATGGTGGTGGAACGGGTTGCCGCCAGCCCAATACGCAATTTTGATGTCAGGGAAGGTGTAGCGGGTGCCGTTGAAGTCATACTCTTCGCCTGGACGTTCCAGCATCTCAACAACACGAGCCACTGGAATGGACACTGATCCTTCCATTGCGCCGCCGTCGTTCATGCCGGAAAGGGCGGGGCCGTCGGAGGTTGGGGTGCCGCCGTTGGAGTAATGATAGGAAAGACCGAAACCACCGCCCGGCAGGCCGATCTGACCCAGCATAGAAGCCAGTGTGACCAGCATCCAGTGTGGCTGTTCGCCGTGGTGCTGACGTTGCAGGGACCAGCCGCTGGTGAGCATGGTGCGGTTGCCCATGAACAGGCGTGCCAGTTCCTTGATCTTATCAGCTGGAACACCGCAGATTTCTGAGGCCCATTCAGCAGATTTTGGTGTCTGATCTGTCTCACCAGTCAGATATGGGAGGAATTTGTCGAAACCTGCGGTGTATTCGTCCATGAAGTCGACGTCATACAGCTCTTCAACAAAGAGCGTGTGTGCCATGCCGAGCATCAATGCAACATCGGTCTGTGGTTTGACCTGTACCCATTCTGCATCCATGAACTCGGCGGTTTTGGATTTAAGTGGGTCGATGCAGATGACCTTTTTGCCAGTCTTCTTGAACTCTTCAAGATAGGTGTAGCTGTCGTGGTCTGCGATGAGCCAGTCGATCTGGTTGGTCTTGATTGGGTCTGCGCCCCAAACAACCAGCACTTCTGTATTCTCGACAACAACAGGCCAGACCGTCTGCTGTTCATAGACCTCCAGCGTGCCCATGACGTGCGGCATGATCACCTGAGAGGCGCCGGTTGAGTAGTCGCCGGTGTGGGTGACGTTTGGCATTTGCAGGCCGCGGTTGATCAGGCGGCGTAGCAGGCTGCGGCTGTTATGGATTTTGCCTGCGCTCTTCCAGCCGTATGTGCCGGTGAAGACGCTGCGTGGGCCATGCGTTGCCTTGGCGTATTTGAGTTCCTGAGCTACCAGATCCAACGCTTTGTCCCAGCTGACGCGGACAAAATCGTTGCTGCCACGGTCTTCAACGTCTGCACCACGACCTTTTTCAAGATAAGCGCGGCGAACCATCGGATACTTGATGCGTGATGGTGAGTAGACGGAGTCCATAACACCTGCCAGCTGGTGGCTAGGATGCGGATCCTGCTCCCAAGGTTTTACTTCTGTCCAGCGACCATCTTTGACCACTGCGCGGAAAGCACCCCAGTGACAACCGGAGAGAACTTCCCCGTTGACTGCTGCTTGCGCGAAGCGTGGTGAGAAGATGGATGGAGCCAGTACACCCAGAGCGCCCAGTGCGGAAGCGCCCTTCAGGAAGCTACGACGAGACGTATAGTTTGCAATGATTTTCGACATCTCTGCTGTCCCTTTATTTTGGCAGAACAAATCGATGAGTTGAGCAAGTAGCCCGATGAAAACAGCCTGTTTTCTCTGAGTGTTACCGTAATCACAGCGTGTAAACGTGGTTCGCGCGTTGATTGAACGGGATGTAAAATCGAGTAAACAGGTTGTAAATGGAGAGGGTCAGGTGGTCGTGCCTGCTTCGTTCAAACGTGCCAGATCCATGCTGAGCCAGGTGTTGAGGGCAGCAGCCAGCTGCTCATAAAAGCCCGAGGGATCAAAGCGTTTGCAGCCTTCGCAGAAGGAAGGCACCCAGTTGAGCAGATGGTTTGACAGGAACCAGATCTGATTTTCATGCAGTGATTGAGCTGATGCCTGATCGCCATTGGCTTCTGCCAGAGCTTCCCTGTCGATGTATTCCGCCAACACGTTGAGCTGTACACCCAGGTGGTCTGCTGGCTCTTTCAAAGAGCTTTCAATGGATATGCCGAGGTCCTGCAGGAGTTTGTTCATATCCGCTGTCGGCTTTTGGAAGAGCGTGCCTTTTTCGTTGTAATAGGCTGACTCGTAGGGAGGTGCAGAGTGTGAACCACCAGCACCTAGAAACAGGCGGGAGTAGGCGGTTGCCAGATCTAGCACCTGTGTCTGGTAATCTTCTTTTGGAAGCTGCGCCATTTGAGACAGCTGGTTGGTGAAAGAGGAGAGTTCAGGTGCCAATGCAAACACATCCAGCAGGGCTTTGCCCTCTGGAGAGCTGTAGCTCTCCAGAGTTTCGATTTTCACTTCGCTGGTGAAGAAGCTTGCCAGCCAGCGGTAGACCAGAGATCTGTCACTGTTGGAAAAGTTGATGGTTTCGTGCTTACCCATGAGCTTCGCTCCCACCTGTGTCTTTGGCATTGAGCTGCAGGTATTTCTGCAGGATGCGGTATTGCTCTTTGTCCAGTGAGATGAAGCGCTTCATAGCTTTGAGAGAGCCGATCCACTGGTTGGCGAGGAAATGCTCGGGATCACGCAGGCCATGACATGTGGAGCAGGCTGCGGTGTACATTTCCTTGGTGTATGCCCAGAGCTGATCACCCTGTGAGATCAGATTTTCCTTGGAAACCCAGGTGTCGATCTGAACCTGATGCCAGGTCAGTTCGGTGTCCGGATCCACTTCTGTCTTCAGGCGCTCGATCTTGTCGACGACCTTTTTCCCGACAGTTGCGGAGAAGATGCGCTGTCCTCTGAGAGCGTAGATCACGCGATCAACTTCATCCTGCTGCCAACCTGCAATGCGGACTTTCAGGAGATCACCACTGCGCTCAAGTACAGTTACATCCGTGCCACCCATCAGGCGCCCATCGCTCTTGCCGTTGCTTTCTGCTTTGGCCTGCTCAACGAAGAATGGCTTGCTGGTAATGGCGTAGAGATGATCGGAGGTTGCGCCTTCGTTTGCGGAGAGGGCCTGCAACTCGTCGTACATGGCTTTGTAGCCCTGAGACATATCCGGCAGTTTGTGGGCGATGCCTTTGTGGCAGGAGATGCAGGTCTCGCCATCCTTGAAGCCTTTCTGCATGGTTTCAGAGGCTTTTGGATGCTGTTTTGCGAAATCCATAGAGTCTTGCTTATGGCAGTTGCGGCATTGCTGGGAGTCGTTGGCTTCCATCTCAGCCCAGACACTCTTGGCCATGGTCAGGCGGTGTGCTTCAAACTTCTCTTTTGTTTCGATCTTACCGGTGAGCTTGGAGTAGACCTCTTTGGCTGCTTTGATTTTGCGGAGGATCTTTGGATAAGTTTCCTTGGGTACATGGCAATCTGAACAGACCGCCTGAACACCGGATGCGTTCGAGAAGTGCGGAGACTTCTTGTACTCCTCATAGACCGTGCTGCGCATTTCATGGCAGGAGACGCAGAAGTCCAACGTGTTGGTGTAATCCATCGCGGTGTGAAAGCCGCCCCAGAACACAATGCCACCCGCAAATGCGCCGATGAGTAATAAGCTTATTGGAAAAATTGCGGTTTTCGTCCGCAGGAGTCGCCAGATTTTCATCTTTTATCTCTTTTGCACTCTCGGACAAGCTGGTCCGTTTAATGCTCAGAGAATTAGACTAAGGTTGTAAATAGCGTTTGGAGGAAATATGAACGGGGTGTAGAATGGTGTAAACATGATGTAAACACACAAGCCGACAACAAGCATATGACAAACAAGGCACATATACTGGTCGTTGATGATGACCTGACCAGCCGCGTCGCTCTTTCCGGATATTTTGAGACTGAAGGATACCGTGTTTCTGAAGCAGAAGACGGGGCGCAGATGCGTTCGGTGTTTGCGGGTGGTGATGTTGACCTGATCATGCTTGATATCCGGCTGCCGGATGATGATGGCCTGACCTTGCTGAAGGAAGTGCGCAAGCAGTCCGATGTAGGGATCATCATGGTGACGGGCCGCACAGATGAAGTGGACCGTATTGTTGCGCTTGAAATGGAAGCGGACGATTATGTGATCAAGCCGTTCAGTCCGCGCGAGTTGCTGGCTCGTTCCAAGAACCTGCTGCGCCGGGTGAAAGCTGCGCGGGTACCGGTTGTTGCTGATGAGCGTGTGTTGAGCTTTGCGGGCTGGTCTCTTGACTTGGATAAACGTGGGCTGCAGTCGCCGGAAGGGGAGGATGTGCGCCTGACACGCGGCGAGTTTGAGCTTCTTTCCGCGTTGGTCGAGAACAAAGGCCGCGTGCTGACCCGAGATAACCTGCTGGATCACCTGAACCACCGGGAGTGGGACCCAAGTGATCGCACGGTTGACGTGCTGATTGGCCGGCTACGTCGGAAAATTGAGGTGACCCCCAAAGACCCGAGCTTGATCAGGACGGTGCATGGGGTTGGTTACGTGTTTACGGGTGCGCTCTGACGCCGAGCTTAGGCTGACGCTTCTGTGAGGCAGCTGAGCCAGGTTTCATTCAGCTTGTGTTTTGAGGCCGTGTAACTGACCTCCAGAGCGCTGAAAATCTCCATGACTTTATGCTTCTCTTCCTTTTGAGCGGCGTGTTCCAGCTGCTCGGAGAGCTTTGCGACATGAGTGAGGCCTACATTGTAAGAAGCTCCCTTCATGCTATGCGCTTTATCTCTGATCTTGGGCAGATTTTGTGTTGCGATGAGGTTGCGTAGCTCTGGAATGAAGTAGCGCGATGTTTGCATATATGCATCGACAATGCGTTTTGCGCGGTTTTCTCCCAACATGTCGAAATGACCACGTAACACTGCTGTATCAATGAGTTCTGTTGGTTGCTCCTGCAGGCTCTGTCGGGATTTGCGTGCGAACATGGCTCTGTCGGAAAGGCAGGAGGCAATGGCGTCTTCCAGATCTTCCTGAGAGTAGGGCTTGCCGAGGAAACCATCCGCGCCAGCGGTGAAGCTCTTTTCAATATCTGCCAGGAAGATACAGGCGCTTTGAACGATGACAGGAATGCTGGAGATATGGTGGTAGTGGGATGCGCGAATGCGGGCGATGGTGTCTGTCCCACTCAAGCCAGGCATGCGGTTGTCCATCAGTACCAAATCAAAGCGATGTTCATGCAGCTGGGACAGAGCCTCTTCACCGCTCGCGACGGTGAAGCAGGTGTGGCCTGCCTTCTCTAAGAAACCTTCTGTTACAAGCTGATTGACCTTGTTGTCTTCCACCAGAAGGATCTTCAGCTTCTTGGGCTTCCAGGTGTCCTGCTTATCCTCGATGATGCTAACAGTCTGATCTGCTTCGTAAAACGGTACTGTAAAGTGGAAGACTGCACCTTGCGTCTGGTTTGCTTTGCAGCCGATCTCACCACCCATGGCATTCACGAGGCGTTTCGATATGGCAAGGCCGAGGCCTGTTCCGCCATAAAGCCGGTTGGTGGCCGCGTTTTGTTGCACAAACGGTTCAAACAGGTAGCTGTGATCACCTTCCGGCAGCCCCACGCCTGTGTCTTTCACCATGATCTGCAAACAACGAGCACGCCTGATCTGGCTTATGGGGATGTGCACGCTGATTGTGATGGAGCCTTCATTGGTGAACTTGATGGCATTGCTGACGAAATTCAGCAGGACTTGCCGGATTTTGGTCGGATCGGCGCGCAGGATTTCAGGCACGTGTGGGTGGACGTCGATCAGCAGTTCAAGGCCTTTGTCTTCGGCCTGCTGTCTTGTCAGATCCACCACTTGCTTGATGACTTGCCGGATTTTGAAGTCGACCGTCTCCAGCTCCAGTGAGCCTGCTTCCACCTTGGAGTAGTCCAGTACATCGTTGAGAATGGAACGTAGCATCTCACTTGAGGATATAATGCCATCCAGGTAACGATGCTGCTCCGGCTTAAGGCCTGTATCCTTCAGGAGATCTGCCAGTCCAAGAACCCCATTCAAAGGTGTTCTGATTTCGTGGCTCATGGACGCGAGGAAGGTGGACTTGGCGCTGTTGGCCGCTTCGGCTTCTTCCTTTGCCTTTTTATGATCGGTGACATCGTTGAGGATGAGGATCATGCCGGGAAACTTGCGGCTGAAATCAACGATGTGCTGGGCACGGATGTCGAAGACGCGTGGACCAACGGCGGTGTCCAGCGTGACATCTGTGAAACAGCTTTCCAGTTCCTGAGGTAGGTAAGGCTGCAACTGATTGGTCAGCACATCGCGCGTTGCTTCGTTGACGTATTTGATCTTGGTATTCTGCAGACCGCAAAACACCGCCTGAGCTGCATAGTTGAGGTCGTTGACCTTGCCATTCTCATCCATCAACACGATAGGATCGCTCAGGCTCTCCAGAATGGTGAGGTACTTGTTTTTCTCATTGGTGATGCGACGGTTTTCTTCGTAGGCTTCATGCAGCTTTCTCTCTTCTGCAACGCCACTCCATTCGGTCGAAAAACCGAGTTCCATGAAATCAAAGTAGCGAAGCAGATAAGATCGGTACTGAGTTTTCTCAGTCTCTGAAAAGCTTTGAGATTCAATGAGATCCATATAAGCACTACGGTAGTACTTTGTCAGACCGAGGAAGTAACCTAATGTAACACCTCTGGATCGATGGCTTCTGGCTTGCTCCACGCCAAATGCCGCGAAGGGGTGGCTGGAGAAGTCTGAGCTGACATCTATTTCCGGAGGAGTGTCGTAGGCTTCCATTGCTTTCACAATGGATCTTGAAAGCCCCTCTACAGATACGCGCCATGCTTCCCGAAGTGTTGCGGTGTATTGGGTATAGCCCTGATTTTTAGCATAATAGAAGATGCGATCGATCAGGGTGTTTTCGTTTTCTAAAATCAGATCTCGCAGCACATGCATGGCGGCCTCCGCGTCCTGCTTTTAGGCATGATACGAAGGGCAGGGATGGTCAATCTGAAACCGCAGTGCTACGTGCTGGGTCGTACGCGGCACTGCCTATTCTGTGTGTGCTTAGTTGAGGTAACGGGAACCGAAGCGGTTGAGCGCGTCTCTCAGGGTTTCCTGTTCATCCAAATGGCGGTTACTTTCCATCTCGTGATGGTCCAGCTGTGGGCTTTCCTCCGTCATGCGCAGATGATCACCTGAGTTCTCCTGAAGCTCTTCCAGGATGTGTTCAAAGACTTGCAGTCGTTCTTTTAGTGAATGCTCACCGCTGTGTTCCAAATAGTCTTTCAGTTTGGCTAGCTCAGCCTGCAAAATGGTGTTGTCTCTAATCTCTGACTGATAGGTGCTCATGATCCCCTCAAGAGCATTGACGTCTTCACCAGCATTTGGATTTTCTAAGCTCATTACAGGCCTCCTCATTTGGGGGAGCGTATGTTTATGCCTTGGGCGTACTTGTAAATATTATCTACCCAAAAAATGCAGTTGTTGGCGTTGCCTCTTGAAGTTTGGGTAAGTCTGTACCTAAGCAGAACCTGAGAGTTCTCAGAGAGTTTTAGCGGTTTCCATTCCTATTACCGGCGTTCTCCTAGGGCTCTACTTTGAGTTCTTTAACCATGATCGGCGTCTTGCTGATACTTTGCCTCACGGAGCAGTCTAGCTCCCGTCTTTCCTCACATGATGTCTAATGCAGATACTGCGAGGAAGTTGACGTGAGAAAAACAATAGGAGCACATGAGCTGGATGCTGCCACGTTGGAGTTTGGGCTTCTTGTCGGTCTGTTGATCCCGGAGGGCAAAGACCCAAAAGAGTATAAGCTCAACAAAGACTGGCTAAAAGACCCCGTTGCGCAGCTTCGCAAGCAATTGAAAACAATCAATAAAGACCTCAATACCTGTTTGAAGGATGCCTTGCACGCGCTGAGAACAGATACTGGTAAGACCGTGGATGATCCTGCTGAAATACTCAGCGAATGGAACCCGCTTCTCTTTCCAGCGATCGGCTTTGGTGGCCATGTCGGCGATCTGGGAGAGGTGCCAGCCATCGACTGGCTGTCTCTCATCACGAACGGCGGAGATGTGCCTGAAACCATCGCAGACTGGATGCAAAAAGTGGCTGGCAATCGCAAGACCCTTATGGCCTGGGGCGCAGCACTCGTTGGGCTCGTCACCGGGAAAATTGATCACCCAACTGGGAAAGGAACTTCAGAGAATCCTTATCTTTTTGAGATCAGAGAGATTGGTTCACTTGGAACTCTCTATCTCTCACTGGCTGGGAAGAAGGACAAAGACGGCAACGCGACATTGGTTCCCGGCCTCTCGTTCGATAGCGAACCGATTGATTTGGATGATGAGAGATAGTGTGAGGGAAGCTGTTTGCGTTTGAAAAAGTACTAAGCCAGAAAAGTAAAAAACTCCCGGAGGAGGCTTTGAAATTCTCTTATAAAATCAAGAGCGAAGGTGGTGCCGGCAGCAGGGATCGAACCCGCGCCCCCCTGATTACAAGTTGCAATTTGCAACTCACGTCCACTTACACTCTACTACGATTCAGTACTATGAATCAATGAGTTGTAGAAAATTATTTGCTCCTGCCTACCTTGCATTTCGCCGTGAAACTCGTACATTTGCTTACAATATGCTGACAAGAAACGGTAGGCATAGCGCAAGCGATCTATAAGGGGATGAGGCCTTGTTTTGCACAGGGCCATGAGAGAAGCCCAAAAGGTCGTCACAAGCTGTCAGGCCGTCAGAAACAGCAGCATTCGGGAAATACTTTTAACTTCTATTTTCGCATGTGGGGCGGCTCTTGTCATGGGCCGTCAGCGGGAGAGTTTTGTCTGATGCCCAATGTCACAAAACGGACGGTCGATGCAGCCAAGCCAACAGCGAAGAAGTACTTCGTGTGGGATGGCAAACTCTCGGGATTTGGGCTGCAGGTGATGCCAACCGGGCGCAAAACCTTCATTGTTCAATATCGCACCCTAGAAGGGCGTTCGTGCCGTCTGACCCTTGGGAAGTACGGCGAGCTGACACCGGATCAGGCGAGGGGGCTGGCTGTCGATGTTCTGGCTAAGGTGCGTAATGGAGAAGACCCGACCGTTAATCGCAAGATCATCCGCAACGCGCCAACGGTTGATGATCTGCTGGATATGTATTTGAGCGAGCATGTCGAGGTGCATAACAAGCCAAAGTCAGCTGTTGAGATCCGGCGGATTCTTGAGCGCTGTGTGCGGAAGCCCTTAGGCAAGGCGAAACTAGCTTCTGTTACACGGCAGGATATCTCCAAGCTTCATCGCTCCATGCGCAGAACTCCGCGACAAGCAAACCATGTGCTGGCGATCATCTCCAAGGCGTTCAACTTGGCTGAAATATGGGGCTTGAGGCCTGAACACAGTAACCCGGTTCGGTTGGTGAAGCGCTATAAGGAGAACGAGCGCGATCGGTTTCTAACTGGAGATGAGTTGCAGCGCTTGGGTAAGACGCTGGAGCTTGCGGAGAAAGAGGGGCTTCCATGGATCATCAAGGCTAAGCCTGAGAACCGCAAGCACTTGCGTCATGATATTGAAAAGCGCCGGACACCTGTGAACCCCATGGCGCTTTATTGCCTCAAATTGCTGCTCTATACGGGTGCACGGCTCATGGAGATCGCCTCACTCGAATGGAAGCATGTGGACTTTGAAGAAGGGGCTATTGCCTTGCCTTCCAAGAAAGGGGATGGCCGCAAACCTCATCCGGTCAGTGGGAATGTGCTGGACATCCTCTCCGACATACCGCGCTTGGATGGTTCCCCCTATGTGCTTGCCCGCATCAATGATCCAACACGGCATATTACCAAGGAGCTGGTGGAGAACGCATGGCAACGGGTGCGCCACCACGCAGACATACCTGATGTGCGCATTCATGACCTGCGCCACACAGTTGGCACCTTTGCCGCACAGTCAGGAAGCAATGCATTTCTGATTAGCCACCTGTTACGCCATCGCAACGTGACAATTACAAACCGTTATGTGAACCACGATGCGCACCCTATACGGGTGTTGTCAGAGACAGTTGGGGAGCGGATCGAGGCGGGGTTGAAGGGAGAGTGATTGTGAGTTTAGTCAAATTTGCAATAATAGGTTGTGGATCGTGATTGGGTGCAATAATCTATATTATTGATTCATATTCAGTTTTTGGCGCTCATGATGTCACAGTCAAATTTTCTTCATCTAAAAGCACTCAACTCGGATCTTTGTCGTCTTGGTATGGTTGCCGAGCAAGTGTTTTCTCTGGATGCAAATACCTGCCTTATCAAAACACGGCAATATACAGAGTTTATGGTCAAGGATGTAGCAGCACGTGCTGCTGCCTATCGAGCAGAAGACAAAGAAACTGCTTTTGCGCTCCTTAACCGATTGAGCCGCGATGGGATTTTGCCCAAGCAAGTTGCTGATATTTTCCATGCCGTTCGAAAGCCTGGGAATGATGCTGCCCATGGCGTTGAGGGAACGTCTAGCCAAGCGCTCACTTCGCTTAAATTCTGTATGGTGCTAGGGGTCTGGTATCAACGCAGCTACGGGCCTGATGTAAATTTTGAGCCACCGCCATTCATCGTACCCAAAGCACCAAAGGTATTATCTGTCGAGCTTGCTGCAGAAATCGCCGACTATAAAGAACAATCGAAGCTGTTTGAGGATCGCCTAAAAAAATTGGCGAAGAGCGACGAAGAAAGAGCAGCGGAGCTTGATCAAGTTCGACAAGAGGCTGAGCGAGCGGTCAGGTCTCTTAGTGATCTTGAAAAGCAAAATTCTGAACTCGAAAAAGCTATTGCAAAGCTTCAAGCAGAAGCTGAAGAGCAAACCGAGCAACAGTTGCAAAAGCTTAAGACGCTTGCGCAGAACGCAGCTGCGAAGCTTGAGCTAAACGAGAATGATACACGCAAGTTGATTGATCGTCAGTTGCAGGATGCTGGCTGGGAAGCTGATACTTCTATTCTTCGCTATTCATCTGGTGCTCGACCAGAAAAAGGACGGAACCAAGCAATTGCTGAGTGGCCAACTGAGGGCGGGCGCGTTGATTATGCTTTATTCGTTGGCCTTGAATGCGTTGGGGTCATTGAGGCAAAACGGCAATCTGCTGATGTCCCCAGTGTATTACAACAGGCTGATGAATACGCGCACAAGATCAAACTAGAGGCCAAGCAACTGCTTATAGATGCGCCTTGGCAGCATGGGCTTGATGAACCCTACCGAGTGCCCTTCATCTTTGCGAGTAATGGTCGTCCTTTTGTCCGGCAGTTCAAGACTAAATCTGGTATCTGGTTTAGAGATGTTCGCTTGCACACCAATCATGCAAATGCGTTGCCTAGTTGGTTTTCACCCGACGATTTAGCCGGAAAGTTAAAGCAGGATACTGAGCAGGCTAATAATGCGCTCGCCGAAGAGGCTTTTGGGCAGACTAGCCTGCGCCCTTACCAAGAAGAAGCTATTGATGCGGTTGAGAAAGAAATAGCAGGTGGCAAACGCTCTGTGCTGGTTGCAATGGCAACAGGTACTGGCAAAACGCGAACCTGTATCGCGCTTATGTATCGCCTGCTGAAAACCAAGCGTTTCAAGCGTATACTTTTTCTGGTTGATCGCACCGCCTTGGGAGATCAGACGACTGACGCCCTCAATACAACAGAGTTCGAGGGCTTTTATAAGTTCTCTCAGATTTATAATGTGGCTGGGCTTGATCAAAAACTACCTGATGATGCCACTCAAATACACGTCGCTACGGTACAATCGCTTGTGGCTCGCATTAACAATACAGAAGACCCCAAGGAGCGCCTTACTCCGGGGATGTATGATTGCATTGTTATTGATGAAGCGCACAGAGGCTACACGCTGGATGCAGATCTGAAAGAGGGCGAGGAAAACTATCGTGATGTTTCTGCCTATGAATCTGCTTATCGTAATGTGCTCAGCTATTTTGATGCAGTGAAAATTGGCCTGACTGCAACACCAGCGTTGCATACGTTGCAGATATTTGACTGCGAAAAGCCCTCATATTCCTATGGGTATCGTCAGGCTGTGGTTGAAGGCTTCTTGATTGATCACCTACCACCCAAGCGCATCACCACTGCGCTAGCAGAAGCTGGCATTACGTTTAATGGTGGTGAAGACGTGGAAATTGTGGATCGTCACACGGGCGAAGTCACACTTCATAATCTACCTGATGAAGTTGAACTGGAGTACGATCTCGCCAAATTCAATCGCCGCGTTTACTCAGAGAATTTCAACCGGATTGTCTGCCAGACCATTGCCAATGAAATTGCCCCTGATGCACCGGGCAAAACATTGATTTTTGCCGCAACGGATACTCATGCCGATGACATTGTGCGATTGCTGAAAGAAGAATTACGCGAGGAATACGGCGACCTTCACAATGATATGGTGATGAAAATTACCGGCTCTGTGCGCGACGCTAAAGGGCTTATCAAGAAATTCCGTAATGATCCGCTGCCTAAATATGTCGTCACAGTAGATCTTCTCACCACTGGCGTTGATATCCCTGTTCTTGCTAATCTGGTGTTTGTGCGCCGGGTGAAAAGCCGCATTCTGTATGATCAGATGATTGGCCGCGCTACGCGCCTATGCCCTGAAATCGGCAAGCAGAACTTCCGCATATTTGATGCGGTGGATCTTTATGCCGAGCTACAGCAAATGAGTGATATGCGTCCGGTTGTTGTAAAACCCAACATGCCATTGGTTGAGCTGATTGCAGATTTGGATCGTGCACCCAATGCGGAAGAAGAGAACTGGGTTGCTGGGCAGGTTGTGGTGAAGATGCGCGCACTTGCAAAACGCATGGATGAAGCGGGGCGAGAGGCGTTAGATAGTGCTATGGGCGGTGACGCTGATACCGTTATTAATGACCTATCGCGTAAAACAGGCGCGGAGGTAAAAGACTGGCTGAGCAAACACCCTCGCGCATTGGAAAATCTCGTTCGTGCTCTGGCGAAGAAAGATCCGCTTAAGAATGGCGTTGCCATTTCTTATCATGAAGATCAGCTGCTTCATATTCGTGAAGTGTTTGGAGACAACGCTACACCGGAAAGCTATATCGAGAGCTTTGAAGAATTTGTGCGAGAGAATATGAA
Organism: Pseudovibrio sp. JE062; assembly: GCF_000156235.1. Taxonomy (NCBI): domain Bacteria; kingdom Pseudomonadati; phylum Pseudomonadota; class Alphaproteobacteria; order Hyphomicrobiales; family Stappiaceae; genus Pseudovibrio; species Pseudovibrio sp. JE062. The sequence continues at coordinate 594,392 of NZ_DS996806.1, forward strand.
CAGTATTCCAGCAATGGTGGCTGTCACGCAAAAACCGCGCAATCTCACGCGCAAGGAGCTGACAGACTTAGCAGCTCAATTGGATGAAGCGCATTTTTCTGAGGCTATGCTCAGGGCTGCTTATGGTCGTGCTCGCAATGCGGATATTGCTGCCCACATCATCGGGTATGTACGCCAAGCCGCGCTAGGTGATCCGTTGGTGCCATATGCTAGTCGGGTGGAAAACGCTATTGAGAAGATTATTGGCTCGCGAGATTGGAAATCTAACCAAATTCAGTGGTTGCGGCGCATTGGCAGAGCGCTGAAAGATAAGCCGGTTGCTGACCCGTCCTTGCTGAATCAGGGCGTGTTTCAGGATAAAGGCGGGTTTAAACGTATCTCGAAAGAATTTGACGGGAAACTTGGTGATGTCCTTGAAGAAATCAACGAGGCGATCTGGACTTCTTCGGCTGCATAATCAATCTGCATAGCAAAATAAAATACGCTCCAACTGGAAGCCATACCCTATGAATACCAATAGTATCGTCCAGAAGCTCTGGCGTTTGTGTTCCGTTCTGCGCAAAGACGGCATCACCTATCAGCAATATGTGACAGAGCTGACCTATCTTCTTTTCCTTAAAATGATGCAGGAAAAGGAGAAGGAGGAGGGAGCAATACCAAGTGGTATGCGTTGGAACGATCTGGTGAAAACGGATGGCTTGCCTCAACTGGAGCTTTACCGTGATCTGCTTACCACGCTTGGCACCACTTCTTCCCGGTTGGGCAAAGATGATGAGCTTCTTCGTAAGCCGCACGAAACAGCCGTAGATGCCGAAAAAGCTACTTATAAGGACGGTAAGAGAATCCCGAAGATGGTGCAGGATATTTTTGAGAATTCTGCCACCTTCCTGCGTGATCCGGTAAACCTGAATAAGCTGGTAACAGAGATTGATAAGCTGGACTGGTACGATATTGAGCGTGATCAGTTTGGTGACCTTTATGAAGGTCTTTTGCAAAAGAACGCGGAAGAGACCAAAAAAGGGGCTGGGCAGTATTTCACACCGCGTGTGCTTATTGATGTGATTGTTGACTTGATGCAGCCGCAACCGGGCGAGCGTATTCAGGACCCGGCTACAGGTACAGGTGGCTTTTTGATTGCCGCTGACCGCTACATGAAAGCTCGCACAGACGGTTATTATGATCTGGGTGAAGAGGGCGCGAAGTTTCAAAAAGAGCAGGCCTTCCACGGCATGGAAAACGTGCGAGACACCTATCGCCTTTTGCTCATGAACCTTTATCTGCACGACTTTGATACTAGCCATATTCTGGCAGGTGATACGCTTTCTCCCAAAGGCGAAGGTATGGAAAAGGTGGATGTGATCCTCACCAATCCACCGTTTGGTCCGGCTGGTGGCAAGCCGACACGGGATGATCTTTCTGAGACAGCCAATGTTTCCAGCTATCAGCTGCCGTTTGTGGAACACTGCATCAGAGGTTTAAAGCCCGGTGGTCGTGCGGCCATCGTTATTCCTGATAATGTGTTGTTTGAAGATGGTAGGGGCAAAGCCCTGCGCCAAAAAATGATGCGGGAATGTGACGTGCACACCATCCTGCGCCTGCCGACGGGTATCTTCTATGCCCAAGGGGTGAAGACCAATGTGATCTTTCTTAAGAAAAGCACGACGGTCGAGCTTGCCAGCCTGAAAACTGATGAGACGAAGAAGCTCTGGGTTTATGACCTGCGCAGCCAGATGCCTCAGTTTGGCAAAACCAGTCCGTTGACTGAAGAGCATTTTGCCGAGTTTGTGAAAGCCTATGGGGCTGATGCAAATGGTGGTGCAAAGCGCACGGATGAAGGCGAGGAAGGCCGTTTCCGTTACTTTTCCCGTGATGAAATTACAGCGCGTGGCGATAATCTGGATATCACATGGCTGCGGGATGATGAGGAAGAGCAGGAAGAAGGCCTGAGTGAGCCGGAAGATATTGCTGCTGCAATCCTCGGGCATCTCACGGCTGCTATGAGCGAAGTTGAAGCGCTTTCCGTTGAGCTGGAGGAAACTGCTGAAGCAGTGGAGGCAGAGCAATGAGTGAGCTTCCAGAGGGGTGGGTTGAGACTGAGATAGAAAATATCTATGAAGTTGCAAGAGGTGGATCTCCACGTCCGATCAAAAGTTATCTCACTGCAGATGATGATGGTTTAAATTGGATCAAGATCTCTGATGCGACATCTGGTGGATATCGTATTGAGTCAACAGAACAGAAAATAACATCTGAAGGTCTACATAAAACGAGGCTAATTTATCCAGGTGATTTGCTTCTTTCAAACTCGATGAGTTTTGGTAAGCCTTATATTTCTGCGATTGAAGGATGCATCCACGATGGTTGGTTAGTTCTTGGTGGCTTTGGAAAAAAATGTGTCGATACGAGGTATATGCATCTCGCCTTAAGTAGTGAAGGAGTTCAAAAACAGTTTGACGAAAAAGCTTCAGGCTCAACTGTAAGGAACTTAAACACGGGAATAGTCAACTCTGTTAGAGTTCCACTTGCTCCCCTTGCTGAGCAAAAGCGGATTGTGGCGAAGATCGAGAGCCTGACGGCAAAATCCCGTATAGCGCGGGAGAACCTTGCCCGCATCGACACCCTCACCAAACGCTACAAACAGGCCATCCTCAAAAAGGCGTTTAGCGGGGAGCTGACGGCTGATTGGCGTGAGAAAAGCAGTAAAGATTGCTTAATCGATCTCAACGATGTTCTAAAAGAGCACGAAGTGATCTGGCAAAATAATATAGCAAAAAAAGGCAAATATGCGCGACCTAATGTTAAGCCTGCTGATGATTTAAGATCTTGGCATGAACTTTCATTGGAAGGGCTGGCATACGTAGTCGATCCTCACCCTAGTCATCGGACGCCACCAAAGGAAATAGGCGGCATTCCTTACGTTGGAGTTGGCGATGTGAAACTCGATGGGAAACTAGATTTTGCCGGTGCGAGGAAAGTTTCTCCTAAGGTTTTGAAAGACCACTTAAAGCGATATAGCCTGAAACGTGGTGACTTTGCGTATGGTAAAATTGGAACCATTGGTCAACCTTTTTTGTTGCCAGAAGCTCAAGAGTACGCATTATCTGCAAACGTCATTCTGATCCAACCTCGAAGCAAGTTTGCTACTGCTGAGTTCCTATACTACTTTTTTTTGTCACCGGTCGTTACACAGAAGATTTTGGGAGCATCTGTAGCAACATCTCAGGCGGCATTTGGAATTAAGAAAATGCGAGAGGTTTTGACGCCTCTTCCCTCTCTCTCTGAACAAAATGAAATCGTCACTCGCATTGAAAAAGCCTTTGCCAAGATTGATAAGCTAGCTGAGGAAGCCAAGCGAGCGCTGCATTCGGTGGATAGATTGGATGAAAAAATCCTTGCCAAAGCGTTCCGCGGTGAACTTGTGCCGCAGGACCCTGATGACGAGCCAGCCTCTGTTCTTCTTGAGCGCATCAAAGCAGAGCGGGCTGCGCAGCCCAAGGTGAAGCGGGCACGTAAACCCAGAAAAGCAAAAGAGGTGGCCTGATGGCGGCAAAGCTGTTCTTCTCTTATTCTCACAAAGATGAAGCCTTGCGGGATGAACTGGAAGTTCAGCTTGCCATGATGAAGCGCAGAAGCGAAATTGAGAACTGGCATGATCGCTGTATCATGCCCGGTGCTTCTTTCGATAAAAGCATAGATGAGAACCTGAATGCAGCTGATATCATCCTGATGCTGGTCAGCCCGGATTTTCTCGCTTCTGATTATTGCTATGATATTGAAGTGCAACGGGCATTAGAACGCCATAATGAAGGTTCTGCCCACGCAGTGGCGGTTATTTTGCGCCCTTGTGACTGGCAGCACCCACCGCTTTCGCAGTATCTGGCATTGCCGCAGGATGGAAAGCCCGTCACCAAATGGGCGGATAGGGATGAGGTGCTGCTGCACATCGTGAAAGAGCTGCGGCGGTTGATTGACACTATGCCCGCCAAGAGCAGTGCTGCGGCAGAAATAGTCATTCCTGATGAGCTTGAGATTAAGAGTGCTGAAGCTGCCATTTTAGCCCCTTTGCGCTCAGCGCGTTCTTCCAATCTTCGCGTTGCAAAGACGTTTAGTGAAGCAGATATTGATGGGTTTGTAGATGAGGCTTTTGAGTATCTCTTAAGCTACTTTCAGAACTCCCTATCAGAGCTGGAGGCTCGCTATCCGCAGATAAGCTCTCGCTTGCGCCGCATTGATGCCAACGTGTTTACTGCAACGCTCTATGAAAACGGGCAAAAGGTATCTGCGTGTAGTATCTTCCGAAACAGTTTTATGGGCAACAAGACCATTGCGTTGAACAATAGCGACAATGGTGACAATTCTAGCCTAAACCATTGGTTTTCTGCACAAACAGATAAACACAATATTTATTTTCAGTCCTCCGGTTTCTCTGGTGGGCAAGCGCAGAAGTTAACCATGGAAGGCGTCGCGGAAGATTGTTGGGCCGGGCTAATAAGTGTGTTGCAGTAGAGCAGTTTAGAGTACTTATTGGATATTTTGTGGGGTTTTTAGGGGATGGCGCAGGAATTATACTATAAGGACTACTTGATTGAATTTGCGTCTGTTCGTGGACTGGGGGTCGCCCAAATTTCATTGGGATCCCAGAAGCTTAAAGAAGCAGGCATATTTAAGGCAAAAACAGCTGGAGAAGCCCGCGATCAGGCCCTGTCTTGGTTGAAGCAGCGCGAAGAAAAAAGACGTTCTATGCGTACGGAAGCGCATATCGCTAGTTCTGAAGAGTACGCTGAAGCGTTTGGGCTTTCTGGTTTCCTTAGCGACTATCAAAAGAACTACCTTATTGAACACGCCAAGATGGGACGTGTGCGCATCACTGATGTAGCAGAAGCTGTAAAAGGCGACCTGTCTCATCAAGATGCACCATGGGCACCTGTGAACGCTGCCTATGGAAAGCTTGGAGTGAAACTTCGTGATCGCTTTGGCCTTACTCCAAAACTACGAAATGATGATTCTAAGATTTTTATTTCGCATCTTTTGTCTTGGGATGGAGATTATAAGGAAAAGAGCGAGTTTTGCTGTGAGTTGCTGCCTGAGGTGTTGCAAGGCATGGTGTTGGCCGGGTTGATTGATGAAGAGCACAGCGGTCAGATAGCTAACAAAACTGCTGTGATAGAAGCAGAAAAAGAGCTGGAACTAGAAGGGCGTAAAGCTCTTGTTGCGAATTTTGGTCGGGGCAATTTCTTGTGGGATGAGTGTTTAGAACGCTCCGCTATTGAAACATTCCACAGTGAGGACCTGTTTCAGCCTTGGAAGGAGCAGGATGAAGCTGCTTTCTATCGAAACGCGCACAGTAAAAAACGTCGTGATGGGACATTTCCAAATAGAGGAACTGTCACACGCTGGTATCGCCATATGACGGTACTTTCTCAGAGCTGTGGGGAAATTTGGTTTCATACTGCAGATGATAACATCTGGTGGACGATTACCACGGAAGAGGAAGCCACCTATGAAAATTCGATAGATCCAGACGGTAACAGAATTGTCGTTTGCTATAAACCATGCAGACCATGGTCTTGTCATGCTTTGAACGGCAAGGAGTTATTGAAATCTGCACTCAGCGATGATGCACAAAACAAGCTCGTTTGTCAGGGCACACTTATCAGAATGAGAGAACAGAACCTCTCCATGGCTTATGCTTTGATTGAAGGCGCTGACCTTTCAGGTTGGTCTGGTTCTCCTAATGAGCAAAATACTGGTTCTAAATCGGCTGACCGAAATGAAAGTCGACGCGATTCTATATCAGAAATGGTTAAGAACACGCTGGAGACAGTAAAACACTCGAATGGCCAACAGGTCTCGCAAACGAAGAGAAACAAAGAACTTCGTATGTCGAGACAGGAGCTTGAAGAACATATTTCTGAGTTGATCGAGAAACAGGATGACAAATGCGCAATCAGCGATTTAGCGCTTCAATATAGGGGACAGGAAACAGACAAGAACATGCTGGCGTCTTTAGATCGTATTGATAGCGATGGGCATTATGAGAAAGGAAACCTGCAAGTTGTCTGCCGTTTTATTAACTTTTGGAAGAAAGATAGTGAAAACGAAGAATTCTGCCGCCTCCTAAAGCTCCTTCGAGGACAAGCGGAATCCTTTGTGAACGGCGAAATGCTATGACTATTCCTGACTACCAAACCCTAATGCTTCCAGTTCTTCGACTTGCTGCTAACGAGGCTGTTCGCGTCGTTGATCTGGTAAAGCCAATTGCTACTGAGTTTTTGCTGTCTGATGATGACCTCGAAGAGCTATTGCCGAGTGGAAAAGGCAAACGGCTGAATAATCGTATTCATTGGGCAAAAACGTATCTCAGTAAGGCCGGATTACTGGAAAATCCTAGCCGAGGGTATTTTCTGGCAACAGACGAGGGGCACAAAGTCCTCGTGAGTTCGCCAGAGCGTATCGATAATGCATTCTTAACCCGCTATGAGAAGTTTCAGGAGTTTCGGGCTGGGGGCAAAGAAACGGATGAAAGCATTGGGACCCTCCATCTCTCGGGTACTGATGATAAAGCCACACCTGAAGAGCAGATAGACAATGCTTATGAGACGCTGAGAGCATCTCTAGGTACCGACCTGCTTGAAAGAATTTCACAGAACTCTCCGAGTTTCTTCGAGGGGCTGATCATCGATCTGATGATGTCTATGGGGTACGGTGGCTCCCATGCATCCGCCGCGCGTCAGTTGGGCCGCTCTGGTGATGGTGGTGTTGATGGTGTGATTGATGAGGATCGGTTGGGGCTTGACCGTGTGTATCTTCAAGCCAAGCGCTACAAGGCAGAGAATGTCGTCGGACGTCCTGAGGTTCAGGGTTTCGTAGGCTCACTTGTCGGCCTTGGGGCGACTAAAGGCATTTTTGTCACCACATCCAGTTTTAGTAAACAGGCACGAGACTACGCTGAAGGTCTGGTTCAGCGGATTATTCTGATTGATGGTGCTTTGCTAACTAAGCTCATGGTTGAGCATGGCGTGGGTGTGCGTACCAGCCGGACTATTTCGATCCAACGGATTGATGAAGATTTCTTTGCTGAAGAGCTGTGAGAATTAGACTAGCCTTCAATGTAGCTCTTAGAGGTAAGGAGAAGGTGGTTGATGGATGAAGAGTGCCAAGAACTTTTGGGTCTGCACGACTTGTCTTTTAGACAGGCGTTTGTGAGATTTGTTTGCCAAGCACCTGAAGTTCTTGAAGCCGTAAACTCTGTTCAAGTTGAAGCGCCAAGCTTTGGGCCTAGCGCAGAAACAATCATTCGTTATTGGACCTATAACAAGCATCCAAGATGGCCTGTCATTGCTGAGCCTCGAAAATGGGCATTCGATTTAACACGTGAAATCAAAGCCAAGTATACTCGTGTAAGAGGTAAGACGCGGGTTGTTCGAAAAGCGCGGAAGGCATTCTCGCCAGAAATGCAAGAGTATTATTTGGCGGTGTTCGGGCGATATGAAACGCTTATCTCTCATTTGGCTACGGGCAAACTGATTGCGAAAGGGCGAGATAGGCCGATTGCTGAAGAGATACTCATTCCCCCGGACCTTTGGACCTATACTCATACCCGGGTTGGAATAGAGAGTTGCACCTTAGGCCGCATAAATACGTGCAAGTGGGTGCAGGTCGCAGAAGGTTTGAAGATCTATCATCCGAGTAAACTGAAGGATGAGGCGTGCTTGCCAAAACAGGCAGGTTCAGGGCGTCCCAAAAAGTATCTATGGGATGAAGCCTACGATGTTCTTGTTCTCAGACTTGGACAAGAAGGCTTTCCAGAAAATGGTACTGAACTTGTTTCTATGTTTCTTGACTGCTTTCAGTGTATGCGAGGCGCATCTGTTCCAGATGCGGAGCAAGCCAGAACATGGCTGAAGAAAAAGAAGACTCAACTCTGGCGCAGGGTAGTTGATGGAGATGGGTAAAATAGTTTTATCTCCTTTTAACTGCTAGGGCTGCTGATACCTCGTCATGATCCCATCATCGCAAATGAGCGGAGATGATGGTTATGAGGACGGAACTGAACAGCGTTGAGAACGCTTTGATTACAGAAGCGGCGGCAGCGGATTATCTTGGAATTTCTATAAGGACCATACAGGCGTGGCGGGTGCGTGGTGGTGGGCCTAGTTTTGTGAAGATGGGAAAATCGGTAAGGTATCGGCCATCTGATATTCAGGCTTGGATTGAATCTCATTTGGCCAGCTCCACGAGTGAAGTGGAGGCAAGGTCATGAGACGGATTCGTAGACCAAAGCCTAGCATAGATTTCCAGCGCATAGCCAGAGCTGCTTTATTGCATGGGGATACCATCTGCAGGCAGTGGCTCCCCGGTGGGCGACTTTGTGGCTGCGAGTATACCGTGAAAAACCCGCGCCGGATGGATCGGCGGGCCGGTTCCTTCAAGATCAACATTGCTTCGGGCTTGTGGTGTGATTTTGCCACCGGCGAGGGTGGGCGTGATTTTATCAGCCTTGGAGCCTACTTGTTTTCGCTTTCGCAGAAGCAAGCTGCATGCAATCTGGCGGATATGATTGGAGTGGATGCTTATGAGTGATCCGTTTGCGCCAATCAAAACAGACCAAGCTACCAAATCTAATCGAACGCTGCCACAAAAGGCGATTGTGATACCGGTGCCAGGTGGGGCACCGGAGCCACCTGCTTTCCATCCTAAGCTTGGGGTGCCGTCGCATCGATGGACCTACCGAGATACAAGTGGTGCAGTGCTTGGCTATATCTGCCGTTTTGATATCGAAGGGGAGGCTAAGAGCTTTCGCCCGCTGTGTTTGTTTCAAGTTGGAGAACAGTTGAAATGGCGGTGGGAAACGTGGCCTCAACCGAGGCCGCTGTATGGTTTGGATCTTCTGGCAAAGGCTCCAGATGCGCCCATTGTTATTGTTGAGGGGGAGAAGGTCGCAGATGCTGCAAGGCAGTTGTTTCTGAGACATGTTTGTATCAGCTCTCCCGGTGGATCGAATGCGGCCAAGAAAGCGGACTGGTCAGCTCTTGAAAGGCGTCATGTCGTCATCTGGCCTGATGCGGATGAGGCTGGGCTAAAATTTGCTAATGATGTTGTTGGTTGCCTTGAGGAGATCGGGGTTGCATCTTTAACGGTTCTTGCGCTGCCGGATGATGTTCCTAAAGGCTGGGATGCGGCTGACGCCTTGGCGGATGGATGGACGCTAGAACAAGCTGAGGCCTTCGTGTTGTCTTCTCAGGCAGTGGACGCGCCGGAACCGGAAGCCAAGCCACGTGCGCGTGGTGTAAACTTGCTTTCAGTTGCGGAGGATCTGGAGCTTTGGCATTCGCCGCAAAAGGACGCCTTTGCCACCGTGTTGGTGAATGATCACTATGAGCATTGGCTGGTTGAGAGCCAAAGTTTCAAACGTTGGTTGGTGGGGCGGTATTATGAGAAGACCGGGCTTGCACCTTCAACACAGAACCTAGGTGACGCTTTGCGGGTGTTTGAGGTGCGGGCGTTGGAGCAAGGTGCCTGTCATGTGCCGTATATGCGGACTGGCTGGCAGGACGGAGAAAGCTGGCTCGATCTGGCAGATGAGAACTGGCGAGCAGTCCGTATCACCCGTGACGGTTGGGAGGTGGTGGGCAATCCTCCCGTAAAATTCATCCGCAAGCAGACTATGTCGCCGTTACCCGTGCCTGAAAAAGGGCACCAGATTGAGGAGATGCACCATCTTATCAATGCCGAGGAAGAAGACTGTAAGCTTATCCTTGGCTGGATGGTGGCGTCGTTGTGGGGGCGTAGTCGGAGTTATCCGGTTTTAGCGCTTGGTGGAGAGCAAGGCAGCGGCAAGAGTACTATGGCGCGACTGTTGCGGTCTATTACTGATCCCTGCGCGGTTTCGGCGTCCTCGCTTCCCAAAGATGAACGCGACCTGATGGTGATGGCACAAAACGGGCATGTGCTTAATTTCGATAATGTCTCTAAAATGGAAGGCTGGCTCTCTGATGCGATCTGCCGGATGGCGACGGGGAGTGGGTTTATCTCTCGCAAGCTGCACACGGATGGTGATGCCTATTGGTTTCAAGGGGCGCGGCCTGTGCTGCTTAATGGCATTCCTGCGCTAACTGAGCGGGCTGATCTGGCAGAGCGTGCGCTTTCTGTTCGTCTCAAGCGTATTGATGAGGTAGGCCGTCAGCCTGAAGAGTTGTTCTGGCAAGAGTGGGAGCAGCTCAAACCGCGTATGCTTGGTGCTCTACTAGATGCATTGAGCACAGCTATCCGCAACATTGAGAGTGTGCATCTGGATCGTCATCCACGCATGGCGGACTTTGCGCGGTTGATGGTGGCTGCGTCTTCTGGTCTTGGCTGGGAAGAGGGCGAGTTTCTGGAGGCTTATGAAAGCAATCGTAGGGGCACAGCAGAAGCTGTGTTTGAGGGTGATCCGGTTGCGGTGGCTCTTCATGAGTTTCTCATGGTTCGGCAAGGTGGTGAGAGCTGGGTGGGGACCGCAACTGAGTTGTTGGCAGAGCTGAACATGATTGTGAGTGATCAGATCAGGTCCTCACGGTTCTGGCCAACAAAGGTGAATGCGTTTGGCAATGCGGTAGATCGGGCAGCACCGCTGCTGAGGCAGAAGCGAATACAGGTAACCAAGAAAGCAACAGGTTCAAGGCGGTTGATTTATCTGGATGTGATTTGATCTGGGAAGCTAGCTGACATCATTGTAAGAATTGCTCTGATCTGTTGATTGCACGCTAGAGGTTTCACGAGTGATTTTAGAAGTTCAAAACCGTCCTAAGCAAAATATAGAGAGTTTTGTTGATGTGGATGGCGCAGTAAGGGCGCTGAAGAGCTATGGCCCTCATTCATATTTGTCTCTGACAAAAGCAAACGGCGACTATTTGCAAGTGGCAGGTGGAGGTCAAACTTGTGTGCTTGAGTGGGGTAAACAAGTTCCCAAATCACATCAACGTGCTGTGTTGGCCAAAGCGCGTGTTCCGTTTGTAGGGACGCAAACACTTATGTTTGGCGGCGGTGAACTCAAAGTTGAGCCAGAAGAGTTTTTGTCGACAACAGATGTTTTAAGCGTGTTGCATGCCTTTTGGGAGGGTGCTGAGTTTCCCTCTAATTTAAGTTGGCGCGATATGTCGAATGTCATTGGCTAAGTTCAGTGATACATGAAACCTATCGGTATCTCTGATCTAACAAGTTCTTTCGTGCTCGAAGGTCTGTGGGTCCTTCGCAGGCCTTTGTCTGCCTACGGGTAGTTCGGGACCACGGTGCAAGCGGCTATGTGATTTTCGCGAGGGCTTGATGTTTATGTTCATGTTGTTGTTCTCCCTTTTTAGCCCCGCTAATCCCATGGGTTTGTGGAGGAATTCGGTTTCCTTGCATTGACACCTTGCGTTGTTCATCGCATGGTCAGTTTGAGGCGTCAGAACCTCTTTTCAAGTAGCGGTCACCGCAGCCGTTAGTCAGCGGTCTTTTGTGTTTGGGGGTAAGTCTTCAAACGCAAACTCTCGCTTATGGGCGGGAGGGCGGTGAATACAATACCCTTTGCGGGGGAATAAACCCGCCTGTCTACTTGCAGGTTCTGAACCTCCCGCTCACCAGTGGGCCGTCAGAAGCCTTCTGCTGAGTGGTTCTTCAAAACCTAAAGTAGAGGGCTTGAAATGACTGATACTGGTAAAGAGAAATGTGCCCATACATCCCTTCGCAATGAAGTGGGTCAACTTAGCCTTTCCAGCAACCACCTCAAAAATCTGGTTTATTCTATGAGTGTGGTTCTGAGCGAGCGCATGGAGCACACACAGGAATATGAAGCGTTGCTGACGCTGTTTGATACTGTGCGCAATCACATTGAAGACGTGCAGGGTAGTAGCGAGAAGATTTCTGAGCTGCTTGATCCTTGTGCGCTGGAAATCTCAAAAGACGAATAGTATGGAATGAAGAGAGGCTTTGCCTCTCACGGAATATTCTGGCTTGGGAAGCGTGATGCTTCTCAGGCCTTTTTTTGGGGGGAGATGCAGGTCCAATAGATTTGGTTAAAGGACGAGTAAGGAGGTAATTTATGTTTTGCTCGAAGCCCGACATGCATCATCATTGGATTGGGAGGACTATTTTTCAGATACTACTATAGTGTTAAGGTGCTGCGACTGAGTGTAATGTTTCGAGTTGCTAGGGCGGAATATTTGCCGATTAGTGGCAGATTTCACCTCCCATATATACACCTGATAGTGTTTTCTTTTAGGGTTTTCTGGACTTGGTGCTGTGCGCCGTGTGTGAAGCTTATGAGGAAACTCAAAGTCTTGCATCTTCTCAAAGAGGCTTCGAAGTATAGGGATTCTTGAACTCACAGTTGGGACTAATGAAGTGGCGTGAATAATGTTGTTATCGATCCTTAATAGCGGCCTCTTCATAGTAGGTGAGTTAGCGTCAGTAAAATCCTTACGATCAAAAATTTGGTCTAAACGTTCCTTCTTGCCAGCCAATAGAAAGAAGCATCTTGCTTGATTGTGATGAGCTATCAGCTCTAATCTAATCAGATCCCATAAAATGTCCTTAGTTGATGGAAGAGTGCGGCCTGCCCATTTGGTCTCTACTGCTATAGGAAGCTCATCCGCTCTGCCTTTAACATAGAAGTCTACTTCTGGCCGCCTTCCTGGACCTTGGCCTGTGTTTGATAGGACTGGATGTTTCCACTCAGCTTCCGTGCGATTCCCGCTTCTTGCGCTTAGAATTTGTCCGACCGGTGCCGTAAGATATTTCTCATTGAAAAGTCCGCTCCTGTTGCACGCAGTCTCAAAATGTAACCAAGAAGAGACGCCATAAGAAAGTATTTTTGCTAAATCCATTTCTGGTTTATTCCCTAACGATTGACTTTAACAAGCTAGAGGCATCGCCTGTTGTTGGTGGTGACAAAATTGGTACAATCAAACCATGGATGCTAGCTTTGTTAATAGTCTTTTTGTCTAGAGAGCGATTGCAAGTTGACCTTTTTCACCGAGTGAAAGCTGGTCATGACAACCTCTGACAACTGACTGTCAGCTCCAACCTCTCCAACCCCCGCAGAAAGCCTAGTCTCTGACAGCTAGTGACGGCATTCACAGCTTTTCCAGTATTAAGTTGAAAGAGAATTTAGAGGGGGTGGGAGGGGCGAAATCCTGCTTACCAAAACGCCCATTTGCTTACCATATGCTGACAAAAGCCAGAAAAGCAAAAAGCCTCCCGGAGGAGGCTTTGAAATTCTCTTGTAAAATCAAGAGCGAAGGTGGTGCCGGCAGCAGGGATCGAACCCGCGACCCCCTGATTACAAGTCAGGTGCTCTACCATCTGAGCTATACCGGCGTCGCCTTCGTTGGAGGGGTATTTACGGGCGCTGGCGGGGTTTGTAAATCCCAAAAATGCAAAAATTTGGAAGAATTCACAGGGGATGGAATTTTTCGGGCTAATTTGGGCTTGATCTGGTGGATTTGAGAGTTCTTTTCCACATGTGGCGGGTGCAGCCTATTGATATTGATAGAAAAATTAGTGGGATGCGCGTTTGCGTTGTTTTGTGCGTTTGTTTGCGTTGATTGCGATTTTTCTGCGTTTGTGTGTGAGGGACCTCTGAATTTTGGTGCGTGTTCGGCTGAAGCTGGAGGGAGTGGTTTGCTGAAGGGGAGCTGTGCACTTATTCCCCTGTGGTGCAGGTGGAGCGGTGTCAGTGTTCAGTGCCGACTATTGCCTTTCAAGAGTAGGGGGCATGCATATGCGAAATCGTAATGCCGGATTGATTGAGCGAGATTGCCGCTTAGACGGGATTGTCGTTAGCCGGGAACAGCGTTTGGATGAGGTCGCCGGTTGGTAGGGAGTATCATTTGATTGGAGACGGGGTGTTGCTGTGATGGTGGGTTCATGTCTTTCGGATTTAAGTGTGGCGCTGTGGTGATTGGCGCAAGTCTTTTAGGTGTGGGGGTATTGCAGCGGGGCGGCTCCAGTCTTTCGAGTGTGAGAGTGTTGCAGTGGTGGTCGGCCAAGTCTTGCGGATGTGTGTTTTGCTGCGGTGGTCTGCTCAGGTCTGACTGACGTGAGTGGGGTAGTCCGGGGCTTTTTTGTGAGGCGGTATGGCAGTGGAGTTCACGGAGTTGGGGGGAATGCAATACTGCGGTGTTGCTGGTGAAGTTTTAGTGGGATGCGGCATGCTTAGCTGGGCTGAAAAGGGATGTCGCTTTGATGGTGGTGCGGTGAGATAGGTCTTGACGGGGCGGGTGGCCTGTTGGATTGCAAGCTCGATAGCTCGATAGCTCGATAGCTCGATAGCTCGATAGCTCGATAGCTCGATAGCTCGATAGCTCGATAGCTCGATAGCTCGATAGCTCGATAGCTCGATAGCTCGATAGCTCGATAGCTCGATAGCTCGATAGCTCGATAGCTCGATAGCTCGATAGCTCGATAGCTCGATAGCTCGATAGCTCGATAGCTCGATAGCTCGATAGCTCGATAGCTCGATAGCTCGATAGCTCGATAGCTCGATAGCTCGATAGCTCGATAGCTCGATAGCTCGATAGCTCGATAGCTCGATAGCTCGATAGCTCGATAGCTCGATAGCTCGATAGCTCGATAGCTCGATAGCTCGATAGCTCGATAGCTCGATAGCTCGATAGCTCGATAGCTCGATAGCTCGATAGCTCGATGAGTTTCTTCTTCTTAAATACTCCAGCTTCTTTCAGCGTGAGAGGGCTTGCCTTGTGGCGTGTGGTCAGCCGCGGGTCAGAGGTATGAAATGCTCGTCTGTACAGGAAGATACTTACAAGTTATATTTCCGAGTGAATTTGATTAAATATGGCATAATTAAGATTATTCATCTTATATGCTCTGTATAAGTTATATGAATTCAAATATTATTGGGATTAGTGTGTAGATATATATATTATCTAAAATGCAATTAAAAAACTTTCATAGAGACATGTTCTTTGAGTCAAGTAATGGCTCTGACTATACTTGAAGACTCTCCGGGACTCCGAGTATGTCCGCCAGATATATCAGAAAATGATATGCTTGGCGGAGAATAGAATATGACTAATGAAACTGGTACACCGGATGAGTTTGAGCCGACTGTACTTGAAAATCACCCTGATGGTTGCGGTTGTTCATGCTGTTCTGAGAATGTTTCAGAAAATGAAGATGGTGCGACTGGCTCAGGGACTGCCAGAGTCAAAAGAGCTGGCACACTGAATGAGCTTTCCGATTTTTTGGAGAGAGGCTATTGGGGAACGCCCAATTACTTCAACTTAAGCGATACTGGCGATAACGCTAAGTCTGGCAGACTCACTTACAATGTAACGGGCAACTTTAAAGATGCAGACGGCTTGGGTGAGCTGGCTGCAGAGCGGGTTCGCGAAGCGATGGACTATGTCGCGTCCGTAACCGGTATTGAAATTGTTGAAACAACAGATCAGGTTGCTGAATTCAACTTTAAAGATAATGGCAAAGGTGCAGGTGCAGGCCACGGCGGGTATGCGTATCAGCGCGACCTTGATGCCTGGTACTCGGATTATACGGTCATCAACCTGCCTGCAGGCAACGGGCATGGACGACATGATAGTGATACAGGGCATTTCGTTCATACAGTCCTTCATGAGATCGGCCACGCGCTTGGCTTGGGTCATCAGGGTCCGTACAATGGAGCGAGACCTAACTATCCAAATGGTGTGAGGTTCCTGAATGACTCCCGGCATGTTTCTGTCATGTCCTATCTCGCTCAGGAGAAGAACTACACATCAGGCGCTTCAAACGCGTATCCGCAAACTTTTGCTGCTGCTGACCTGTTGGCGCTGGATAAGATTTACGGTGATCAAAGCTATAACGGCAAAACCTTTGGCACCCACAATGCGTTCCTTGGTGATACCGTCTACGGCTTTAACACCAACATCTCAGATGAAAACAACTTCCGAATGGTCAATCTGGCCAAGTATGGAGATAACAACTCCTACACGCTTGTAGATGGAGGTGGCAATGACACCTTGGATCTGTCTGGCTTCAGAAAGGCAACGATAGATCTGCGCGTCACTCAGGCCGATGACACCATGCCATATTCCTCCTCTGTTGACGGAGAGCGAAAGAACATCAGCATTGCGGTGGGCACTGTCATTGAAAATGCAGTAGGAACCCGCGGTAATGACAAGATTACCGGCAACCATGCGGATAACCATCTGTGGGGTGGTCGCGGTAATAACAAGATGTATGGCCTTGAGGGGGATGATCACTTCTACCTTGAAGCTGGCAACGATGTCATGGACGGCGGCGAAGGCTCTGACTGGCTGCATATCGATACTGATAGGGATATGACCATCGACCTTAATAAGGAGGAACTGGTCTCTTCATTCGGTCGTGACAAGATCATCAGCATCGAGAATGTTGATAGTGGGTCCGGTGATGACCGTATTATCGGCAATGAGGCTGCCAACGAGCTGGAAGGCAATGATGGCGATGATACCCTTTATGGTAATGGCGGCAACGACTACCTGAAGGGCGGCAACGGCAATGATGAGCTGCATGGTGGTGCCGGCAATGATCGTTTTGATCTGGATGCGGGTGATGATCAGATTCACGGCGGTGAAGGAACGGATACCATCTACTTCTATGGTCGTCAGGATGCGCGTGTTGATCTGACTGAAAACACCATCGAAACTGCGTATGGCAACGACACAATCTCCGGGATTGAGAGCATTTCTGCTGGTCATGGCAATGACTATCTTCGTGGCAATGCAGAGGACAACAGCATTCGCGGTAACGGCGGTGATGACATCATCCTTGGTGAAGCCGGTGATGATTATCTCAGCGGCTCCCATGGCAATGATGAGCTTTACGGCGGAACCGGGAACGACACCTTGAACGAAGGTTCTGGTGATGATCTGGTTGAAGCTGGTGAGGGCAATGACCGCATTATCCTTGGAGATGGCAATGACATTCTCGATGGTGGTGCTGGTAATGACCGGATTACCATCAATAGCAAGAAAGGTGCTCGTATCGATCTGGCTGTGACGGATGCGCAGGATACCGGCTACGGTATGGACAAGATCACCAATGTGGAGAACATTACCGGCAACAAGCATGATGATGTGTTTGCAGGCACAGATGGTTCCAACTCTCTGCGTGGCATGGGCGGCGATGATGTGATCGATGGCCGTGGCGGCGATGATAAGCTGGAAGGCAATGACGGGAACGACAAAATCAACGGCGGTGCCGGAGATGATATCATCTTTGGTGGTTCGGGCGATGATGAGCTGACCGGTGGGGATGGCAAAGACCTGCTTTATGGCGGCAGCGGTGATGATGTCTTCATTATAGGGCAGGGCAAAGACCTGCTGGACGGTGGCGCTGGACATGACATTGTGCGGGCGTCCAATGATGAAGCTCTGGTCGTTGATCTGAAACATACCCGTCTTGTCACAGCTTCTGGCGTTAAAATCCTGCGCGGCATTGAGGGCTTTGAAGCTGGCGGTGGTGATGACCGGCTGATCGGTACAGAGGGTGATAACACTCTGATCGGTAATGCAGGCAATGATGTGCTGTCCGGTCTGGGTGGCAATGACCTTCTTGATGGCGGTGAGGGTGACGACAAGCTCTACGGCGGTGCTGGTGACGACACCCTTGTTGGCGGTGCTGGGGATGACATTCTTGAAGCTGCGGAAGGCAATAATGTGCTGCATGGAGATGCGGGCAATGATCTGCTGACCACAGGCGATGGGGATGATGAGCTGCATGGCGGCGCCGGTGAAGACAAGCTGACCTCAGGTGCAGGCAACGACAGGCTGTTTGGTGATAATGGTTCTGATGAACTGCGCGCCGGTGCGGGGGATGATGAGCTGCACGGCGGGGCTGGTGAAGATCAGCTTTATGGCGAAGATGGAAATGACACGCTGCATGGCGGGGATGGCGACGACATTCTGCGCGGTGAAGCTGGAGATGATGAGCTGCATGGTGATGCAGGCAATGACAACCTGATCGACACTGAAGGGAACAACGCCCTGTTTGGTGGTGATGGGGATGATTATCTTGAAGCTGGTGACGGCAAAGACATTCTTGATGGTGGTGCCGGCAATGACACCATTCTTCTCTCCCGAGGCCGCGACACCATTCGTGGTGGCGACGGGGTTGATCATCTGATTGCTGATTATGAAGAGAACCTGTCGATTAATCTGTCTTACACATCTGCGCGGAACACCGGGATTGGACAGGCATCTATTACTGGCATTGAGAACGTCACCACGTCTTCTGGTCGGGATCGGGTGACTGGTAATGACGCAGACAACATCATCAAAACCCATGCCGGTGAAGACACTCTTAATGGTGGTGCCGGCAATGATAGCCTGTGGGGTGGTGATGACCGTGACTTGCTAAATGGCGGTGATGGTAATGACCTTCTGGAAGGTGAAGCCGACAATGATACGCTGAATGGCGGTGCTGGTGATGATGTGGTCAATGCGGGTGACGGCAATGACAAAATTACCCTTGATGAGGGCAATGACATCATCCGTGGTGGTGAAGGTGAAGACAGGCTGATTGTATCCGGCTCAAAAGCTGCCCGTATTGATCTGAATGCGAGTGGTGCTCAGCAAACCGGTTACGGCCTTGATGTGATCTCTGGCATTGAAAACATCAGTGGCGGTGATGGAGATGATCATCTGACCGGTAATGACCTTCGCAATGAGTTCCATGGCGGAAACGGCGATGATGTGCTGATCGGTGCCGGTGGTGATGACTACCTGCAGGGTGGTGATGGAAATGACACCCTCCTTGGCGGTCTTGGTAATGATAACCTGATTGGTGGAGCTGGTGATGACACTGTCAATGGTGATGACGGTTCTGACTTGATCACGCTCGGCTCTGGCACGGATATCATTGATGGTGGCGATGGCCGGGATACTCTCAGATACGATGGTTCTGAAAGTTTAACGGTGAATCTGTCCCGTACGGACTTCCAGAACACTGGTATTGGCCAGCTGAAGGTTTCCAATGTTGAAGTGGTTGAGGGTGGTTCTGGTGATGATGTGCTGATCGGTGATGAGGTTGCCAACACGCTGCGAGGCGGAAGTGGAGCTGATACACTGCAAGGTGGCGGTGGCCGGGACTATATTGTTCTAGGCAATGATGATGCGGTTGACCGTGTGGTCTACACATCCGTTTCTGACGTTACCCTTGAAGGTGCTGCTGAGCTGGTTAGCGGATTTGACAAGGGGGAAGATCTTTTCGACTTCCGTCAGATTGACGCCAATACCGACAATGATGGTGATCAGGCCTTCCTGTTTAGTGACGATGGCGCCGCTGCGAACTCCGTGTGGGTCACCGCTTATCGCTCCACTCAGTATGTTTATGCGGATGTGGATGGGGATGCCCAGGCTGACTTCAAGATTGCAGTCAGCAAAGCAGATGCGCTGAGCGCTGAGGACTTCCTCCTCTAAGCATCAGCCTTGATACAAAAGAACCGCCGCGGCTTTCTGCATTTTGCGGGAGCTGCGGCGGTTTTGTTTTGAGATGATCTGTTCTGACTTTATGCCGGGCTGAGATGTCAGCGGCAGATCGTCAGGACAGGCCCATTTTCATGCGGGCGACATAGAGGGAGAGGATCGCGGCGTTGGAGACGTTGAGCGATTTGATCTCTCCAGGCATGTCGAGGCGGGCGAGGGTATCGCAGCTTTTGCGCACGCCTTCGCGCACACCTTTTCCTTCAGAGCCAAGTACGAGCAGGGTCTTATCTGTAAAAGCGGTGTTTTCGACAGCTTCCGGGCCTTCACTGTCCAGAGCGATGGCCTGATAGCCCTTGTCGCGCATTTCTTCCACGAAGCGGGACATATTCTGAATGCGCACGTGTTTGATCATGTCCAGCGCGCCGCTTGCGGTTTTAGCAAGAACCGGACCTTCTTCAGGTGCGTGGCGGCGGGTGGTGACAACGGCGTCGGCATTCAGCGCAACGGCGGAGCGCAGGATCGCGCCTACATTGTGCGGGTCGGTGACTTGATCCAGTGCGAGGACCAGCTGACCGTCCTTGAGTTCTTCCGGGCCGTACTCGGGCAGGGCGTCGACCAGAAGGGCGGCGCCCTGGTGGACGGCGTCTTTGCCGACGAGCTTGTCGATATCGCGCGGGCTGGCGTCTTCAACCGGAACATCAATCTTCAGATTGCGCTCTTCCAGTCGGCGCAGGGCATTTTGCGTCACAACGAGCTTGTGGCGTTTGCGCTCCGGGTTTTTGAAGGCTGCTTCAATGGTGTGGAGGCCATATATATAGAATGGGCCGTCTTCAGCAGCTGATTTCTTCTGCCAGGGCTTGCCTTTTGAAAAGCTGCCGCCAGAGGATTTTCCGTCCGGGCGCTTTTTCTTATAGGGCCGGTCGTTGCCCTGTGTCGGGCTCCAACGGCTGCCGCCTGTGCTCTTTTGATTTTTAAAGTTGCTCATAGGCTCTCGATACTCTGGTCAAGATCAGGCTTCAAGGGAATAAAGAGGGGAGACTAAACATTCCTTTTTTATGCCTTTGAGAAAAAGAAAGTGCGCGGCCTTTTAAATGGGTTGAAGAACGGGGTGATCAGATCGTTTTCCAGAAAAAAGAATTTACGTCAAAATTGCCGGGTTCACTGTGAAGAGCTGTGATTTAGCAAGGTTCTACGTAAAATCCGTCGGTTAGTTTTCCGACAAAAAAGGGGGAAAACTATCTGCCTTGTTGATTTTGCACAGGCACTTGCAAAAGAGGCGTTGACAGATGGCGTTCTCAGCGGCATAAACCGCGCCACAGGACGCGGCGCAACTGCTTGTCAGTTAAGCGGCGTGTTTCGCAAAACGAGTTTCAAAAAGTTCTCTTTTGGAGAATTTTTCGTCGATCTCGGAGGAGTGCCCGAGTGGCTAAAGGGGGCGGACTGTAAATCCGCTGGCTATGCCTACGTTGGTTCGAATCCAACCTCCTCCACCATCGACAGGAAATTGGTATTGCGGGTGTAGCTCAATGGTAGAGCAGAAGCCTTCCAAGCTTACGACGAGGGTTCGATTCCCTTCACCCGCTCCAAGATCTCGAAAGTCGCTTTGAGAATTTATCCTAAAGAATCCTTGGGGTCCTCATTTGGGTGGCTCCGAGCCTTGATCGACGGAACTACGATTAAATAGAGAGCTACGCCCATGGCGAAGGAAAAATTTGAACGTAATAAGCCGCACGTCAACATCGGCACAATCGGCCACGTTGATCACGGCAAGACTACGCTGACTGCTGCTATCACCAAACAGTTTGGTGACTTTAAAGCATATGACGAAATCGACGGTGCTCCTGAAGAGCGCGCACGTGGTATCACCATTTCCACAGCGCACGTTGAGTACGAAACCGACGCTCGTCACTACGCACACGTTGACTGCCCAGGCCACGCTGACTATGTGAAAAACATGATCACCGGTGCTGCGCAGATGGACGGCGCGATCCTCGTTGTTAACGCTGCTGATGGCCCAATGCCACAGACTCGTGAGCACATCCTGCTTGCACGCCAGGTTGGCGTTCCTGCACTGGTTGTCTTCATGAACAAAGTTGACCAGGTTGACGATGAAGAGCTTCTCGAGCTTGTAGAAATGGAAGTTCGTGAACTTCTGTCTTCCTACGAATTCCCAGGCGACGATATTCCAATCATTGCTGGTTCTGCTCTTGCAGCTCTGGAAGATCGCGATGCAAACATTGGTTCCGAGAAAATCGCTGAACTGATGGCTGCAGTAGATGAGTACATCCCAACTCCAGACCGTCCACGCGATCAGGCATTCCTTATGCCAATCGAAGACGTGTTCTCCATCTCCGGTCGTGGTACCGTTGTTACCGGTCGCGTTGAGCGCGGTATCATCCACGTTGGTGATGAAGTTGAGATCGTCGGCATCAAAGAAACAGCTAAAACCACTGTTACCGGTGTTGAAATGTTCCGCAAGCTGCTCGATCAGGGTGAAGCAGGCGACAACATTGGTGCACTGATCCGTGGTGTTGGTCGTGAAGAAGTTGAGCGTGGCCAGGTTCTGTGTAAGCCAGGTTCCGTTACTCCTCACACCAAGTTCAAGGCTGAGGCATACATCCTCACCAAAGAAGAAGGTGGTCGTCACACCCCATTCTTCACCAACTACCGTCCACAGTTCTACTTCCGTACAACTGACGTGACTGGTGTTGTTTCTCTGCCAGAAGGCACAGAAATGGTGATGCCTGGTGATAACGTTGCTGTCTCCGTTGAGCTGATCGTTCCGATCGCTATGGAAGATGGTCTGCGCTTCGCTATCCGTGAAGGCGGTCGTACCGTCGGCGCTGGTGTGGTAGCTGAAATCATCGAATAAAGACTTTTTAAGTCTTTACATATCGTGCCGCGGTGTGTATTGCGGCACGGTTCCTTCCGGCGAAACGCTTTGTTGGTAGGAAAAGGTTTTTGTCCCGAACGGGACATTGTAGGGGTATAGCTCAGTTGGTAGAGCGACGGTCTCCAAAACCGTAGGTCGCGGGTTCGAGCCCTGCTGCCCCTGCCATCTCTTCTTATCGAGAAAAATCTTGATTAATCGAAGTTGGTGGCATATGAAGAGTTTTTCAGGGATAGGGCGCGTGGAAGAATCTACGCGCCCACCTGTCGTGTAATGGGCCGGGACCGGATGGCAAAAACCAATCCTTTTACATTTATCCAGCAAGTTCGTTCGGAAACTGCGAAGGTAACTTGGCCGACGCGTAAGGAAACTGGTGTGACCACGCTGATGGTTTTCATCATGGTTTTCCTGGCGGCGATGTTCTTTCTTGCTGCTGACCAGCTGATGAGCTGGGGTATCAGCCTAGTGCTTGGCTTTTAATAGCATTTCAGGCAATTCTAGTAGGAACAGGATTTAAGATGGCTAAGCGCTGGTATATTGTTCACGCTTATTCGAATTTCGAGCGTAAAGTTGCTGAAGCGATTAAAGAAAGAGCTCAGCAGCAGGGGCTTGAAGATTCATTTGACGAAGTTCTGGTTCCGACCGAGAAATTCGTAGAAGTACGTCGCGGTCGCAAGGTTGATTCCGAGCGCAAGTTCTTCCCAGGCTACGTTCTGGTGAAGATGGAAATGAGCGACGATGCTTATCACCTGATCAACGATACGCCGAAAGTTTCCGGCTTCCTTGGTAACGACAAGAAGCCAATGCCGATTTCTGAGGCTGAGGCGCAGCGTATTCTTAATCAGGTTCAGGAAGGTGTCGAAACTCCGAAACCTTCTGTCAGCTTTGAAGTTGGTGAACAGGTTCGCGTCAGCGATGGCCCGTTTGCTTCCTTCTCTGGTCTCGTCGAGGAAGTCGATGAGGAGCGGGCACGTCTGAAAGTGACTGTGTCCATCTTCGGCCGGGCTACACCGGTTGAGCTTGAATACGGACAGGTCGACAAAGTCGGTTAAGTCCGGGTTGGGGCGGCAGGTGAGGCGCACTTTCGTCAGTGCACCGGAAGCCAGACCGCCCGCTCTCTTATCCAGTGAAGCGCCTTTGGTGACTTCACAGATCCATTCTGGAGAGAATTATGGCGAAAAAGATTGAAGGCTATCTAAAGCTTCAGGTGCCAGCAGGTTCTGCTACACCATCCCCACCAATTGGTCCTGCGCTGGGTCAGCGCGGTCTGAACATCATGGAATTCTGTAAGGCGTTTAACGCTAAGACCCAGGATGTTGAGAAGGGTGCTCCTTGCCCAACCACCATCACTTATTATTCCGATAAGTCTTTCACATTTGAGATCAAGACTGCTCCAGCTTCTTTCTTCATCAAGAAAGCTGCTAAGATCAAGTCTGGCTCTCAGACACCTGGTCGCGGTACTGTTGCGTCCATCACTAAAGCTCAGGTTCGTGAGATCGCTGAAGCTAAGATGAAAGACCTCAACGCTAACGACGTCGAAGCAGCAATGCTGATGATCGAAGGCTCCGCCCGTTCCATGGGTGTGGAAGTTACGGAGTAATAGATCATGGCTAAAGTAGGTAAGCGCATTAAAGCTGCTCGCGAAGGTGTAGATCGCAACAAAGAGTACGCAGTTAGCGAAGCTCTCGAGCTGATCAAATCCAACTCCACTGCGAAGTTTGACGAGACTGTTGAAGTTGCAATCAACCTTGGTGTTGACCCACGTCACGCTGACCAGATGGTTCGTGGTGCATGTGTTCTGCCAAACGGTACCGGTAAAACTGTACGCGTTGCAGTATTTGCTCGTGATGCGAAAGCTGACGAAGCTAAAGCTGCTGGCGCTGACATTGTTGGTGCAGAAGAGCTGGTTAAAGAAGTTCAGGGTGGTACCATCAACTTCGATACCGTGATCGCAACACCTGACATGATGCCACTGGTTGGTCGTCTTGGTAAGGTTCTTGGCCCACGCGGCATGATGCCAAACCCTAAGGTTGGCACTGTGACCCCAGACGTGACCAAGGCTGTTAAAGACGCTAAAGGTGGTTCTGTACAGTTCCGCGTTGAAAAAGCTGGTATCATCCACGCTGGCGTTGGCAAAGCTTCCTTTGAAGCTTCCAAGCTGGAAGAGAACGTAAAAGCTCTCGTTGATGCAGTGATCAAAGCTAAGCCATCTGGTGCGAAAGGTACCTACGTTAAGCGCGTAGCACTTTCATCCACGATGGGACCAGGCGTAAAGGTTGAACTCGGCTCCATTACCGAGTAAACACCTCGCCTATAAGAGTTACCTCCCGCTTTTATGTGGGAGGTTTTACCGCTGAAAGACTGTTATGGTCCTTCGGCATCCCTGTCCGAGACTGCAGGTGCCAACATTCGTTGGTTTAAGTTTTCGCTAAGAAAGGCCTGCATAGATGGAGAAGAACTGATTTGGTTGATATGCACACTTGCACTTCAACCTTGCGGTTCGAACCAAATTGCCTTGCTGCGTCTCTCCGGCGCGTAAGGGGACAGGACCCTAATCGTCGTTGTCGAGGTTGGGTTTAACCCAATTTTGATGCGGCAAAGGCAAACCGGCGGCAATGAGAATTGCTGCCAACTGGAGAAGGCAAGTGGAAAGAGCGGATAAGCAAAAGTTCGTCAGCGATTTCAACGAAGTGTTGTCTAACACTGGTGTTGCTGTCGTTGCGCACTATGCGGGCCTTTCAGTTTCTCAGATGACTCAGCTGCGTGCTGATGCTCGTGAAGCTGGCGGCACCGTAAAGGTTGCTAAAAACCGTCTTGTCAAGCTTGCCCTTCAAGGCACTGAACTTGAGCACATCAGCGACCTGTTCAAAGGCCCAACTGTCATCGTTTATTCCGATGATCCAGTTGCTGCGCCTAAGGCTGCTGCTAACTTCGCTAAGGCTAACGAAGACTTCGTAATCCTTGGTGGTGCTCTTGGTTCAACTAACCTGGACACTGCTGGTGTTAACGCACTGGCAACGATGCCGTCTCTGGACGAGCTTCGTGGCAAGCTGGTTGGAATGATCCAGACCCCAGCTTCCCGTATCGCTCAGGTTACAAGCGCACCGGCCGGGCAGCTTGCTCGCGTCTTCAATGCGTACGCCGAGAAGGACCAAGCCGCGTAAGGCGGAACCACACAATTTTTGTCAAAACCGAAAACGGTTCGAACAACAAGGTAATGAAAAATGGCTGATCTCGCAAAGATCGTAGAAGAACTCTCTGCACTGACCGTTATGGAAGCTGCTGAGCTGTCCAAAATGCTCGAAGAAGAGTGGGGCGTTTCCGCTGCTGCTCCTGTAGCTGTTGCTGCTGTTGCTGGCGGCGAAGCTGCTGCTGCTGAAGAAAAGACTGAATTCGACGTTGTCCTGGCTGACGCTGGCGCGAAGAAGATCAACGTAATTAAAGAAGTACGTGCTATCACCGGTCTTGGCCTGAAAGAAGCTAAAGAGCTCGTAGAAGGCGCTCCAAAGCCAGTTAAAGAAGGCGTAGCAAAAGACGAAGCTGAAGAGCTGAAAAAGAAGCTCGAAGAAGCTGGTGCAAAAGTAGAACTCAAGTAATCCTGAGTTCTTCAGATATTGGTCCCGGAGCGATCCGGGACCTTTTCCGTACCCTGGCGGGTTTCCCGGCCGGGGTAAACGTCCCGACGGGGGAGGGTGCCGCAAGGTGCCTTTAGTGGACGGTTCTGAGAAGCTACGTTTTCTGCCAGGTGCAGGGCGTCGTTTTTCTGAACCGTCACCTTGAGTGATACGAGGAGCGACAATGACGCAGACGTTCAACGGTCGCAAGCGGGTCCGTAAATACTTCGGATCCATCCGCGATGTAGCGGCTATGCCAAATCTTATCGAAGTGCAGAAGGCGTCTTATGACCAATTCTTGCAAGTTGATAAGGTAGAAGATAGCCGCGTTGACGAAGGCCTAGAGGCCGTATTTAAGTCCGTATTCCCCATTTCGGATTTTGCAGGCAATTCCCTTCTTGAATTCGTAGATTACGAATTTGAAGCACCAAAGTATGATGTGGAAGAGTGCCGCCAGCGTGATATGACTTACGCTGCGCCACTGAAGCTGACGCTTCGCCTCATCGTGTTTGATGTGGATGAAGATACTGGCGCAAAATCGGTTAAAGACATCAAAGAACAAGATGTCTACATGGGCGATATTCCGTTCATGACCGATAACGGTACCTTTGTGATCAATGGTACAGAGCGCGTTATCGTGTCTCAGATGCACCGTTCCCCGGGTGTATTCTTCGACCATGACAAAGGTAAGACCCACTCTTCCGGTAAACTGCTGTTTGCCGCACGTGTGATTCCTTACCGTGGTTCCTGGCTCGACATCGAATTCGATGCGAAGGACATTGTCCACGCACGTATCGACCGCCGTCGTAAGATCCCAGTGACATCCCTGCTGATGGCGCTTGGTCTGGACAGCGAAGACATCCTGAACACCTTCTACAAGCGTATCGATTACGTTCGCTCCGGCGAGAACAGCTGGTCTGTTCCGTTTGATGGCGCTCGTCTGAAGGGCACCAAAGCCGTCAACGACATGGTTGATGCTGCTTCCGGTGAAGTGGTTGTAGAAGCTGGTAAGAAAATTACCGCTCGTACAATCCGTCAGCTGACTGAAAAGGGCGTTAAGTCCCTGAAGGGCACTGATGAGGATCTGTACGGCCAGTACCTTGCTGAAGACATTGTCGACATGGGTACCGGTGAGATCTACGCTGAAGCTGGTGAAGAGCTGACTGAAAAGCTGCTCCACGAGCTGATCGAGCGTGGCTACCACGATCTTCCTGTTCTGGATATCGACTACGTTAACGTTGGTCCTTACATCCGCAACACACTTGCAGCCGACAAGAACGACAGCCGCGAAGGTGCTCTGTTTGACATCTACCGCGTGATGCGTCCTGGTGAGCCGCCAACCCTCGAAACAGCTGAGGCTATGTTCCAGTCTCTGTTCTTCGATGCTGAGCGCTACGACCTGTCTGCTGTTGGTCGCGTGAAGATGAACATGCGTCTTGACCTTGAGTGTGAAGACACTGTTCGTGTTCTGCGTAAGGAAGACATCCTATCTGTTATCGGCCTGCTGCTTGACCTGCGTGATGGTCGCGGCGAAATCGATGACATCGACAACCTTGGCAACCGTCGTGTTCGTTCTGTTGGCGAACTGATGGAAAACCAGTACCGTGTTGGCCTGCTGCGCATGGAACGTGCGATCAAGGAGCGTATGAGCTCTGTTGAGATCGACACTGTGATGCCTCAGGATCTGATCAACGCAAAACCTGCTGCGGCTGCTGTGCGCGAGTTCTTCGGTTCTTCCCAGCTGTCCCAGTTCATGGACCAGACCAACCCACTCTCTGAAGTCACGCATAAGCGTCGTCTCTCAGCGCTTGGCCCAGGTGGTTTGACCCGTGAGCGCGCAGGCTTTGAGGTTCGCGACGTTCACCCAACTCACTACGGTCGTATCTGTCCGATTGAGACACCGGAAGGTCCGAACATTGGTCTGATCAACTCACTGGCGACTTTTGCGCGTGTGAACAAGTATGGCTTCATTGAAAGCCCATACCGCCGCGTGATTGACGGTAAAGTGACCAAGGACGTTGTCTATCTCTCCGCTATGGAAGAGAGCAAGTACTACGTTTCTCAGGCAAACGCTGAGATGAACGAAGATGGTAGCTTCGTGAACGACCTGGTTCAGTGTCGTCACGCAGGTGAAAACATCTTGGTCACCTCTGACCGCGTTGATCTGATGGATGTGTCTCCTAAGCAGCTGGTTTCCGTTGCTGCGTCGCTCATTCCGTTCCTTGAGAACGATGATGCGAACCGCGCACTGATGGGTTCCAACATGATGCGTCAGGCTGTGCCGCTCGTTCGTGCGCAGGCTCCATTTGTTGGTACCGGTATGGAACCAATCGTTGCTCGTGACTCTGGTGCTGCTATCGGCGCACGTCGCGGCGGTGTGGTTGACCAGGTTGACGCAACACGTATCGTTATTCGTGCAACGGAAGATCTGGATCCTTCCAAGTCCGGCGTAGACATCTACCGCCTGATGAAGTTCCAGCGTTCCAACCAGGACACCTGTATCAACCAGCGTCCGCTGGTGAACGTGGGTGACCGGGTTCGCAAGGGCGATATCATTGCAGACGGTCCTTCGACTGATCTGGGTGATCTGGCGCTTGGCCGTAACGTTATGGTCGCATTCATGCCTTGGAACGGCTACAACTTCGAGGATTCCATCCTTCTGTCCGAGCGCATCGTTCGCGATGACGTATTCACCTCTATCCACCTCGAAGAATTCGAAGTGATGGCGCGTGATACGAAGCTTGGCCCTGAAGAAATCACTCGCGATATTCCTAACGTTTCTGAAGAAGCGCTGAAGAACCTCGATGAAGCTGGCATCGTGTATGTTGGTGCTGAGGTGAAACCAGGCGACATTCTCGTTGGTAAGATCACTCCAAAGGGCGAAAGCCCAATGACACCAGAAGAAAAACTTCTGCGTGCGATCTTCGGTGAGAAAGCTTCTGATGTTCGTGACACATCCCTGCGTCTGTCTCCAGGTGTTGTCGGTACTGTTGTTGAAGTTCGTGTATTCAACCGCCACGGTGTTGAAAAAGACGAACGCGCAATGGCTATCGAGCGCGAAGAGATTGAACGTCTTGCGAAAGACCGTGACGACGAACAGGCAATTCTTGACCGTAACGTCTATGGCCGTCTGGCTGAGATGATCATGGGTCATGTGGCTGTTGGTGGTCCGAAGAACTTCCGCAAGGGTGTTGAGATCGACGGAAACGTTCTGAACGAGTTCCCACGTTCTCAGTGGTGGCAGTTTGCTGTCGAAGACGAGCAGCTGATGAGCGAGCTGGAAGCGCTTCGTGGTTCTTATGACGAGAGCCGTAAGCGTCTTGAGCAGCGCTTCATCGACAAGGTTGAGAAGCTGCAGCGTGGTGATGAATTGCCACCTGGCGTAATGAAGATGGTTAAGGTCTTCGTTGCGGTTAAGCGTAAGATTCAGCCAGGCGATAAGATGGCTGGTCGTCACGGTAACAAAGGTGTGGTCTCCAAGATCAATCCATGTGAAGACATGCCATTCCTCGAGGATGGTCAGCACGTGGACATTGTTCTGAACCCACTGGGCGTGCCGTCCCGCATGAACGTTGGTCAGATTCTTGAAACGCACCTTGGCTGGGCTTGTGCCGGCATGGGCCAGAAGATCGGCGAGCTTTACGATGAATATCGTAAGTCTGGCGAGATCGAACAGCTCCGCGGCAAAGTTGTCGAAATCTACGGCGATAACCTGAAGGGTGAGCCGGTTAAAGAATACGACGACGAAGGCATTGCGAAACTTGGTGAGCAGCTGCGTCATGGCGTTTCCATCGCGACTCCGGTCTTCGATGGTGCACGTGAGCCAGACGTTGTTGACATGCTGAACATCGCTGAGATGAAGCCATCCGGTCAGTCAACTCTGTTTGACGGACGTACCGGTGAGCAGTTCGACCGTCAGGTCACTGTTGGTTACATCTACATGCTCAAGCTTCACCACCTGGTTGACGACAAGATCCACGCGCGTTCTATCGGACCTTACTCTCTTGTTACTCAGCAGCCGCTGGGTGGTAAGGCACAGTTCGGTGGTCAGCGCTTCGGTGAGATGGAAGTGTGGGCGCTTGAAGCTTATGGCGCAGCGTACACCTTGCAGGAAATGCTCACAGTTAAGTCTGATGACGTGGCTGGTCGTACCAAGGTTTACGAAGCAATCGTCCGGGGTGACGACACATTCGAGGCGGGCATTCCGGAGAGCTTCAACGTTCTCGTCAAGGAAATGCGTTCCCTGGGCCTCAATGTCGAGTTGCAGGATAAGGAACCGCGTCATTCGACCAATGATGACGCTGAAGCAATCGATGCCGCGGAATAAGACCTTTCAAGGTATTTCGCTGTAAGTCATGTATTCATGCCGGAAGAGGGGAGCCTGCTAACTAGCACGCTCCCCAAACCGCGCATTTTAGGAGAGAGCTGATGTCGCAAGAGGTCATGAACCTGTTCAATCAACAGGCTCCCGCACAGACCTTCGATCATATCCGCATCTCGATCGCCAGCCCGGAGAAAATTCTGTCCTGGTCGTTCGGTGAGATCAAAAAGCCGGAGACGATCAACTACAGAACTTTCAAGCCAGAGCGCGACGGGCTGTTCTGTGCTCGGATTTTCGGTCCTATCAAGGACTATGAGTGCTTGTGCGGTAAGTATAAGCGCATGAAATATAAAGGCGTTATCTGTGAGAAGTGTGGCGTTGAAGTCACCTTGTCCCGTGTACGCCGTGAACGTATGGGCCACATTGAGCTTGCTGCTCCTGTTGCGCATATCTGGTTCCTGAAGTCGCTGCCATCCCGTATCGGCATGCTGCTGGATATGACGCTTAAGGATCTTGAGCGCATCCTGTACTTCGAGAACTACGTTGTTATTGAGCCAGGCCTTACTCCTTTGAAGCTGCGTCAGCTGCTTTCTGAAGAAGAGTATGTTGCTGCTCAGGACGAATACGGTGAAGACAGCTTCACTGCTATGATCGGTGCTGAAGCGATCCGCGAGATCCTTGCAAGCATGGATCTTCAGCGTGAATCTGAAAAGATCCGTCAGGAAATCGCAGAAGCGACTACTGAGCTGAAGCCTAAGAAACTGGCTAAGCGTCTGAAGGTTGTTGAGGCGTTCATCGAGTCCGGAAACCGTCCTGAATGGATGATCCTGACTGTTGTTCCAGTCATTCCACCGGATCTTCGTCCGCTGGTTCCACTGGACGGTGGCCGTTTTGCGACGTCTGACCTGAACGATCTTTATCGTCGTGTGATCAACCGTAACAACCGTCTGAAGCGTCTCATTGAACTGCGTGCGCCGGATATCATTATCCGTAACGAAAAGCGTATGCTTCAGGAGTCCGTGGATGCGCTGTTCGACAACGGTCGTCGTGGCCGTGTGATCCAGGGTGCAAACAAGCGTCCTCTGAAGTCCCTCTCAGACATGCTGAAGGGTAAGCAGGGTCGTTTCCGTCAGAACCTTCTTGGTAAGCGCGTGGACTACTCCGGTCGTTCCGTTATTACCGTGGGTCCTGAACTGAAGCTGCACCAGTGTGGTCTGCCTAAGAAGATGGCGCTTGAGCTGTTCAAGCCGTTCATCTACTCCCGTCTTGACGCGAAGGGCTATTCTTCCACTGTTAAACAGGCGAAGAAGCTCGTTGAAAAAGAGCGTCCGGAAGTTTGGGATATCCTTGATGAAGTGATCCGTGAGCACCCAGTTCTTCTGAACCGTGCGCCTACGCTTCACCGTCTTGGTATTCAGGCATTCGAACCAACCCTGATCGAAGGTAAGGCAATCCAGCTGCACCCGCTCGTCTGTTCCGCGTTTAACGCTGACTTCGACGGTGACCAGATGGCTGTTCACGTTCCGCTTTCACTGGAAGCGCAGCTTGAAGCCCGTACTCTCATGATGTCTACCAACAACATTCTGCACCCGGCGAACGGTGGTCCGATCATCGTACCGTCTCAGGATATTGTTCTTGGTCTCTACTATCTGTCCATCATGGCAGAAGGTGAGCCAGGAGAAGGCATGGCCTTCGGTAACATGGGTGAGCTGCATCACGCGCTTGAGAACGGTGTTATCACTGTTCACTCCAAGATCCGTGGCCGCTTCAAGACTGTTGATGAGCTGGGCAACCCAACCTCTGAAATCTATGAGACCACTCCAGGTCGTCTGATGATTGCAGAGCTGCTGCCTAAGCACTTCGAAGTTCCGTTTGACGTCTGTAACAAGCTGATGACGAAGAAAGAAATCTCTAAGATGATCGACACGGTTTACCGTGCTTGTGGTCAGAAAGAGACAGTCATCTTCTGTGACCGCGTTATGCAGCTGGGCTTCAAGAACGCATGTCGCGCTGGTATCTCCTTCGGTAAGGATGACATGGTTATCCCTGGCACCAAGGCGAAGCTGGTTGATGACACCGCGGCGATGGTTGCTGAATACGAGCAGCAGTACAATGACGGTCTGATCACCCAGGGCGAGAAATACAACAAGGTTGTTGACGCCTGGGCGAAATGTACCGACAAAGTTGCTGATGAAATGATGGGCCGCATCTCTGCGACCGAGTTCGAAGAGGACACAGGTCGTCAGAAGCAGATGAACTCTGTTTACATGATGGCTCACTCCGGTGCTCGTGGTTCTCCAGCACAGATGAAGCAGCTAGGTGGTATGCGTGGTCTGATGGCGAAGCCGGACGGCTCCATCATCGAAAACCCGATTATCGCGAACTTTAAAGAAGGTCTGTCGGTTCTCGAGTACTTCAACTCCACCCACGGTGCCCGTAAGGGTCTTGCCGATACGGCGTTGAAGACTGCGAACTCCGGTTATCTGACCCGTCGTCTGGTTGACGTGGCACAGGACAGCATCATTCTTGAAGTTGACTGTGGTTCCGAAGGTGGCATCACTGTTCAGCCGATCGTTGATGCTGGTAACGTGATCGCGACCCTTGGTATGCGTGTTCTGGGCCGTACGGCTGCAGAAGACGTGGTCAACAACAAGACCGGTGAAGTGATCGTTCCTAAGGGACGTTTGATTGACGAGAAGGACGTTGAGCAGATTGAAGCTGCCAAGGTTCAGATGGTCAAGATCCGCTCCGTGCTGACCTGTGAAACCAAGACCGGTGTATGTGCGACCTGTTATGGCCGTGACCTTGCACGCGGTACTCCGGTGAATATCGGTGAGGCTGTTGGTGTTATCGCTGCGCAGTCCATTGGTGAGCCTGGTACTCAGCTGACCATGCGTACGTTCCACATTGGTGGTACGGCACAGGTTGTTGACAGCTCCTTCATCGAATCCAACTTCGAAGGTACTGTGACAATCCGTAACCGCAACGTGGTTCGCGACTCTGACGGCAACAACATCGTCATGGCACGTAACATGTCTGTTGTGATTGTCGACAGTGACGGCAACGAGCGTTCTTCTCACCGTCTAACTTACGGTGGTAAGGTCTTCGTTGACGAAGGCGACACCATCAAGCGTGGTGACCGTATTTCCGAATGGGATCCATACACCCGTCCGATCCTGACCGAAGTTTCCGGTCGTGTGGGCTTCGAAGATCTGGTGGATGGTGCGTCTGTTCAGGAAACCGCCGATGAGGCGACCGGTATCACCAAGCGTGTGGTCATTGACTGGCGTTCTGCTCAGCGTAGTGCTGATCTGAAACCTGCGATGGTTGTTCAGGACGAAAACGGTAAGATCAAGAAGCTGGCTCGCGGTGGCGATGCACGTTCTCTGCTCTCCGTTGACGCAATTCTGTCCGTTCAGCCGGGCGACATGGTTTCTGCCGGTGACGTTCTTGCACGTATTCCTCTGGAATCTGCGAAGACGAAAGACATTACCGGTGGTCTGCCACGTGTTGCGGAACTGTTCGAAGCACGTCGTCCGAAGGATCACGCGATTATCGCTGAAACCGACGGTACGATCCGCTTTGGCCGAGACTACAAAAACAAGCGCCGTATCATCATCGATCCTACCGATGAGAGCCTGGAGCCTGTTGAGTACCTCATTCCGAAGAACAAACACTTCCACCTGCAGGAAGGTGACACCATCGAGAAGGGTGAATACCTGATCGACGGTAATCCGGCACCGCATGACATTCTGGCGATTAAGGGCGTTGAGGCACTGGCTGCCTTCCTCGTCAACGAGATCCAGGAAGTTTACCGTCTGCAGGGCGTGGGCATTAACGACAAGCACATCGAAGTGATTGTTCGTCAGATGCTCCAGAAAGTTGAGATCACCGATCCGGGCGAAACAGAGTTCTTCTCTGGTGAGCAGGTTGATAAGATCGACTTCGAAGAAGCAAACCAGCGTGCAATCGATAATGCACGTGACCCTGCTAAGGGTGTTCCAGTTCTGCTGGGTATCACCAAAGCAAGCTTGCAGACTCGTTCGTTCTTCTCTGCTGCATCGTT
Source organism: Pseudovibrio sp. JE062 (assembly GCF_000156235.1). Classification (NCBI taxonomy): domain Bacteria; kingdom Pseudomonadati; phylum Pseudomonadota; class Alphaproteobacteria; order Hyphomicrobiales; family Stappiaceae; genus Pseudovibrio; species Pseudovibrio sp. JE062. Next base: position 628,725 of record NZ_DS996806.1, read on the forward strand.
CCAGGAGACAACTCGCGTTCTGACCGAGGCAGCTGTCTTCGGTAAGATCGATCCTCTGGATGGTCTGAAAGAGAACGTGATCGTTGGTCGTCTGATCCCAGCGGGTACAGGCGGAGCGATGAACCGCACTCGCAAGATCGCGACCCTGCGTGATGATCTCATTCAGGATGCCCGCCGTGCAGCTTCAACTGCAAACACTGCGGACTCCATGCTGGAAGATTTCAGCCGCGGCGAACAGTTCTAATGGTTCGGTAAAATACAATTCCGGTGAAGCCGCCCTTCGGGGCGGCTTTTCCATTTTGATGCGTGATTGGTGATTTAGATGAGTATGCCGATCCGCGATGAAGGAAATAAGATGTCTGATCTGAACGAAATCGAAAACGGCGAAGACACTCCTCCAGTTGTCTACCTGATCATGGGTCGTGCCTGGAAAGAGGAAGACGGCGAAGAAGAAGATGGTGTTCCATTCCATGTCATGGTGACTGCGCCGGATGATGATGGTGCCGTTCGCCGTGCAGTGGAAGCGCTGGGTGAACAGGGTTATGCGGATGCAGCTCTGGATCAGCTCGGATATATCACTGAGGTTCCGGAGGAAGAGTTCTTCGTGCAGCCTTACAAAGATGCGCTGGCTGGCAACGTCTCCGTCATCACCTTCTAAGGTGTGTCGGCATTACGCTTTAAAGTGATGTGAGTGATCCGATTTTGGATTTTTGAAAAGGAGAGGGCGACCTCTCCTTTTTTGTGTTTGGGGGAGAGGGGACAAGGCGGTGTGTTGCCGGTGCAGTATTTGCACTTAAGTGGCTAATTGAAATCCGGTTAAAGCCATAAGAATCAAATGGCTTGGGCAGGTGACGATGAGTCAGAGTAGGGATGTGCTTAACTTCCTTTTAATCTTCAGAGTCAAACTGAAATGAACACTTAAGCGCTTCCAAATTTTGGGGTCTTTTGCGAGGAAATAGCTGAAATTGCCTGAATCTTGGGATACACCGCATGAATCTGAGAGTCTTCGGCCAAGAATCTCTTGGAAGGGACTTGACGAACAGTGTCTTGATGAGTAGTTTCCGCGCAACCTTATGGCAGGCAGTAAGCAATGTCCTTCTCCTGAGGCGCCTCGCCTCGGAGTACTGAAGCTTAAACGCTGTCGGGTTCAAAGGCGAATACAAGTCGAATGCAAGACCGCGGACCTGTCCGTGGTCCTCTGGTTTCGCAGCGCCCTCCGCGGATGTTTTGTTCGTGGACTTGGTGCGCGTGCGTATGTCTACCAGAAACTGCGTCCGGTCGAAGAGCAAAAGTAGTTAAAGGGCAAATTATGCCAACGATCAACCAGTTGATCCGCAAGCCGCGCCAGGTGCCGGCGAAGCGGAACAAAGTTCCAGCGATGGAAGCATGCCCGCAGAAGCGCGGCGTGTGTACTCGCGTTTATACCACCACTCCTAAGAAGCCAAACTCAGCGCTTCGTAAAGTGGCTAAGATCCGTCTCACCAACGGTTTCGAAGTTATTGGTTACATTCCGGGTGAAGGTCACAACCTGCAAGAGCACTCCGTTGTCATGATCCGTGGTGGTCGTGTAAAGGATTTGCCAGGTGTTCGTTACCACATCATCCGCGGCGTTCTTGACACCCAGGGTGTTAAAGATCGTAAACAGCGTCGTTCCAAGTATGGCGCTAAGCGTCCGAAATAATAGGATATAGACCGATATGTCCCGCCGTCACGCCGCTGAAAAGCGCCAAGTTATTCCGGATCCAAAGTTCGGAGACATCATCGTTACTAAGTTCATGAACGCAGTAATGCTCGATGGTAAAAAATCCACCGCAGAACGCATCGTATACGGTGCATTCGACGCGATCGAAGCTAAAGCTAAGGCTAACCCACTCGAGATGTTCCATCAGGCGCTCGAAAACGTTATGCCACAGGTAGAAGTTCGCTCCCGTCGTGTTGGTGGTGCAACCTATCAGGTTCCAGTCGAAGTTCGTGCAGAGCGTCGTCAGGCACTTGCTATCCGCTGGCTGATTTCTGCAGCTCGCGGTCGTAACGAAACCACAATGGTTGGTCGTCTTTCCGGCGAACTGCTTGATGCAGCTAACAACCGTGGTAACTCCGTTAAGAAGCGCGAAGACACCCACCGGATGGCTGAAGCTAACCGTGCGTTCTCGCACTACCGTTGGTAATCTGTCTAGATAGAGGCTGACGCTATGTCACGTACGCACAAAATCGAGGACTACCGTAACTTCGGCATCATGGCACACATTGATGCTGGTAAGACGACTACTACAGAACGTATTCTGTACTACACAGGTAAGTCCCACAAGATCGGTGAAGTTCATGATGGTGCTGCTACCATGGACTGGATGGAGCAGGAGCAGGAGCGTGGTATTACCATTACCTCTGCTGCTACCACTGCGTTCTGGAACGACAAGCGCCTGAACATCATTGACACCCCAGGTCACGTTGACTTCACTATTGAAGTTGAACGTTCCCTGCGTGTGCTCGATGGCGCTGTTGCTCTTCTGGATGCGAACGCTGGTGTTGAACCTCAGACTGAGACCGTATGGCGTCAGGCTGACAAGTACAACGTTCCACGCATGATCTTCGTCAACAAGATGGACAAGCTCGGTGCTGATTTCTTCCGCTGTGTAGAAATGATCGAGAAGCGTCTTGGCGCAACCCCACTCTGCCTGCAGCTGCCAATCGGCGCTGAGTCCGAGTTCCAGGGCGTTGTTGACCTGATGAAGATGAAGGCACTGGTTTGGAATGGTGAAGCTCTCGGCGCAAGCTGGGATGAGCTGGACATTCCTGCGGACCTTGCTGACCAGGCTGCTGAATACCGCGACAAGCTGGTTGAGACTGCAGTTGAAGTCGACGAAGAAGCAATGGAAGCTTACCTGGAAGGCGAAGAGCCATCCTTTGAAAAGCTTCAGGAGCTGATCCGTAAAGGTACCATCGCTGGTGAATTCGTTCCTGTGCTTTGCGGTACCGCATTTAAGAACAAAGGTGTTCAGCCTCTGCTCGACGCAGTTGTTGACTACCTGCCTTCTCCAGTTGAAGTTCCTGCTATTAAAGGCATCGATGCTAAGACTGAAGAAGAAACCGTACGTGAATCTTCTGACGAAGAGCCACTCGGTATGCTCGCATTTAAGGTAATGAACGACCCGTTCGTTGGTTCCTTGACATTCGCTCGTATTTACTCTGGTGTTCTGACAAAAGGTTCTTCTGTCATGAATACCGTTAAAGGTAAGCGTGAGCGCGTCGGTCGTATGATGCAGATGCACTCGAATTCCCGCGATGACATTGATGTAGCTTACGCAGGCGACATCGTGGCTATCGCAGGCCTGAAGGACACCACCACTGGTGATACTCTTTGTGATCCTCTCAAGCCGGTTATCCTGGAGCGCATGGAGTTCCCTGATCCGGTTATCGAGATCGCTGTAGAGCCTAAAACCAAAGGTGACCAGGAGAAGATGGGTATCGCCCTGAACCGCCTGGCTGCTGAGGATCCGTCCTTCCGCGTTAAGACAGATGAAGAATCCGGCCAGACCATCATTGCTGGTATGGGTGAACTTCACCTGGATATCCTTGTTGATCGCATGAAGCGTGAATTCAAGGTTGAGGCAAACATCGGTGCACCTCAGGTTGCTTACCGTGAGACCATCACCAAGCCTGCAGATGTGGATTATACCCACAAGAAGCAGTCCGGTGGTACTGGTCAGTTTGCTCGCATCAAACTCTCAATCGAGCCGAATGAAATCGGTGCTGGTTTTGCGTTTGATAACACGATCGTTGGCGGTAACGTTCCTAAGGAATACATCCCTGGTGTTTCCAAAGGTATCGAATCCGTCATGTCTTCCGGTCCACTCGCTGGCTTCCCGATGGTCGACATTAAAGCGGTACTCACCGATGGTGCTTACCACGATGTTGACTCTTCTGTGCTCGCGTTTGAGATCGCAGGTCGTGCAGGTTTCCGCGAAGCTGTGGCTAAAGCAGGTCCAAAGCTTCTCGAGCCTATCATGAAGGTTGAGGTTGTCACTCCAGAAGACTATATGGGTGACGTGATTGGTGATCTGAATTCCCGTCGTGGACAGATTGCTGGTACCGAAAACCGCGGTGTCGTGACCGTTATCACTGCTATGGTTCCGCTGGCTAACATGTTTGGCTACGTAAACAACCTACGTTCCATGTCCCAAGGACGTGCGCAGTATTCCATGGTGTTCGATCATTACGACCAAGTCCCGCAGGCTGTTGCTGACGAGGTTATGGCGAAATACGCCTAACCTCACCACAATTAGTCAAAGGGATTCAAGAGAGAACGGAGAGATCCGATGGCAAAAGAAAAATTTGAGCGTAATAAGCCGCACGTCAACATCGGCACAATTGGCCACGTTGACCACGGCAAAACTACTCTGACCGCTGCGATCACCAAACAGTTCGGTGACTTCAAAGCATATGACGAAATCGATGGTGCTCCTGAAGAGCGCGCACGTGGTATCACCATTTCCACAGCGCACGTTGAGTACGAAACCGACGCTCGTCACTACGCACACGTTGACTGCCCAGGCCACGCTGACTATGTGAAAAACATGATCACCGGTGCTGCGCAGATGGACGGCGCGATCCTCGTTGTTAACGCTGCTGATGGCCCAATGCCACAGACTCGTGAGCACATCCTGCTTGCACGCCAGGTTGGCGTTCCTGCACTGGTTGTCTTCATGAACAAAGTTGACCAGGTTGACGATGAAGAGCTTCTCGAGCTCGTAGAAATGGAAGTTCGTGAACTTCTGTCTTCCTACGAATTCCCAGGCGACGATATTCCAATCATCGCTGGTTCTGCTCTTGCAGCTCTGGAAGATCGCGATGCAAACATTGGTTCCGAGAAAATCGCTGAACTGATGGCTGCAGTAGACGAGTACATCCCAACTCCAGACCGTCCACGCGATCAGGCATTCCTTATGCCAATCGAAGACGTGTTCTCCATCTCCGGTCGTGGTACCGTTGTTACCGGTCGCGTTGAGCGCGGTATCATCCACGTTGGTGATGAAGTTGAGATCGTCGGCATCAAAGAAACAGCTAAAACCACTGTTACCGGTGTTGAAATGTTCCGCAAGCTGCTCGATCAGGGTGAAGCTGGCGACAACATTGGTGCACTGATCCGTGGTGTTGGTCGTGAAGAAGTTGAGCGTGGCCAGGTTCTGTGTAAGCCAGGTTCCGTTACTCCTCACACCAAGTTCAAAGCTGAGGCATACATCCTCACCAAAGAAGAAGGTGGTCGTCACACCCCATTCTTCACCAACTACCGTCCACAGTTCTACTTCCGTACAACTGACGTGACTGGTGTTGTTTCTCTGCCAGAAGGCACAGAAATGGTGATGCCTGGTGATAACGTTGCTGTTTCAGTTGAACTTATCGTGCCAATCGCTATGGAAGATGGTCTGCGCTTCGCTATCCGCGAAGGCGGTCGTACCGTCGGCGCTGGCGTTGTAGCTGAAATCATCGAATAAGAATTGAGTTTGGGCTGCGGTTCGACTTTATGTTGAACCGCAGTCGCCTTACTCAGTTAAGGATTAGTCATGAACGGTCAGAATATTCGGATCCGCCTGAAGGCGTTTGATCACCGTGTTCTTGACGCTTCCACTAAGGAAATCGTGAACACGGCGAAACGGACCGGCGCGCAAGTGCGTGGGCCAGTTCCGTTGCCGACGCGGATTGAGAAGTACACCGTACTTCGCGGACCGCATGTTGATAAAAAGAGCCGCGATCAGTTCGAAATGCGCACTCATAAGCGCCTTCTCGACATCGTCGATCCAACACCACAGACAGTAGATGCTTTGATGAAGCTCGACCTGGCTGCTGGCGTTGACGTCGAGATCAAGCTCTAAGTGCGGCAAGGGGACACAGTAATGCGTTCTGGAGTGATCGCACAGAAGGTGGGTATGACCCGTATCTATAACGAGGCAGGTGAACACGTGCCCGTTACAGTACTGCGTCTAGACAACTGTCAGGTTGTTGCTCACCGGACGGCAGAAAAGAACGGCTACACTGCGCTTCAGTTGGGCGTAGGTGCAGCAAAAGTTAAGAACACGAACCGCGCAATGCGTGGCCACTTTGCAGTTGCAAAGGTTGAGCCTAAGCGCAAACTCGCTGAGTTCCGTGTTTCTGAAGAAAACATGATCGAAGTTGGTGCTGAGCTTACTGCTGACCACTTCCTTAACGGTCAGTTTGTGGATGTAACCGGCACCTCTATCGGTAAGGGCTTTGCTGGTGCGATGAAGCGTCACAACTTCGGTGGTGGTCGCGCTTCTCATGGTGTGTCTATTTCACACCGTGCGCACGGTTCTACCGGTCAGTGTCAGGATCCAGGTAAGGTGTTCAAAGGCAAGAAAATGGCCGGTCACCTTGGTGCAGAACGCGTCACCACTCAGAACCTGAAAGTTGTACGTACTGACGTAGAACGTGGTCTGATCATGGTTGAAGGTTCCGTTCCTGGTTCTAAAGGCGGTTGGATCCTGGTTCGTGATGCAATTAAGAAGTCTCTGCCAGAGAACGCTCCTGTACCAGGTGCATTCCGTCAGAACTCTGCTGTTGCAGCGGCTGAAGCTGGGAAGGAAGGTGAGTGATGGAACTCGAGGTTAAAACCCTCGGCGGCAAAGCTGCGGGTTCGATCACAGTGTCTGACGAGATCTTCGGTCTCGAGCCACGTATTGACCTGATCCAGCGCGTTGTTCGCTGGCAGCTTGCAAAGCGCCAGGCTGGTACTCATAAATCTCTGGGTCGCTCAGAGGTAAACGGTACCACCAAAAAATTCGTACGCCAGAAAGGCTCTGGCGGCGCACGTCACGGTAACCGTAAAGCTCCTCAGTTCCGTGGTGGTGGTAAGGCATTTGGTCCAGTTGTGCGTGAACACGCTCACGATCTTCCTAAGAAGGTTCGTGCTCTGGGTCTGAAACATGCCCTGTCTGCAAAAGCAGCTTCCGGCAATCTCTATATTGTTGAAGATGCAAAAGCAGCAGAAGCCAAAACCAAGGCTCTGAAAGAACAGCTCGGTTCTCTCGGTTTGACCAGTGCGTTGTTCGTGGACGGTGCAGAAGTAGATGCAAACTTCGGTTTGGCTACTCGCAACATTCCACTCGTAGATGTACTGCCAGTTCAGGGTATCAACGTTTACGACATTCTTCGTCGTGATACGCTTGTCCTGACCAAAGCGGCAGTTGCAGCTTTGGAGGAGCGCTTCTAATGAGCAAGCTCGTTCACTACGACAAAATCGTATCTCCGGTGATCACTGAGAAAGCTACTTTTGCTTCTGAAGAGAACAAGGTTGTTTTCAAAGTTGCTCTCACCGCAACTAAACCGGAAATCAAAGCAGCTGTTGAGTCTCTGTTTGGCGTTAAAGTCAAAGCAGTCAACACACTGGTTCGCAAGGGTAAAACCAAGCGCTTCAAAGGTGTTGTCGGCAAGCAGAACGACTTCAAAAAAGCTGTGGTCACTCTGGAAGATGGTCAGTCCATCGACGTGACGACCGGTCTTTAAGGGGTAGGACAAAATGGCACTTAAGACATTTAATCCGACATCTCCTGGCCGTCGTCAGCTGGTCCAGGTAGACCGTTCTGATCTTTGGAAAGGCAAGCCAGTCAAGAAATTGACTGAAGGTCTGTCCAAGTCCGGTGGTCGTAACAACTACGGTCGTAAGACTGCAAACAACATTGGTGGTGGTCACAAGCGTACCTACCGCCTGATCGACTTCAAGCGTCGTAAATTCGACGTTGTCGGTACTGTTGAGCGTCTGGAATACGATCCAAACCGTACCGCTTTCATCGCTCTCATCACTTATGATGATGGTGAGCAGGCATACATCCTGGCTCCACAGCGTCTTGCTGCTGGCGACAAGATCATTGCTGGTGAAGCTGTGGACATCAAGCCGGGCAACGCTATGCCACTGGCTTCTATCCCAGTCGGTACGATCATTCACAACATCGAGATGAAGCCAGGTAAAGGCGCGCAGATCGCTCGCTCCGCTGGTGCTTACGCTCAGATCGTTGGTCGTGACGCTGGTTACACTGTAATCCGTCTTCTGTCTGGTGAGCAGCGCCGTGTACTCGGCACCTGCATGGCCACAGTTGGTGCAGTATCAAACCAGGATCACGCTAACATCAACCTGGGTAAAGCAGGTCGTTCTCGTTGGCTGGGCCGTCGCCCACACGTTCGCGGTGTTGCTATGAACCCGATCGACCACCCGCACGGTGGTGGTGAAGGTCGTACTTCCGGTGGACGTCATCCGGTTACTCCTTGGGGTAAACCGACCAAAGGTAAGCGCACACGACGTAATAAAGCTAGCGATAAGTTTATCGTACGCTCACGTCATGCGCGGAAGAAGTAAGGGGAACGGATCGTGGCACGTTCGATCTGGAAAGGGCCGTTCATTGACGGTTACCTCCTGAAGAAAGCGGAAAAGGTTCGCGAGTCCGGCCGTAACGAGGTCATCAAGACCTGGAGCCGCCGCTCCACCATTCTTCCGCACTTTGTGGGGTTGACTTTTGGCGTCTACAACGGTCAAAAGCACATTCCTGTTTTGATCAGCGAAGACATGGTAGGTCACAAGCTGGGCGAGTTCGCTCCAAGCCGCACCTACTACGGTCATGGCGCTGACAAAAAGGCGAAGAGGAAATAAAGATGGGCAAGCAGAAGCATGAGCGGACGCTCGCCGACAATGAGGCTAAAGCAGTAGCTCGTATGCTGCGCGTTTCTCCACAGAAACTCAATCTCGTTGCTGCATCGATCCGCGGTAAGAAGGTTGGTACTGCTCTTGCTGACCTGACCTTCTCACGCAAGCGTATCTCTGGCGATGTCAAGAAATGCCTGATGTCTGCTATTGCAAACGCTGAAAACAACCATGATCTCGACGTCGACAACCTTGTCGTCGCCGAGGCATTCGTTGGCAAGGCGCTTGTAATGAAGCGTTTCCAGCCACGTGCCCGTGGTCGTGTAGGACGGATTCTGAAGCCGTTCTCCAACCTGACCATCGTGGTTCGTGAAGTTGAGGAGGCAGCCTGATGGGTCAGAAGATTAATCCAATCGGCCTTCGTCTTGGCATTAACCGGACCTGGGATTCCCGCTGGTTCGCGAGCAAGAACGAATATGGCGATCTTCTTCATGAAGATTTCCGCATTCGCGAGTACCTGCTCAAAGAACTGAAGCAGGCTGCTGTTTCTAAGGTTGTCATCGAACGTCCGCACAAAAAGTGCCGCGTAACTATCCACTCTGGTCGTCCAGGTGTTGTTATCGGTAAAAAAGGTGCAGACATCGAGCGTCTTCGTAAGAAGCTGTCCGCGATGACTAACTCCGAAGTACACCTCAACATTGTTGAAGTGCGCAAGCCGGAAACAGATGCAGCGCTTGTTGCAGCATCTATCGCTCAGCAGCTCGAGCGTCGTGTAGCATTCCGTCGTGCCATGAAGCGTGCAGTTCAGTCTGCAATGCGTCTTGGCGCTCAGGGCATCCGTATTAACTGCGGTGGTCGTCTGGGCGGAGCGGAAATCGCACGTATCGAATGGTACCGTGAAGGTCGCGTGCCACTGCACACTCTTCGTGCAGACATCGACTATGGTACCGCGACTGCACACACCGCTTACGGTGCTTGCGGCGTGAAAGTCTGGATCTTCAAGGGCGAAATCCTTGAGCATGATCCAATGGCTTCCGAACGTCGTGCGACCGAAGGTGGTGGCAAGAGCGAACGCCAAGGTGGCGGTCGTCGTGAGCGCGCAGCATAAGCTGCGCCTCCAACGGCTAAACTAGTTAAGCGAGAGAAAAGCTATGCTGCAACCAAAGCGTACTAAGTTCCGCAAGCAGCACAAGGGCCGCATCCATGGCAACGCCAAGGGTGGTACGGACCTCAATTTCGGCGCCTACGGCCTTAAGGCCATGGAGCCAGAGCGTATCACCGCTCGTCAGATTGAGGCTGCCCGTCGTGCAATGACCCGTTACATGAAGCGTGCGGGTCGCGTGTGGATCAGAATCTTCCCGGATGTTCCTGTATCCTCCAAGCCGGCTGAAGTCCGTATGGGTAAGGGTAAAGGTTCTCCTGAGTACTGGGCGTGCCGGGTTAAACCTGGTCGCATCATGTTCGAAATGGACGGTGTGTCTGAAGAAATTGCTCGTGAAGCAATGCGTCTGGCCGCTGCAAAACTCCCAATTAAGTGCCGGTTCGTCCAGCGCATTGGCGAGTAATCGGACATCGAAAGGAAAAGGCCATGAAGGCTACCGATGTAAGAGCTAAGACCTCTGATGAGCTCAAGGCAAACCTGGAAGAACTGAAAAAAGAACAGTTCAACCTGCGTTTCCAGCGGGCCACCGGTCAGCTCGAAAACACCGCTCGTGTTCGTCAGGTTCGCCGGGACATCGCGCGGATCCAGACAGTACTGCGCGAGAAGCGCGTGTCTGACAACGCATAAGGAGCTAATGATGCCAAAGCGTATTTTGCAGGGTGTCGTTGTTAGCGATGCGAACGAAAAGACAGTAACGGTTAAGGTAGAGCGTCGCTTTACCCACCCATTGCTGAAAAAAGTTGTGCGCCGTACGAAGAAGTATCGTGCACATGACGAAAATAATTCTTACAAGGTTGGCGACACAGTTCAGATTGAAGAGTGTGCTCCAATCTCTAAGAATAAGAAATGGACCGTTGTTTCTTCGGAAGCAGCGAGCTAGTGAACGCATCCAGCATTTCTAATTTTTAGATTGCTGAGAAAGAACAAGGCGACGAGTCATGATTCAGATGCAAACAAACCTCGACGTTGCCGATAACAGCGGTGCGCGTCGTGTCATGTGCATCAAAGTGCTCGGCGGCTCCAAACGGAAGTATGCTGGCGTTGGCGACATCATTGTTGTCTCCGTCAAAGAAGCAATTCCGCGGGGTCGTGTTAAAAAGGGCGACGTGATGAAAGCGGTCGTCGTGCGCACGGCTAAAGACATCCGTCGTGCAGACGGCAGTGTGATCCGCTTCGACCGCAACGCGGCTGTGCTGATCAACAACAACAAAGAACCGATCGGAACACGTATTTTTGGCCCAGTTCCTCGTGAACTGCGTGGCAAGAATCACATGAAGATCATTTCGCTTGCGCCGGAGGTGCTCTGATGCCCGCGAAGATCAAAAAGGGCGACAAGGTCGTCGTAATTGCCGGTCGTGACAAAGGAAAGACTGGGGAAGTTCTCCAGATGATCCCATCCGAAAACCGCGCTGTCGTGCGTGGCGTAAACATGGTGAAACGTCACCAGCGCCAGACCCAGCAGAGCGAGGGTGGCATCATCACAAAGGAAGCTCCAATTCAGCTTTCCAATATTGCCATTGCTGATCCTAAGGATGGCAAGCCGACCCGCGTCGGTTTCACGACTAATGAAGCAGGCAACACTGTACGCGTTGCCAAGCGTTCAGGAGACGTGATTGATGGCTGACGCTACTTACACTCCACGGCTGAAAGCGCACTACAATGATGTAGTGCGTGGCCAGCTTCAGGAGAAGTTTAACTACACCAACCCAATGATGATCCCTTCGGTCGAAAAGATCGTTTTGAACATGGGTGTTGGTGAAGCTGTTGGTGACAGCAAGAAGGCTCGTATCGCTGCTGAAGATCTGAGCTTGATTGCTGGTCAAAAGGCGGTTATTACCCGTGCTAGAAAATCTATCGCGACCTTTAAGGTTCGTGAAGATATGCCACTGGGTACTAAAGTTACACTTCGTCGTAACCAGATGTTCGAATTCATGGATCGTTTGATCACCATCGCGCTTCCGCGCGTACGTGACTTCCGCGGCCTGAATCCGAAGAGCTTCGACGGACGTGGCAACTACGCTATGGGCCTTAAAGAACACATTGTCTTCCCAGAGATTGACTACGATAAAGTAGATCAGATGTGGGGTATGGACATTGTTGTTTGTACCACAGCGAAAACCGATGACGAAGCGCGTGAACTGCTGCGCGCGTTCAACTTCCCGTTCCGCAAATAATAGCGGTATACGGGAAAGGAACGAGGACAGACGATGGCGAAGAAAAGCGCGGTCGAGAAAAACAAGCGGCGCGTAGCTCTTGTTAGCAAGTTTGCTGACAAGCGTGCTGCCCTGAAGGCCATGGCCAAAGACGAGAGCTTGTCCCTTGAGGAGCGTTTCAATGCACGGCTTAAGCTTGCTAAGCTGCCGCGCAATTCCGCGCCTACACGGGTACGCAACCGGTGTGAAGTCACAGGTCGCCCACGCGGTTACTACCGCAAGCTTAAGATGTCGCGTATTGCGCTTCGTGAGTTGGGTTCCCTGGGCAAGATCCCGGGTCTCGTGAAGTCGAGCTGGTAAGGAGTTACTGCTATGTCGATTTCCGATCCAGTCGGGGATATGATCACGCGCATCCGTAATGCGCAGATGCGTCGCAAATCTAAAGTAAGCACACCTGCTTCTAAGTTGCGCGCTCGCATCCTGGACGTTCTGATTTCTGAAGGTTACATCCGCGGTTACACCGCTGTTGACTTCGGTGCAGGCAAGTCCGAACTTGAAATTGAACTGAAGTACTTTGATGGCGAACCAGTGATCCGCACCATTGAGCGCGTATCTAAGCCTGGTCGTCGCGTGTACTCTTCAGTCAAGAACATCCCACACGTTGCAAACGGCTTGGGTGTATCTATTCTGTCAACTCCTCAGGGCGTTATGGCAGACCACGATGCACGTGAGAAAAATGTGGGTGGTGAAGTACTCTGCCGCGTCTTCTGACGCGGCATTGCACGATTTAACAAAATAACAGACAGGTTGATCTTATGTCTCGAATTGGCAAGAAGCCAGTCCCTGTGCCTAGCGGGGTAACGGCAACGATCAACGGCCAGGATGTTATCGTAAAAGGCCCGAAGGGGGAACTCTCCTTCGTGGTCAACGATCTCGTTTCGGTCGAAATGACGGATGATGGTATCCGTCTTGATCCGCGCAACCAGTCCAAGACTGCGCGTTCTATGTGGGGTATGTCCCGCACCATGGTCGCTAACCTCATCACAGGTGTGACCTCCGGCTTCGAAAAGCAGCTGGCGATTACCGGTGTTGGTTACCGTGCACAGGTTCAAGGCAAAACTCTTAATCTTGCTCTTGGTTTCTCTCACGATGTCAAGTTCGACATTCCTGAGGGTGTAGAAATCAAATGCCCGAAGCCGACAGAAATTGTCATCAACGGCATTAACAAGCAGCAGATTGGGCAGGTAGCCGCGAACATTCGTGAATATCGCCCACCTGAGCCATACAAAGGCAAGGGTATTCGTTATGCGGACGAGTTCATCGTTCGTAAAGAAGGCAAGAAGAAGTAACGGTACGGACCATGGCGAATGGAAATTCTTTCGAACGTCGTCGCGCCCGTGTGCGCCGTTCGATCCAAAAGGTAGCGAATGGTCGTCCTCGACTGTCCGTTTTCCGCTCATCCAAGCAGATTTACGCTCAGATCATCGACGATTCCAAGGGTGTGACCCTTGCTTCTGCGTCTACCATTGAGAAAGACGTAAAAGTAGAATACGGCGGCAACAAAGATGCTGCTGCTGTAGTTGGTAAGCTGATTGCTGAACGCGCTATTGCTGCTGGCATTAAAGAAGTCGTGTTTGATCGTGGTGGTTACATCTATCATGGCCGTGTAAAGGCCCTGGCAGATGCTGCACGTGAAGGCGGTCTGAACTTCTGATCGGCGCCTGTAGGTGCTCCTAGAGAACGGGAAACATTATTATGGCGAGACAGGATAATCGGGATCGTGAAGAGCGCGACAGCGAATTTGTCGATAAGCTTGTTCACATCAACCGCGTCGCTAAAGTAGTTAAGGGTGGCCGTCGCTTCGGCTTCGCTGCTCTTGTAGTAGTAGGTGACCAGAAGGGCCGTGTAGGCTTTGGTCACGGTAAGGCTCGCGAAGTGCCTGAAGCCATCCGCAAAGCAACTGAAGCTGCTAAGCGTACTATGGTTCGTGTACCACTTCGTGAAGGTCGTACTCTTCACCACGATGTTGAAGGCCGTCACGGCGCAGGTAAAGTTGTACTTCGTGCAGCTCCTGCTGGTACCGGTATCATTGCTGGTGGTCCAATGCGTGCGGTGTTCGAAACACTTGGTGTTCAGGACGTTGTTGCGAAGTCCCTCGGTACTTCCAACCCGTACAACATGGTTCGTGCAACCTTCGATGCGCTGAAAAAAGAAGACAGCCCGCGTTCTGTTGCAGCACGTCGTGGTCTCAAGGTATCTTCCTTGCAGGCTCGTCGTCGTGACAACGATGATGCGGCACCAGTAAAGGCTGAGGCGTAAGCCTTAGCTTTGCTGACTGAAGAACAAGGGTTAGTGTCATGGCTAATACTGAAAAGACTGTAACAGTCGAACAGATCGGTAGCCCGCTTCGCCGTCCTGCTGATCAGCGCGCAACGCTGGTTGGTCTGGGCCTGAACAAGATGCATCGTCGTCGTACTCTGAAGGACACTCCAGAAGTACGTGGCATGATCCGCAAGGTTCAGCATCTGGTTCGCGTTGTAGACGAAGCATAAGCGGACCGGGAGAACTATCATGAAGCTCAACGAACTCCGGGATAACCCGGGTGCAAGTCAGGATCGTACCCGCGTAGGTCGCGGTATCGGTTCTGGTAAGGGCAAGACCGGTGGCCGTGGTGTCAAAGGTCAGAAGTCCCGTTCGGGTGTTGCTATCAAGGGCTTTGAAGGCGGCCAGATGCCATTGCATCGTCGTCTTCCTAAGCGCGGCTTCACCAACATCTTTGCTAAGGACCTGAACATTGTGTCCTTGGGTCGTGTTCAGACAGCTATCGATGCAGGCAAGCTTGACGCTTCCGCACCGGTTACTGTTGAAGCACTTGTAGCAGCTGGCGTTGTTCGCCGCGTTCTGGATGGCGTTCGTCTGCTGTCCGACGGTGAACTGAAAACCGCTGTAACATTCGAAATTGCTGGCGCTTCCAAAACTGCTGTTGCAGCAGTTGAAAAAGCAGGCGGCAAGGTCGTAATCAAGGAAGGCAAGGCTTAACAGCCTTGTCTTTTTTTCGGGGTGTATCCAAACTGACCGGAGCGCGGAATGGCTTCTGCAGCCGAGCAACTTGCTTCAAACCTTAACTTTTCTGCCTTTGCTAAAGCCGAGGAACTGAAGAAGCGAATCTGGTTCACGCTAGGCGCGCTTTTGGTTTATCGATTCGGAACCTATATCCCTCTGCCTGGAATTAATCCTGACGCGCTCGCACAGGCCTTCGGAAACGTACAGACTGGCATTGTTGGCCTGTTTAATATGTTCTCCGGTGGTGCTGTCGAGCGTATGGCTATTTTTGCCCTCGGCATCATGCCTTACATTTCTGCGTCGATTATCATCCAGCTTATGACTTCCGTTGTTCCTACACTGGAACAGCTGAAGAAAGAGGGTGAGCAGGGCCGGAAAAAAATCAACCAGTACACACGTTTTGGTACAGTGATTCTGGCGACCTTCCAGGCTTACGGAATTTCCGTTGGTCTTGAAGCCGGCACGAACATTGTTATCGATCCGGGCTGGTTCTTCCGTATTGCAACAGTTCTTACCCTTGTTGGTGGTACTATGTTCCTGATGTGGCTGGGTGAGCAAATCACCTCACGCGGCATTGGTAACGGCATTTCTTTGATCATTTTCGCTGGTATTGTTGCCGGGCTTCCTTCTGCGATTGCTTCCACTTTGGAACTTGGTCGTCAGGGTGCTCTTGCAACTCCGATCATTCTGGCAGTTGTTATTCTGTCAGTCGTGGTTATCGGCGTTATCGTATTCATGGAACGTGCACAGCGTCGCTTGCTGATTCAGTACCCACGTCGTCAGCAGGGCAATAAGATGTTTGAGGGGAACACTTCGTTCCTGCCACTCAAACTCAATACGGCAGGTGTTATTCCACCGATTTTTGCAAGCTCCTTGTTGCTGGTACCAGCGACTGTTTCCAGTTTCCAGACCGGTGATTCCACTGGTTCTATGGCGTGGTTGACGACTGTCACTGCGTTGCTGGGTCACGGTCAACCAGCCTACATGGTTCTTTATGCAGCACTAATCATCTTTTTCTGCTTCTTCTACACTGCGATTGTTTTCAATCCGTCGGAGACTGCAGACAACCTCAAGAAGCATGGTGGCTTCATTCCAGGGATCCGTCCAGGCGAACGTACGGCGCAGTACATTGACCATGTGCTAACTCGCATTACGGTTGTCGGTGCAATATACATTACTCTCATTTGTTTGTTGCCAGAGTTCCTGATCTCAGCAACGGGTGTGCCGTTCTACTTCGGTGGTACGTCTCTGCTCATTGTTGTTAGCGTCACCATGGATACCGTTTCTCAGATCCAGGGACACCTTCTTGCTCATCAGTACGAGGGCTTGGTGAAGAAGACGAAGTTGAGGGGGAAACGTAGATGAGATTGATTCTTCTTGGCCCTCCTGGTGCTGGTAAAGGCACTCAGGCAGGTCGACTTGTTGCGGCGCATGGTATTGTTCAGCTTTCGACTGGCGACATGCTTCGTGCAGCTGTAGCGGCTGAAACCGAAGTCGGCTTGAAGGTCAAAGATGTTCTGACACGTGGCGAACTGGTATCTGATGACCTGATTTGCTCCATCATTTCTGATCGTATTGATCAGGCTGATTGCGCAAAAGGTTTTATCCTTGACGGTTTCCCACGCACCATTGCTCAGGCTGACGCTCTTGGCGAACTGCTTGAGAAGAAGAACCAGAGACTTGATGCTGTTGTTCAGCTGAAAGTTGACGAAGGTATCCTTCTTGAACGTATTGAAACCCGTGCTCGTGAGAGTGCTGAGGTGCGTTCCGATGACAATGCAGAGTCTTTGAAGAAGCGTCTTGCAGTGTACAACGAGCAAACAGCTCCTCTCATTCAGTACTACGGTGAGCGGAACATGCTGATGACCGTTGATGGCATGAAGTCCGTTGACGAAGTCGCTGCAGAGATCGATACGATTTTGAGCACGGTTTAATCCGTGCTTTTTGAAGGCAGGCGCTTGCGCTTGCCTTTATAATAAAGTATAGCCGGCGCACATCGACACCATAATCGATTGGCGCCGGTTTTCCTTGGGAAACCGAGGCTGATCTTTTTGCTGTGTGATGGTGCGCCTTCAACCTGCCAGGTTGCTGGTGTGTTATCGGCAAAAAATGGGAGAGGGGACAACCGTTCCCTCGTAATTGGAGAAAATAAACGTGGCACGTATTGCTGGCGTCAACCTTCCGACGAATAAGCGCGTAGTTATCGCGCTGCAGTACATTCATGGCATTGGCGCGAAGTTTGCGCAGGAAATCACCGACAAAGTTGGTATTGCTGCAGAACGTCGTGTTAACGAACTTTCTGACGCAGAAGTTCTGAAAATCCGTGAAGCAATCGACGCTGAGTACACCGTAGAAGGTGATCTTCGTCGTGAAACTGCAATGAACATTAAGCGTCTCATGGACCTTGGTTGCTACCGTGGCCTTCGCCACCGTCGTGGTCTTCCTGTTCGTGGTCAGCGCACTCATACCAACGCTCGTACCCGTAAGGGTCCTGCAAAAGCGATCGCTGGTAAGAAGAAGTAATTAGCCGGTTATCCGGTGGAGCCGCCGCACTACGGCGGTGAAGATATCGAAGTTAGGAAATAGAATGGCTAAAGATTCGACGCGTGTGCGTCGTCGCGAACGGAAGAACATTTCTTCTGGTGTCGCGCATGTGAACTCTACGTTCAACAACACCATGATCACCATCACCGATGCTCAGGGCAACGCGATCTCTTGGTCGTCTGCCGGCGCGCTCGGCTTTAAGGGTTCTCGTAAGTCTACCCCTTATGCTGCACAGGTCGCTGCCGAAGACGCTGGTCGTAAGGCTGCTGAACACGGCATGCGTACTCTCGAAGTAGAAGTACGTGGTCCAGGTTCTGGACGTGAATCCGCTCTGCGTGCGCTTCAGGCTGCAGGTTTCGTTATTACATCTATCCGTGATGTAACTCCGATCCCGCACAACGGTTGCCGTCCACGCAAGCGTCGCCGCGTCTAACAGTTCGTTAGGCAAGTTTTCCACCCAGGCAAGGAATTGTTGGCCATTAGGCCTACGGGATAGCCAGAGGGTATTTAAACGTGACAATTCAGAAAAACTGGCAAGAGCTTATCAAGCCAACCAAACTCGACATTCGTGCTGGCGATGATGCACGCTTCAAAGCTTCTGTGATTGCAGAACCGCTTGAGCGTGGCTACGGCCTTACTCTTGGCAACGCACTGCGCCGCGTTCTGCTGAGCTCCCTTCAGGGTGCTGCAGTGACCGCTGTTCAGATCGATGGCGTTCTCCATGAGTTCTCATCTATTCCTGGCGTTCGTGAAGATGTGACCGACATCATCCTGAACATCAAGGAAGTAGCGCTTCGCATGGAAGGCGAGGGACCAAAGCGCATGGTTCTGCGTAAGCAGGGTCCAGGTGCGGTCTACGCTGGTGACATTGAAACTGTAGGTGACATCGAGGTTCTTAACCCAGGTCTGCTGCTGTGTAACCTTGATGAAGGTGCGGAAGTTCGCATCGAATTCACTGTTAACACCGGCAAGGGTTATGTTCCTGCAGCCGCTAACCGCCCAGAAGACGCTCCAATCGGCCTGATTCCGGTTGACAGCCTGTATTCTCCGGTTAAGAAGGTTTCTTACAAGGTTGAGAACACCCGTGAAGGTCAGGTTCTTGACTATGATAAGCTGACTTTGACTGTTGAAACTGACGGATCTGTGATCCCTGAAGATGCAGTAGCATTTGCTGCTCGTATCCTGCAGGATCAGCTGTCTATCTTCGTTAACTTCGAAGAGCCACAGCGTGAAGTTCAGGAAGATACAGTTGCAGAACTTGCGTTCAACCCAGCACTGCTGAAGAAGGTTGATGAGCTCGAGTTGTCTGTACGTTCGGCAAACTGCCTGAAGAACGACAATATCGTATATATTGGCGATCTCATTCAGAAGACAGAAGCAGAAATGCTTCGCACACCGAACTTCGGTCGTAAGTCTCTCAACGAGATCAAAGAAGTTCTGGCGCAGATGGGCCTGCATCTCGGTATGGAAGTGGCAAACTGGCCACCAGAAAATATCGATGAGCTCGCTAAGCGCTACGAAGACCACCAATATTAAAGGAACAGGAACCGAGTGCTTTGCATGAGGTTCCGGCGGTCTGAAGCAGATCGCAATTGACTTAACAAAGGAGAGGGCCATGCGCCACGGTAAATCCGGCCGCAAGCTCAATCGGACGTCAAGCCACCGTAAAGCGATGTTCGCTAACATGGCAGCTTCGCTCATCCAGCATGAGCAGATTGTAACGACGCTTCCGAAAGCAAAAGAGATGCGTCCAATCATCGAAAAGCTCATCACTCTGGGCAAGCGCGGCGACCTGCATGCACGTCGTCAAGCAATTTCCCAGATCCGCGACACTGCAATGGTATCCAAGCTGTTTGATACCCTCGCAGAGCGTTATGCGGACCGTCAGGGTGGTTACGCTCGCGTACTGAAAGCTGGCTTCCGTCATGGTGACAACGCACCAATGGCTGTTATTGAGCTGGTTGACCGCGACGTAGAAGCTAAAGGCGCTGCAGACCGTGCACGCGTTGAAGCAGAAGAAGCTGCGGAAGCAACTGAAGCTGCTGCATAAGCTTTTCGCATAAGCGATTTTAAAAAGGGTGCCTCCGGGCACCCTTTTTTATTGCCTGAACGAATTTCACCTTGAGGACGCCTGAAATCGAGAATCCTGAAGGGATCACAGGGTCGCGTTAGGGCAGTTTTATCAGGTGGAACGGGATCTGCGTGTGGTGCACACTGTGCGCTAGGCATTGCAACTTAGGCTGGTGGAGAAAGAGACTAGCCGCGTGAAGAAATTCGGCTAAATGGCTTTGGTATTTTAAGATTTCTTCGATTTGAAAAGCATTTTAAATATTTGTTTTAAGCAGAGATTAACACTATAGCCTGACTATGCTCCCAACGTATTACTCGGGGGCTAATATGCGTTCTAAATCTGATGAGAGCGGCTCTGTATCCTCACCAAGAGTCAAAAATTATTTTAATCGTATTGCTGTTCGTCTTCCATTCATCATGGTTGGACTTGCAATTATTGCGAGTGCCGTCGTGGCATTCCTTGGGTATACGCGTGCGGAAAGCGCGCTGACTGAAGCAAGCAAGAAACAGCTGGTTCTTGTGGCTCAGGCTCGTCGGGACACACTCGATGAAAAGCTTGAGCGTGTTGATAGTGATATCAAGCGTCTGGTTAAGAGTAACGCCATGCGCGTTGCGATGACGGACCTGCTGGCATCCATGGACTCTCTGAGCGCTGACAAAGAAGACATCCTTGGCTACTTCCAGAAGAGTGGGTCTTCAGCAGCTGAGCGTTTGCAGTTGACCGGTAACGGTAACAAGACGCTTTATTCCTGGCGCCATGCGGTGGTTCACCCAGATTTCGTAGCCAGTGTCACTGGTGGCGGGTATACGGATATTCTGATCATGGACGCAAATGGTCTGGTGATCTACTCCGCAACCAAGTCCTCAGAGTTTCTTGAGAGTGTGAAAGAAGGAAAGCTTTCTGGATCTCTTTTGAGCCAGGAGTTCAACAAGGCGGCGAAGGCATCCGAAGGCGATGTGATCTATTCTGAGATTGCTCAGTATGAGCCGGATGGAAATTCTGCTTCCCTTCTGATTTCTGCACCCGTGTTTGTCGAAGATTTCAGTCAGGTTGTCTTCAAAGGCGTGATCACTGTTCGTCTGGACTCCTCGTTCTTCGATAGCGTTCTGCAAAATCGTGAGAATATGGGTGAGACTGGTCAGACTTATCTAGCACGCATTGATGGCACCATCCTTTCCAACCAGGCTCTTTCTGATGTTCCAACTGCATTGGTGAAGAAAGACGACCCTGAAGTTGTTGAGAAGGTTGTGGCAGATCTGCGTGCTAACCCAGAAACCAATGTGGGCTTTGCTGAAGTTCAGGAGCAGTTCGTTCTGGCGCTGCCACTTGGCTTTGAGAAGCTGCCAACCGTTATTGTTGCAAAGACTAGTGTGAGCGAAGCACTGGCTGTGGTTCATGCGCTTGCCAAAGAGATCATCATCAGTGGCCTGATCGTTCTGGCTGTTGTTGCTGCGATCGGCATCTTCATGGCACGTAGCCTGTCTACTCCGCTCAATCGTCTGTCCTTCAACCTGAAGCAGATCGCTAACGGTAATCTGGATGTTGAGATCATCTCTGCTCAGCGCAAGGATGAGATCGGTGACATTGGCCGTGCAGTGAAATCCTTCCAGGCTGGTCTGGTTCGTGCAAAAGAGCTGGATGAGAAACAGGAGAGGGAACAGCAAGAACAGGAAGAGCGCGTGAAACGTGTTGATGCTCTCAATGAGAGCTTCGATGTGGGCGTTCGTGATATCCTGACCACTGTGACTGATGCTGGTGGCAATCTGGAAAGCACTGCGAAGAGCATGGCGAGCATTTCAGAGCAGACCAACACTGAAGCGCAGACTGTGTCTTCTGCTTCTGAGCAGTCTCTGATGAACCTTCAGGCTGTGGCTGGTGCTGCTGAAGAGCTTTCTGCAACGGTTGGTGAGATTGACCGTGAGGTTCGTCGTTCCGCTGATGTATCCAAGCAGGCGGCTGAGAAAGCTGCTGCGGCTGAGGTCTCCGTCAACGGTCTGATGGAAGCTGCTCAGCGTATTGGTGAAGTTGTTTCTCTCATCAATGACATTGCTGACCAGACCAACTTGCTGGCGCTGAACGCTACCATTGAGGCTGCACGTGCTGGTGAGGCTGGTAAAGGCTTTGCGGTTGTTGCATCTGAAGTTAAGGGACTTGCGAACCAGACTGGTCAGGCGACTGGCGAGATCAGTGTTCAGATCCAGTCCGTTCAGGCTGAAACCGAGAAGGCTGTTGAAGCCATCAAGGAAATCAGCACTGTTATTGCGGATGTGAATGAAGCGGCCACCGCGATTGCTGGTGCTGTTCAGGAGCAGGCAGTGACCGCAACTGATATCTCCAGCAACATTCAGCAGGTGACTTCCGGTAGTTCTGAAGTGGCTCAGGCCATCACCCGTGTGAGTATGATTGCAAGTGATGCTGGTCATGAAGCGGAGAATGTTCTTGGTGCTGCAAACCAGCTGACCCATCAGTCTGAAGAGCTTAAGGTGATGGTTGAAGAATACCTTGAGAACATCAGAGCAGCTTAACACCTGCCAGTTCTGACTAAGATTAGTGAAGCGCCGGGGAGACCCGGCGTTTTGCGTTTGTGGAGGTATGGGTGATTGGTGCCAAGCAAAATGCCATAAGCTGTAAATCCACATGGAGTTTTCGGGGATACGAGCTGGCTGCCTAAAACCGACAGATTGGCCTTTTCATTTCCATATTGCAGACTTATCTGTAACCTGCTGCTCCCGAATTTTTTGAAAGAAAATCATTTTGACGTGGGGGCTCTTGCCGAAGGGATTTAAGAATGGGTCAAATCAGGAAGTCTGCTGCTCACTTGGTTCTTTGTGCGGTTCTTGGTGCATCTGGCGTGGTTGCGTCACAAGGTGCAGGCGCACTGGCCAATGAGAAGACTGTTCCCACATCACAAGCTGAGATTTCGCTTTCCTTCGCTCCTGTTGTGAAGAAAGTGGCACCAGCGGTGGTGAACGTTTATGCCAGCCGCACTGTTCAGGAACGTCGCAGAGTTTCTCCGTTCTTTGATGACCCGTTCTTCCGCCGTTTCTTTGGTGAGCAATCAGATCGCTTTGCCCCACGCTCGCGCAGCCGTGTTCAGAGTTCTCTGGGCTCTGGTGTAATCGTTTCTGAGGATGGAACGATCATTACCAACCATCACGTGATTGCGGGTGCTGATGAGGTCCGCGTCGCACTTTCTGATCGCCGTGAGTTTGACGCAGACATCATCCTCATGGATGAGCGCACTGACCTTGCTGTGTTGAAGGTGCGAGATCCTGATGGTGCCTTCCCGGTTGTGCCTTTCGCTGATTCTGATGGGCTTGAGGTTGGTGATCTTGTGCTTGCCATTGGTAACCCGTTTGGGGTTGGCCAGACCGTGACGCAGGGTATTGTTTCTGCTGTGGCACGCAATCAGGTGGGTGTCTCTGACTATCAGTTCTTCATTCAAACGGATGCTGCCATCAACCCGGGTAACTCCGGTGGTGCGCTGGTTGATCTGAAAGGGCGTCTGGTTGGTGTGAATACGGCGATCTTCTCTCGCTCCGGTGGTTCCAACGGTATCG
The DNA here is from genome assembly GCF_000156235.1 of Pseudovibrio sp. JE062. NCBI lineage: Bacteria > Pseudomonadati > Pseudomonadota > Alphaproteobacteria > Hyphomicrobiales > Stappiaceae > Pseudovibrio > Pseudovibrio sp. JE062. The sequence goes on from NZ_DS996806.1 coordinate 651,925, forward strand.
GCTTTGCAATCCCAGCCAATATGGTGGAAGTGGTTGCCTCTGCTGCGGATGATGGCGGTATCGTACGCCGCCCATGGGTTGGTACCAGCGTGCAGCCTGTCAGTTCTGATATTGCGGCGAGCCTTGGACTGGAGCGGCCGAGTGGTGTGCTTGTGACGCGTATCCAAGATGGTAGCCCAGCAGACCGTGCTGGGATTCGCGTTGGTGATCTGATCCTTTCTGTTGGTGGCACAGAGGTTGATGATCCGGATGCCTATGGCTATCGCCTTGCCACCAAGAAGGTTGGCGGCACCACCAGTTTTGAGGTGATGCGCGGTGGTGAGCCGTTCATGGTTGAAATCAGCCTGGAGCGTGCGCCGGAAACTGTGGCAAGAGATACACGGGAGATCAAAGGGAACTCGCCATTTACGGGTGTTCGGGTTATGAATCTTTCTCCAGCCGTGGCTGAAGAGCTGCGTATGTACAACGAGTTCTCTGGTGTGGTGATTGCTGATATTCAGGCGCGTAGTAATGCTGCCTATGTCGGCTTTAAACCCGGTGATATCGTGGTTGAGATCAATGGTGCAGAAGTGACAAGCACCAAAGACCTTTCCAAGCTGACAGCCAAGCGTCAGCGTACGTGGAACATCACCTTCAAGCGTGATGGTCAGCTGCGGCAGGTAAGTTTGCGATAATGCAGTCCTGAAGCATCGTTCGCTTCAAGGCTTGCGCAGAGGAATATTGAGAGACCATGAGTGATCTGTTTTCCGCCAATGGGATGGATCAACTGGAAGACAGGCCGCTTGCTGATCGCATGCGGCCTCGTGTTCTGGAGGATGTTGTCGGGCAAGGCCACCTGCTGGGTGAAGATGGTATTTTAAGCCGTATGCTGCGTTCCGGCTCTCTTGGGTCTCTTATCTTCTGGGGGCCTCCGGGGACTGGTAAGACCACCGTGGCCCGACTGCTTGCTGATGCAACGGATCTGGAGTTTGAACAGATCTCTGCAATCTTTTCCGGTGTTGCGGATCTGAAGAAGTGCTTTGAACGCGCCAAAGGACGTCGGATCTCAAGTAAACGGACATTGCTGTTTGTAGACGAGATTCATCGCTTCAACCGTGCGCAGTTGGATAGCTTTTTGCCTGTGATGGAAGATGGCACCATCACACTGGTTGGGGCGACCACCGAGAACCCAAGCTTTGAGCTGAACGCAGCGTTGCTGTCACGCTCTCATGTGCTCACTTTCCAGTCCCTCAATGAAGATGCGTTGATTGACCTGCTCAAGCGGGCTGAAGAGGAGATGGGCCGCGAGTTGCCTCTGGATGAGGACGCGCGTCTTTCGCTTGTTCGGATGGCCGATGGGGATGGTCGTTCAGCGCTGACATTGGCCGAAGATGTCTGGCGGACAGCTGGTGAGGATGAGGTGTTTGATACTGAACGCCTCGCTGAGGTGGTTCAGCGCCGGGCGCCGATCTACGACAAGACCAAGGATGGTCACTACAATCTCATCTCAGCGCTGCACAAATCCATTCGCGGATCTGATCCGGATGCTGCGCTTTACTGGATGTGCCGCATGCTGGAGGGCGGAGAAGATCCGCTTTACATCATTCGCCGTCTGACGGTGATGGCCTCTGAAGACATTGGCATGGCTGATCCGAATGCGTTGGTGCAGGTGAATGCTGCGCGTCATGCCTATCAGCTGGTTGGTTCTCCGGAAGGGGAGTATGCGCTTGCGCAGGCTGCGGTTTATCTGGCGACGGCTCCAAAATCCAATGCGTCTTATCTGGCCTATAAAGCCGCGCGTATGGATGCGCGGGAGCATGGATCTCTGGTGCCGCCAAAGCATATTCTCAATGCGCCGACGACCATGATGAAGAAGATGGGATACGGTGCGAGCTACCGGTATGACCATGATGAGCCGGATGCGTTCTCTGGTCAGGACTATTTCCCTGAGAAGATGGGTCGGCAGAAGTACTACGAGCCGAATGCTCGTGGGTTTGAGCGCGATATTCAGAAACGCTTGAGCTATTGGGATCGATTGAGAAAAGAACGCGGCAACCAGTAAGGCTGGCCACTTGTTTTAGCGAGGGCCAAAAGCACTTTGCAGGCAAACACATAAACTACACGTAACTTTGTTTGGGTTTCCCGTTTGCAATCGGGCATCCTTCTTCGCACACTGACATGAAAGAGAATCTGGTGTGTGGAATGAGGCAGCTTGAACTGAGACTTGGACTGGTGCTGTATGGCGGGGTTTCGCTTGCCATTTATATGCACGGCGTTACTCGTGAGCTGCTCAACCTGCAACGTGCCTCCCATGCTTTGCACCAGTTCCGCCGCGACCGTGAGCGCGGTGTGGAGAGCGACGTTGAGCTGGAAGGCTCCGCGAAATCCTACTTTGATCTTCTGGAGAGCTTTGGTCCGCAGCTGGATCTGCGGGTTGTGATTGACGCCATCTCGGGCGCTTCCGCTGGTGGTGTCAATGCCATCATGCTGGCACGGGCGCTGGCGCATGATCTTCCACTCAAGCACCACAGTGATTTGTGGCTGTCGCTTGCTGATGTGGACAAGCTGGCCAATGAAACCTCCGGGGTAAGCAAGCATGCCAAACGTGTGCTGGCGCCTATTCTGGATAAGCTGCTGGTGTTTCTCGGCACCGATGTTCCGCACAACAAAGAGACGCGTACCAAGCTGCGGGATTTCATCAGCTCCCGCTGGTTTACGCCTCCGTTTTCAGGGGAACGGTACTCCGGTTGGCTGGTAGATGCCTGCCGTGCCATGGATGAGTATGATCGCGGTGAGACCCTGATCCCTTTTGGGCAGCGGTTGGAGTTATTCGTTACGCTGACGGATTTTCACGGTGTGTTGCGCCGGATTGCGCTGCATGATCCTGAGTTCATTGAGGAGCTGGATCACCGACGGATCGTGAACTTCAATGCCATCCATCGTGTTTCCAGTGGGTTGCACAGCCAGATGAGCGCGGAGTGCATTCCCGATCTGGTGTTTGCTGCTCGGGCGACCTCCAGCTTTCCCGGTGCTTTCCCGCCCATGAGTGCGGCGGAGATGGATGGAGTGCTGGAGCGCCAAGGTTTGGAATGGAGTGGGCGTGAGGCGTTCATGACGAATGTGCTTCATGCCAACTGTGATGCGGAAGGGGAGCGGATCTTTATCGATGGCTCTCTGGTGATGAACAAGCCTTTTGAGCCGCTTATTGAATCCATTGCGCAGCGACCGGCTGCCCGCGAGGTGGTGCGGCGATTGCTTTATCTGGATCCGTTGCCGTTCTCTCATCGCGATGTGCCGACTGATCCTGAACCTCCGGGGTTCTTCAAAAGCATCTTTGCATCTCTTGCTCACATTCCGCGCAATGAACCGATTGGTGATGAACTGCAGGAGATTGAGCAGATCAACATGAAGGTGCGGCGCATTCAGGAAGTGGCTGATGCAGCTCTGCCTATGGTGCGCCGGGAAGTGCAGAGGTTGCTGGAGAAGCATGGCAGCTTGCCTGAGACAGAGGGTGACTTTTCTGTTGTGCGGCAAGGGGCTGAGCTGAGTGCGATGGAGCAGTCTGGCTTTGCCAATGCCGGATATTTGCAGCTGCGACTGGGGCATCTTGCACACCGGGTTGTTTCTTTGATCTCCAACCTTTCTGGAGTGCAGCAGGAAGGCTGTATTGAGAAAGGGGCGGAGGTCGTTCAGTGGTCCTGGGAGAGCGTTGAAGAGGTTGTGGTCAATGCGCTGACTTTCTCCAAGGAAGAAGAAGGGGAGGCGCAACGGGATCAGGCCAAGATCCTCAATGAGCTGAAGAGCCTTGATGTTGACTATCGCATTCGTCAGCTTCGCTTCCTGATCGAGCAGATCAACAAGTTCTACCATCACGAAGAGATTGCTGGTTCTGTTGAGTTTGCCCGTCATCTGGATGTGTTCAAACGCGAGCTGTATGGGCAGATTGCCAACTTGCGGAACCGGTGGTCAGAGGAGTTCTACGGCACCGAGACCATTCATCTAGCGACACTGCTCAAAGAGCCGTCTCCGCAATTGGAGACTGTGCGCAAGGTGCTTGGTGTGCTCAGTCTGCGTATGGGGCTCTCTGATCTTGATAAGCTGACAGATTCCATTGTGTTTGAAGGCGTTGGCAAGCTGGGCGATCTGAAAGCTGCACAAGGAATCTTGGAAGGGTACATCGGTTTCCCATTCTTCGACACCAGCATGTTCCCGGTTCAGCAAGCGCTTGATGCGTTTGAGCTGCGGAAGATTGAAGTGGGGCGGATCAGCCCTAAGGATGCGCAGCTGTTGAGCCCGGGCGGTGTTGACCTGAAAGGGGCGCAACTGCAGATGTTTGGCGCATTCTTCAATCGTGGATGGCGCGAGCATGATTATCTGTGGGGCCGACTGAACGCAGCTGAGCGTCTGGTGCGGTTGCTGCGAGATGTTTATCAGCAGTGTCACGGTTCAGCCCGTCCCATTGCACCGGGGGATGATATGAACCTGCGGGCGATCTTCCTTGATATACTCGAAGAAGAAGAGGGACATCTGGAGGATCATGCAGAACTGGTGCAGGCGTGCCGTGATAAGGTTGACGAGGTCTTCTCTAAGGGATGTTAGCTACACAGCACTTTGTACAAGACACACTCACCAAAATCCGATAGGGAAGAGGCATGAAAAATCTCATCCTGATTGCACTTGGCGGCGGGGCAGGAGCGGTTTGTCGGCATCTGGTTTCAATGGCCGGCCTACGTCTTCTGGGGCCTTCTTTTCCTTGGGGCACTGTCACCGTAAATATTCTTGGTTCTTTGCTGATGGGGATCTTTGTTGAGGTTCTTGCTCAGCGTCTGAATGCTTCTTCTGAGCTGCGTTATCTGATTGCTACGGGTTTCCTTGGTGGCTTCACCACTTTCTCAACGTTCTCGCTGGATGTGGCGGTGTTGTGGGAGCGGGGAGAGCCGATTGCGACTGTTGCGTATGTGCTGGTTTCGGTGATCCTGTCTGTCTCAGCCTTGTTTGCTGGTCTTTACATCACGCGGCAGGTTCTCGCCTGATTTTGCAAGTTGGCGGCAAAAACTCATAGAAACTTGATGGTTTTTCGTTTTTGACGGGCTGAATCAGCGTGAAAGGCTTGCATGTTTGGGCGGCACCTGCCAAATGAGCGCCAACAGATTTAATAGGAACGGCTGGCGCACCCTTCGTGCTGCCGCCGCGATAAAGGTCAGGACCTTCACTCATGAGTGGCTCCCAGAAAAAAGCAGCGCCTCAGAACAAGGGTGGCAGCCCCGTCAAGATTGAGATGCGCCGCGTTGATGAAGACGACGCAGGCATCCGTCTGGACCGCTGGTTTAAAGAAAATTTCCCTGAACTTGGCTTTGGTCGTTTGCAGAAACTGCTGCGGACAAAACAGGTTCGTGTTGATGGCAAGCGTGCTGAAGCTTCCACTCGTTTGGAAGCTGGACAGGAAATCCGCATTCCACCGCTTGGTGTTGAGCTTGCTGCGGATGACCGCAAAAACGCAAAGCCACGCGCCCGTAAGCTGGTTGACAGTGATCGTGAAGCCATTGAGCAGATGATGCTCTTTGAAGACTCTCATGTCATGGTGCTGAACAAGCCTGCTGGTCTTGCCGTGCAGGGTGGTTCTGGCCTGAAGCGTCACGTGGATGGTATGCTGGACGCGTTCACCAACCAGAAGGGTGACAAGCCGCGTCTGGTTCACCGTCTGGACCGTGAGACCTCTGGTATTTTGCTTGTCGCGAAGACACGCCGTGCAGCGCAGGAGCTGACGAAAGCATTCCGTCACCGCAACACGCGCAAGATCTATTGGGCGATGGTTGCTGGTGTGCCGAAGCCGCGTCAGGGCCGTATCTCGACTTATCTGGCCCGTGATGAGGGTGAAGAGCGCATGCGTGTTGCTCGTCATGGTGATGATGAGGCACAGCACGCAGTCAGCCTTTACAACGTGGTTGAGCAGTCTGGCCAGAAGCTTGCATGGGTGACCCTGAAGCCAGTCACTGGTCGTACGCACCAGCTGCGCGCGCATTCGGCTCATATTGGTCATCCGATCATTGGTGATCCAAAATACTTCAACATCCAGAACTGGGAGCTGCCGGGCGGCATTCAGAACAAGCTGCACTTGCTGGCACGCCGGATTGTTATTCCGCATCCGTCAGGCAATGGTGTGATTGATGTTTCTGCGCCTTTGCCTCCGCATATGCAGCAGACCTGGAACTTGCTTGGTATGGATGTGAAGGACTATGATCCTGAAGTGAATGAACCAGAATAAGTAATAGCAAAATAACGGGCTGATCTTCATGTATCTCATCGTGTTTGACTGCGACGGCACGCTCGCGGATAGCCAAGACAATATCATGATTGGTTTCACCGCAGCATATCGCTCTGTCGATCTGCCGCTGCCATCACGTGATGAGATCCTTGAAACGGTTGGCCTGACGCTGAACATAGCCTTTGAAAAACTGTTGGGCCGGAAAGATCCTGAGCTGATCGAGAGAATGGTCAAAGGATACCAGCAGGTTGTTTGGGAAATGCGCTCTAAGGGACGAGACTATGATCCGCTCTATGAGGGGGCAATTGAGGCTTTGAAAGAGTTGGATGGCCGGGAAGATGTGCTTCTTGGTATCGCAACTGGCAAGCACTCCCGCGGAATGAAGCATCTTATCAGTCTGCATGAACTGGAAGGTGTCTTCACCACAATGCAGACCGCGGATGTTGCGCCGTCCAAGCCAAACCCGGGCATGATTTTTCAGGCGATGAGCGAAACTGGCGTCGATCTTGAAAACACGATTATGATCGGTGATACGACCTTCGATATGCAGATGGCCCGCAATGCAGGCGTTAAATCTGTTGGGGTTACATGGGGTTATCACAGTGCCGACGATGTGAAGAGCGCTGGTGCCACCTATGTCATCGATCACTTTAAGGAACTCATTCCAGTGCTGAGCGAGCACTTCAAGTGGAATAAGGAAGTCGCATAATGCGTGACATTTTTGAGCAGATTGCAGATGACATTGCAAAAGGGCCTGTTGATGCTGTTCAGGCTGCACGTGAGCACACGAAACGAAACCTGCCAAAGCGGTTTTATGAGCGTGTCAGCGTTGAACAGAAAGACGACGTCTATGCTGTTCTGCTGGATGGGCGCTCCATCAAAACGCCGGGACGTAATGCTCTGGTGTTCAAGGATGAAGTGATTGCGGAAGGTGTGGCTGCCGAATGGGAGCTGCAGGAAGAAGAGATTGATCCGGGCACAATGCCACTCACACGCATTGCTCATTCCGCGATTGATGCCGTTGAAGAGAAATTCGCCGACGTTGCAGATGAGATCACCCGTTATGCTGGGAACGACCATCTCTGCTACCGCGCTGACTCTCCTGCTGAACTCGTTGGTCGTCAGACTGCCCAGTGGGATCCTGTTCTGGGCTGGGCGGAGAAGCTGCTTGATGGTCGCTTTAAGCTGGTTGAAGGGATCATGCATGTTGCACAGGATGAGGCTGTGACTGCAGCTTATCGTGCTGAGCTGGACAAGTATGATGCGTTGCAGTTGGCTGCGATCCACACAGTGACATCCATTTGTGGCTCTGCCCTTTTGGCATTGGCACTGGCTGAAAAAGCGTTTGATGCGGACGCTGTCTGGTCCGCTGCTCACGTTGATGAAGATTGGAACATTGAGCAATGGGGACAGGACGAAGAAGCTGCTCGTATTCGCCGGTTCAAGAACGATGAGTTCAATGCTGCTGCTCTTATTCTGGTGGGAGCGCCAGAAGAAAGCTAAGCAGTTTCTGACTGAGATCTGAAGTTTAAAAGCGCAGTCGATAGCTGCGCTTTTTTGTTGGCTGGCTTCTGCATATCGTAGAAAGAAATCAATAGTTTGTAGTATGTGGGCAATGGAATTTTATTTGCCGTGATACTGTCGAATCTGTTCAACTGTGTGCTGCAGCCATCCGGCATAAGAATAATGTTTAAAACGACACATCGCCAAACACGGTCATAATCACAAAAATTGAGGAATTCCGCCGATGAAACATAATGAGAAAGTTATTGAGCGGCTTAATGAGGCTCTGAAGCTGGAGCTTGGTGCCGTCAATCAGTACTGGCTGCATTATCGCCTGCTGGATGACTGGGGCTTTGGCAAACTGGCGCAAAAGGAGCGCGAGGAATCCGTTGAAGAGATGGAACATGCGGACAAGCTGATTGAACGCATCCTCTTCCTTGGTGGTCACCCAAATATGCAGACTGTTGGCGCTCTGAAGATCGGTACAAACCTGAAAGAGGTTCTGGAAGCTGATCTGGCTGGTGAGCATGAAGCGCGCGAATCTTACAAGAAGAGCCGCGAGATCTGTGATGCCGAAGGCGACTATGTTTCCATGAAGCTTTTTGACGATCTTCTGGCAGATGAGGAAGGGCATATCGACTTCCTTGAAACACAGCTTGAGCTTCTTGAGAAGATTGGTGAGCAGCACTACGGTGCGCTGAATGCCAACTCGGCTGATGCGAGCGAATAATCACGCTAACTGATTGCTTTGATTTGAAAGAGCTGCCCATTGGGTGGCTCTTTTTTGTTGGGTTAAAGTTGTTTGCTTCCAGCTAGAGTGCGCGCCATTCGATTGGATTCAATCAAGTGGCAAGAATTCGCAAAAAAAACTTATCCCCCTCATCAATAACGCTCTTAAGCTTGTTCTCGTGCCCACGCATTCGGGCAGGAGTGGACCGTCCGCTCCGTGGCGTGGGCGGGGTTGGGCTACCGGCATGAGGTAACGTATCGTGTCGGGAGGTCCGGTGAAGCGCCATACCCTATTGAGACCACAGTGGTAGTAGGGAGCTTGGGGTCGTTCCGGAGGGCGTCCGGTGGTGGCAGGAAACTGCCGATGGTACAAAAGCGTATCAATGATGCGCAGATGTACCTGTCGCGTCTGTTCGAGAGGGAGCCCGCGTGTTCATGATAAAAGGCCCGGGCGAGGCGAACAGCCAATGCCGAAGAAACATTTCTAACAAGTAGCGCAGGCAGAGCCTGTTCGCCTTGCTCCACCCGTTGAAACGGGAACTCCAATTCTCCAACACCGCCTGTTACCAGCGCGGTGCTATAGGTGCTTTAGAGTGTATTGCCGAACAGTGCCTCCGGTTTCCAATAGGATTACGCGTAAAGCAAAAGTTTAAAGCTTGGCGCGTGAATTTAAATGAATGCGGCATGCTTTAGGCTTCATTAGGAACGATCGGGGATTTGGGTTGGCGGTGTGCCGGGCTGAACTATGTTTATGGGGTCAATACTCGTTTGGGGGACGGTTCTGAACGAGTTGCATTTTCACCTGCATTCCCAAAGGAGCAGTGTTCGCACTGAGATCTCATGAAAGCAAAAGACGGTGTCATTGAACGTTTGAACAAAGCCCTTTCCATGGAGCTCGGGGCTGTCAATCAATACTGGGTGCATTTCCGGCTTCTTGAAGATTGGGGCTATACAAAGCTTGGCAAGAAAGAGCGGGCCGAGTCGATTGAAGAAATGCAGCATGCTGACCGTTTGGTTGAGCGCATTGTGTTTCTGGAAGGCCATCCGAACTTGCAAACCATCGCTCCGCTGCGTATCGGCACATCTGTGAAAGAAGTGCTGGAGGCTGATCTGGCCGGAGAGCGTGAGGCGATTGAGTATTACAGCGAATCCCGTGTCTTCTGTGAGCAGCAGGGGGACTTCGTGACCATGGCACTTTTTGACAGTTTGCTGGCTGATGAAGAAGGACACTGCGATTTTCTTGAGACTCAGTTGGAGCTTCTTGAGCAAATAGGCGAAGAAAAATATGGATTGCTCAATGCGGGCAGTGCGGATGAGGCCGAGTGAGATTTGCTGATTTATCAGCAAAGAAAGCTTGGTTTCCCAAGGGTTATGGCGTGTTGGGTTGAGGTGGTTTGCGGTTGCATCGTAAGAAGCTTCTCAATCCAACGGCTTACTAGTTTTTTTGCTTAGGGGCGTGTTAGGAGATAACTCAGTTAGATTGGGAGCTGAGATATCTTATGAAGGAAGTTCTAGCTGAATTAGAAAAAAGACGTGATGAAGCGCGGCTTGGTGGGGGACAGCGCCGAATTGATGCGCAGCATAAACGCGGAAAACTCACCGCACGAGAGCGCATTGAAATTCTGCTAGATGAAGGTTCCTTCGAAGAATTCGATATGTTCAAGCAGCACCGCTGTACCGAGTTTGGTATGGAGGAGACGCACTTCCCGGGTGATGGCGTTGTTGCTGGTTGGGGTACGGTCAATGGCCGTACGGTTTACCTCTTCTCAAAAGACTTCACCGTATTCGGTGGATCGCTTTCTGAGACCCACGCAGAGAAAATCATGAAGATCCAGGATATGGCGCTGCAGAACCGCGCGCCGATCATTGGTATTTTCGATGCAGGTGGTGCTCGTATTCAGGAAGGTGTTGCGGCACTTGGTGGATACGGTGAGGTGTTCTGGCGCAATATTCAGGCGTCCGGTGTTATTCCGCAGATCTCCGTGATCATGGGTCCATGTGCTGGTGGTGATGTGTATTCCCCAGCCATGACCGATTTCATCTTCATGGTGCGCGATACATCCTACATGTTCGTGACTGGTCCGGATGTTGTGAAGACCGTGACCAATGAGACTGTGACGGCTGAAGAGCTGGGCGGTGCGAGCATTCACACCACCAAGTCTTCTATTGCAGATGGTGCGTTTGATAACGATGTGGAAGCGCTGCTGCAGATCCGCCGTCTGGTGGATTATCTGCCGATGAACAATCAGGCGCCGCTGCCTGAGCTTTCCGTTTATGATGATCCATCTCGTCTGGATGAGAGCCTCAATACGCTGGTGCCGGATAATCCGAACAAGCCTTACGATATGCGTGAGCTTATCCTGAAGACCGTGGATGAGCAGGATTTCTTCGAGATTCAGGAGAGCTTTGCCGGAAACATCATCACGGGCTTTGGCCGTGTTGAAGGGCGTACCGTTGGTATCGTCGCCAACCAGCCAATGGTGCTTGCTGGCGTTCTGGACAGTGATGCGAGCCGTAAAGCTGCACGTTTTGTGCGCTTCTGTGATTGCTTCAACATTCCGCTGGTTACTTTTGTTGATGTTCCGGGCTTCCTGCCGGGTACAGCGCAGGAATATGGCGGGTTGATCAAGCATGGCGCAAAACTGCTGTTTGCTTATGGTGAGGCGACTGTTCCGAAGATCACTGTGATCACGCGTAAGGCTTACGGTGGCGCTTATGACGTGATGAGCTCCAAGCACATCCGTGGCGATGTGAACTACGCTTGGCCATCTGCTGAGATCGCTGTGATGGGCGCGAAAGGTGCGGTTGAGATCCTGTATCGCAATGAACTGGATGATCCTGAGAAGATTGCCGAGCGGACAAAGGATTATGAAGACCGGTTTGCGAACCCGTTTGTGGCTGCAGAGCGTGGTTACATTGATGAGGTGATCATGCCTCAGTCTACCCGGATGCGGATCTCTCGTGCGCTGGCAATGCTGCGGACCAAGAACCAGCAGATGCCATGGCGTAAGCACGACAATATTCCGCTCTAAGACAGAGCTTGTGATTTCTGAAAAATGAAAACCCCGGCCTTCGTGAAAAGGTCGGGGTTTTGTTGATAGGGGAGAGGGGGACTAACTTGAGGCGAGTTAGGTCTTAGTTTTCGTCGTTCTCAACCACACAGGTGTAACCGATGAGGGAATGGTTGGAATCTTTGGTCACAACGTAGGCGCGCTGTGTTTCTTCGTGTGGGCCACAGAAGGAGCCATTTGCAACGAAGCGATCGTAAAGACCTGGACCGGTTGCCAGAACGACTGCGCCTTTATCCTGAACCAGAGCTTTCACCTGGGAGCCTGTGAGGTCAGTTGTGCTTGTGAGAGGAACATTCATTGCCTGAGCAACGGAAGCAGCAGAAACGAGGCCGAGTACGGAAAGGGTTAGTGCGATCTTTTTCATTGTATTAGCTTTCGGTTTTAATTCTTATGGGAACTTGGGGAGGGAAAGGCCGGAGGCACAGCCTTTCCTTGGGGCTTTGTGATGGGCGTGCTTCTAACTTTGGGGCGAGTTAGAAAATCAGCTGTTCTTGTTATCGACCACGCAGGTGTAACCAATGAGGGAATGGTTGGAGTCTTTGGTCACGACGTAAGCGCGCTCTGTTTCTTCGTGAGTTGCGCAATAGGAGGCGTTTGCAACGTAACGATCATAGAGACCTGGGCCAGTTGACAGCACGATTGCGCCTTTGTCCTGAACGAGTGCTTTTGCTTCAGAAGCGGTCAAATCACCAGTGTTGACCAGAGCTGCCTGAGCGATGGAAGCAGCGGAAACGAGGCCGAGTACGGAAAGGGTCAGAGCGATCTTTTTCATTGGGATTACTTTCTATTTTTACAATATGAGTTGTTTTTTGAGAGGGAAAGACTGGGGAGGAACAGTCTTTCCCAAGGGGGATGGGGGAGCTCTCTAACTTGAGGCGGGTTAGAGGCTTAGTTGTCTCTGTTTTCAACTACGCAGGTGTAGCCGATGAGGGAGCTATTGGAGTCTTTGGTTACGACGTAAGCGCGCTGTGTTTCTTCGTGGGAGGCACAATAAGAAGCGTTTGCGACGTAGCGGTCATAGAGGCCTGGACCAGTTGCGAGCACGATTGCGCCTTTGTCCTGAACGAGTGCCTTTGCTTCAGATGCGGTCAGGTCACCAGTGTTGACCAGAGCTGCCTGTGCGATGGAAGCAGCAGAAACGAGGCCGAGTACGGAAAGGGTCAGAGCGATCTTTTTCATTTGTTTTACTTTCGAATTTATACAGTTTTGGTCATTGTTCAGAGGGAGAGACTGGGAGGAGCAGTCTTTCCGATGGGATTTTGCCGATCTTCATTATTATTTCGGCGCGTCTTTTGAATTTAGACTGATGGAAGGCAGTTTCTTGCCCTCTTACATCTTTCTGTCTTTAGTTGTTGTTCTCTTTATCAAGCTAATTTTTGAGTTGTTACTCTAAATCATTTGCTTGGTGTGTGTTGTTGTTCGTTGATGATTGTATGTTTACTGGAATTTTTTGAGTAAGATGTGTTCTGAAGCACAAAATTATCTTTTCGCAACTTTGAATTTTGGTCGGTAACGAATTCGTGTCTTCGTGTTCTTGGGGATTACTTGCGTGTCTGTGATCAAGCTCACACTTTTGCTTGTAGGTGGTGCAAAAAAGTTGCCGCAACCACATGTTGGTGGCGTGCGGGGTGTGTCTGGCAAGTTTGGGAATGTGGATTATGGATTCGACAGCATTAGAAGAGGGGTAGGAAAGCCGCCTCTTTTTCCATGTGTGGATGTTGTGCCGTTCTTAATCGAAGATGTCGGAGCCGAAGGGGCCTTCACCGCTGTTGTAGCCCGGCTCACATGAATAGCCGATGAAGCAGCGTTTCTGATCCTTAGTGGGAACCCATCGGCTCATTAAACGCTCATAGGGTTGGCAGAACTGTAAGCCTGCAACAAACCGGTCGTAAGTTCGGGCACCAGTGCTCAGTACGATGCCGCCAGCACGCTGAACAACTGAGCGTGCTTCCAGGCATGACATTTGGCGAGTGTCAGGGCGGGCAAATGCAGAGGTGGAAACTATGAGGGCCAGAGTGCTCGTTAATACGAGTAGGGTCGATGTTCTCATAGCTTCCTCCTTCTTTACTGGTTCTGCCGTGTGCGTGGTGAGCAGCGATAACCAATCTGGCAGGCGTTGCTGTCTTTGGTCGGAGCCCACTCCCGGCGCAGGACTTCATTATGAAGGCAGTATCTGATGTCACTGACAAAACGCTCGTAGGTGCGTGGCCCTGTGGTCAGGACGACGCCACCGCGGCTGTTGACCAGCTGTTTGGCTTGTTCACATGTCAGGTTGCGTGCATCCGGTCTGGCCTGTGCGTTGGCTGAGCCTACCCACATCAGGGTTATGAGGCTACCGGCAATAATAGTGGCGGAGGCATTTCGCATGGGGTCTTTTGCCTTACAAAGCAGATAAAGAGAGGCTTATAATCAAGCCGTGTTCCATCCGTTTTGCAGGCAAAAGCCTAAAACTGCGAGTATCAAGGTGAGCCGTGGTTAGCCGGCTCTAAAGAAGAAATGATTGATTTAACCGTTTGCGGCAGGGCGCGGGCGGGTAACTTCCACACCAAAGCCACCTGTATGCACTGGCACCGGAGCAGATGGTTTGTTCACTTTGACGGTGATTTTGGAGATTCGCGCATCCATGGCAAACACTGCATCGCAAATGGCACCTGCAAGGCGTTCCAGCAGGTTAAAGCGGGAGTTGGTCACAACATCCTCTACTGTTTTGGCCAGTGTACCGTAGCAGATGGTGTCTTCATAATCGTCTGAAACAGTTGCCTTCTCAAAGTCAGCCCAACAGGTGAGGTCGATGATAAAGCGTTGGCCCAACTTGGCTTCTTCATCATGCAGGCCGTGGAATGCAAAGAATGACAGGCCTTCCAGAAATATCTTGTTTTCATTCATTGTTTGGCTCCTGAGGGGATCTTTACTGTTGGAGACCTGTGTTGCCAGAGCTGGCTCGGAAACACAACGTCTTTCCTTGGGAAATGCGCTGCATATAGATGAAAGAGCAGTTCAATTTGCGATTTGATAGCATCTATTGCCCCTACGAAAGTGCGATGGTTCTTCGCCCTATTGTGAGGTTGCGGAAGTGCGTAGAGATGCCTACAACCCTGCACTGTAAATAAAGAAGGTGTGTATGTGGGATGGGCATGTTTTCAAAGATTCTGATCGCAAACCGTGGGGAAATCGCTTGCCGTGTTATCAAAACGGCGAGATCGATGGGGATCAAAACGGTTGCTGTTTACTCTGATGCGGACCGGGATGCGCTTCATGTGGAGATGGCTGATGAGGCTGTTCACATTGGTGAGCCGGCTGCAGCCAAATCATACCTCGTAATCGACAAAATTATTGATGCATGCAAACAGACCGGTGCTGAAGCTGTTCATCCGGGCTATGGCTTCCTTTCCGAGCGCGCAGAGTTTTGCGAGCGCTTGAAGCAGGAAGGTATTGTCTTTATCGGGCCGAACCCAAAAGCAATTGAGGTGATGGGAGACAAGATCACCTCCAAGCGCTTTGCTGCTGATGCCAATGTTTCTACCGTGCCAGGCTACATGGGCCTGATTGAAACCCCGGAAGATGCCAAGCGCATTGCTTCTGAAATCGGATATCCGGTGATGATCAAGGCCTCCGCCGGTGGTGGTGGTAAAGGTATGCGTATTGCCTGGAACGATGAAGAAGCCATGGATGGCTTTGATCGCGCCAAATCAGAAGCTGTCAGCTCCTTTGGTGATGATCGTATCTTCATTGAAAAGTTTATCGAGAACCCGCGCCACATTGAAATTCAGGTGATGGGCGACAAGCACGGCAATGCGATCTATCTGGGCGAGCGTGAATGTTCTATTCAGCGCCGTAACCAGAAGGTCATCGAAGAAGCGCCATCTCCATTGCTGGATGAGGAAACTCGCCGCAAGATGGGTGAACAGGCCGTTGCTCTGGCCAAGGCTGTTGACTACGACAGTGCCGGTACTGTTGAGTTTGTGGCAGGGCAGGACAAGAGCTTCTACTTCCTTGAAATGAACACTCGTCTGCAGGTGGAGCATCCGGTGACAGAACTGATCACCGGCGTAGATCTTGTTGAGCAGATGATCCGCGTTGCTGCTGGAGAAGAGCTCTCCATCAAACAGGATGAGGTGAAGCTGAACGGTTGGTCAGTTGAAAGCCGCATCTATGCGGAAGATCCTTACCGCAACTTTCTGCCGTCTATTGGTCGTCTGACACGTTATCGCCCACCTGTTGAAGGTGAGCATGACGGTTATGTGGTTCGCAATGACACTGGTGTTGTTGAAGGCTCCGAGATCTCCATGTTCTACGATCCTATGATCGCGAAACTGGTGACTTATGCGGCGACCCGCGCAGAAGCCATTGAGAGTATGAGCACTGCGCTTGATGAGTTCCAGGTGGACGGCATTCAGCACAACGTGCCGTTCCTTGCATCCTTGATGAAGCACCCACGCTGGCGTTCTGGTCAACTGGCTACGAGCTTTATTGCTGATGAATATCCGGATGGCTTTGAGCCAGCGACACCGGATGCGGAGGCCCGCAGTGTGTTGGCGTCTGTAGCGCTTTCCATGCATCTGATTGAGCGTGAGCGTCTGGACCATCTGCCGGGCCGTCTACGTCCGCATCATGGCGGTGTGCGCCGTGAGTGGGGTGTGCTGATCAATGGTGAGAAACTGGATGCTGAGCTGATTGAAGGCATGGCTGTTACGCCGCTTGATATCGATGTTTGTGTCGAAGGTAGTCCACGTGCCCGTGTTGCCTCCTCTTGGGTTCCTGGTGACATGCTCTGGAAAGGGCAGGTTGGTGAGCGCAATGTGAGTGTTCAGGTTCGCCCGGTTGAAAACGGCTACCAGTTGGACTGGCAGGGCTATTCTGTTGTCGCCAAGGTGATGACACCTCGCAATGCTGAACTAGCTTCCCTGATGCCTGAGAAGGTTGCTCCGGACACATCCAACCTGTTGCTTTGTCCAATGCCGGGTCTTGTTGTTTCGCTTCATGTGGAAGAGGGGCAGGAAGTGAAAGCTGGCGAGCAGCTGGCGATTGTTGAAGCCATGAAAATGGAAAATGTGCTTCGGGCAGAACGTGATTGTGTGGTAAGCGCTATCAAGGCTGCTCCGGGCGACAGTCTGGCGGTTGATGCCGTTATCATGGAATTTGAATAAGGAGTTGGCGCAAAGCCAATTCCTGTACTGAGGATTTGGCTTTGCGCACTCTGCTTTTTGATTTGGATGGAACGCTGACAGACCCTTTTGTCGGCATTGTAACGAGCGTTCAGTATGCGCTTGAAAAGCTTGGCCGCGATGTTCCTCCAGCTGAAGACCTCGCCTTTATTATCGGTCCTCCTCTTACAGAAACGTTCCGCCAGCTTCTGAATACAGAAGATGAAGAGCTGATCCTTGAGTGCATTCGCTTGTATCGGGAGCGTTTTACGACTGTCGGTCTTTACGAAAACGAGCGCTATGAGGGGATTATTGAACTCCTTCAGACTGCCAAAGACCGTGGAGATCGCCTGTTCGTTTGCACTTCCAAGCCTTGGGTTTACGCTGAAAAGATCATTGCTCATTTTGAGATGGATGGCCTGTTTGAGAAGACCTATGGCTGCGAGCTGGATATGACGCGCGGCAACAAAGTGGATTTGCTTGCTTACTTGCTGGAGCAGGAAAGTCTGGATGCATCTCATTGCATTATGATTGGTGATCGCAAGCATGATGTTATTGCTGCGAAGGAAAATGGTGTGCAGTCTATCGGTGTGCTCTGGGGCTATGGTTCTGAAGAAGAGATGGCCGATTGCGGTGCTGATACCGTTGTCCGCTCTCGTAAAGAGTTGGCCGCTCACCTTGCCGACACCCTTGTTGCCTGATCTCTTTTGTAATGAGTTGAACTGATGCCGATTTATTTTGCTTATGGCCGTCTGATGAATCCGAAGATTATGGCCAGTCGCTGCCCGCAGGCCAAGCCGCTGGGGCCAGCTTCCATGGATGGTTATCGCTTTATCATCACCACTGAGGGTGTTCCTTCCATGGTGAAAGCTCCGGGCAAGCGCGTGCATGGTGTCCTTTGGGATTGCCGTATCGGTGATGTGACCGTTGTTGATGGAGCTGAGGCGCTTTTCCGCAAGGGGCTCGACAAGGTCTTTCTTCCCGTGCGCAGTGGTAGGCAGAACAAGTCAGCGATCATCTACCTGAGCCGGACTGCCAGCACTGGGAAGCCGCATGCCAAAGCGTGGGAAGGTGTGATGGAAGCCGCTGAGCACTGGGAATTTCCAGAAACGTATAGAGAAGAGCTGCGTCAGTGGGATCTGCGCTAGAGTTTTGCAAACTGTAGAAGTGCATTTGTGGGCTGACAGACCGTTCACAAATGTGTTTTCAGTTAGACTGAAAGACAACTCGCAATTTCCTGAGAATCTGTTAGAAAACAAGTCTCCCAAAGTTGGGAGATAATTCTCAGGGCGGGGTGAAATTCCCTACCGGTGGTGATTGTCTTTAGGGGCATAAGTCCGCGAGCGCCTTCTTTATTTAGAGAAGGGTCAGCAGATCCGGTGAGATTCCGGGACCGACGGTTATAGTCCGGATGAAAGAGAATGTAGGTGAGGGGTGTTCTGATGAACGCTGTTTGCTTGCGCGTCCTGATTCAATGAAACTTGGCGGTTTGCCGTCCTTTGGATCAGAAAGATTTCTTATGTTTAATCTGTTTTTGAATAGTGATTACGAGGTGCGTGTATGAGTTCATCACGCAGTTCAACACGTGCGTCTGCTGCTGTTGTGGGCGCAAGCTGGATGGTGTTTGCTGGTGCAGCGTTTGCTGTGACCAACTCTGCCATGCAGTATCTGACCATGGTGCAGGGGCTGAGCTCCACCAGTGCAACCTTCTGGCAATACCTGATTTCGCTTGTTGCGATGGTGCCGGTGATCTGGCGCATTGGTGTTGATGGTTTGCATACCGAGCAGCTGGCTCTGCATATCTTCCGTGTTTTTCTGGCAGCGCTGGGCGTGCAGTTCTGGGTTGCTGGGTTGGCAAATGGTGTGCCGATCTGGCAGGGCATCGCGCTTTTGATGACATCCCCGTTCTTTGTGACGATTGGTGCCGCTGTTTTCTTGCGTGAAAAAGCAAGTGGGCAGCGGTGGGTTGCGACAGCGGTTGGCTTTGTGGGCGGTATGATTATTCTCAGCCCGTGGGATGAAGCATTCCAGCTGGTTGCGTTCCTGCCGATTATCGCTGCGCTGCTCTGGGGTTCTTCCATCCTCTGCATGAAAAAGCTAGAGGAAAGCGAGAGCCCTCAGTCGGTTACGCTTTATCTGCTTCTATTGCTGACGCCGGTCAATCTGGTTCTGGCGCTGCTGGCTCCAGGTGGTCTTTCGATACCTGACGGCATGAATATGTGGTGGCTGATCATTCTGGCAGGGCTGCTGGGTGCGATTGCACAGGGCTCGCTGGCAATGGCCTATGAGAAGGTGGATGCGGCTTACTTGCAGCCGTTTGATCACTTGAAGCTGCCGCTCAATGTTCTTTGTGGTTTCATTGTCTTCAGCTGGGTGCCTCCGGGCAACTTGTGGCTGGGCGCTGCGCTGATCATTGGCGCATCGCTTTACATTGTGCATGTGGAGCGCGAGCGAAACTAATAAGAAAGCCCGGCCAAGTTGCCGGGCTTTTCTTTTGTTTATGAACTAGTTGAACCAGACAGCGAAGGCGCCGAAGTTTCTGCTTAAAGGTCGGCTTAAGGTGCGCATAAAGTCTCCATCCCAGACTTCGCCTTGCTCGATGTAGTTCACGGCGTTTGGTCCGGTGATAAAGAGAACTAGATCGAAGCTCTCTGCTGTGTCAAAGAACGACTTCATATTGATCCCGCCGTCAAACACCATGTGAGGGATCAACACTTCCCCATTCAGCACTTTTTCTGAGGCTTTCACTGCTTTCAGCCAACTGTCGATGGTTTGCTGTGTGACAGGGAGAGCCTGAAACGGGCTGGTCTGGTTAGGGTTGGGGAGCCATTCGTGGTCGTCGTCGGTTTCCTTCTGAATGAGCTCCCAGGTTTCATAGTTCAGCTGCATAACCTGCAGAAGGTTCTGACGGGTCGCTTTGAGGCGAGCGGGGTTCTCTATTGTCCAGTTGATGGAATGCAGGAAAGTGATTGGGGTTGCGAGTGCGCCTAGATCACGTGGACCACCTGCTTTTCCTTTTTCCTGCAGCTGTTTGCCATAGATGGTGGCATCCGGGCCAAAGACGCTATGGAACGTCATGTCGTAGGTGCTCTCATAATCGAATGCGAGCAGGAAATTGCCTACTGACATGAGGAGGTTAGAGTAGCCTTGTAGCCACTTTGCGTCTGCCAGATCAAAGGTGATAGGAAACGTTGTTGTATCATCCTCAAGTGTGAATGGGCTGCCTCTGGAAAGGCTTGAGAGGATTTCTGCGAGGTTTTCGTAGGGTTCAATGGTGCCGCTGTTGTCAGCATCCAGATTGATCTTCAGAAGGTCAACTTGCAGTTTGACTGGTTGATCAGAGATGCCTGCCAGAGTGTCGTTGGCTTCTTTCAGCTGAGCGACGAACCGTTCCAGCATCTCCCGCGTTTTTTGATAGGTAACCGGCTCCGGGGTTGGATTGGGAGCGACTGGAATGCGGAAAATCGGGAGGAATGCGCGCAGGCTTCTGTTGGGTGAGATGTTTCCTGCGCCGTATTTGAAAAATTCCTGCTGCAGACCTTGGAGGGCGTTCAGGAACTGTAGGGCGCCTAAAGCGAGTTTGGCCTGATTGTTCTCGGGGTTTTGTGCTGTGTTTTTGCTGAATGTAACAATGCCGGTCTGGTAGTCCGCTGTCTCGATGATCGCATTGAAATCGCTGGTATAATCAGTCTGTGAGAGGGCTTGCGTCGGTAGAAGTGCTGTAGCTGCGGATAAAGAAAGTGCAGTCAGGCGGGATTTGAGAAAATTCATAAAGTCTCTCCTAAAGGTCTACCTATTAGATATGGGAATTGATGTTTTTTTTATGGCTTGCAATCTAAGGCTGTGGCGAGGCCGGGCAGTGTTGCCGGTTTCGTCGTCTGAAACGAAAAGGCTTTGTTTATGAAGACTTTAAGCGCACCGGGAGATAGCAATGAAGACCACACACTTTTCCATCACGGGATTGGTGCAGGGTGTTGGCTATCGGGCCTGGCTTTATAAAAAGGCCGGGATGCTGGGTGTTTCGGGCTGGTGCAAGAACAATGAAGACGGATCAGTGGAGGCAGTTGTTACCGGTGATCCGGAAAAGGTAGATGCCTTGCTGATGGCTGTTCAGCAAGGCCCTGTTGGTGCAGAAGTTGAAGCGGTCACGCTTTTGGGAGAAGCCCCTGAAGAGAAGGGCTCGTTCCGCATCGAGTACTAGTTATTCACTCTCTGGCTTTTGTGCCAGACCGGATGGACCGATGGAATGCGTAGGGCCGAAGATCTCTTCGAACTGCTCGCGCAGAATGATATCCACCTCAGGCATCGTGAGCGGCAGGCCCAGATCAACGAAGCTGGTGACGCCATGCTTTTGCACGCCGCAGGGGACAATGCCGGTGAAGTGTTCCAGATCAGGGTCGACGTTCAGCGAGATGCCGTGGAATGTTACCCACTTGCGCAAGCGGATGCCGATGGCTGCGATTTTGTCTTCAACATCCTTGCCCTTTTCCGGACGCTGAACCCAGACGCCTACACGATCTTCCCGTCTTTCCCCGCGTACGTGGTGTTGCCACAGGGTGTCGATGAGCCACTGTTCAAGGGCTGCTACGAACGCACGCACGTCTTGCTGGCGGCGCTTCAAATCGAGCATAACATAAGCAACACGTTGTCCCGGACCGTGATATGTATACTGCCCTCCGCGGCCTGTTTCATAAACCGGGAAGCGATCTTTGGCGATCAGGTCAGCCGGATCGGCGCTGGTGCCCGCAGTGTAAAGAGGCGGATGCTCCAGAAGCCAGACGCGTTCGTTGGCTTCGCCAGCTGCGATGGCTGCAACGCGCTCTTCCATTTCCTTTTGTGCAACTTCATAGGGGATTAGCTCGTCATCGATCACCCATTCAACAGGTGGAGAACCTTCTAAGGGGAAGAAGTCTGTTTTAAGGGTTTGACGATCAGCCATGTTGTTATCCCAAAATGATCTGCGGATTTCGGTTAGTTGGTTTGCCCTAATGAGATGTAAGCGTCTACACTAAAAATAACAGGGCACCAACTCACAGAGTAGGGACTGGTGCATTTTATTCCCTCTGATGGAGCAGGACAGAGATGAACAGGTTCGATGATATCTCCGTCGATATTTCGGTGGTACTGGGTAAATCTGAAATGCCAGTGCACCAATTGTTGCGCATGGGACGTGGAGCGGTGATTGAGCTGGACACCCATGAAGCGGACGATGTGACGATTTTGGCAAACAATACACCAGTGGCCGAAGGGCAGGTGACTGTAGTTGGCGATAAAGTTGGCATTGTTATTACAAAGGTTCTGCAGCGTGCTGTGGAAATGCGGCCCGTAAACATGGAAGATCGCATCTGAAATATCGCGTGCAGTGGATAAGTCCCCGTCCAAAAGAGGTTTTTTCGATTTTTTTCCTCTGCACTGTGAATTTTTGAAAAAGGGTACTTGCGCAGGTTCGAGGGGTTGGCTATATCACCGCTCACCGGCCGACGGGGCGAGGCAAACAAGCCAGACACTCCAACGGCAAGCCAAGGTTTTGCGGCCGTGGCGGAATTGGTAGACGCGCAGCGTTGAGGTCGCTGTGGGGTAACTCCCGTGGAAGTTCGAGTCTTCTCGGCCGCACCAAAAGCCCCGAGCTCTTTTAAGAGCCGGGGTTTTTTGCTATCTAAATCTCTGTTTTTTCTCAGTATATAAAAATGCAGGATCGCTTTATCAGGCGAGGGGCTACGTGTTTTGCGTTGGTTTGCGTTTTTGTGCGTCTATTTGCGTTTTTTATGGTTTGGGTGCGTTCTTATGTTTCCTCTGGATTTCCTGAAGGGCGCATGGGCCTACCCCAAAAAGAACGCAGTTTGATGTAAATCGTGAATTCTTCGCAAAAGGATTGCACGGTCAGAGAAGGTCGCTATAAACACAAACCTGTGCACAGGGACCTTGGTACCAGAGGCATTTCAATTTTCAGCAATACTGAAGGACGATGCTCACGTTAAGCATTTGACTGAACAACCAGTGGAGGTCTCGTGACCCAATCGGAAAATCCCGGTGCGCTTCATGCTACGCCCCCTCCACCACATGTTCGAGATGCCAGCGGACACCTTGATACGGACTTTGTAACGCGCGTTGAAGAAGCTCTTGATACGCGTGATGCTGCTGTTGTGCGCGAGCTGGCAGGTAATCTGCACGAAGCAGATATGGGTGACCTGCTGGAGATGCTGCGCGAGGATGATCGCGTTCTTCTTATTCAGCTGCTGGGTGAAGAGTTTGACTTTGCCGCTTTGACCGAGACCGAAGAGCCTGTGCGTGCGCAGGTTCTGGATGCATTGCCGGATGGGGATGTTGTTGAGGGGATTGGCGAGCTTGAGTCCGATGATGCGGTTTATCTGCTTGAGGACATGGAGCAGGAAGAGCAGGAGAAGATCCTTGCTCAGCTGCCCAATGTGGATCAGGTTCAGATTAAGCGTGCGCTTGAATTTCCTGAAGATTCTGCTGGTCGTATTGTCCAGACTGACTTTATTGCGGTGCCACCCTTCTGGACAGTGGGGCAGGTGATTGACCATCTGCGCAGCTCCAAAGATCTGCCTGACAGCTTCTATGAGCTTTATGTGGTTGATCCGGGGTTCCGCCTGTTGGGTGCTGTGGCGCTGGACCGGTTGCTGCGCACCAAACGCTCCAAGAAGATCTCCAAGATCATGGAGGAGACCCGCCATTCTGTTCTGGTGACTGATGATCAGGAAGATGTGGCGCGCTTGTTTGAGCGCTATAACCTCGTTTCTGTTGCTGTGACCGACACCTCCGAGCGATTGGTTGGTATTGTGACGGTTGATGACATCGTTGACGTCATTCAAGAAGAGGCTGAGGAAGACATGCTGGCGATGGCTGGTGTGGGTGATGAGGAGATCTCTGACAGCGTTCTGGAGATTGCCAGATCTCGCATTTCCTGGCTCTCGGTGAATGTGTTCACCGCCATTTTTGCTGCGTTTGTTATCTCTATTTTCTCGGCCACCATTGAGCAGATGGTGGCGCTGGCTGTGTTGATGCCGATTGTGGCGTCCATGGGAGGGAACTCTGGAACGCAGACCATGGCCGTTACCGTGCGCGCGATTGCCACTCAGGAGCTGAACAGGCGTAACATCCTCAGGGTTTTACGGCGTGAGCTGTTGGTGGGCATCATCAACGGTGTGGGCCTTGGAGTACTGATTGGTGCTATTGCGGGGGGCTGGTTCCTCAACCCAGAACTTGGGGTGGTTATTGGCAGTGCAGTTCTGATTAACTCTATCTGCGCTGGTTTGTTTGGATTGCTGGTTCCAATGGGCTTAGAGAAAATTGGAGTGGATCCTGCCATTGCTTCTTCAGTTTTTGTGACCACCATAACGGACGTTGTTGGCTTCTTTACATTTTTGTTCCTGGCTGCATGGTGGTTCGGTCTGCCGTTTTAGCCAATCAGGAGGTTAGAATGGATGCACCGGGTATCAATGGAATTGTCGAAACTGCTGTTTATGTTGATAATTTTGCCGAGTCGCATCAGTTCTACGGCGACCTTTTAGGGCTGAACCGTGTCGTTGAGGGGGAGCGTATGCATGGCTATGACGCGGGCCCCAACCAGATGCTTCTGGTTTTCCGGCGCGATGTGTGTGGTGATGATGTAGACAGCCCTTTCGGTATGGTTCCCGGACACAGCACGAGTGGGCCTTCGCATTTCGCCTTCGCCATTTCCCGCAGTTCTTTGATTGAGTGGCGGGAATATTTGGAAGACAAAAAGATCCCGATCAGCAGTGAGGTTCGTTGGCCGCAAGGCGGGGTGAGCCTGTTCTTCCATGACCCCTTTGGCAATGTGGTGGAGCTGGCCACGCCGGGTCTTTGGCCGAACTATCAGGATTAGAGCTAGCTTCTCCTGTTGGCCTGAATTGCCATGATTTGCTGATCCTTAGAGTAGCCTTGTGAGGAGGATCTTTCCTTTTTGCCTGTACACTCTTCAGGCGGCAGCTGTGCGGCTGGCCGGGAGGAGGATGTCATGGTTCAGCACTGCAAGGTCATCATTAGAAACCGAAGCGAAACAGCCCGTCGTTTCTATCTGTTCCAACTGCAGCCGGCCTACGTAGTAGTGGGTGGGGAAGCGCCTGAGGTTCACTCCTGCTGTGTCTGTGCTGGTGAGGTTGAGCCTTTCAGTATGTCCGGTGCTGAGCTGGTGTTTGCATTCAATGAAGTGGTGTTGGCTGGCGCTGTTCATGAGAAGAGCGCTTCTGGTGGTACTCGCCGTTTCGCTTCGCCTACCGGGAATGATGAGAGTGATGCACTGGCGTTTGCCATGCAGCGGGTGGTGGGAACGCAAAGTTCTGAAGATGCTGTTTCCATCAATAGCACGCGTTTGAGCGTGGCGCCGCTGGGCCTATCTCCCTCAACCAATGAAACCGGTGTGACCCTGCGCAGTTTCAGGATGCATACGCCTGCGGTTCCAGATGAGGAGCTCGCCGATGTTTACTGCGGCAATGCCATTCAGCATCAGGATGGGCAGGTGGTGCTTTCCAGTTTCGTCAGGCCTCCCTCCGGCAGTCAGGTGGACTGTGCGCCGCTGTTTGCCTTCTGGCTTGATACGGGCCCCTATCAGGTGGGGGAGGTAGTGCCCTATGATCGCTCCGGGTCTGGTCCGGCCCCCGTTCTTATCGAGTTTGCCTTTGATGGGCCTCAGGTGGTGATCGCAGACTACAATGAGGACGGGACATTCTCTCCGGGGGATTAACTTTGCCCCGTTGTTTCAATAGGATGAGCCGGAGTTTGAGGTTGAGAGCTGATTTGAGGAAGGGAGCTTTTACAGATGACACAGCGTGGCGGAACGGATTTGCAGGAACTGCTGGCGTCCATGGAGGCTTCTCTTTCCGAAGAAAGCTTTGTGTTTTGCACCTTTCCCAATGGCAGCATTGAGGCTTTGGCAGAACATTCCCCGCTTGGGCTGTTCTGGGAGCAAGAAGGTCTGACAGCGATCCTTTCCATTGAGAATGCAGGTAAAGCTGGCGTTGAAACCGAACCTTGCTTCCGCCGTATCTCCTTAGCTGTTCACAGTTCCCTAGAAGCCGTCGGCCTCACCGCCGCCCTCTCCAAAGCCCTCGCCGAAGCCGACATCTCCGCCAACGTCGTCGCCGCCTTTTACCACGACCACATCTTTGTGCCGGAAGAAAAGGCGGAAGATGCGATGGCTGCGCTGGAAGAGCTGAGTCTTTCTGCGAAAACTGCGTTAGGTTAGAGCGGCTACGTTTGCTTTAAAACAAGCTGGACTTGGAAAATCCGCCAGACCATATCGCAGTGTTTTTTATTGCCGGACAGGACGTCTTGCCATAGAGCAGAAGTGGTTACTGGGTCAAACACGTCAGAGGTTTTCAAGGCCTCTGGGGACAGCAGGTCATCGACGAGTGGTCGCAAAGTTGTTGTCAGCCATTTGTGCAGAGGGATACCAAACCCTTTTTTCGGGCGTTCCCAAAGTTTGCGCGGGATGTACTTTCCCAGCACCTCTTTCAGGATCGCTTTTGATTGACCATTTGCGACTTTGTGCTCGTCGTTCAGCGAGAATGCAAACCTGACAATGCTATGGTCCAGCATTGGCACTCTGCTTTCTAAGCTATGGGCCATGCTTGCGCGGTCTACCTTTGTCAGAATGTTTTCGCCCAGATAATACAAGGTGTCCACCATGGTTATCTTGTCCAGGTCACTCCAGTCGTGGCGGGAACCGATGCGCTTGATGATTTGTGTTGGAGGCAACTGAGCGCCAGGAATGAGAGCTGACAAATCCCAGGCTGTATTGAAGCTCTTGTAATAAAGGGCGGCAACTTCATTCTCACTTAAGCGCGAGCACTTGCTATTCAGGGCCATCTCTTTAAGCTCGATTGGCATTCCTTTGTGCTGCCTGCTGCCCAGTGCTTTTTGAGCAAGCAGTGAGGGCTTCTTTATGGTGCTGACGATCAAACGTTTTTGATACCTGCTGAAAGCCTGCTGCAAAGTTGCTGGTCTTGTTTGCAAAAAGTTCTCATATCGTCCATAGCCCGCAAAAAGCTCGTCGCCTCCATCTCCTGAAAGTGACACCGTTACTTTCTGTTTGGATATGTTTGAAATCAGATAGGTTGGTATTTGTGAGGGGTCTGCAAAAGGCTCGCTGTATACATCGGGCATGTTCGCAACCAAGTCCAAAGCCTGCTTACCATCAATATATTGCTCATTGTGGGAGGTGCCTAAGTACTCTGCTACCTGTTTTGCAAATGGAGCTTCATTCTCCTCTGAGGTTTCAAACCCCAGAGTGAATGTCTCAATGGGCTGCGTACTTTGTGCCTGCATGAGGGCGACGACCAGTGAGGAGTCGATACCTCCTGATAAAAAGGCTCCAAGAGGCACATCGGATGCCATTTGTCGATTGACTGCACGTGACAAAAGTCTTTCCAGTTCATCCCGTGCTTCGATTAAATCGCCCTGAAAGCGGTTGTTGCGTGCCACAATGGCTTCGTCGATGCTGTCCCAATAGGCTTCTTTGCGTAGCGCAAAGTGATCGCCAGCAGGTTCAACATGAAGAATTTGGCCTGCCTCCAGCTTTTGGACTTCCTTGTAAAGGGACAAGGGGGCTGGAATATAACCACCACGAACACATTCGGCGATTGCATCTTTGTCGACCGATAGTGACAGGGTTGGCCACACCTTCAATGCATTCAGCTCGGAGGAGAAGTAAAACCTGTTGTTTTGCAATGCATAATAAAGTGGTTTCTCGCCCATGCGATCTCGGGCAAGGCTCAGGACCTTCTCCTTTCGATCCCAGAGGGCGAATGAGAACATGCCATGACACATTTGGAGTGTATTTTTGATCCCGTAGTGATCTAACGCGCACAAAAAGACCTCGGTGTCGGAGTGACCAGTCCAGTTGCTTACGAGGCCTGCTTCTTCAAGTTTCGCCTTGATATCTGGGAAGTTGTAGATCTCACCATTATAGACGAGCACAAAGCGACCACTGGGTGAGTGCATAGGTTGCGTGCCTGCATCTGTGCGGTCGAAAATGCTTAGGCGGCAGTGGCCAAGAACAGTTCCGGCTTCTAGGTCGCTCCAAACCTTTTGCGTGTCTGGTCCTCTATGGAGAATTTTGCCTAATGATTTGTCGGTGAGTTGAATGGCTTCACTTTGCAAGCCACCCAAGCCGAGAGTTCCAGATATCCCGCACATGTTTCCAAGCTCGCATTGAGTGTTTTATCAGAGCGATGAAGGCAGAGGAGACTAGTAAGCCACGACCTTCTGAGCTGGAATTCTAAGCCTCTGCGACTTGGTGTCTATCTTTCACAAGTCAGGGTATTTCTCACAATGCAGCTAAG
Source organism: Pseudovibrio sp. JE062 (assembly GCF_000156235.1). NCBI lineage: Bacteria > Pseudomonadati > Pseudomonadota > Alphaproteobacteria > Hyphomicrobiales > Stappiaceae > Pseudovibrio > Pseudovibrio sp. JE062. The sequence goes on from NZ_DS996806.1 coordinate 679,940, forward strand.
CCGCTCTGCGAAGATGGCTTAGGCCAGGATGCCGAGTTGGGAGGCTGGGGCTCTTGGGGGTGGGGCTATGGTTTGTTGGCCGTTCAGGAGGCACTCGAAGGTTTCGGGTGCGACGGCTGGGGAGTACAGGTAGCCCTGAAATTCGTGGCACTGCAGTTTCTGGATCTGGCGGAGCTGTTCTTTGGTCTCGATGCCTTCTGCCACCAGAGTGAGGTTCAACAGGCGGCCCATCTGGACGATCATCTGAACAATTGGCCAGCGTTTGGTGTCGGCGATGAAGGATCGATCGATCTTCAAAGCGGTCACCGGATAGCGTTGGAGGTAGCCCAGGTTTGAATAGCCTGTGCCGAAGTCATCGATTTCCAGAGTAAAGCCCAGATCGCGCAGGGCGTTGAGTTCTTTCAGCGTTTCATTGGCGTCGCTGAGCAGAGCGCTTTCAGTGATTTCCAGCCGGATTGATCTGGCCGAGGCGCCGGTCTCAATGAGGATGCGGTGCAGGCGCTGGGATATGCGACCGCGACGGAACTGGGCCGGAGACAGGTTGATGGAGATCGCGATGTCATGGCCTGCCTGTGCCCATTGCTTTTGTTGCAGCATGGCTTCGCGGGCAACCCAATCGCCGATCTCATCGATCATGCCAGCTTCCTCTGCAATCTCGATGAAGCTTGCTGCCGAGACAAGGCCGCGGGTTGGGTGGTGCCAGCGCAGCAGGCCTTCTGCACCTACAATGCGGTTGGTGGCGACGCAGACGCGTGGCTGGTAGTGAACAGCGAGCTCTTTGTTGCGCAGAGCCTGACGCAGGGCGGTTTCCAGACTGACGCGTTCTTCCGCTTCCCGGGACATGGAGATGTCGAAGAAGCAGATGCGGTCGCGGCCCAAATCCTTGGCTTTATACATGGCCAAGTCGGCCTTGCGCATGAGGGTGTCCAGATCAACGCCGTGTTCCGGGTAGGTACACACGCCAATGGATGGGGTGACCTGCAGCATGTGTCCGCGCACTTTACAAGGCTTGGACAGGGCTGTTCTGATTTCGCGGCTGATATCGTCCAGCAGGTCGTAATCTGCAAAGTTGGCGATGAGCACAACGAACTCATCGCCGCCGAGGCGGGCGACAAAGCCGATGCCTTCGACGACTTCCTTCAGGCGTTTGGCAATGACGACGAGCAGGTCGTCGCCCACCAGATGGCCGAGGGTGTCGTTGATTGTTTTAAAGCGGTCGAGATCAATGAAGATGAGCGCGCCGGGGTTGCCGGTGATGCGGGTTTCATCCAGATAACGCTCGGCTTCAATCTCAAGAAATGTTCTGTTGGCAAGGCCGGTCAGCGTGTCGTGGTGGGCCAGATAGCGGACTTCGTGTTCTGCTTTCAGGCGTTTGGTGACATCTGAGGCGCTGAGCAGGATTGCTCTGGAGCCAGAAAACGGATCGTATCCGCTGCGAGCGTTTAGGTCGAACCAGCGTTCTCCTTGAGAGGAGTGCATGAGAGCGACGAGGTTTGCCTTGCCTGTTTTGCGCAGTTCATCCAGCAGCGCGTCAAAATCGCGGCGGTTGCACATGCGGTTGATCAGGTCTTCGCAGCCGTCAGGCCGGTTGAGGCGGCTTGCCGGGTTTTCAAAGATCAGTTTGCCGTTCTCATCGAACATGCTGATCATGGAGGTGGTGTAGAGCAGCACCTGTGCGCTGCGCACCTGTTCCGGCTCGTTGCCGACCTCAGAGATAACCTGAACCAGCAGACCCGGATTGCCTGAGACGAGTGGCTGAGGAGATATGGAGCAGTAGACGGAGACCGGCTGAGCATTAGGGATGACGGTGATGCATTCGGTGATGCGGCCTTCTTCCCGTACACGGGTCAGGTAGGACTGCAGCTGCCGCTCATAAGAGGGATCATCAAAGGGGGCAGGCAGTTCAATTCTGAAGGCACCGGTCTGGTCGATACAGTTCTTGAGGGACAGACCGAGGAATGTTAGACCTGCGTCGTTGGCCCAGACGAGTTTGGTCTGGGAGACGTCGACAATATACATAGGGACGTCGACACGGGCGAAGGCGCGTTGGTCTTCTGTTGGGACAGGCGAGTGATATAGGACGTTGGCATCCAGCGTTTCAATAAAACCAGTCAAACCTGAAAATCCCTTTGTGCTGTGTCCTAGGACTAGACACCATCCCCTGCATGTCTATATCAGCTATAGGTAGATCGTTATTTTTACCGATTATGTGAGTTGCAAGGTTATTAAAACGTTATTCCTTTGCCTTTAAGTTGGAACAAACGAACTGAAAATGTGCAAAATGCATTGATTTAGAGGTGGAGAAACGGCGGTCTAGCGAAGGACCTACCAAAAGTGAGGGGAGAACACCCTCTTTTTCCTAGGGAATTTCTGTTAGGCTATGACTTTGCGTGTTTGCGGTCTGCCGCAGTATCTTTTAGTTATGTTTGATCAGAGTCTGCCGCGTGGGGCGGTAGCGAATAAAAGGGAGCATGTCATTCGCATGACGGACTATTGTGCTTCGACGTCAATTCGCCTTGAAGGTGATGAGGACGCGCCAAAGAATCCTGAAAAGTCCATCCCGGTGGACAAGCATCTTTTTGATGCGCGGACAGTGCTGATTACAGGACCTGTGACACAAGAGATGGCTCAGGATGTCTGTTCCCGTCTGCTTGCACTTTCCCAGGTCAGCAATGACCCGATTACCGTTATTGTTCTCTCCGGGTGGCCACGTAGAATCCGGTGACATGATCCACGACATGATCAAGTTCATCCAGCCGGAAGTTCGTATCCTCGGCATGGGCTGGGTGGCGAGCGCTGGCGCTCTGATTTACGTGTCTGTGCCGAAAGAGCGTCGTTTCTGCACCCAGAACACCCGCTTCCTGCTTCACCAACCATCCGGTGGTGCTGGCGGTATGGCAACTGATATCGAAATTCAGGCCAAAGAAATCCTCAAGATGCGTGATCGTCTGAACCAGATCTTCGCAGACGCAACCGGCCAGCCGCTGGAGCGCATCGAGAAAGACACCGACCGCGATTACTGGATGAGCCCGGATGAGGGCATCGAGTACGGTCTTGTTGGCAAAGTGATCAACAACGTCTCCGAGCTTAGCTAACAGCTGGCTCATAATATGTTTGAAGAAGGCGCTCTTTTAGGGCGCCTTTTTTTTGTTGGTCAGGTGCCGTTTACGTCACTGTGGCTCAAATAATACAGGGTAAATACATATGGGGTGACGCACGGGTTTCCTTTTGTTTTGGACCATTCCCTTAGGTAGTACGGTTTTATCGATAAAACCAACGGGGGTGGTTTAACAATGAATAAGAAACTCTGCGGTTCTGCTCTGACTGCGTCACTGATCGTTGCTGCATCTGGTGCTTCGTTTGCTGCTGATGCTGGTGTTCAGGTGGATCTGGAAGGACTGTTTCTTTCCAGCGCCGGAACTGGCAAGGGTGCTTTGGTGGTGAACTACAGCACTGAAGACGTGTTTCATGCTGATATTCTCGATCGCTTTGGATTGGCTCCAGGTGGGCGGGCGAGTGTTGTTGTACCCGGACAGGGTGCATGGTCTGGTTATAGCCTGCAGTTCTCAGGTTTGTACTCCAGGCGCATCAAGGCTGAACGGGATGTGATCAATGCAGATGAGGACCTCTCAGCTGCCTATGACAGTGAATATGATCATGTGTCTGGTCCTGCGAATCCTGATTTCCGCAACTCTGATGCGGCTTATGCCTCCTCATTTAATTATCAGCGTGAGCTGTGGGGCGGTGAATTCAATGTTCAGCGCAAAACAGATTTTTATGGTCTGACGGTTCTAGGTGGACTGCGATACATCGGGCAACGCAACAAGCTGAATGCGGCAACCTTTGATGAGATTGAAGAGTATCAGGGGACCGATGATCAAACTGACCGCGTGAAACTCACCACAAACAACCATATTTTTGGGGCGCAGTTTGGTGTTGAAGGGGCTTATGAGGTTGCGGAGAAGGTTTATCTGGGTGGACGGGCGTCAGTTGGTGCTGGTCTGAATCGGATTGATTTTTCAAGCCGCCTGACAAGTGACAACAACAGTTCCGTTGATATTCGCAAGAAGGAAGATCTGAACCACTTCGCGGCATTTGTTGAAGTGGCGCCGAAGCTGACCTATCAGTTTTCTGAGCGGCTGGCCTTCAATGTTGGTGGCTATGCGATGCTTCTGAATGGTGTTTCTGATGGTACAGAAGAGTATCACCGCGTTGGCCTGCCAGATTACGAGGTGCTGGAAGGGGACGATACTCTGCTGTTTTATGGCTTTAGCGCAGGGGCGTCGATCCGGTTCTGATGCTTACTTAAAAGAAAGCCGCCTTGCTGAAGAAGCTGAGGCGGCTTTTGTTTTTTAGCGCTGCCAACTCTTAGAGGCGTCGAGCCATTGGGCGGTGCGGTGTTCGGGGTTGGTGGCGGTGGTGACGTCGGAGATGGTGGCGATAGAGTCTGCGCCGGCGGAGAAGACGTCGCTGGCACGCTCCAGAGTGATGCCGCCGATAGCGACCAGATGATTGTTGGTGCGCTCGCGCCATTTCTTCAGAGTTTCCAATCCCTGTGGCTGCCAGTGCATTTCTTTTGAGGTGCTATTGTAAATCGGTCCAAGGGCCACATATTCAGGATCTAATGCCAGAGCTGTGTCCAGCTCGGCTTCATAATGGGTGGAAATACCGTAGTAGATCCCCGCGGAACGGAGTGCGCGGAAATCAGCGGTTTTCAGATCCTCTTGTCCTAAATGCACATAGCCCACGTTTGCGTCATACGCTGCCTGCCAGTGATCGTTGACGACAAGCACTGCGCCGGCTTTGTCGCAAAGTTGCTTTGCTTCGCGGACCTGAGATCGGATTTCATCCTCGGACTTGTCTTTGATACGGAGCTGACAAAATTTGACACCAAGAGGAAGGACACGTGGCAGCCACTGGGTGCCATCGATGATCAGATAGAAGCGATCTAACATTGCTGAGTTTCTCGATTAAGTGCGCAGTGACTGGATGGGCCATCACTAGATGCGTGCTGCGTTCATATTTTTGAGCGAAAATATGAGTTGGGCAGGTTGTTGGCTACAAATTTTTAAAATTTGAAGCATTTACACGTCCTGCGTGTGTTGAATTGTGGAGAAAGTCTAGCAAAAAAGGCGAGGGTTTCTTGAGGGTATTCCTGTAAATGTCTGAGTTGAAAAGTAAATGATGAGAAATATTGGAATTTTTACCGTGTTTGCTTGCGGGCAGGGTAATTTTACGTGGTCTTCTTTTTCGCTCGTCTCTGGGGTGTAAATGTCTAATAGCGAGTCTTTTTCCATCTGCGATTTAATGGCGTGGCTTTCCAAGGACGCAAAAATGCTGGGTCGTCCCTGCCGTATCTTTGCGGTGTTGGGAGAGCATTTGCAGGCGCTGGGCATTGAGGTGGACCGGATCTCCACTGGTATCTCCATTCTGGATCCGAATTATCACGGTGAGGGCTTGATCTGGGAACGTGGGGTTGGCCCGCGGGTGCGTTACTTTGAGCGCACGCCTGATACAAGCGAGTCTTATAATCAAAGCCTTTGGAAGCGATCCATTGAGACCGGGCAAACGATCCGACATAAGTTTGGTCATCATGATGAATTTGATCAGCTGATGATCATTCAGGAGCTGAAGGTTCGGGGGTACACGGACTATGTGGCCGTGCCCATGACGTTCTGGATGGAGTAGTGCGTGGGTTGGCGTTTGCTTCGCGTGCGCCGGATGGCTTTAAAGATGAAGATGTGGCGCTGTTT